>NZ_JBNILN010000001.1:0-912067 GCF_050107715.1 Metabacillus sp. 84 | reverse complement strand
ATGTATTAGGCACGCCGCCAGCGTTCGTCCTGAGCCAGGATCAAACTCTCCAAAAAGTAGTTTGACTAGCTCTTGTTTAAAACTTTAGAATTAACGTTGGCACTTCGATTTGTTTAGTTTTCAAAGAACTTTTTTAGCACTGCTCCCGAAGGAACTCTCTTACTATAACACCGGGACTAGACCGTGGTCAAGAACTTTTATGAAGTTTTTTATATAAATGTTTCTGTTTTTGCAATAACAGTTCAAATTGGAAGAAGAGCCGGATCATCCGGCTCTTCTAAAGGGTTTCTTCTATATATAGATCCATGCGTTTATCCATCTGCAGGATTTCCTTCGACTCCAGGCGGACGATAGGTCTTACAGGCTTTTGTGCGTCGGTAAAAATCACTTCTCCAATGGTCCCGTCCGAAATTCTTACATGTGCTCCATGCAGCGTGCGGGTCAGAAGCTTAGATAAAACATTGACGGCGTTGAGATCAAATTTCCCAAAGCTGTCCTGTTTAATTTCTTCATATACTTTATAGGGGGACAGGCCTCTTCTGTAGGGACGGGGACAAATCATCGCCATAAAGGTATCGGAGAGCGCCACGATTTTTCCATATGGGTGAAGCTGGTCCCCTCTGACGCCAAGGGGATAACCGCTGCCGTCCATCCTTTCGTGATGCTGAAGCACTCCTACTTTAACGCCTTCTTTAATCGTTTTCAGGTCCTTGATCAGCTTATAGCTGGTTATGGAATGCTGCTTGATTTCCTCAAATTCCTTATCTGTCAGCGCAAGTTTTTTTAATAGAACGGAAGGATTTATTTTCGCCATGCCTGAGTCGCTTAGAACACCGGCAAGGGCAATCTGGTTAATTTCTCCGTTTGAAAACCCGAGCTGCTTCGCAACATAGGAACTCATTAGCGATACAGCAAGACTATGCTGCGAGATATACTCTTTTTCATGATAATACCGGGGAATCCCAAGAAGCTCCGTCGGATGGTCAATAAACGTTTCGAGTAAGGGGAGAACAATCGCTCTCAGTTTGGGAATATCTATTGAAACTCCTGACTGCCATCCTGAAAATAGCTTGTTAAATGAACGAGCCTGCTTTTGGAAGTGTACAGCAAATTCCCCGGCGGCTTCTTTCTGAGGCTTCAGCACATCCTGGTTTTTTTTGATGGTATACCCCGGCTGAAAGGGTTCTCCATTGGATAAGTAAGGATGCACCTCTATTTCTTTTACCATAAAAGCTCTGAGAATTTCAGTCAATTCCTCGTCAATCACGGTTTCTTTTCTCATTAACGGATGCATAGAAGGGCCTTTTATATCTTCTGAAAGAATACAGCCGTCTACAATTTGTTCTAATCCAGTGCGCATGTGCAGCACCCCCTTTTTCAATACGCTGTTTACGTTTCGCTGACCTTGAACGCTGATGGCGGCGGACAGACTGTCCCGCTGCTCGCGGAGGGAACTCGCCCTCCCCGGCCATTGGCTCCCCTCATTTTTCCGATCTGTATTTAACTCCGGGCATGAGAGTGAATTAGGTCGTTCGGCCTATATCTATTCTTTTTATCGGCAAAAAAAGGTACAACCTTTAATGGTTGTACCTTTTTTTTCTATTTTTTATTCAGCTGAAGATTCAGGGTCTGTAGAATCTTCATCCACCAGATCCTCAGTTTCCGGCTCTTCTTTTTCTACAAGTGCGATCGTGGAAACATGGTGATTCTCGGTGAGTCGGATCAGACGGACACCCTGAGTGTTCCGGCCCATTGTTGAGATATCATTAACGTCCATACGAATCAGAACTCCGCTTGCTGTGATCAGCATGAGGTCCTCTTCACCTGCAGAAGCTTTAAAGGAAACAACGCTGCCGTTTTTGTCGGTAATGTTGCACGTTTTAAGACCTTTGCCACCCCGGCTCTGTATGCGGTATTCAGAAGCCGGTGTTCGTTTTCCAAATCCGTTGCGGGTTACAATCAGGATATCTGTATCTTCTTCCAGAATTTCCATTCCCACTACTTCGTCATCGCCGGTGAGGCTGATTCCTTTAACGCCTGTAGCGGTTCTGCCCATTTGGCGGACATCTGTTTCAGGGAAACGGATCATCATTCCGTTTTTCGTTCCGATGATAATATCCTTTGAACCGTCTGTCAGGCGGACGGAAATTAATTCATCTTCTTCGCGGAGGCCGAGTGCAATCAATCCGTTTGTCCTGATGTTGGCAAATTGGGATAGAGGCGTCCGTTTTGAAATTCCCTCTTTTGTCGTAAAGAACAGGTACCAGTCATCCGGGAATTCCGAAACCGGGATAATGGCTTTGACCCATTCGTCGCGTTCGACTCCAAGCAGATTGACGATTGGAAGGCCTTTAGCCGTCCTGCCGTATTCAGGAATTTCATATCCTTTCGTGCGGTACACTTTCCCTTTATTCGTAAAATAAAGGATGGTGTCGTGGGTGGATGTGGTCAGGAGCTGGTCTACGAAGTCGTCTTCGTTTGTCCCCATTCCCTGAATTCCTCTTCCGCCCCTCTTCTGGCTGCGGTAAGTAGAGATCGGCAGCCGTTTGATGTAGCCGTTGTGAGTAAGCGTAAGAACGATGTTTTCTTCAGGAATCAAATCCTCATCTTCAAAAATTTCTGCTCCGCCTGCAATAAGTTCTGTGCGGCGCACGTCATTGAAGCGCTCTTTAATTTCCAGAAGCTCTTCCCGGATGATTTCAAGAACCTTCTCTTCGTCGGCCAAAATTGCCTTCAGTTCGGCAATCAGCTCGACAAGCCCCTGATACTCTTCCTCGATTTTTTCGCGTTCGAGTCCTGTTAACCGCTGAAGGCGCATATCAAGAATCGCCTGTGCCTGTTTTTCGCTGAGAGAGAATTGCTCCATCAAGCCTTGGCGTGCGATATCCGTTGTCTGCGATCCGCGGATCAGGGCGATTACCGCGTCCAGGTGGTCCAGTGCAATACGCAAGCCCTCTAAAATGTGGGCCCGTGCTTCTGCTTTTCTCAGCTCAAATGCCGTTCTGCGTTTGATGACAACCTTTTGATGCTCAAGGTAATGCTCGAGGAACTGCTTCAGGTTCAGAACCTGCGGCTGTCCGTTTGCCAGGGCCAGCATGTTTATGCCGAAGCTCGTCTGCAGAGCGGTTTGCTTGTAAAGGTTATTAAGAAGCACGTTCGCATTGGCATCCTTGCGAACCTCGATCACGACCCTCATTCCATTCCGGTCGGATTCATCCCGCAGATCTGAAATGCCGTCGATCTTTTTATCCCGGACCAGGTCAGCGATTTTTTCAATCAGCCTTGCTTTATTCACCTGGTAAGGGAGCTCGTGCACAATGATGACCTGCTTGCCTGAAGGCTTTTCTTCAATTTCGACTTTAGCACGTACAATAATAGAGCCTCTGCCCGTTTCATAGGCTTTGCGGATTCCGCTGCGGCCGAGGATTTGGCCAGCTGTCGGGAAGTCAGGACCCGGGATGATTTCCATAAGCTCCGCGATGGTAACCTCTGGATTCCGGCTGACAGCGAGTACCCCGTCAATGACCTCACCAAGCTGGTGGGGCGGAATATTCGTTGCCATTCCGACAGCTATTCCTGCTGCTCCGTTTACGAGCAGATTAGGGAATCTTGCCGGCAGGACGACAGGTTCTTTTTCAGAGCCATCATAGTTGTCCTGGTAATCGATTGTATCTTTATTAATATCCCGGAGGATTTCCATTGAAATTTTCGACATGCGTGCTTCCGTATAACGCATTGCTGCTGCTGCATCGCCGTCGACAGACCCGAAGTTTCCGTGACCGTCTACAAGCATATAGCGGAAGTTGAAATCCTGCGCCATCCGAACCATCGTGTCGTAAACAGCGGAATCACCGTGGGGGTGATACTTACCGATTACTTCACCTACGATACGCGCAGATTTTTTGAAGGGCTTATCGCTCGTCATGCCAAGATCATTCATTGCGTAGAGGATTCTTCGGTGAACAGGTTTTAACCCGTCCCGAACGTCCGGCAGTGCCCTTGACACGATTACGCTCATCGCATAATCCAGGAATGATGAACGCATTTCCTGGCTAATATTTATTTCCTTCACTTGAGGTGTTTTTTCTTCAGCCATGTTTAAACCTCCCCAGAACTTTTGTTTGGGAGTTAGAAAAACTATCTCCGTTTATATGAAAATCATTTCAAAGATTATGTAGATTGAAATCAGGCCATATTCTCCATTATATCAATAATCCCTTTATAATACACGTCTATTCATGAAAATCTATGTTCCTTGTGAATTTTTTAACAGATATCTACGGTCAAAAAAAGAACCCCCTATACAAATTAGGGGGTTCTGGCTGTGCGGATAGGTTGCCGGCAAACGGTTGTTTATTTAAGGTTATTTTATCGCCCCTTTCGTAACCCCGCTGATGATCCACTTCTGCGCGATGATATAGACAAGAATCATTGGCGCAAGAGCCATGAGGTAAGAAGAAAAGGCTAAATTATAGTCCGTGCTGAACTGACCCTGGAAAACAAACTGCACGAGCGGCAAGGTCGATAGCTCCCTGTCGCTGATGATGACGAGCGGGAGCATAAAATCGTTCCACGCCCAGAGAGTGGTCAATATGCCGACCGTGGCGTTCATTGGCATAAGCAGCGGGAAAATGACTTTCCAGAAGACCCCCCATGTGCTGGCACCATCTACGATCGCGGCTTCTTCCAGCTCTCTCGGAATCGATTTGATGTAACCGACGTATAAAAACACGTTAAAGGCTAAACCGTAGACCACATACAAAAAGATCAGGCCGACCAGATTGTCGAGATTCCACTGGGCGGTTTGTTTTACGATCGGCAGCATAATGATCGGAAACGGAATGAACATGGCGCTTACCAGATAATAAAAGATAAACTTATAGAATTTCTTATGCATATTTCTTGCGATGGCATACGCGACCATTGAATTTGTGAGCAGTGTCAATACCACGACGAATACGGTAATAAACAGACTGTTCCCCATGGCATTGAAAAAATTCGTCAGCTCAATCGCCTGGGCATAGTTTGAGAAGTCCCATTGCTCTGGAAGCGCAAGAAGAGATTTCCCCATCTCCTCCGGCGTTTTAAACGAGATGGTAACCGCCAGATAGAGCGGAAAAAGAATAAGCAGGGAACCTGCAATCAAAAGACCGGTAACGAGCCAGTTTGTTTTGCCTTTTTTCATTACAATTCCACCTCTCTTCTTTGCAGGTAGCGCAGCTGAACAACCGAGATGACGACGATAACAAGGAAGTAGATCACTGCGTTGGCAGACTGATAGGCAAATTCTCCGCCTTCAAATCCTCCCCTGAAAATCAGAAGGGAAATCGATTCCGTTGACGTTCCCGGTCCACCGCCCGTCATTGCGATAATATGGTCGAATACCATCAGGAAGTTTTTCATGGCAAGCACCATGTTGATGGTAAAGAAAGGCGCGATCAGCGGGAAAGTAATATTCCAGAATTTCTTCCATGTATTCGCCCCATCGATGCTGGCTGCTTCATACATATCAGCAGGGATGGTAACAAGTCCGGCCAGATAAAGAATAGTATTGAACGCCACCGCCTGCCAGACGGAAACGACAATAATACCAATCCAGGCAAGATCCGGCTGTCCAAGGATGTTCTCGGCAAGTGCGTTGATTCCAAGTGCCTGAGCAATGTCGGGAATAAAAAAAGTAAAAATAAAGTTGAAGATGTAGCCGACTATTAAAATACTAAGAATATTCGGCAGAAAATATACAGCACGGAGCGTTTTTTGAAATTTGATTTTGGAGTTAAGGCCAATGGCTATAATGAGACTGAAAATATTGACCAGAATCGTGGCAATGATCGCAAACTGGAATGTAAATCCATAGGCCTGCAGAGCCCGCTCATCCTGAAATACGTTAAAGTAATTTTTCAGTCCGACGAAGCTCCATTCCCCATAGCCTTTGTAATCCGTAAAGCTGTAGTAGATTCCCTGCAGCGCCGGATAAGTATGAAAAACAAAAAACAGAATCAGTGCAGGAATGGTCATGAGCATAAAAGCCCGTTGTCTTGTTTTCATCCGTCAGATCTCCTCTCGTGCCGAATTAGTAGCGGTTTTGAACTTTATCCCATTCCCTGTCCATTTTGCGCAAAAAGGCATCTTTGTTTTTATTGATCAGAAACTCCTGAATAATTCCTTCCGGGCGAATGGCTCTTGGATAAGAGTGATCAGGGAAGCCTGTCAGTCTCTCTTTTTCAAAGCTTTCCTGTATCCCTTTCATGACCGGATCCTCCTGGAGGACACCGTCTATGGCAGAGAATGCTTTTTGCTCTTCGATGTACTGTTTGGACTGCTCTTCTTCAAGCATAAAACGAAAGAATTTTTTCGCTTCCTCCGGGTGCTCAATATCCTTATTCATCGTAAGGAGTACGTCAACACCCGATACAAGGTTGTTTTGCTCCGGATCCTCTGTGACAGGGAGCGGAAACACTCCGAGCTCAATGTCCGGGTTTATTTTCTGTATTTCCGGGATGGCCCAGTTTCCCTGAAGGTAAAAGACTCCGTCTCCATTCGCGAAGGCTTTGTTTCCATCCGCATATCCGAAGCCATAATTGCTTTTATGGCCGTAATTCAACAGCTCGAGCATTTTGTCGGCAACCTCGGAGTAATTTTCTTCAAAGCTCGCTTCCCCGTTCCTCTTTTTCTCGGCAAAATTGTCACCCTGCAGATTTCCGGCGACCGAGTTCCAGGGAATCATTCCTGTCCAGGCATCCTTGAGGGTGAAATAAATCGGAACGTCACCCGCTTCTTTAACCTGCTTAAGCTGTCCAATAAACTCACTCCAGGTTTTAGGGGCTTCAAACCCGTATTCTGCGAATTTTGCTTTGTTGTAAATAACAACATTTGCGTTTGTAGCATAGGGAATTCCGTATGTACCTTCCTGCTCATTCGCAAGCGTATTGATCATCTCCAGATAGGACGGCTTTATTGAATCCGGCAAATCAGTTTTGGAGAAGTCATAAAAGATGCCTGCATTCGCCAGTTCTCCATAGGAGCCATTTCCCCCGATCGCCAGCATGTCAGGCATATCCTCTTTTACAAGCCTTGTTTTTAATACGGTCTCGGCTTCCGGAGGGGCATTCAGCTGAATGTCGATATCCGGATTTTTCTCTTCAAATTTTTCAATAAGTCCTTCAAACGTGCCGACGTTCTCAGCTTTATTGGAAAACAGTTCAAGCTTCACCTTGCCGCTGGATGGAGTGTTCTCAGCCTGACAGGCAGAGAGCACCCCCACACCGAAGAGGATGCTAAAACTTAATGCTAATGGCTTTCTGAACATATAGACGTCTCCTCCTTCGTTAGTAAACGTTTACGCAAACCTCCAAAAAAATTTGTGTAAACGTTTACGTTGCCTTCATCATACCAAAGGCGGCGGTCTGTTGCAAACACTTTCAAATGAAAATTACAGCTCTGTTCACCGCCTGCATATGCTTTGATAGAAATTGGGAGCTTTGCCTGGCAATGAACGATTCCACCGCCTTCCCACGTATCCTTCCCTGGCATCCCGCTCCATCCCATCGCTTTATGTTCCCATCCGGCAATTCGCTGCGGTTTTGCAGGGGTGGCTGGCTCATAGGATAGGGCGGGCAGGGCGGGCAGAAAAAAAGACCGGGCCTTTTAAAAAACGGCACCGGTCTTTCTCGTTATTAAATATCAAGATTTTTTACGTATTTTGCATTTTCCTCGATAAAGTTGCGTCGCGGTTCGACTTTGTCTCCCATGAGGATATCAAAAGTTTCATCCGCTTCGATTGCATCCTGAAGGCTTACCTGAAGCAGGGTTCTGGATTCAGGATCCATCGTGGTTTCCCAAAGCTGCTCAGGGTTCATCTCTCCAAGACCTTTATAACGCTGGATGCCGGGCTTTGGCGTTTGGGGAATTTCCCCCATTATCCGTTCAAGCTCGCGGTCATTGTAGGCATACTCGATTCTTTTGCCCTGCTGAATTTTATAGAGTGGAGGCTGGGCAATGTAGATATAGCCTTTTTCAATAATTTCACGCATGTAGCGGTAAAAGAATGTAAGAAGAAGCGTTCGGATATGGGCTCCATCCACATCGGCATCGGTCATGATGACGACCTTATGGTACCTTGCTTTCGCGATATCAAAGTCTTCGCCGATTCCTGTTCCGAGAGCCGTGATGATGGTGCGGATCTCATTGTTGGACAGGATTTTATCCAGACGGGCTTTTTCGACGTTGATAATTTTTCCGCGCAGCGGCAGGATCGCCTGGAAATGACGGGAACGCCCCTGCTTCGCAGAGCCTCCTGCAGAGTCACCCTCAACGACGTACAATTCACTGATGGACGGGTCTTTGGATGAGCAGTCTGCAAGCTTGCCGGGAAGATTGGATATTTCAAGTGCGCTTTTTCGCCTTGTAAGCTCTCTCGCTTTTTTGGCAGCCATTCTTGCACGGGCGGCCATCATCCCTTTTTCAACGATTTTCTTAGCTGTTTGCGGATTTTCAAGCAGGAATTTTTCAAAGCCTTCATCAAATAAAGAATCGGTTACTGTACGGGCTTCAGAATTTCCAAGCTTCGTTTTTGTCTGCCCTTCAAATTGCGGATCAGGATGCTTGATGCTGACGATGGCGGTAATTCCTTCACGTACATCCTCACCGCTCAGATTGGCATCGCTGTCCTTGAACACATTATGCTTTCTTGCATAGTCATTGATGACACGGGTCAGGGCCGTTTTAAATCCGGCCTCATGCGTTCCGCCCTCATACGTATGAATATTGTTTGCAAAGGAATAAATGCTGCTTGTATAGCCGTCGTTATACTGAAGAGCGATTTCAATGGTAATCCCGTCTTTTTCTCCTTCAAGATAGACTGGCTCGCCATGAATGGCTTCTTTTGTGCGGTTTAAATGCTCCACATACGATTTGATTCCGCCCTCGTAATGGTATTCATTCTGACGTTTGTTTTCGCGTTTGTCCTCAATCAGAATTTTAATGCCCCTGTTCAGGAAAGCAAGCTCTCTTAAACGGTTTGCGAGTGTTTCATAATCATACTCGGTTGTTTCACTGAAGATTTCCGGATCGGGTTCAAAATGAATGATGGTTCCGGTCTTGTCCGTTTCTCCGATGATTTCGAGCTCACCCTTCGGTACTCCTCGCTCGAAGCGCTGAAGGTGGATTTTTCCATCCCGGTGAACTTTGACTTCAAGGTGAGTCGAGAGGGCATTTACGACAGACGCCCCTACTCCATGGAGTCCGCCGGAAACTTTATAGCCGCCGCCGCCAAACTTTCCGCCGGCGTGGAGAACCGTCATAATGACCTCCACAGCCGGTCTTCCCATTTTTTCATGGATACCGACCGGGATTCCCCGTCCGTTATCTGTTACCGTAATGCTGTTGTTTTCTTCGATGGTCACCTTAATTTCATCGCAAAAACCGGCCAAAGCCTCATCAATGCTATTATCAACAATTTCCCAGACAAGGTGGTGCAATCCTTTTGCGCTCGTTGAACCAATATACATCCCGGGACGCTTGCGAACCGCTTCAAGACCTTCGAGTACCTGAATCTGGTTTTCGTCATATGCTTGTTCTTCCACTTGTTTTTGTTCCATGGCCAATTATGTTCACCTACTCTTTTCAAAACGTCTTATAGTGCCATTTTGTTCATTATCGATTGGAATCTATATCAAACGCGTAATGCGCTCTTTTTTTCAGTGTGCTTGAGGCTAAGGGAGAATAATAAATGTGCCGGTCTGTGACCACGATGGACTTGGCGTCCCCCTCTGACAGCTGAACCACTTTCTCGCTTTGCTTTTCCAAAAATTCTGCAGCAATGCCGGAGCTTTTGGAAGAGGAGTAATCCATAATAAAAATGACATCTTTAGACGGGACTACAAAGTCATCTCCCAGATGGATGTACATGGCGGTTCACCTCGATTCGTTTGTTTCAAGCTGCCCTGACGACACATGATAGGAAGCTGCCTCTTTCAGCGTCTGGTGATCAATCCCTTCCACACTTGTGGTCGTGACAAAGGTCTGCACTCTCCCCTGAATCGTGTTCAGAAGATGGGACTGGCGATAGTCATCCAGCTCTGAAAGGACATCGTCCAAAAGCAGGATCGGGTACTCACCGATCTCTTCATGAATTAATTCAATTTCTGCAAGCTTTAAAGAAAGGGCCGTCGTGCGCTGCTGGCCCTGTGAGCCGAAGGTCTGGACGTCCCTTCCGTTTACAAAAAACTGCAGATCGTCCCTGTGGGGGCCGGCCAGAGTGGTCCCCCGTTCAATTTCTCTATCTTTTATTTTATCAAACTTATCCATATAGGCTTCTATCATTTTCGACAAATCCGCCTCTTCTGATACCTCAACCGATGATTTATATTGAATGGTCAAGGTTTCCAGACCTCTGGAGATGCCTGAATGGATAGGCTGAGCCCATTTTTCCAGCTGATTAATAAACACGCTTCGTTTCCTGTACAGTCTGGCCGCTGTTTCACTAAGCTGCTCTGTGAGAACGTCAAGCATTGTCCGGTCCTTCTGTTTTTTGATCTGAAGCTGTTTTAAGTAATGGTTTCGCTGCTGGAGGATTTTCTGATACAGGCTCAAGTCGTGCAAATAGACAGCCGAAACCTGTCCGATCTCCATATCCGTGAATCTTCTCCTCACCTGAGGGCTTCCTTTTACGAGGTTCAGATCTTCGGGAGCGAACATAATCACATTGACTGCCCCAATATACTGGCTGAGCTTTTGCTGTTCCAGATGATTTATTTTCGCCTTCTTCCCTTTTTTGGAAAGGACGAGCTGCATGGGAATAGATCCGTTGGTTTTTAAAACCCTTCCCTCTATTTTAGCATATTCTTCATCCCAGCGGATAAGATCTTTATCATTGGAGGTGCGATGGGATTTGGCCATGGCAAGCACGTAAATGGCCTCCATCATATTTGTTTTGCCCTGGGCATTTTCCCCGATGATGACGTTCACTTTGTTTTCAAATGACACTTCAAGATCGGTATAGTTGCGGTAATTTTTAAGCTTCAGTTCCTGTATATGCATTGATCCACCAACCTTGCTCTATTCATGTGTGCTGATCACAACAAATGAACCGAACTCCGGAATGAGAACTGTATCCTGGTTTCGCAGCTTTTTACCGCGGCGGTTTTCCGGTTCCCCGTTTACCAATACTTCATGCTCACTTAAAAACCATTTGACCATCCCGCCCGACTGGATCACTTCAGCAAGCTTAAGAAATTGCCCCAGGGTGATGTATTCCGTATCAATTTGAATGTGCTGTCCGCTTCCCATGCATATACCTCCCAATCATTAAAAATCTCATCGCTGTAAATCGGCATAATTTCCATTTTACTCAATTTCCTCTTAAAAGAAAAGCGCAGTTGGATTTGGCTGTGAATTTCCGAGGTCCGGGCGGCAAGCCTCATCTCCGCTTTGCGGCTGCAGAGTCTTACATGTCCCACTGCTCCCGCAGGAGTCTCACGCCTTACGCTCCAATCCACAGGTGCAAAAAATCAGCACCATGCTCTAACCTAGCCAAAAGAAAAGCACACCGGTTCCTGTACTATAACAAAATCCGAAAGCACCCTTCACTAAAACGAACGGTGTCCATATCGCGAGGACACCGTTCATGCTTATCTGCAAAAAAAAAGAAGCTGACAAGGCAGTGCCAGCCTCTTTCACTTTAATACGTTCGTACAGGAAGAATCAGCTGAAGGATCGTATCGTCTTCTGGCGTACGGATTAAAAAGGGCCTCATTGCCCCTGTAAAGCTTACTTTGATTTCGCTGCTCTCCAATGCTTTCAGCGCATCCATCATATATTTCGCGCTAAAGGAAATTTTCAGTTCTTCTCCAGTGATCTCCTCGGTCTGAACTTCTTCTATTACTTTTCCGATTTCAGGTGAGTTAGAGGAGATTTCAAGGATGCCGCCTTCAAGAGTAGACAGTTTGACCACGTTGTTCCGCCCTTCTTTGGCTAGCAGGGAAGCCCGGTCAATGGATTGAAGAAATTCCTTCGTCTGAACGAGTACATCTGTTTTGCTTTCATCGGGGATCAGGCGCGATGTATCCGGATAGTTCCCATCAAGCAGTCTAGAAAAGAACAGAATGTTTTTGGATTTAAAGAGCACCTGATTGTCTGTAAATACGATTTCCGTCAGTTCATTGGAATCATCGAGGATTTTGCTTAGCTCGGCTAAGCTTTTTCCCGGGATTACGACATTATATGTCCCATCATGTCCGGCATCGATCGAGGTTTTTCTTAATGCCAGCCGGTGGCTGTCTGTAGCGATGCATGTAAGCTCCCCATTTTCCAATCGCCAGTTAACGCCGGTTAAAATTGGTCTTGTCTCGGAGGTGGAGACGGCGAATCCTGTTTGTCTGATCAATGTTTTTAATAAATCAGCCGGAATGCGGGAAACATTTTCCTCTTCGACATTCGGCAGATGAGGATATTCCTGGGCGTCCTGGCCGTTTAAATTAAATTCTGCTTTGCCGGAGCGGATGATGGTGGAGAAGTGATTTTCCACTTCCATTTCCACTGTATCCTTTGGCAGCTTTTTTACGATCTCGCTGAAAAATCTGGCCTGCAGGACGATGCTTCCTGGTGTCTGGACTTCCACATTGATTTTTCCTTTTTCCTCTGCAGGAATGAAGGACTCGATGGAAATATCGGAGTCGCTTCCTGTTAACGTGACGCCTTCACTGTTGGCTACGATTTTGATTCCGGTCAGAATGGGAATGGTTGTCCGGGAAGAAACAGCTTTCATTACGTCTTGAACACTTTGAGCAAGTTTATCTTTCTGAATGACAAATTTCATTCAAATTCCTCCTGTTTAAACGTCTTAATCTATTAATTAATCTTTAAAAAATTAGTAGAAGTACTAGTAGGGCTTGTGAGTATGTGGATAACTTCAGAAAGACAAGGAAACACAGTCTATCAACATGTGGATAGACTGTGTATGAAAGAAGGAGAGTTATGCACATAATTCACGGATTAATTTTTCAGGGATTCTTTGATTTCTTTCACCTGGCGCTGAAGCTGGTCATCGATTTGCAGCATTTTGCTGATTTTTTCATGGGCGTGAATGACCGTAGTATGATCGCGTCCCCCGAATTCTTCCCCGATTTTAGGGAGGGAGGAATCCGTAAGCTCCCTGGATAAGTACATCGCTATCTGCCTTGGAAAAGCAACGGATTTGGTTCGTTTTTTCGCTTTAAAGTCCTCGAGACGAACCTGGTAATGCTGGCCTACTGTTTTTTGGATATCCTGAATGGTCACCATCCGCGGTTTTGAGCTTGGAATAATGTCCTTCAAAGCTTCCGCTGCCAGATCGGCATTAATATCTTTATTGATGAGTGACGAATACGCAACGACACGGATTAAGGCTCCTTCAAGCTCCCGGATGTTTGAATCAATCTGGTTCGCTATGTAAAGCATAACCTCATTCGGTATATCCAGTCCTTCTGCCTTAGCTTTTTTACGGAGAATCGCGATCCTTGTTTCCAGATCAGGCGGTGTAATATCCGTAATCAGTCCCCACTCAAAGCGGCTTCTTAAGCGGTCTTCCAGAGTTGGGATCTCTTTTGGCGGCCTGTCGCTTGAAATCACAATCTGCTTGCTTTCCTCATGCAGCGTATTAAACGTATGGAAGAATTCTTCCTGGGTTTGTTCTTTTCCGGCCAAAAACTGAATATCATCTATCAGAAGAACATCCACACTTCGATATTTATTGCGGAAATCGACCGCTTTGTTGTCACGGATGGAATTGATAAATTCATTTGTAAATTTTTCAGAAGACAAATAGACGACTTTTGCCGATGGGTTATGGTCAATGACATAGTGCCCGATCGCATGCATTAAGTGGGTTTTGCCAAGTCCAACTCCACCATAAATAAAGAGCGGGTTGTATGCCTTTGCCGGCGCCTCTGCCACAGCAAGTGATGCTGCGTGGGCAAAGCGGTTTCCCGATCCGATTACGAACGTGTCGAACGTATACTTCGGGTTCAGCATGTTCTGTGGAATGTCGATCTGGTCATCTGGGTCCTTTACAGGCTTAGCGGGCGTTTTTGGGATAAAATCCTCTTCATCCTGATTTAGCGGGATGATAAATTTTACGGCCAGTTCCTCTCCGGTCAATTCATAAATAATATTGGCGATTAAATGGAGATAGCGGCTTTCAAGCCAATCTCTGGCAAATTCATTTGGTGCTGTAATGGTTAAGGTATCTCCCTGCAGAGCATGTGCTTTTGTCGATTTGAGCCACGTATCGTAGCTGGGCTTGCTGATTTTTTTTTCAATCTCTCCAAGAGCTTTTGTCCAAAGATCCGAAATATTTTCCATTAGCTGCTTTGTCCCTCCTTCTCCAAGTCTTGCTATCTATCTTTATTATTTTCTTTCACGAAAAAAACAGGCATGCTGACAGCCTTGTACAGAAGTTGTACAGCAGCTTCGGCACCCTTTGAATATTTATACATTCATATTGAATTGTTGATAACGATATAATATAGTAGAAAAACAGGTTTTCGACAAAATCCCCCTGATTGTGGACAAGCCTGCAAACACGATGTGGTCAACTTTCCACACGTTATCCACAGATTGTGGATAAGCGAATCCGGTTCTTTTCGTTATCAAGAGTTAAAACACAAATATAATATCAAAATAAACCAATTGTTGCAATGGGGTCCGAAACTTATCCACAGCAGAAACATCCTGTCGAATAAAATTGTCCACATGGGAAGATTGTGTGAAAAACTTGTCGATAAAGGGTGTGGATAAGAAAAAAGCAGCCGAAAAGTTGTCCACAGCCTGATTTAAAATGAAAACATTGGGAACCGGAGTGGCAGATAAGACTTCCGGGTAAAGGAGCAGGACGAGAAAGATCCGGCTCAAGCTGAAAATGAGAGTCAACAGCTCTGAGCAAGGAGGACCGCTGCTGATTCATGGCGGTGGAAAAGCCGACCGTCCTTTTTCTCTTAATGGATTCTATTTTTTTTGGCTATTGACATATACAGGGTAAGGTCACTATACTTATAAGGACTGTCTTTAACAGCTATTCCTCAGGGAGGTGCATATAATGAAACGTACTTATCAACCAAATAAACGCAAACACAGCAAAGTACACGGCTTCCGTGCGCGCATGAGCACTAAAAATGGACGTAAAGTCCTTGCTGCCCGCCGTCGTAAAGGAAGAAAAGTATTATCCGCATAAGCCACTGAAAACGTCAGTGGTTTTTTTTTCATTAAAAGGGTTTTAGATTGACCGGTCATTTGGCTACCCTGATAGGGATGCAAAGGGTTAGAGCAATAAAAGCGGAGTGGAGTCAGCATGAAAAAAAAGAATCGGATTAAACGGAATGAGGACTTCCAGCAGGTTTTCAAAAAAGGGAAATCCATTGCAAACCGGCAATTTGTTCTGTACACCCTTCATAGAGATGAAGAGAAAGAGTTCAGACTCGGATTATCGGTGAGCAAAAAGATCGGAAATGCGGTTACTAGAAACCGTGTAAAAAGACTTGTAAAGCAAATTTTTCTTGAAGAAAAAGATTTCCTTTCTGCAGGGAAGGACTATATTGTTATCGCCAGAAAACCGGCGGCCGAATTAACGTATGAAGAAGTGCGCAGCAGTCTTTATCACCTGTTTAAAAAAGCAAGGCTTTTCACAAAGAAAAAAAATGGTGAAAAATGATGTCAGGAAACGTTTGAAAAGAAAAAACAAATTCTAAATAAAAGATGGTAAAATACAGTTGGATGGCCTGTACGGGGTGCAGATGCCGTTTACACTTGCGTTTTTTCGTCATAACCAGGCGAAAACCCAGTGAGCAGGTTTGGATACGATTAGAGAATAAGGGTCTTTAATTGGACAGAGACAGTCAGGTTCAATCAGGCTCACAAATAGACATGCTGTTAGGAGGACAAAGTTTGAAGAGGCGCATTTGGTTAGTTCTAGCATTAGTTGGTCTTGTTACCCTCTTATCCGGCTGTACGGAAATCAATCAGCCGATTACGGATGAAAGCACAGGGTTTTGGAATCAGTACATTGTTTACCCTCTTTCCTGGATTATTATTTATTTTGCCGATTTAACAGGCGGCGGCGCTGCAACTGCAAACTATGGACTGGCGATCGTCATCGTAACACTCCTCATCCGGTTCGCAATTTTGCCGCTGATGATCAAGCAGACAAGAAGTTCAAAAGCGATGCAGGCGCTTCAGCCCGAAATGAAGCAGCTTCGTGAAAAATACAGCTCCAAAGATCAGCAGACCCAGCAAAAGCTTCAGCAGGAAACGATGGCTTTATTCCAGAAGCACGGAGTCAATCCCCTTGCAGGATGTTTCCCATTGCTTGTGCAAATGCCGATTTTGATTGGATTTTATCATGCGATTATGAGAACGGAAGCAATCAAGGAGCATACCTTCCTTTGGTTTGACCTTGGCGATAAAGACCCCTTCTACATTTTGCCTGTCGTTGCGGGGATTACAACGTTCATCCAGCAGAAAATCATGATGGCCGGAACAGAAAACCAGAATCCGCAAATGGCAATGATGGTTTGGCTGATGCCGATCATGATCGTTATTTTCGCGATTACATTCCCTGCAGCCCTTTCCTTGTACTGGGTCGTAGGTAACATTTTCATGATTGTTCAATCCCTTCTGATTAAAGGTCCGGATTTGAAAGCGAATGCGCAGAAAACGCCGCAGAAAGCGGGCGCTAAAAAGTGAGAGAGGCGACTGCTTCCGGTTCGACCGTTGAAGAAGCCGCACAAACCGCTTTAAGAAAACTCGGCGCTTCAAAAGATGAGGCGGACATCGAGGTCATCATTGAAGGCAAAAAGGGGTTTTTCGGTCTATTTGGCAAAAGAGATGCGGTTGTCAAAGCCGTTTTGAAATTGCCGGAGCCTGTTCCTTTGATGGAAGAGGAGCCTGAACAAACCCCCGCACCTTCAGCTATATATACAGAAGAAGCGGTGCAGCCTCTGCCGCAGAAAAAGATCGATGAAAAGCCTGGTGAAGAGGCACACGCCTATTTGATTCAAGTCATTGAAAAAATGGGAGTGAAAGCTTCGGTTGAAAAGATACAAAAAGGACGGAACCTCTCGTTTCTAATAGAGGGGGAAGACATTGCTCTTCTCATCGGAAAAAGGGGACAAACCCTGAATGCCCTCCAGTATTTGACTCAGCTTGTCGCCAACAGGCATTCCGATCAGTACTTTCACGTTATGGTGGATGCGGAGTCCTACCGCGAACGGCGGGAAGAAATTCTGGTGCAGCTGGCTAACAAACTGGCAAGCCAGGCCTCTGCTTCTTCGAAAGCGGTGGCACTTGAGCCAATGCCTTCCAATGAGAGGAAAATAATACACGCTGCCCTTGCACGCAATTACAGGGTAGAAACGCACTCGGCCGGTGAAGAGCCGAGGCGCCATATTGTGATTACACCTAAAAAATGACCAGCCCCCGGGCTGGTTATTTTTTTATCCACTGGCTCAGACAGAGCTTGAGATTTTCGCTGCTGGTTTCACAGATTCCGATATTGGATACTGATTGGGTCTCCCTCATGTAAAAGCGGCTGCCTGCGCTGGAAAGGAACAGGCATGCTTAACGTTTTCACCGCATTCACAAAACTTCCGGCAATCGCTGTACTGAAATATTGTTATTCACATGTGGATAAGTTAAAATATAGGACGAACGACTGAAAAACTGTGAATAACTCCTTCAACCTCCATTCTTCCTTTTACCTGCCTGATATGGTATCTTAAAGTTTTGGTGACCTTCTTTTTAAACCTTTTCCGTTTTATATATAGATTGAGTGCACTTGAGTGAGGTGAACAACTTGGAATTCGATACAATAGCAGCAATATCCACACCAATGGGCGAGGGAGCCATCGCCATAGTCAGATTGAGCGGTGATGAAGCGGCAGCGATAGCAGACCGCGTTTTTGCAGCGCCTTCCGGGAAGCCGCTGAGCGATGCCGATTCCCATACGATTCATTACGGACATATCATCGATCCGGAGACGGGTGAGGTCGCTGAAGAAGTAATGGTCTCCCATATGAGAGGACCAAGGACCTTCACACGTGAGGATGTTATTGAAATTAACTGCCACGGAGGTCTCGTTTCCGTCAACCGCGTGCTGCAGCTCGTTCTGAACAGCGGTGCACGTCTGGCTGAGCCCGGAGAATTTACAAAAAGAGCGTTTATGAATGGGCGGATCGATCTTTCCCAAGCTGAAGCAGTAATGGACTTAATCCGGGCCAAAACCGACCGGGCGATGAATGTCGCCCTCGGACAAATGGAAGGACGCCTTTCAAAGCTTGTCAGAAAGCTTCGCCAGGAAATTCTTGAAACGCTTGCCCATGTTGAAGTAAACATTGATTATCCGGAATACGATGATGTAGAAGAAATGACGCATCACATGCTTGTAGAAAAGGCAGCTTATGTCAAGAATGAGATAGAGAAGCTGCTGCAAACCTCCAGCCAGGGAAAGATTTTAAGAGAGGGGCTGTCAACGGTTATTATCGGCCGCCCCAATGTCGGAAAATCCTCCCTGCTCAACAGCCTTGTCCATGAAAACAAAGCCATTGTGACAGACGTTCCCGGAACGACCAGGGATGTCATCGAGGAATATGTAAATGTCCGCGGGGTTCCGTTAAAGCTGGTGGATACGGCCGGAATCCGTGAGACAGAGGACATCGTCGAGCGGATCGGTGTGGAGCGCTCGCGCCAAGTCTTAAAGGAAGCAGATTTAATCTTGCTTGTCCTGAACTACAGCGATGAACTCACCCAGGAGGATGAAAAGCTCTTTGAAGCGGTGAAAGGCATGGATGTTATTGTCATAATAAATAAGACGGACCTGCCGAAGAAAATCGACATGGACAAGGTGGCAATGCTTGCGGAAGGCCGCCCTGTCGTGACGACTTCCCTCAAGGAAGAAGAAGGCGTCGACAAGCTTGAGGAATCCATCCAGTCTCTATTCTTTGAAGGAAACATCCAGTCTGCAGATATGACCTATGTATCCAACTCGAGACATATCGCTCTCCTGAACCAGTCAAAACGATCCATTGAAGAGGCATTGAATGGCATTGACGCCGGCATGCCGGTGGATATGGTTCAGATTGATCTCACAAGGGCATGGGAGCAGCTTGGGGAAATTATCGGAGACTCGGTTCATGAAAGCCTGATCGATCAGCTCTTTTCGCAATTTTGTCTTGGAAAATAACCGTCTTTCGTATAGATTTTCGCTGTAAAAACACGCTTTGCTAACGGATTTAACAGAGCGCAAGAATAAAGGAGGAAACAACATTGGCATACCACGCTGGTGATTATGATGTAATCGTCGTTGGTGCCGGTCATGCAGGAGTTGAGTCCGCTCTCGCCGCTGCGAGACTGGGCGCACGGACCCTCGTCCTTACCATCAACCTTGATATGGTCGCTTTCATGCCCTGCAACCCTTCTGTAGGGGGACCTGCAAAAGGAATCGTTGTAAGGGAAATTGATGCCCTTGGCGGGGAAATGGGCAAGAACATCGACAAAACGCATATTCAAATGAGAATGCTGAATACCGGAAAAGGACCTGCGGTAAGAGCGCTGCGGGCGCAGGCCGATAAATTTACGTATCAGCATGAAATGAAAAAAACGATGGAAAATGAACCTAACCTGACCCTCATGCAGGGAATGGTGGACCGTCTGATGATTGAAGACGGTGAGTGCCGCGGCGTCGTGACACAAACAGGCGCGGAGTATCATTCAAAAACGGTCGTGCTGACTACCGGTACCTTCCTGCGGGGCCGGATTATTCTGGGAGATCTGTCCTACTCTAGCGGTCCGAATAACCAGCAGCCGTCTATTAAGCTTTCGGAGCACCTGCAGGAGCTGGGCTTTGACCTTGTCCGGTTTAAAACCGGAACACCGCCGCGTGTAGACAGCAAAACCATTGACTACAGCAAAACGGAAATACAGCCTGGTGATGAAGAACCTCGCGCGTTTTCCTATGAGACAACGAAATACATTACCGATCAGCTGCCTTGCTGGCTGACGTATACAAGTACGGAAACACACCAGATCATCGACAGCAATCTGCACCGCTCCCCAATGTATTCCGGAATGATTAAAGGAACGGGTCCTCGCTATTGTCCCTCCATTGAGGATAAAGTCGTCCGTTTCAATGATAAGCCGCGCCATCAGATCTTCCTCGAGCCGGAAGGCCGGAATACAGAGGAAGTCTACGTGCAGGGACTATCGACAAGCCTGCCGGAGGATGTGCAAAAGCAAATTTTAAGCACGATTCCGGGCCTTGAAAACGTCCAGATGATGAGACCCGGCTATGCGATTGAGTATGATGCAATCGTTCCGACTCAGCTTTGGCCGACGCTTGAAACGAAGAAAGTTCCAGGCCTCTACACAGCAGGGCAGATTAATGGGACGTCAGGCTATGAAGAAGCGGCAGGACAGGGAATTATGGCCGGAATTAATGCGGGCCAAAAAGCACTTGGCCGCGAAGAAGTCATCCTGAGCCGTTCCGATGCGTATATTGGCGTCCTGATTGATGACCTGGTCACAAAAGGAACAAGCGAACCGTACCGTCTGTTGACGTCGCGAGCGGAATACCGTTTGCTGCTCCGTCATGACAATGCCGATTTGCGTCTGACCGATACAGGCTATAAAATTGGAATGATCAGCGAAAGCCGCTATCAATCGTTCACAGAGAAAAAAGCGGCTATCGAAGCAGAGAAAGAGCGTCTGTCCAAAATCATTCTAAAACCGAATGCAGAAGTACAGGAGCTGATCCGCGAAAGCGGCGGCAGCGAACTGAAGGACGGCATCCGCGCTTCGGATCTCCTGAAGCGGCCGGAAATGAATTACAGCCATATTGCGAAGCTTGCCCCATCTGAAGCACCACTCCATCCGGACGTGACCGAACAAGTGGAGATTCAGGTAAAATATGAAGGGTATATTGAAAAATCCCTTCAGCAGGTCGATAAACTTAAAAAGATGGAAAACAAAAAAATCCCTGAAAACATTGACTATGATGCAATTTCCGGTCTGGCATCCGAAGCACGCCAGAAACTGAAGGAAGTACGCCCGCTTTCAATGGCTCAGGCATCAAGAATTTCCGGCGTGAACCCAGCGGACGTTTCCATCCTGCTCGTTTACATGGAACAGGGCCGGATTGCTAAAGTATCCAACGAATAATGCTTATGAAAGGATTCGATGATGGACATTTCCCTATTCCAATCCAAGCTGGAGGAGAAAGGCATTTCCCTTTCTCCTGAACAGCTTTCCCAATTTGAAACGTATTACCGCCTGCTCGTCGAGTGGAATGAAAAAATGAACCTTACTTCGATTACGGATAAAAAAGAAGTGTATTTAAAGCATTTCTACGATTCCATCAGTGCGGCCTTTTATTTTGACTTCTCCAAGCCTTTATCCATCTGTGATGTGGGAGCGGGTGCGGGTTTTCCGAGCCTGCCGATTAAAATTTGCTTCCCCGGCCTCTCCGTGTCGATCGTCGATTCGCTGAACAAGCGCATCACCTTCCTGGAAGAGCTGGCCAAAAGCCTGAACCTGACCGATGTGTCGTTTTACCATGACCGCGCTGAAACGTTCGGCAAAAACAAACAGCACCGCGAGCAATATGATGTTGTGACAGCCCGCGCAGTCGCCCGGTTATCCGTTTTAAGCGAACTATGCCTGCCGCTTGTGAAAAAAGACGGCCATTTTGTAGCCCTGAAGGCTGCTTCCGCTGAAGAAGAACTCAATTCAGGAGGAAAAGCTGTACAGGCGCTTGGCGGCAAAACCGAAGCTGTTCATTCCTTCAAGCTCCCCATCGAGGAGAGTGAACGAAGCATCGTGGTAATCAGGAAAATAAAGCCGACTCCGGGAAAATACCCGCGCAAGCCAGGGACACCGAATAAGACACCAATCGAATGATACATATTTTGTCCCGCATTTACCGCCGGGTTCTCCCCGCCCAGGCAGGGGGAAGCCGGATCGGTTAAAGCCCGGAAGAAGAATTGACTGAATGCCTGAAACCGGACGTGTAAAGCTTACCGAATGGAAGTCTTGCCTGAAAAGTGTTCCGGCTTTACTCCGCATGCAGGAATTCCGGCTCAAAAATAGAATTATAAATTGGTAGTTTCCAAAGGTGGTGTACGCACATGAAGCATCCGTTTTCCCGTTTCTTCGGAATAGGAGAAAAGGAAGAAACAGATCAAACGCTCGAACAGACCGAGAATGAACAGGAAACAGAAGAGGTTTCACGAGAAGAAGTGAAACAGATTCCGGTTCATGAAATTACGCCAAACCGCTTTCAGCCCCGTACTATTTTCTCGGATGAAAAAATAGATGAATTGGCCATGACCATCCGTACACATGGCATTATTCAGCCGATTGTCGTCCGTCCTGCCGACGGCAAATACGAGCTGATTGCCGGAGAACGCAGATGGAGAGCTGTGCAGAGGCTCGGCTGGGAAGCGATTCCCGCCATTGTAAAGGAATTCAATGACAAAGAGACCGCATCGGTTGCATTGATTGAAAATCTGCAGCGGGAGGAGCTGTCTGCCATTGAGGAAGCCCTTGCCTATGCAAAGCTTCTTGAACTGCATGATCTGACCCAGGAGGCCCTTGCCCAAAGGCTCGGGAAAGGCCAGTCCACTGTAGCGAACAAGCTCCGGCTGCTTAAGCTTCCGGATGAAGTCCAGCAGGCGCTGCTTCAAAAAAGCATCACAGAACGCCATGCCCGCGCCCTTATTCCGCTCAAGCTGCCTGAACTGCAGGTCACGCTTTTGGATCACATCATTGAAAAGCAGCTGAATGTTAAACAGACGGAGGACCGGGTCGTCAAAATGCTCGAAAAAGAAAAACCGGCACCAAAGCCGAAGCGCAAGGCTTTCAGCCGGGATACGAGAATTGCGATGAACACGATCCGCCAGTCCCTCACAATGGTGGCTGACACAGGGGTTCAAATCAATTCTGAGGAAGAAGAATTTGAAGAATATATCCAGTTCACCATCAAAATTCCCAAATAACTCTCTAATCCTATGATTGGAGGGTTTTTTTCTTGCTTCCGGGTGATGCCGGAATCCTATGCTTTCAGCTTTTTTCAAGAATTTAGAAAAATAGTCAAACGCCTGTCTTCTGTTTTTGTTAAAATAGAAGATAGCTTTTAAGCCGTTAATAAATTAGAGGCATCCGTCCAGGCCTGATCAACAGGCTCTGAGATCAAGCGGGTGCAGGAGTAGGTGAACATCATGGGAAAGATTATAGCCGTAGCCAATCAAAAAGGAGGCGTCGGGAAAACGACGACCTCCGTTAACCTTGGGGCATGCCTTGCTTATATAGGAAAGAAAGTGCTTTTAGTTGATACGGACCCTCAAGGAAATGCAACAAGCGGAATTGGCATTGAAAAAGCCGACGTAGAATACTGCATATACGATATTCTCGTAGAAGATACAGAAGCCGCCGCCGCGATCCGCCCCTCAGCCGTTGAAAATCTTCATGTTATTCCGGCGACCATCCAGCTTGCCGGTGCTGAAATTGAGCTCGTTCCGACTATTTCCCGGGAAGTAAGACTAAAAAGAGCCCTTGATAAAGTCAAACACAACTATGATTATATTTTAATAGACTGTCCGCCCTCCCTCGGGCTGCTGACCATCAATGCACTGACCGCATCCGACACGGTCATCATCCCGGTTCAATGCGAATACTACGCCCTCGAAGGTCTCAGTCAGCTGCTGAATACCGTCCGGCTCGTTCAAAAGCATTTAAATACGAACCTGATGATTGAAGGGGTCTTGCTGACTATGCTCGATGCCAGAACCAATTTGGGAATTCAGGTCATTGAAGAAGTAAAAAAATATTTTCGCGAAAAAGTATACAAGACCATTATTCCAAGAAATGTAAGGTTAAGTGAGGCGCCGAGCCATGGACAGCCGATTATTTTATATGATGCGCGTTCTAGAGGGGCCGGGGTTTATCTTGATCTCGCGAAGGAGGTAGCCGGAAATGTCTAGAGGATTGGGGAAAGGCTTGGAAGCGCTCTTACACGCAGGAAAAGAAGAAACGGTTCAGGAGCTGAAATGCAAAGATCTGCGCCCTAATCCCTACCAGCCTAGAAAAACCTTCCAGGAAGAAGCGATTGAGGAGCTGAAAGAATCGATCCTCCACTATGGGATCCTCCAGCCGATCATTGTAAGGAAATCCATTAAAGGCTATGAAATTGTGGCCGGAGAAAGGCGCTTCAGGGCGGCCAAGCTTGCCGGCTTTAAAACGGTTCCCGCGGTCGTAAGGGAGCTGGATGACCGGAAGATGATGGAGCTCGGCCTTCTTGAAAACCTGCAGCGGGAGGATTTAACGCCTGTCGAGGAAGCAAGAGCCTACCAGTCGCTACTGGAGGAACTGAAGATTACCCAGGAAGAGCTTGCGAAACGGCTTGGCAAAAGCAGGCCCCATATCGCGAACCACCTGCGTCTTCTCAGTCTGCCTTCAGCTGTGCAGGCAATGATGAATGACGGGAAGCTTACAATGGGCCACGGCAGGACCATCCTTGGCTTAAAAAAGAAAGACAAAGCATTGGCTCTAGCTGAGAAAATCATTAAGGATCAGCTGAATGTAAGGCAGACCGAGCTGCTCGTTCAGGAAATGAATGAAAGCGGAGGAAAAACGCCGGATCCAATCAAAAAGAAAAAGAAGGATTTGTTTATCACCGAGCGGGAAACCTCACTTCAATCCTATTTCGGAACGAAGGTCTCGATTAAACAGCAGCACAACAAAGGGAAAATCGAAATTGAGTTTACGGACTCCGGAGATCTTGAACGAATTTTAGAACTTTTGGACATGGAAGAGTCCTCCTGAGCAGCATGCCGGGAGGGTCTTTTTCATGAATAGGGATGGGAGCGTTTAGAATGGTTCTTTTAGGCAGCTTGATCAATGCAGCCGGCATTGCGGCAGGTACACTCATCGGCCTGCTTCTGACACGGATACCGGAGCGGATAAAGCAGACCGTCATGATGGCGATTGGCTTGTCCGTCTCTATTCTCGGGATTACGATGGCATTGAAAAGCGAGGATTTCTTTTTTGTCATTGTAAGCCTTATTGCAGGTGCCGTCATCGGTGAATGGCTGAATCTTGAGGAGAAGCTGCACGCCGCAGGCCGGTGGCTTGAAAGAAGAATCGGACCTTCCAAAACGGGAAATGTGGCGGAAGGATTTGTAACAGCCACCCTGATTTTTGTGATTGGTGCGATGGCCATCGTCGGAGCGCTCGACAGCGGTCTTAGAGGTGATCACAGTGTGCTGATGACCAAATCCATGATCGATGGCTTTACAAGCGCTGTGCTGGCAAGCACACTCGGAATCGGCGTGCTTCTGTCCGCCATCCCGGTTTTTTTCTACGAAGGAACGATCGCCCTGCTTGCAGGCTTGATTCAGTCCTCAATCGAGGAGGAACTCCTGGCTTCCCTGATTTCCGAGCTGACTGCAGCGGGAGGCGTCCTGATTCTTGCCATCGGACTCAATATGCTGGAGATCAAGTCGATCCGCACAGCCAATCTGCTGCCGGCACTCCCGGTCATCATAGGATTGGTCGTTCTGCAGCATACCTTCTTCTGATGAACATTACTCCTCTGAAGGGGAAGCCGCCTGCCTTGGACTGGCGTCATGATGCTTTTCAGAGCTTTTCAGCTTAGCAACAGGCGTCCTTCTTAACCAGGATGTGCGAACCGCGTGCCGGCTTTCTGCAGCCATAAGACTGTCCGCAATCAGGTTGGCCATCGACATCACCAGATGAAGCCTTGTATTCTGAAGAACAAAAAATTCCATAAACCCGCTTACATTGACAATTCCGGTCAAATGCATGTCCCCTACGGCCGGAAGGTCTTTGTTAACTCCTGCTCCGGGCTTTACAGGACCCGGACCGACCTGAAACGACCCTACACTCTTTAATTTTCCAAGACATGCGTCAATTGCAACAATATAAGGATTGGAATGAGCGGATTGAATAAAAGCAATCGATTCTTCCAGGTTCACCGCATGAACCGGATTTTTCAGCGTGCCATATAGATGAAAACGCTCAAGTCCCTTTTCCGCAAGCCTTGAGCCAACGATCGGACCGAGGCTGTCTCCGGTGGAGCGGTCTGTCCCGATGCAGAGAATCACAATCTCCCTGCCTGCTATCTTCGGAAGGAGAGTCAGAATACAGGAGGTCAGAAGCTCCTGTGCATCCTCATCTTCATAATAGATACGTTCCGGATCCTTAAAGGATGAAAACAACCCCGATTTAAGATTCATAGCCCCTGACCAGCTCCCTTGTACTCATAAGTACTATCAGTATACGGATTATGGGCTGAATCTATACTAGAGAAAGGAAGATTAGCTCCGGAGGCTTTTTGGGCAAGCCTCTGTGAAACATCTGCAAAACTTGCTAAAATAAAGAAATGGCAGCCGGTCCTGATAAACTGCCATACATAAACAGGCAAGGCAGACAGGAGTGAATCCTTTTGATTGATAAAATTTATGCAAGCATACAGAAATCTTTATTAAATGAGGATCTATGGGCAGGAATCGGTATGGGCCTGCTCCGGATTATTCTGATCGTGGTGATTTCTGCTCTGATTATACGCATCGGAAACGGAGTCATTGCAAAGGTCCTCTCACTCAGAGGCAAATCCCCGCTCCGAATATCGGAACGGCGCGAAAACACACTTGCGAAGCTGCTCAGCAACGTTCTCACCTATGTCGTCTATTTTGCCGCTCTCCTTATGATTCTTGAAACGATGAGCCTTGATGTAAAAGCTCTCCTTGCCGGAGCAGGAATCGTCGGGCTTGCAGTCGGCTTTGGTGCCCAGAATCTCGTTCGCGATATCATCACCGGATTTTTCATCATTTTTGAAGACCAGTTTTCTGTCGGTGATTTTATCCGGGTTGGCGCCTTCGAAGGAACAGTCGAAGAGATCGGCCTCAGGACAACGAAAATCAAAAGCTGGACAGGAGAGCTTCATATTCTCCCGAACGGCAGCATTGTAGAAGTCACGAACTTTTCCATCCACAATAGCACAGCTGTTGTTGATATTAATGTAGCCTATGAATCGGATATTCAGCATGTCGAGGAGGTCATCCGGGATCTTCTCCGTGTGCTTCCTGCCAAATATGAGGACATGGCAGCTGTTCCGGAGCTGCTGGGGGTTCAAAACTTCGGTCCTTCGGAAATCATCCTGAGGGTAGTGTGTGAAACAGCGCCTATGCAGCATTTTTACGTATCCAGAATGATTCGGAAGGAAATTAAGCTTGCGATGGACGAGCATGGTATTGATATTCCGTTTCCTCGTATTGTCATGTACAACCGGGATGCGAAAGAGCCTTCGCTTGGAAAGGGTGAAAAAAATGGCGGATAAGGAATTTGATTTGAATGATGTCGTAGAAATGAAAAAACCTCACCCATGCGGAGCCAACCGCTGGAAAATTATCCGGCTCGGCATGGATATCCGGATCAAGTGTGAAGGCTGCGGCCACAGCGTCATGATACCCCGGAAGGAATTCACGAGAAAAATGAAAAAAATGCTCGTAAAAGCCGAACAGCCGGCTGAATAAAGGATCGCCGGTTTCTCTTGTGTTTTCCTGAATTCCTTTCTATAATTGGGGTTGGTTTACAAAAGCACGGACTATTCACAGCAAGGTCTCACCCGGGACACTTGTTTATCATAGAGGAGCTGAACGAAACATGGCTTTAACTGCAGGTATAGTCGGACTTCCAAACGTAGGAAAGTCCACTCTTTTCAATGCAATTACACAGGCAGGTGCTGAATCTGCGAACTACCCTTTCTGTACGATCGACCCGAACGTCGGTATCGTCGAAGTGCCGGACGAGCGACTTCAGAAATTGACTGAGCTGGTCCAGCCGAAAAAAACCGTTCCAACGGCTTTTGAATTCACCGATATTGCCGGGATTGTCAAAGGCGCAAGCAAAGGCGAAGGGCTCGGCAACAAATTCCTTTCCCACATCCGCCAGGTGGACGCAATCACGCACGTCGTCCGCTGCTTCGAGGATGGCAACATCACCCACGTATCAGGGAAAGTTGATCCGATCGATGACATTGAAACCATCAACCTGGAGCTTGTGCTCGCGGATCTTGAATCGGTAGACAAGCGCGCAGCCCGCGTAGAAAAGCTCGCAAAGCAAAAGGACAAAGATGCCGTTGCGGAGCATGAAATTCTTTCCAAGCTGAAGGAAGCATTCGAAAACGGGAAGCCGGCTCGTTCCGTTGAGTTCACGGAAGAACAGATGAAGCATGTCAAGCAGCTTCACCTGCTGACAAGCAAACCGATCCTTTACGTAGCCAACGTGGCCGAGGATGAAGTAGCGGACTCTTCTAAAAACCCTTACGTTCAAAAAGTAAGAGAGTTTGCCGCAGAAGAAAACGCAGAAGTCATCGTCGTCTGCGCGAAAATCGAATCTGAAATTGTTGAGCTAGATGCAGAGGAAAAGGAAATGTTCCTTGAAGAGCTGGGCATCGAAGAATCCGGACTAGACCAGCTGATCCGCGCAACTTATCAGCTGCTTGGCCTGGCAACGTACTTTACGGCAGGCGTTCAGGAAGTCCGCGCCTGGACCTTCCGTCTTGGCATGAAGGCCCCTCAATGTGCCGGAGTCATCCACACCGACTTTGAACGCGGCTTCATCCGTGCCGAAACCGTCCACTATAACGACCTCGTTGCAGCAGGAACCATGGGCGCCGCCCGCGAAGCCGGCAAAGTCCGCCTGGAAGGAAAAGAATATCTCGTGAAGGACGGAGACATCATCCATTTCCGTTTTAACGTATAAGATAAGTGCTCAGGAGCTATCGGTCCTGAGCACTTTTTTGCAGGACCTGTCAGGCGGTTAGGACCGTTTCGTACGGAAAAGCGCGGCTGATCTGATTGGGCGGAAAATAACTAGGGGCGCCTGTCCCCTACTCTGATAAAGGACTAAAGCTTCGGCACCCACTCTTCAAACTCTTGTGCGGCAACGGTTTAGGGGCAAAGGTCTCTGACCCCGCCTGCGGTGAAGCATGTGGGGACTGGCCCCGTGCCTGTCCCCACATTCGCTGCCGTACTAAAGCTCCGGCACCCGGGTCCACAGACCTTGGTGTACAAGGCCTGATGGAGTGGTGTCTCCGTCCCCCGCCGCTTTAAAGCATAACAGCTCCGGCACCAGCTTTTGAACACCCTGTTCGTTCGCCAGGTAAAGGATTCGTATCGGCCGGAAAGCCCCCGGTACTGGCCGAAAACTGTCCAGAATGGCGGCAGAACAGTAAAACCCTTCGGAAAACCCGCAAAGCCCACCTGCCCCGTACTAGCTGTTTATGCCCTGACGCCCGCTCCAACCCGCTAAACAAACTGACGCCAAAAAACACAAGCTCCCAAAGCTGCTTGCCAAAACCCATTCTGTTTGGTATAATTCTAACTTGTGAGTAATTGAATTATTGCTCCTTGCTCTCAATAGCTTGAGGGCCGTTTAGACCAAGAGGAGGTGTAGAGTAATGACAAACTATGAAATCATGTACATCGTCCGTCCCAATATCGAAGAAGATGCGAAGAAAGCTCTAGTTGAGCGTTTCAGCGGAATTCTTTCAGATAACGGTGCGGAGCTAAAGGAAACGAAGGAGTGGGGCAAACGCCGCCTTGCTTATGAAATCAACGATTTCCGCGATGGCTACTATCAGATTGTCAAAGTTGCATCTAATGCTGAAGCGGTTCAGGAATTCGACCGTCTTGCAAAGATCAGCGAAGACATCATTCGTCATATCGTAATCAAAGAAGAAGAATAAATCTCAGCCGATTATAAACTTTCTAAATAAAGGATGGTCTTCATGATCAATCGTGTCGTTCTCGTCGGAAGACTTACAAAAGACCCTGAACTTCGATACACACCGGCCGGGGCCGCTGTGGCTACTTTCACGCTTGCGGTAAACCGTACGTTTACGAATCAGCAGGGTGAGAGAGAAGCAGATTTCCTCAACTGTGTCGTATGGAGACGTCAGGCAGAAAATGTGGCAAACTTCTTGAATAAAGGCAGCTTGGCTGGCGTTGAAGGCAGATTGCAGTCTCGCAGCTACGAGGATCAGACAGGGCGCCGTGTGTTTGTTACTGAGGTTGTCGCGGACAGCGTACAGTTTTTGGAGCCGAAAAGCGGATCCGGAAACAGCGGCGGTGGAAGCGGCAGCAATAACTTTTATGGCGGAGGCCAGCCCCAGGGCGGCCAGAAGTCAAACAGCGGCTCAGATCAGCAGCGGAACCCTAACAATCAGGGCCGAACAAGCTTTGATGATGATCCATTTGCCAATGATGGACAACCGATTGATATATCAGACGATGATTTGCCATTCTAAAGAAAAACCCATTTAAAAAAGAAAGGAGTGTATGACTAATGGCAGGAGGACGCAGAGGCGGACGTGCAAAGCGCCGCAAAGTTTGTTTTTTCACCTCTAACGGAATTACGCACATCGACTACAAAGACATCGATTTGCTTAAAAAATTCGTTTCCGAGCGTGGTAAAATTCTTCCTCGTCGTGTAACTGGTACAAGCGCTAAATACCAACGTAAATTAACTGTTGCTATCAAACGCTCACGCCAAATGGCATTGCTTCCATACGTTACTGGCGAATAATGAACGGCTAAGACACTCACTCTGTGAGTGTCTTTTATTATTTCTGAGCATTCATAATTTATCAGATACGGGCCAGCTCCAGTAAAATCCGGGCCCCTTTTGATGGAATAAGGGGCCAGCTTCCACAGGATGCGGCCACTATAAGCGCACGTGCCACTTCCTTCCGGCGGTTTGCGGGCTAACTTCGATGAAAAATGGTATAATTGATAAGATGGCTACATAAATGATCGCTGCTTCCTTAAGCAGTTTTTTCTATTTCAATAACGAGGTGAATTTGTGAAACGGACGAATGCTCTGACAGAAGGGGCAATCATGCTCGCTCTATTTACGGTTTTAGTCTTTATTACGCTGACGGTTCCGCTTCTGGGATCCATTACACTTCTTGCTCTGCCGCTTCCGCTTATTGTATACGCGGGAAAGCATGAGTTTAAAAACAACATTCTTCTTGCTGCTGCCTCCGTGCCGATTGTTTTTCTGCTCGGTTCGGTCGCGGGCTTAAGCCTCTCGGTTCCCGCCGCTTTAATCGGGCTGATCATGGGTACACTTTATAGAAAAAGAGGAAGTGCGGCAGCTGTAATCGGAGCCTCCTTCGGGTTCCTTCTCTCTATACTGGCGGGGTATATGGTGTCCATTCTCTTTTTTCAGATTAACCCGCTGCAGGAATTTGAGACAATTATGAAGCAATCGGTCGATCAGGCAATCGGCTTTCTGGAGATGGCTGGCCAAAAGCCGGAGGAAGAGCAAATCACTCAGATGCGCACCCAGATGGATCAGCTGTTCACGATTTTTCCAAGCATTTTAATAGGGGTCAGTTTTTTTTCAGCTATCATTCTGCATGCGATTGCTTCGCCGATTTTGAGAAGGCTGAAGCTCAAGTCAGATCGCCTAAAGCCTTTTAGAGACTGGAGGCTTCCGCAGAGTATTGCCTGGTACTATATTGCGGTCATGATCCTGAGCTTTATTGATTTTGAAAAAGGCTCCTTTATGGAGACGGCTGTGACAAACCTCTTTACAATTCTGCTGCTGCTTTTAGTTATGCAAGGATTGTCTTTCGTATTTTATTATGCTTTTGTAAAGGAGATTTCCAGAGGGATCCCAGTGTTAGTGGTTGTATTCTCCCTGTTTTTTCCGTTTTTGCTTTATCCTGTACAATTCTTAGGTATAATTGACATAGGATTCAGATTGAGGGAACGAATTACCCCAAAATCTTAATGAACGATACGGTATCACGGTTGCGAGGAGCTGAAACAGATGCCAGGCTTTTATGAAAAACGATTATTTCGATACCCGATCTATGCTCTTTTCGCGGTAACGGTGATCGCTCTCGCCTTTCTTTTTTACTATAACTGGATCCTGTCCTTCGCATGTTTGCTTCTTACAGGCTTAACCCTCGTCATTCTCATTCAGGCTGATGCGAAAATGAAGCTGGATATGGAGGATTACATATCCACTCTCTCCTACCGGCTGAAAAAGGTCGGGGAAGAGGCTTTAATGGAAATGCCCATTGGAATTATGCTGTTCAACGATCAGTATTATATTGAATGGACCAATCCGTTTCTGGCCTCGTGCTTTGATGAAGATACACTTGTCGGACGAACCCTGTATGACGTAGCTGAAGGCCTGATTCCGCTTATTAAACAAGAAGTTGATTCAGAGACGATCTCGCTTCATGACCGGAAATTTAAGGTGATCATCAAACGGGATGAGCGTCTCCTTTATTTCTTTGATGTAACGGAGCAAAAGGAAATCGAAAAGCAGTACAAAAATGAACGGACCGTTCTTGCTCTTATTTTTCTTGATAATTATGATGAAGTGACGCAAGGAATGGATGACCAGACAAAAAGCACCATCAACAGCGAGGTAACGTCTCTCCTCAATAAATGGGGAAATGACCAGGGGCTGTTCTTAAAACGGGTCTCCTCTGAACGGTTTCTTGCCGTAATGAACGAGAACATTCTTGAAAAATTGGAGAAAACGAAATTCTCGGTGCTGGATGAGGTTCGGGAGCGGACCTCTGTCTATAATATCTCTCTCACATTGAGCGTCGGCATTGGGGCAGGCCACCACTCGCTTCAGGAGCTCGGAGACCTGGCCCAGTCAAGTCTCGATCTTGCATTGGGCCGTGGCGGAGACCAGGTAGCCATTAAGCAGCCAAGCGGAAAGGTGAAGTTCTACGGCGGAAAGACCAATCCGATGGAAAAACGGACCCGTGTACGTGCACGTGTTATTTCGCATGCGATGACGGAAATTGTGACAGCAAGCGATAAAGTATTAATCATGGGCCATAAATATCCGGATATGGATGCGGTCGGAGCAGCCATCGGTGTGCTGAAGGTAGCGGAAGTAAACGGAAAAGAAGCCTACATTTTGCTTGATCAAAATGAAATTGATTCAAGCGTCAAAAGACTTGTTGAGGAGCTCAAGCTCCATTCCGAGCTGTGGTCGCATTTTATCAATCCTGAAGATGCCTATGACCTTGTATCGGATAAAACCGTTTTAGTCGTGGTGGATACACATAAGCCTTCCCTTGTCCTCGATGAGAAGCTGCTCTCAAAGGTTCATGACAAAGTGGTCATTGACCACCACAGGCGCGGCGAGGAATTCATAAAAGATCCGCTGCTTGTTTACATGGAGCCTTATGCGTCCTCCACCGCGGAACTGGTGACGGAGCTGCTCGAGTATCAGCCGAAGCGTTTAAAGCTCAAAATGATTGAAGCAACCGCCCTGTTGGCTGGTATAATAGTGGACACAAAAAGCTTCACACTCAGAACCGGATCCAGAACGTTCGATGCTGCTTCCTACCTTCGATCGAAGGGTGCAGATACCATTCTCGTCCAGAAGTTCATGAAGGAGGATATTGAGCACTTCGTAAAGCGTTCAAAGCTGATTCAGAATACGGAGCTGCTTGATAACGGGATCGCCATCTCCAAAGCCGAAGAAGGTGACGGCCATTTTGATCAGGTGATTATTGCCCAGGCTGCCGATACCCTGTTATCTATGAGCGGAGTATCCGCATCGTTTGTCCTTGCACGGCGCAATGAGGGGACGATAGGAATCAGCGCACGTTCCCTTGGAGATGTCAATGTGCAGCTGATCATGGAGGCACTGGAGGGCGGAGGTCATTTGACAAACGCCGCGACCCAGCTTCCGGACATCACGGCTGCTGAGGCTGAAGAGAGATTAAAACAGGCAATTGGCGACTATTTTGAAGGAGGAATGAAATCATGAAGGTGATTTTTCTTAAGGATGTAAAAGGCAAAGGAAAAAAAGGCGAGGTGAAGAACGTAGCTGACGGCTATGCTCATAACTTCCTGATCAAACAGGGTCTTGCAGTAGAAGCGAGCAATTCAGCTATGTCTGCACTCAATGCCCAGAAAAATAAAGAGAACAAAGAAGCGGAGCAGGAGCTTGAGCAGGCACAGGAGCTCAAAAATACGCTTGAGGCGCTTACCGTTGAGCTGAAAGCAAAATCAGGAGAAGGCGGCCGCCTGTTTGGTTCCATCACCAGCAAGCAGATTGCCGATGAGATGAAAAAAACCCACTCTATTAAAATAGATAAACGCAAAATCGAGCTGCCGGATGCGATCCGCGGCCTCGGCTATACAAATGTGCCGGTAAAGCTTCACACTGACGTTACTGCCACACTGAAAGTGCACGTAACCGAAGAATAAGCTTGGAAAGTTCATCCTGCGAAAGCTTAAAAAAGGAAGGCATGTCAAGGATGAAAGCTGCGGAAGAGGTGATAGAGCTGACCAGAGAAAAATCTGTTACAGCTTCTGTCACCTTTTTCTTATATAATAGATGAAGGATGCCGGGAACTCCCGGCAGAAGAGGAATAATAAAAGGACGGTGCTCGAATTTGAATGAGCTTTTTCAAGACCGAATTCCGCCGCAGAATATAGATGCTGAACAAGCTGTACTCGGAGCCATTTTTCTTGAACCGCAAGCCCTTACCATGGCTTCAGAGATTTTAATTCCTGAAGATTTTTACCGGGCTGCGCACCAGAAAATTTACAACGCGATGCTCGAGCTCGCCGACAAGGGTGAGCCTGTGGATCTCGTTACCGTGACCTCTGACCTCGCAGATGTGAATCTGCTGGAGGAAATTGGCGGGGTCTCCTACTTAACAGACCTTGCAAATTCAGTACCGACAGCGGCAAATGTAGAATATTATGCGAGAATTGTAGAAGAAAAATCGATTTTAAGAAGGCTGATCCGGACAGCAAGCACGATTGCCCAGGACGGCTATACGCGTGAAGACGAGGTTGCTGATCTCCTGACAGATGCCGAAAAAAGCATCATGGAAGTGGCCCAGCGCAAAAACGCAGGCTCCTTCCAAAGCATCAAAGACGTACTCGTTCAAACGTATGACAATATTGAACTTCTGCATAACCGCAAAGGGGACATCACTGGCATACCGACAGGGTTCTCAGAGCTCGACCGGATGACAGCGGGATTCCAGCGAAATGACCTGATCATAGTGGCTGCCCGGCCATCTGTAGGAAAAACCGCATTCGCCCTGAACATCGCTCAAAACGTCGCGACGAAAACGGATGAAAATGTCGCGATTTTCAGCCTCGAGATGGGAGCCGACCAGCTCGTCATGAGGATGCTCTGTGCAGAAGGCAACATCAACGCGCAAAACTTACGAACCGGGAACCTGACGAGCGAAGACTGGGGGAAGCTAACCATGGCCATGGGGAGCCTTTCCAACGCCGGTATTTATATCGACGACACCCCGGGTATCCGCGTCAGCGAAATCCGCTCCAAATGCCGCCGTCTCAAGCAGGAGACCGGCCTCGGCATGATCCTGATCGATTACCTGCAGCTGATCCAGGGAAGCGGCCGAAGCAAGGACAACCGCCAGCAGGAAGTTTCTGAAATCTCAAGGACACTGAAATCCCTCGCCCGTGAGCTCAAGGTGCCCGTCATCGCCCTTTCACAGCTCTCCCGTGGAGTGGAGCAGCGTCAGGACAAACGTCCGATGATGTCTGACATCCGTGAATCCGGAAGTATTGAGCAGGATGCCGACATTGTCGCGTTCCTTTACCGTGACGATTACTACGACAAAGAATCCGAAAACAAGAATATCATTGAAATTATCATCGCTAAACAGCGTAACGGCCCGGTAGGCACCGTCTCGCTGGCATTCGTGAAGGAATACAATAAGTTCGTCAATCTGGAACGGAGATTTGACGACGCTCCAGGGGCGTGAAGGCTGCATCTTTTACAGGTGCAGCCTTTTTTTATTCCTGAATTCGAAACAGAATGTTAGCCGCAATCTCTTTACAATCCGCCGTTTTTTTGAACTCATCGCCAAAAGAAGAGAACAAAATGAGGCGGATGGTCTCAGCCAGTGCCCCGGCAGTTTCCGCTCTCACTCCAGCCGCTGTGATTCTCAGAATTTCAGCTTCGTATTCATCCGCCGGGCAATCCATCGCAAGCAAATCCGCCGGATCCCACTCATTCACGATTTCTCCAACGGAAGCGAGTGCATTTTGATAGTGATTCTTCATCTGTTTTTTCCGATCTGTCATTATGATTCCTCCACTGTTCACCCGCTCACAATGGAATTTAGCCGTTCCTCTAAACGCTCCAAATCCCTCATTTTAAGCCATACCAGACGGATATCCAGCTCCTTTTCCCCCTTCAGCAGGAGAATCAGTTTTTTTTCTGTCTTCCGGTAATCGCTAATTTCGTCAAGCGGGACCTTCTTTTTAGGAACCAGGAAAAACTGTTGGATAAACAAAGAGGCGTCAGTCACTTCAATGAAGGTTTTTTTTCCGATTGTAAGATAAAAATACCCTATCCATAGAAAAAGAATCGGCAAAGCAAATGTCAAGCTCATAGTAGAGGACAGCAAATCCATTAACGATACGTTTCTAAATTCAAATTTAAATACAATTGAGATCAACGCGATCAGCAATGCGCCGCCTAAAGCTATATATAGGATTCCGGCAGCAGTGATATAGTCAGGCCGCTTAAATTTGATGACCATAAAATCCCTCCTATTTCTTTATATGGAACAAATACCCAAATATAGAAAGGGAGAAACTGTGGTATGGCCGTACCACGCGCTTCAGTGCTTCAGCACCAAAGCCTGCAGCCATAGAGCAGTCTGGTTTTGCCGAGGCCGGTCTCTAAGGGAAACGGGCCAGGCACCGCGCCTGACCCCACATTCGCTAAAGGATGAAAGCTCCGGCACCGCTCTCAGTGACGCCTTATGCAGCAAGGGATCAGCCAAAAGCTCCTCTGACCCCGCATGCTTTAAAGCGAAGCGGGCCAGGCACGCGACGCATTAAAAGATATAAAGCAATGCCGTAATTGCTGCACTTTGGACGAGTAGAATCAAGATTGAACTCCTGCTTGTCTTGAATTCTTTCTTTTTCAGTAAATAGGTTTGAGAGATGTAATGGATGATAAAAACAATGGCAAAGACTGAAACGAAAGCGAGGAGGAAGGGGAAAGTGTAAACCATGAACAGCAATTCCTATCTGCGTAGTATTTGTATTTATTTTACACTAGTTGTGAATGTTTTTTCACCAATTATGCAGTGGGCGAGCACGGACTTGATCAGCGAGGCATCTTTTAGGCCGTTTTCCTAGGGTGCAGATGTGTACCAGAGAGGCGAAAACCAGGATATCGGCCGAGATTTCAATATATCGGCTGAAATTCCAATATATCGGCCTAAATTGGAATATATAGGCTATTATTCCGATATATCGGCCGAAATTGCAGCATATCGACTTTTCGACAAGCTCCGCTACGCCCCCTTCGACATCCTTCATCCCCATAAAAAAACCCCGCTCAAGGCGGGGTCTAAAGCTTCAGTAGATCAATGTAGAAATCGAATGCGGAGGGAGCATAGACGCTGCTGTCCTGTCCTCGAGCTGCAGACAGACTTCCTGCTCTGCATCAGAAGGGTTCATGACAATGACGGCGATTTCTCCGTTTGGATTTTGGAAGGCTGTTGCGAGCAGGGCGTTATTCGAAACCGAACAGCCAATCCGCTTTGCGCCGGGCTTTATATATTTACTGAAATGCCCGATGTAATAATAGGAGCTGTTCACATGAATCTCATCGCTGACTGTATCCGCAATGACGGGGGCATCACAATAATTCCCGACATGGTTAGGCCCGCCCTGTTCGTTTAAAACCAGGTTCCAGTCAATCCAGGCCTCGAGGTGGTTGTTTAGATCACCGATGATGTTCCGGCCATACCGTTCACCGGTGTGCCACGCACCAGGTTTTACTCCGCCTTCGATGCAGCCCTCGGTAAAGATGAGGTGTTTGTCCGGGAATTGCTCATGAACCTTGGCCAGGTTTTCAAATTCCTCTGATACATACCAGTGAACGCCTGTCCCCCAAACGTATTGGGCAGCTTCAGGGTCGCTTAGGACCGCTTTGGCCCGCTCATAAATACGGTCGCGGTTGTGATCCCAGATGATGACGTTAAGATCGTCCAATCCGTTTTTCTTCAAGGCAGGTCCCAAATAATGTTTGATAAAATCTCTTTCTTCTTCTCCAGTGTACAGACAGGAATCCCATACCTGGCTGGCTTCGGGTTCATTTTGAATGGTGATGCCCCAGATCGGGATGCCCTCTTTTTCCATCTCTTCTATATAGCGTATGTAATAGTCCGCCCAGAGCTGTCTGTATTCGGGAAGCAGCCTGCCCCCGTTGTTCATTTCTCCGTTGCTTTTATACCAGGCGGGCGGACTCCAGGGGGAGGAAACAATTTTCAGGCTTTGTCCCGCAGCCTTCACGGCATCTTTGATTAATGGAAGCACAAGCTCCCGTTCTCTTTCTATGGAAAAATGGTCTAATGTATCGGCCTGGTCCGGAACATACGTATAGTTCCCAAGCGAGAAATCGCAGCTGTTAATATGTGTGCGGCCGAACCGGTATCCGAGCCCCTCTTCAGGGTTAAAATAATCGGCGATCACCCGGGTTCTTTTTTCCGGACTGATCAGAGAAAGGGTATGGGCTGCCGCTTCCGTAAAAGCACCGCCGAAGCCCAGGAAGGTTTGAAACGTCTGAGCCGGGTTCAACTCCACATAAATAGGATTTGAAAACAGCGGAGAGCCGAAGGAAACCGGCTCTTTCACTGTTAATCGGTCGTTCGAGTGTTTTGCTGTCTGAATGAGTTTAATCGTTTTGCTCGTTGTGGTCATACCCTTTTCTCCTGTCTTTTGAAAGTTCATCCAATCCAGATTCGCGTTCGGAGTGCCTCTACGGGCTTCTTTCAGGAACCAATCTGCAAGGAAGGCTCCCTCTGCTTAATGATTTCCGCATAACGATAGGCGCTGTCCTTCCAAATGCGTTCCTGTGTATCAAAATCGACATAGATCATGCCGAAGCGCTTATCGTAGCCGAAGCTCCATTCAAAGTTGTCGAGAAGCGACCATAAATAATAGCCTTGTATGTTCATCCCAAGAAGGTTTAAGTCCGATACGGCCTGAAGATGCTTTTCGATATACGCTGTCCGAAGCGAATCGTGAACTCGTCCATTAACCACCTCATCGTCATAGGCAGCTCCGTTTTCGGTAATAAAGATTGGCAAATCCGTATATTCCCGGCGGAGACGGATGATTAAATCCTTGAACTCAACAGGAGCAATGTCCCAGCCCATTCCGGTTTTATCATAGGAGGAATACGCACCTCTGGTCATAAAATCATTGGCAGCACTGAATTCAACGATGCCGCGGCTATAGTAATTAATGCCGAAGAAATCGCAGGCTGTGGAAATCGTTTCTAAATCTCCCGGCTTAATAAAGTCATAGGAATGGACATATTTAGAAAACAAATTCATCATATCGGCTGGGTAATGGCCTTTGAAAATAGGGTCCAGGAACCAGCGGTTGGAGTAACCGTCAGAGTTGTTGGCGGCCAGCTGATCGTTTACTGAATCGGTTTTCGCATAGACAGGGGAAAGGTTAAGTGTAATCCCGATCGCCGTTGAAGACGAGAACGTATTTTTCAGCATGTTTACGGCTTCTCCATGAGAGAGGAGCATGTGATGGACGGCTTTGACCGCTTCCTCCAGGTTCGTATGGCCCGGAGCATGGACCCCTTGATGATAGCCAAGGAACCCTGCACACCAAGGCTCATTATGCGTAATCCAGGAATCGGCTAAATAATCAAGCTCTCTAAAGCAAACCTCTGCGAAATCGAGATACCACTGGACGGACTCGCGGTTCACCCAGCCGCCTTCTTCATGAGCCCAAAGCGGCAGGTCCCAATGATAAATGGTAATGGCGGGCTTAATGCCTTCTTCCCGCAAGCGCGTGGCAAGGTTTTTGTAAAATTCCATCCCCTCCCGGTTGAATTCTCCCTTTCTTGGAAAAATCCGCGGCCAGGCAATGGAGAAACGGTAGGAGTCTACCCCTAAATCTTTAATGATCTGAATGTCTTCTTCATAGCGGTGGTAATGATCGCATGCGATATCTCCGTTATGCTGCTCATAAACCTTTCCGGGCTCCGAGCAGAATGCATCCCAAATGGAAGGGGTGCGTCCGCCTTCCTGGTGGGCTCCTTCTATCTGATAGGATGAGGTTGCGGTGCCGAAAATAAAATCTTTAGAAAAATTCACTTCATTCCACTCCTTTATTCTTTAATGGCTCCAGCCGAGATGCTGTTAATGATGTATTTAGATAAGAAAAGAAACGCGATCATGATCGGGACAACGGAAATGGCGATCCCCAAATACATGGAACCGAGATTTTGAGCGACTTGGGAGCCTTTCAAAAAGCCCATCAAAACAGGCAGCGTATATTTTTCCGGCGAGAAAATCAGGACAAGCGGCATAATATAGTTATTCCAGGAGCCGATGAAGGTAAAAATGGACATGGTCGCAATTGCCGGCATCATGATTGGAAGCGCGACAATATGGAAAATTTTAATCTCACTCGCTCCGTCGATTCTTGCGGCCTCAATTAGACTCGGATGCAGCGTCGTTAAAATATACTGCCGCAAGAAGAACACGACGAACGGACTCGCGACGGCAGGTACAATCAGGGGAATATACGTATCCAAAATTCCCAGCGTTTTCGATAATTCATAGAATCCGATCAGACCGAGCTGACCCGGAACCATCATCATCACAAGCATAAATACGAACAGAAAATTTTTTCCTTTAAATTGGTAAAAAGCAAATCCATAAGCGGTCAGGGCGGAAAAATAGCCGGTCAGCAATGTGACAAGAACGGAGATGAACAGACTGTTTTTAAAACCGGTCCATACATTCACATAATCCATCATCGTCTGATAGTTTTCGGCTAAAGAAGTACCGGGAACAAGCGTAAATCCTGTCAGGATGGCCTCATTCGAACGGGTTGCGTTGATGAGCATCATCAGGAAAGGAATGAAGCAGGCAATGGCCAGCGCGGTCATGCCTGTATAGAGAATGACTTTGATGATGCGGTCTTTCCCCTTTTTCGGCTCCATCACAACCGGCTTCGTTGTGCGTTCTGTATGAAGAGTCTGGTTCGTTTCAGGCCTGGATATCATGGCTGCACCTGCTTTGCTTGTTTTTTCTCACTGCCATACATCGATTTAAAGACGACGGCAGAAAAAATGACGGTGATCAAGAACAATCCATAGGCCACTGCGGATGCATAGCCATAATTGTTGTACTTAAAGGCCTGATTATACAAATACAGAACCATAGTGTTCAGGGATCCATCAGGAGAACCGATTCCGTCTGTAATCAGCATCGGGAGGTCAAATAATTGCAGGCCTCCGATCAGGGACGTAATCATGATATAAAGCAGAATGGGCTTTAAAAGAGGGAGAGTAATGCTGGTGAGCGTTTGCCAGCGATTGGCTCCATCAATCAGGGCTGCTTCGAAATAATCCTTGGAGATGCCGGAAATCCCTGCCATGATGACGATAAAGGAATGGCCGAACCACATCCACGTCAAGATGAGAGAAACCGATATCTGAGCTGTTGCCGGTTCATTCAGCCAGTTGATTGGATCGGAAATGATTCCAAGATTCATAAGAACGATATTTAGGGAACCGTGCTGCCAATCAAGCAAAATACCAAACAGCAAGGCTACTGAACTGACGGTTATCAGATTCGGAAGGTAAAAAATTGCCCTGAAAAACGACTGGCCCTTCATTTTCAATCTCATGTCAGAAAAAATCGCGGCCAGAATCAAAGCGAGACCCATCTGCAAGGCAAAATTGATCCCCCAAATCTTCAATGTATTGAAAAAGGCCTGTACAAAGAACGTGTCTGTAAAAAGACGGATGTAGTTCGTAAATCCGATAACCTCCGCCGTACCGCTTCCGGTATAGCTTGTAAAGCTGTAATAGAAGGTTAATGCTACAGGATAGATACTGAATACTAAGAAGACGAGCCAAAACGGTGCGATAAAAAAGTACCCATACCGATTTAAATTTTTCACCTTTCTCCCTCTCTTTCAAATAGCAGGCGGCATAACGCCGTTATGCCGCCCAAAGGTCATTAATTGCTTGGTACAGTCAGATCCGGATACGCATTCTTTGCTTTCATATAAAACTCTTTGATAGCGTCATCCTTTGACTTCTTGCCGTCTGTATACTGCTTAACGGCGTTTCCGTAAAGGGTATCAAGCTGCTGGTCATATTTCGTGACGATTCCCGGCTTAATGCTTTCGGACTGCTCCAGGAAGAATTGATAGTTATTCTGTCCGCCAAGGAACTCGTCTTTAAAATCACCTTTGATTTCCTCTGTAACCGGAAGGTAAGACAGGACATCGCCAGTTTCTTTCGCCCATTCACTAAGGAATTCTTTATCCTGAGTCATCATTTTAACGAAATCGTACGCAAGCTCCTTATTTTTGGACTTGCTGTATACGCCAAGCCATGAACCGCCCCAGAAATACGGGCTTGGCCCGCTCGTTACAGCCCAGTCGCCAGAGGATTTTTTCACATTCGTTTTCAGGACACTATGTAATCCCCACGTAGGAAGAACATAGGAGAAGACTTTCGTCTCCACTGATTTGCCGCCTTCTTTCACGTTTACAGCTTTATCCATGGACTCAAACCAAGACGGAGACCACTCTGCTGCATTGGCGGTATAGCCATTTTCTTTCAATTCTTTTGCATAATCCATAAACTCAATTTTTCTATCAGAAAGCTGCAGCTCTTTCTTGTCGTTTACCCACGGTTCAGGAGATTCCCCTTGTGCAAACCAGCGGATCGCTCCTTCATCCGGGAACATGCGGTAGCCCTTCGCTTTCATTTTTTCCGCTGTCTCAAACACACCATCCATAGTGGACATCATTTCTCCGACCTCTGCCGGATCATCCGTTCCAAGCACTTCTTTTGCCATGCTGCGCTTATAGTACACGCCTCCCGGAGTAGTCTGCCATGAGAGTGCTCTTACGTTGCCGTCTTTATCTTTTCCCATATCGAATACATATGGAGTATATTGGTCTGCCAGCTCTTCCACGTTGTAAGGAGCTTTGGACAGATCCTCCCAGTAGCCCGCATCAACCCACTGCTTGATAAAAGCAAGCTCACCCGTAAATACATCAGGCGCTCCCACGCCGCTCTCAAGAACCGGCTTCAGCTTTGTCGGATAATCTGCGATCGGTACAATCGTCAGCTCTACCTTAATGCCGTTCTTTTCTTCAAATTTTGTAATCGGTTTTTTCAATTCATCCGTAAAGGACCAAACCCGTAAATCAATATCTTTTCCGTCTTTTGATCCGTTCGCGCTATTCGCGCCCGAACAGCCGGCGAGAATCCCAATTAATAAAACCAGTGATAGCAAAATACTTCCTGTTTTCCTCATCTTAATAGCCCCTTTTCTTATCATTCTGTGTAAGCCCCGCAAGCTTCAAAGAGAAGTTACAGCTTAATCAAGTTTCATACCTCAATGCCCGAAAGCGGTTTCGATTTGCATCAAAAAAATAGCTGAATTTGAAGGCGGTTTCATAAACCTGAACGAAAGCGGTTTCGAAAACCGGTAAAAAAATTAAGTCAGTTCTTTGCACGACTCTCGTTCAATCAATTGAACGGGAATCATTTCGGTGCGGATGGATTTCTTTTTATGAATCATCTGGCTTACGAGCAGCAGGGCTGCCTGTTTTCCAATTGCATCCGTATCCTGTTTAATGGTTGTCAGTTTGGGCGACACATACATCGCCATCTCGATATCATCGAACCCGATAATGGAAATATCCCCAGGAACAGCGAGGCCTTTCTCTTTAATCGCTTCCATAGCCCCAATGGCCATCTGATCACCCGCAACAAACACCGCAGTCGGCTGGTCCTGCAGCTCCAGCAGCTTCTCCATCCCCGCACGGCCCTCCTGAATGGAAAACATGCCGCCGTCTATCAAATATCCATCAGGAATCGGAAGGTTTGCGTTGTTCATCGCATTCCGATATCCCTGAATTCTTGCTTTCCCCGAAAAAGTAGACGATGACCCGGCAATATGCGCAATCTTCGTATGACCAAGCTTCAAAAGATAATCCACCGCGTTTTCTCCGCCAGTGACATTATCAGAATGGATCACACTGCTGTTCACTTTATTCATATCGATGACCACAATTGGAATCGGACTGTCCAGAATTTCGAGCACCAGAGGGTCGTTTTGATCAGAACAAATAATGATAATGCCATCTACACCCCGGTACTGAAAATGCTCCAGATAGCTGGTGTTCCGGTTGCGGAGATTCCTGGAAGGAAAAATCAGATCATATCCTTCATTCTCTGCATGCTTCCGAAAACTCTCAATGACCGCGTTAAAGAAAGGATGCTTCATCCCGACTTCATTATCCTCTGTAAACATGACCCCGATTGACCAGCTCTTCTTCGTAGAAAGCGATTGAGCATGCGAGTTAGGCAAATACCCCATTTCCGCTGCCACTGTTAATATCGCATTCTTTGTTTTTTCGCTGACATCCGGATAATTATTCAGTGCTTTTGATACAGTTGTGCTGGATACGCCAGCTTTCCTGGCAACATCATAAATAGTCGTCATGTGAATCTCCTCTTATCGAAAGCGCTTTCGTTAAATTGAATTATAAGCGCGGGGAATGGATTAGGCAAGAAGAATTTTCAGAGTTCTTATTTTGTTTTTGGGGGAGGTGGTTTATCCCGGCTTACCGGGTGCTTCAGAATGGGTTACCGGGTGTTTCAGAATGGCTTAGGTTGTGGTGCTTGAATACGGCTTACAGGGTGCTTCAGCACCGAAGCCTGCAGCCTTAGAGCGGTCTGGGGTTGGCGAGGGTGGTTCTCTGACCCCACATGCTTTAAAGGGGAGCGGGCCAGGCACCGCGCCTGACCCCACATTCGCTAAAGGATGAAAGCTCCGGCACCGTCCTCAGTGACGCCTTATGCAGCAATCGATCAGCTATAAGCTCCTCTGACCCCACATGCTTTAAAGGGGAGCGGGCCAGGCGCGCCAACCGAATAACTGTATGGAGCCCTAAGATGGCAAAGTCTTGCCGTAAGGACTATAGTTTGCACGAAAATTTGGTTTTTTCTCAGGCGAGTGTGCAGTCAGAGGGTGGGAATCTGTACCTTGATAGCGGATATCATCCGAGATTTTAATAGATCCGCTCAAAATCCAGCATATCGACCGAAATTTCAGTATATCGACCAAGATTCAGATATATCGACCAATATTCCAGTTTATCGGCCGAAATTACAAGATATCGACTTTTCGACAAAAACTGAGATGCTCCCTAAAGTGTTGGCTGGCCAGCGTTTGCCCCCACACTTTAAGCAGAGCGGGCCAGGCGCACTGTTCTGTGAGCAAACTCCCACCTGCCTATATACGAACAAAACATTACCAAACTCCGTCTAATGTTCGGAAAACCAATTGACTTTGCCTCGCTGAATTGGTACAATATTGGATGGATTTAGTATATAAAAACTAGAAAAAAAGCACGTTTAAACAGCATTCGGAGGTGCAGGGATATGTCTTCAGCAGTAGTAGTGGGAACCCAATGGGGAGACGAAGGAAAAGGGAAAATTACAGATTTTCTCTCTGAAAATGCAGAAGTGATTGCGCGTTATCAAGGCGGCAATAATGCAGGACATACGATTAAATTTGATGGTGTTACGTATAAGCTTCACCTTATTCCATCCGGAATTTTTTACAGTGATAAAATTTGCGTGATCGGAAACGGAATGGTTGTGGATCCAAAGGCAATCGTTCAGGAGCTTGCGTACCTTCACGATAAGGGCGTCAGCACGGACAACCTGAGAATCAGCAATCGTGCACATGTCATTCTTCCGTATCATTTAAAATTGGATGCAGTGGAAGAAGACCGCAAAGGCGCGAATAAAATCGGAACCACGAAAAAGGGAATCGGTCCTGCCTACATGGATAAAGCGGCTAGAATCGGAATCCGCATCGCTGATCTTCTGGATCGTGAGTCCTTTGAAGAAAAGCTTGCCCGCAACCTGGATGAGAAGAACCGCCTGTTTGAAAAAATGTATGAGGTCGAAGGCTTTAAAATAGAGGATATTCTTGACGAATATTTTGAGTATGGACAGCAGATAAAAAAATACGTTTGCGATACATCTGTCGTATTGAATGATGCACTGGACGAAGGCCGCCGCGTTCTTTTTGAAGGGGCGCAGGGCGTTATGCTTGATATTGATCAGGGGACGTATCCGTTTGTTACGTCTTCAAACCCGGTAGCGGGCGGAGTAACCATCGGTTCTGGCGTCGGTCCGACGAAAATCAATCATGTGGTCGGAGTTTCAAAGGCCTACACAACCCGTGTAGGAGATGGACCTTTCCCTACAGAATTAACAAATGAGACCGGAGACAGAATTCGCGAGGTCGGCCGCGAATACGGTACGACAACCGGCCGTCCGCGCCGCGTCGGCTGGTTTGACAGTGTTGTTGTCCGCCATGCCCGCCGTGTCAGCGGAATTACTGATCTGTCGCTAAACTCAATCGACGTGCTGACTGGAATCGAAACGCTCAAAATCTGCGTAGCTTACCGCTTCAGAGGCGAAGTGATGGAGCAATTCCCGGCAAGCCTTAAAGAGCTGGCCGAATGCGAACCGGTTTACGAAGAGCTTCCGGGCTGGACAGAAGATATTACCGGTGCGAAAACGCTTGAGGACCTGCCTGAGAATGCCCGCCATTATCTTGAGCGCGTCTCCCAGCTGACAGGAATTCCGCTTTCCATCTTCTCTGTCGGACCAGACCGTTCACAGACGAATGTGCTGCGGAGTGTATACCGCGCGAATTAAATAAATTTAAAAAAAGAGGGAGCTGGACGGCTTCCTCTTTTTGTTATGATGGAGGAGGAGGTCATTAAATGAAAACATATCATGTTAAGGGTTTAACCTATATAGTCCGTCAGGCAACTGAAAAGGATGCCGCGGAAATGTCCAGCCTGCGTCTGCAGATCGACGGGGAAACCGAGAATTTAGACCGGGAACCCGGAGAGGCGTTTATTGATCAAAATCGTTTTGAACAACTCATCAACAAGGATGCAGTAAGCCCGGTGAACTTGTTTCTGGTCGCAGAAGCCCGCGGACAAATTGTCGGGTTTTCAAGGTGCGAGGGAAACACGCTTAAACGTTTTTCGCATAAGGCGGAGTTCGGGATAGGTATTTTAAAAGAATACTGGGGTTTTGGAATCGGCAGGAAGCTATTATCTGCATCCATCGCGTGGGCAGATGCAGCAGGGCTGAAAAAAATGACTCTGAACGTCCTGGAAACCAATCAGAAAGCCATTAGGCTCTATGAAAAACATGGATTTAAAGTAGAAGGGGTATTGGAGTGCGACAAAATTCTCTCTGACGGGCGTTGTTACAGTACGATTGTGATGGGGCGGGTGAATACACCGGATGCGTAATCCGGAAAAAATGATAGACTTCCGTCTGATTAGAAAGCATAATGAACTTTGCATGCTTAAACAAACACTACAAAAATATTCTTTCATTTTTGTAAAAAAACTATTGTCTTTCTCTAGCATCACATGCTATTATTAGAAACGTCGCTGAGACGCTCCACAACAGAGTTTAAGGTGACAGCTAAGGATAAAACAAGGAGCCATTAGCTCAGTCGGCAGAGCACGATCGAGTGATCTTCGAAGCAAAACATCAGCGCCCAAATGGAGCTGCTGCTTGAATAAGCTTTCTGAGATTTGGGCGTCTTACATGCTCTGGGTGTAGGTAAAACAAGGAGCCATTAGCTCAGTCGGTAGAGCATCTGACTTTTAATCAGAGGGTCGAAGGTTCGAGTCCTTCATGGCTCATCTTTAAAGATTGGCCCGTTGGTCAAGCGGTTAAGACACCGCCCTTTCACGGCGGTAACACGGGTTCGAATCCCGTACGGGTCACCATTTTACATCGTTCCTGGTCCGGTAGTTCAGTTGGTTAGAATGCCTGCCTGTCACGCAGGAGGTCGCGGGTTCGAGTCCCGTCCGGACCGCCATTTTAGTTCTTTATACATAGATTAATTAAAACGTAAGAGGGTTTCAATAAGCGAGAGTGTGCAAGTGATAACCATAGGCTCTGACGAAAATTTTATAATGGCTTGGTAGCTCAGTCGGTAGAGCAATGGACTGAAAATCCATGTGTCGGCGGTTCGATTCCGTCCCAAGCCATCCAAAGACATGTTCCCGGTGGAATGTGTCTTTTTTACTTTGTTCACATTTCCCGGGAAAAGAGCTCTTACCAAACCTGTTAAATAATTCCCGGATTGTTACAGCAGTTCCCCTTTTTATAACAAAATGACTACAATCCGATGACAATTGGAAGTAAATTGGGCGAGGCGTGAGAGGTCTGTGCTATCTTTGACGGGTGCCTTTTTGGCGACAGTTTGGATGAACCGTTTTCAGGGGGAATTGACAATGAACGAATCATATAGATTGAAATATAAGTATACGCTTGCATGCGGGGTGATGGCTTCGGTTTTCATGCTCGGATCACAGACGGCGTCAGCAGAGGATCAAATTTCGACCGTTTATCATTTATACATAGATGGGGAAAAGCTTGGGACCATTGATAACCAAGTCGTTTTAAAGGAAGCCGGGGAGCAGGTGGTGGAGCGTGACGGAAGCCGGTATGCCGGCAAAAAGCTGAATTTGACGGTTGAGGATATCGACATTGTGCCGGAGCAGATGTTCCGTCCGATTGCAGATAATGATGCTGCCAAAGAGAGGCTGGTGTCAGAGCTTGATGTAGCTGCAAAGGTTTACTCCATCACGTTTGGGGACCAGACGGCTGCTTCGTTTGCCTCAAAGGAAGAGGCGGAGGAAATGCTGAGGGATTATCTTCATGAGATGGTTCCGGAGGATCTTCTTACAGCTTATGAAGAGCATCAAAAGACCGGGAAGCCATTTGAGCCGATAAAAGAAGGAGAATCCCGGATTACGGAGCTTTCGTACTCCGTTCAGCCTGAAATCAAAGAACAAAAAGTGGATCCGGACATCGTGCAAAAGAAAGACGAAGGGTTTGAAGCCTTGAAAAAAGGAACAATGGAAGAGTCTGAGTATCACGTTAAAGAGGGCGATACGCTCGAGACCATTGCCCGGGAGTTCAAGCTTTCAACGGATGAGCTGCTGGAGCTTAACGGCGGCATGGACCCCCGCTCTTCGATTAAGCCGGAGGATAAGCTTAAGGTGAAGGTCCGCAAGCCGTTTACAGAAGTGACTGTTAAGGAAGAGTCCTCAAAAGTCGAAGACATTCCCTACAGCGAGGAGCGGAAGGACAACCCGGACCTCCCTAAAGGCGAGGAAAAAGTGACGCAGGCCGGTACGGGTGGAGAAGCCCTCCTGGAATATGTTTACACGAAGGTGAACGGGGAAACAATCACGAGGGAAACGGTCAAGGATGAAGTGCGCAAAGAGCCAGTAACGAAGGTGATTGAAGTCGGAACGAAAGAAATCTCCAAAGGCGAAGGCACCCTAAGCTGGCCTGCCGTCGGCGGTACGATAACGAGCAAGCAGGGTGTACGCTGGGGAAGAAAGCATAAAGGAATTGATATTGCCGGTGTGCAGGACCGGACCATTAAAGCGGCCGACAACGGAAAAATCGTTTTTGCCGGAAACAGCGGGGCGTACGGAAATAAAATTGAGATTGATCACCAGAATGGGATGAAAACCATTTATGCTCACCTCGATTCGATCTCTATCTCCGAAGGGGAGACGGTTCAGAAGGGCAGCAAAATCGGGGTCATGGGCAACACCGGCCGCTCAACCGGCATGCATCTCCATTTCGAGGTTTATAAAAACGGCAATCTCGAAGATCCTCTGAATTACGTAAATCCATAACGGGAAAGCTGACCTAAAGGTGTCTGGATGGAAAACAAAGGCATTAAATCAGGTCAGCTTCTTTTTTATTCCCTTCAGATGGTGGAAAAAAGGACATACTATCGGTATAATTAGTCTGTTTAGAGCTATAAAAAATGAACGCTTCATATATATGCGAAACCTTGGCCAAAAGGGGCGATAATGAATGGATAGCAGAAGAATACTAGTCGTAGACGATGAAAAACCGATTGCCGATATATTAGAGTTTAATTTAAAGAAAGAAGGCTACGAGGTGCACTGCGCCTATGACGGCAACGATGCGATCCAGCAGGTGGAGGAGTTTCAGCCGGACTTGATCCTTCTTGATATCATGCTTCCGAGCAGGGACGGAATGGAAGTATGCCGCGAGGTGCGGAAGAAATATGACATGCCGATCATCATGCTGACCGCGAAGGATTCGGAGATTGATAAGGTGCTTGGCCTTGAGCTTGGTGCGGATGATTATGTCACAAAACCGTTCAGCACCCGCGAGCTTCTGGCGAGAGTGAAAGCGAATCTCCGCAGGCAGCAGACAGCCGGTACAGCGGAGGAGCCTGCAGGAGATACGAATGAAATTTCCGTCGGCTCCCTTGTCATCCACCCGGATGCGTATGTCGTCGCAAAGCGCGGAGAAACGATTGAGCTGACCCACCGCGAGTTCGAGCTGCTTCATTATTTGGCGAAGCATATCGGCCAGGTTATGACGCGCGAGCATTTGCTGCAGACGGTGTGGGGCTATGATTATTTCGGCGATGTCCGGACGGTGGATGTCACTGTGCGCCGCCTTCGTGAAAAAATAGAAGACAACCCAAGCCACCCGAACTGGATCGTAACAAGAAGAGGCGTGGGGTATTATTTGCGTAATCCTGAACAGGAGTAACTGGAATGAATAAAATTGGGTTTTTCCGCTCCATCCATTTTAAATTTGCCCTGATCTTTGTGTTGCTGATCGTTTTGGCGATGCAAATTATCGGGGTGTACTTTGTCAAGCAGCTGGAAGAATCGCTGACAGCAAACTTTAACAGCTCCATCAACAAGCAGATCAACCTGCTCAATTACAGCCTCGGAATCGAATTTGCAAAAAAACGTCCGAAAGAAGATCCCGATTCGCTCGAGGAGGACATTAACGGCGTACTGAACGATTATTCTCAAGGGGACATTCAAGAGGTCCGTGTCATCGATACGAGCATGAGAGTGCTTGCTACCTCCGATACAGCCAACCTCTCCATCGTCGGGAAAAAAGTAACTGACAACATGATCAAGCGGGCGCTTATCGTCGATGATAATCCTCCGCAAATCCTGTTCGACCGGGAATCCCAAAAGCGGATCCGCGTTTCCGCCACCCCTATAAAAAATGAATCCGGGGAAACGGTCGGAGTCGTTTATCTAGAAGCCTCGATGGAAGAAATTTTCACACAAATGCGAAATATCAATAACATTTTGGCAACGGGCACAGGCATCTCCTTGTTCTTTACAGCTTTCGTCGGAATCTTTCTGGCACGGACGATTACAAGGCCGCTGTCGGATATGAGAAAGCAGGCTTTAGAGCTTGCAAAGGGCAACTTTTTGCGCAAGGTGCGGATTTATGGAAACGATGAGATCGGCCAGCTTGCATTAAGCTTTAATCATCTGACGGAGGAGCTGGAGGAAGCCCATTCCCAAACAGAAGGAGAGCGCAAAAAGCTCGCATCTGTCATCGCGAACATGACGGACGGGGTCATTGCGACGAACCGGAAAGGGGAAATCATTCTCGTAAATGATCCGGCGGCCCAGCTGCTGAACGTTTCACGTGAAACAGCCCTTTCTATGAAAATCACGTCCCTGCTTGATATCGAGGAAGAAGTTCAATTTGACCAGCTGATCGAATCGCAGGAGCCTCTTCTGCTTGATTTCAGCTCAGATGACAAGCCTCTTATTCTGCGAATCAATTTTTCTGTCATTGTGAAGGAGCATGGCGGCTTTATCGAAGGGCTAATCGCGATTATTTACGACGTGACTGAGCAGGAAAAAATCGATGAAGAGCGCAGAGAATTCGTGGCGAACGTCTCCCATGAGCTTCGCACCCCGCTCACGACGATGCGGAGCTACCTGGATGCATTAGTAGAAGGAGCGTGGGAAGACAAGGACATCGCCCCGCAGTTTCTGAATGTTACCCAAACTGAAACAGAGCGGATGATCCGACTGGTCAACGATCTCCTGCAGCTCTCGAAAATGGACAGCCGTGATTACCGGATTAAGCCGGACTGGATCAATTTTACGGTCTTTATGAACAAAGTCATCGACCGTTTTGAAATGACAAAATCGAAAAACATCAAATTTAAGCGGCGGATCCCAACTACGGATCTTTATGTCGATATCGACACCGATAAAATCACCCAGGTATTGGACAACATTATCTCCAATGCGATGAAATACTCTCCGGAAGGCGGAACAATTACCTTTGAAATCCAAGTGGAGGAAGAGGAGCTTCTGATCAGCGTGAAGGACGAAGGCGTCGGCATTCCAAAGGACAGCGTGAAAAAGATTTTCGAGCGCTTTTACCGGGTCGACAAAGCGAGAACAAGGAAGCTTGGCGGTACCGGCCTCGGGCTTGCGATCGCACGGGAAATGGTTCAGGCGCACTCCGGAGAAATTTGGGCAGAAAGTAAGGAAGGACGGGGGACGACCGTGTTTTTCACACTCCCGTACAATCCGGATCAAGAGGATGATTGGGAATGAAGCGGGAAACAGTAAAAACCCTTGTGCTAGCCTTTTTAATCATAGTCAGTCTCTTTTTCACGTGGAGCATCTGGACGTTCCAGCCCACACTGGACCCGATTGAAAACATGAGATACCTTGAGAACCAGCCGCTGACAAACGAAAAACGGGAAATCAGCGAAGTGGTCAAACCGCAGCAAGTGTTTTACCATGAAGGGAAGAACCATTACGGGGCCGATTCCCGGATTGACCCGATCTGGACATCGATGGCGGACTGGAATTTAGGGGAAACGAAGAACATCTCGAAAGCCTATGACCGGGAAAAGCTCCTGGCGTTCATCCATGGACTGGACGGCCAGAAGAAAATTGAGCTCGTATTCAGCCAGGCAGTCCCTGCTAAAACGTTCCAGTCAATTTTGAACTGGAACAGCAAGGAAGCGGATGGACATTCCTTTGACCGTGTCATCATGCCGATAACCGGAGTGAAAACCGCTAAGGTGTACTTCATCTCCACAAATAAAAACACGGTGATGGAAGTAAAAGTGAAGCATGACGTCATCTTCCAGCTTGCGGGCAAGTACTTCAGCGATCCGCAAAACGAGTATCCGCGCTATTTTGACGCGAGGGCCAATAAGGATACGATCCTGATGCTGCCGCAAGAAAAGCCGGTGTATTACCGGTATTCGTATTCTACAGAACGGTACACCGGGGAGGAGTTCAAGGAAGCGCTGTTCAACAATCCTTCCTATGTCACAAGCGGCACGGATATATCAAAAAGCATCTATACGGATGGATCGCGAATGATGGTCGTCCAGTCCGATCAGCGGCAGATGAGCTTCTCCTATACCGATACGAATGTGAAACGAAATGCCGCTTCGGCACCGAACCTCTCAAAGGCGATGGAGCAGAGCGTAGAATACTTGAATTCCCATGGAGGCTGGACAGACAAATACGTCTTTTTCAGCCATAACGACAACAATGAAGTCTCGCTTCGCATGGTCCAAAACGGGCTCCCGGTCTTTGCGAGCTATGAGCCGCCGTTTGTAAACACCCAGATTGTTCAGCTTTGGGGGAAAAACGACATCATCCGCTACGTGCATCCGACGTTCGGTCTCAAAACGCCTTCAAATGGAGAAAAAGTAGCGATTGAGAACGGTCAGCAGGTCCTGGATATGCTGAAGAAAAGCACAGGCGAATTAAGCATCGGCAACGTCGTGCGCGTTTTTCCGGCTTATGAGCTGTCCCGTTTTTCAGAGGATCAGAACGTCGTGGTGAACCCGGCCTGGTATGCGGAGACGAAGTCCGGCACGTATCATCTTATTAAAGACCCAAGCATTGTCGGAGGAGGCAGCCAGGATGGATTGGAGTAAAACGAAAACCATCTTTATTTTCGCTTTTCTAGTTCTGGATCTCTTCCTCGCCTGGCAGTATTCACAAAAAGTCGTCACGAGCGAATACGACTCCATTCAGGTGGAATCCATCCAGGACCAGCTGTCGGCAGAGGAAATCACCTATCCTCCTCTCCCCGCCGATGTTTCAAAGGTGGACCTGCTTTCCGTCAAGCGCCACCTGTTTACGCCTGAAGAGGCTGCAGCGCTCAAAGAACAGGAGCCGGTCTTTGACCTGAGCGAAAAAAAACCGGAGCCTGTGCTGCAGATGGAGCTGAAAAGCCCGATTCCAGTGAAAAAAGAGGACATTCAGAAAGCCGATGAGCTCGTCTCCGCCAAGCTCCTTTTCGGAGATCAGTATGTATACTGGTCGTTTGATGAGGAAAAGGGTATGATCACCTATCTTCAGCAGGTGGACGGCAAAACCCTCTATCAGAAATTGACGAAGCAGCCGATTGGCGTCATTAAGCTGCATCTGAACGATCAGAGCGAAATCATCAACTATGAGCAAACGTATGTCGAGGCAACGGCCGAAGAGCAGCAGCAGGACACACTTTCTGCCACAAAAGCCGTTTCCCAGCTTTACAGCGAGAACGATCTGAAGCCGAAGAGCAGCATCACGAAAATCGATCTGGGCTATTACACCGAGCAGGAATTCAGCGAGCAATCGCTTCAGCCATACTGGTACATTGAAATCAACGACAAGGAAGATTATTTTGTCAACGCGTTTGACGGGCAGATCGTCAGACCGAATCAAGAATAAACGGAGTGAACAAAGATATGAGCTTGCAATTTAGCGTACTTGCGAGCGGGAGTACGGGGAACGCGATTTATATAGAAGCGGACGGCCAATCCTTTTTGGTGGACGCAGGACTGAGCAACAAGCAGCTCGGACTGCTCATGGGCCAGATCGGCAAAAGCATGGACGACTTAAGCGGCATTTTTATCACCCACGAGCACAGCGACCATATTAAAGGGCTCGGCGTCGCGGCAAGAAAGCACAAGGTGCCGGTTTACGCGAATGCCAAGACGTGGGAAGCGATGAACAAGCTGATCGGCGACGTACCGTCCGAGCAGAAATACCACTTTGAAACCGACACAGTGAAAACCTTCGGAGGGCTGGACATCCAGTCCTTCGGCGTTTCCCACGATGCAGCAGAGCCGATGTTTTATGTGTTCCACCACGGCGGCCGGAAGCTTGCCCTCATCACCGATACCGGCTATGTGAGCGACCGCATGAAGGGCATGATCAAGGATGCGAATGCCTTCGTCTTCGAAAGCAACCATGACGTGAGCATGCTGCAGATGGGCCACTATCCGTGGAGCATCAAGCGCCGGATTCTCTCAGACGTCGGCCACGTGTCCAATGAAGATGCAGCCCTCGCTATGTCGGACGTAATCGGCGACCACACCTCCCGCATTTACCTTGCCCACCTCAGCCAGGACAACAACATGAAGGACCTGGCCAGAATGTCCGTTCAGCAGACACTCGAGAGCAAGGGCTTTGTGTTAGGAGAACAGATCAGCCTGTATGACACCGATCCAAGACAGCCCACCCCGCTAACGGCCGTATAGCGATTATTTTTTCGCCCCTCCTTGAGTATACTAAGCAATAGCAGGATACGAAAAGAAGGAGCTGGAAACAGTGGGGTATTATGATCAGGATTATCAGGAGCCGCCACGCAGGCAAAAAGGCAACCGCGGCGGATGGTTTTTAGCAGGCATAACCGGAGCCGTTCTCGGAGGGCTTCTCGTCCTTTTCGGCGCACCGGCGGTCAATGATTTTGTAAACGGACGGTTTGAACCGGATACGGAAAACGGCGGCGCAGCCGAACCGGCAGGACCGGAAAAGCAAGTCTCCGTTGACGTCAGCTCCGACATCACGAACATCGTCAGCAAGGTCTCGAGCTCTGTCGTCGGCGTCATCAACATCCAGCAGTCAGGCTTCTGGGAGGAGGATGGAGGCAGCGGCGAAGCGGGAACCGGATCTGGCGTCATTTATAAAAAAGCCGGCAACAGCGCCTTCGTCGTCACCAATCACCACGTCATTGAAGGCGCCTCACAGGTGGAAATCAGCCTGTCTGACGGCACACGGGTCCAGGCGAAGATCCTCGGCAGCGACAGACTGACCGATCTCGCCGTCCTTGAGGTCAGCAGCGAAAACATTAAAAACGTCGCCCCTTTCGGCAACTCAGACAAGGTCAAGCCCGGTGAGCCCTCGATCGCGATCGGCAATCCGCTCGGCCTGCAATTTGCCGGCTCCGTCACCCAGGGCATCATCTCCGGAACGGAGCGCGCAATTCCAATTGACGAAAACGGAGACGGCCAGCCCGACTGGAACTCCGAGGTCCTGCAAACGGATGCCGCCATCAACCCGGGCAACAGCGGCGGAGCCCTCATCAACATCGACGGCAAGGTCATCGGCATCAATTCCATGAAAATCGCCGAATCCTCTGTCGAAGGGATCGGTCTCGCCATCCCGGTCAATGTCGCCAAGCCCGTCATCGAAGACTTGGAGAAATACGGCGAGGTCAGAAGACCGTACCTCGGCTTAAGCATGCGCTCGCTTGACGAAGTCTCAAGCTACCACCAGCAGGAAACGCTCAAGCTGCCGAAGGACATTACACGCGGCGTTGTCGTCTTTGAAGCCGAACCCCTCTCCCCTGCCGGCAAAGCGGGACTGAAGGAAATGGACGTCATCACCAAAATGGACGGCCAGGATATCAAAGACATCATCCAGCTGCGGAAGGTGCTGTACGAACTCAAACCGGGTGACACCGTATCAATCACCTACTACCGCTCCGGAGAAAAGAAATCCGTGGACGTGCGACTGGGCGAATCCCAGTCACAGGGAAGCTAAAGAAGTCTGGAGGCGGATCAGGACTCCCTTTCAGGGAGGCGGCTGGTGAGCGGCCTCGATGCTGCGCATCTGTGGTCCTTACCTGTCCCGCCTCCAATAAGCCTGACATAGAGTGAGCTCAGGAACCCCGGAATGCATAAGCACTTTGGGGTTTTTATTTGCCGTCTTTTCAACTTGGAAGATGTGGATAAATCGATCATTTCGTGTAAAATAAAAGAAGAATCCACCTGTGGATAAGGAGGGAACACCATGAAAGCATGCGCAGATCATGTCGAAACAGCAATTGATATGTATGTTGACGAGCACGAACTAGCTCCGGAAATAATAAAAATTGAAGAAACAAACAGGTTATCCACAACCTGTGAATTATGCGAAAACCCTGCTGTATATATGGTAGGAGAATAAACATTCGCCACACAATGTGGATGGGAAATACACAACTGTGGATAACATTTGTGAATAACATGTTTTTAAAGTGGGGATAACCTGTGAATATAACGATCGTAACCGTAGGAAAACTAAAAGAAAAATACCTAAAGCAAGGAATCGACGAATATCTGAAGAGGCTTGGCCCTTACACCAAAATGGAAATCATCGAGCTTGCCGACGAAAAAGCACCGGAAAATTTAAGTGAGCAGGATATGAAAATCGTCAAAGACAAAGAAGGCGAACGAATTTTGGCGAAGATTTCGGATGATACTCATGTCATTGCCCTGGCGATCCAAGGGAAAATGAAATCGTCGGAGCAGCTGGCAGCTGATCTGGACAGGCTCGCGACTTACGGGAAAAGTAAGGTGGCATTCGTCATTGGGGGATCGCTTGGGTTGAGTGATGCGGTGATGAAGCGGGCGAATGATACACTGTCGTTCTCGAAGATGACATTTCCGCATCAGCTTATGAGACTGATTTTGGTCGAGCAGGTTTATCGGGCGTTTCGGATTGTGCGGGGGGAACCTTATCACAAGTGATGGTAAAACAAAGAAAAGACAAAATTTTGATGAGACACTCTCACGGAAATGACTCAAGAATATAGTCCCTCTTGGAATACATCCTTTTCATAAGCTACATGAAAAGAGAGCTATGCTAAATAAAAAATATGTTCATGATAAGATAGAGATAACTACTGGTAAGCTAATGTCTATCGCTTACATAGGACCGCTGAAAAAAAATGGCCATATCTCATATCGGGAGTCCAAGAATCAGGTCAAGATTTCGGATATGACGGATTGAATGGATCATATCCTATTTCTCTCAGGCTCGTCCAAAAGCTTGGAGCGATTTTGATTTGATCTGTAAAACGAGCGTTCACGGCTGCAGACTTCCAGAGAAAATATCCAATTGCAAATGGTCCACGGAGCCCGTGGACCATTGCTTCTTCTGATTATAGTTTAGCCGTCGAGCAGTGTCATCTGTTCTTTCATATAACGCGTGCCGTGAACGGCATTCTTGGGGCTGACCTGATCGATTCGTTCAAGGTCCTCCTTCATGAGAAGGATATTAGCCGCGGCCGCATTTTCCTCCAGGTACTTGATACGCTTCGTACCCGGGATAGGTAGCGCCCCGTTGGCAATCGTCCAGGCAATCGCCAGTTGGGATGGTGTACAGTTCTTCTCCATCGCGATCTCCTTAATCTTGTCGACAACCTCAATGTTCTTCCGAAAGTTGTCTCCTTGGAACCGCGGCATCCATCTTCGAAGATCGTCGTCGGCCAGATCCTCGAAAGTGCGAAGCTCTCCGGATATAAAGCCTCTGCTCAGTGGACTGTAGGCCACATGGGTAATCCCCAGCTCTCTTACGGTAGGGAGTATCTCCTCTTCGATGTCACGGCTCCATAGCGAATACTCACTCTGTAGCACGGAGATCGGATACACGTCATGAGCGCGGCGAATGGTGGAAGCGGAAGCCTCAGACAGGCCGAGCGCCCGAACTTTGCCTGCTTTGACCAAGTCTGCCATCGCTCCGACCGTCTCCTCTATCTGGATTTCTGGATCGACACGGTGTTGGTAGTATATATCGATGTAATCCGTATTCAAACGGCGAAGGCTATCCTCCACTACTTTCTTAACGTAGTCAGGATGGCCACTGATGCTCTCGAAATTTGGAGTGTACGAGAACTTGGTGGCGATAATGGCTTGCTCGCGACGACCTTGAAGAGCACGGCCGAGCAGCTTTTCGTTATGCCCGTTCCCGTACACGTCCGCGGTATCGAACATCGTGACGCCTATATCCAAAGCACGATGGATCGTTTTGATTGACTGTAAGTCGTTAGTTTCCCCGTACATGCCTGGAGACATTCCCATAATTCCCAGTCCGATTGAAGAGACGAGGATATTGCTATTGCCCAATTTTTTTTGCTGCATTTGTTAATCCCTCACTCTAGGTTTGGTGTCACTCTGACTCCTCCATCTTGATTAACAACTGGCTCTCGTAAGGGATGCTCCCTTTCTCGATGTCTTCGTATATCGACAGCTTGTTATTGACGGCGTCGAGCGCTTCGGTCAATTCGTTCTGACGGCGAAATAAATCTTCCTTGTACTGGTTCAAGATCGCTTTACGTTGTGGAATCGTAGAATCACCATCGAGCGCAAGATCCACCATCTCCTTCAGCAACTAGAGCTTCATCCCTGTCGCCCTGAAACAGATCATCTAGGCTATCTTGTTCGAACAGTCGATTCCCGTTCTTATCTTTCTTAATGTAGGGTATCAATCCCTCCTTCTCGTAAAAACGAATCGTATGAGCCGGGCAACCAAGCTGCTCTGAATCTTCTTTTATTGTGAATGCCATTGGCCGGGTTATTTTAAGGCGGTATCAACTGGTTCTTCCTCATCCTAAACCTTAAAGTACCTTTAAGGCAAGCGTTATTTTGGAAATTGTTGGTTATCATTATAATGCCGATCATTGCCCCTGTTTAGGGGGGCTGTGAAAACTGGAGCTAAAATAGAGGTACCTTCGGAGTTATAAATACGCACAGTTTTTCGTTCCAATATCGATTATTTTCGAATACTTCTTGCGTACTCAATGGACACTTCGTACATTTGAGTGTTCTACCTAACAAAAGTTATAAGGAGATCGACTTCCTCCAACACAAGAAGGTAAGCCGTATCATAAGTATGTGAGGTTATGGATTATTCCATGGATAGAACTTACTAAAGGAATTCCACTTTTACTTGCAGAGTGGAATTTTTTGTTATAATTTTACTAGTAGCTGGAATTAATTATTTCTAACAAGTAAGTGATTTATTAACTTTAATACTTGAAATAGAAAAATAATGGACGCACAACTGTAAACGCTAAAATAAAGTTAACAGTTTTTGCTTAGTTAGATTTTACACTTTTGCTTTATTAACCTAAAAATCTAGTAAAATAGTTGGAGACGTTATTTTACTGGAGGATAGGATTTTGGAGGATAAGTTAGTGTTGTATGTAAAGATTCAGGAATTGCATAAACGGAAATTTAAAGTAGCACAAATTGCCAAGGAGCTTAAGATATCTAGGCCAACGGTTTATAAATATCTAGAAATGACTTTGGAAGAAGCAAGGGCCTATTCAGTTCAGCCACATGGGAGGAAGAAAAAATTAGACGAATACAAAGATTGGATTCTTGCCTGGTTAGAAGAGTACCCTCATTTGAGTGGCGCACAAATTCATGATTGGCTGCTTGAGAGATATCCTGATCTGGCAGTCGGAGGAAGTACGGTACGCTCTTATGTAAAAGAAATTAGGGAGATCTATCAGATTGAAAAGAAAGTGAAAGTGCGCCAGTATGAGGCCGTTCCTGAGCAGCCAATGGGTAAGCAACTCCAGGTTGATTGGGGAGAGACAAAGCAAAGGACGAGTGACAACAAGGAGATCAAGCTGCACTTCATTGCGTTTGTGATGGCGCACTCCAGACAAAAATATATGGAATGGCAGACACGTCCTTTCACCACAAAAGATGCGATCCGGTGCCATGAGCATGCCTTTCAATTTTATGGAGGACGTACGGAGGAGATGGTCTATGATCAGGATCACTTGATTGCAGTCAGCGAGAATGCGGGACAGCTGCTTTTAACCGCTGAATTTCAACGGTATGTGAGTGAACGCAAGTTTAAGGTCCATCTATGCAGACGCGCTGATCCGGAATCAAAGGGCATGATTGAAAACGTGGTGAAGTACATAAAAGGCAATTTTGCGGACAGCCGAGTGTTCAGCGACATAGAGGACTGGAATCAGCGTGCCTTACAATGGCTCCATCGGACCGGGAACCATCAGGTTCATCAAACAACGAAAAAAAGACCAGCAGAAGTGTTTCTCCTCGAAAAGCAACACTTACAGCCAGTCTCTTCACTGCTTTCCTATGAAAGCACCCATACCCAGAGTATAACAAGAAGTGTTAGCAAGGACAACACGATACGTTATAAGTCAAATCGATATTCGGTCCCGCTTGGAACCTATCAAACCCATTCTGAGAACCTTGTTTTCATTGAAGTTAAAGCAGGAAAACCTCAAACACTTATTATTCGAGAACAGGTCGAGGGGGAAATCCTGGCTGAGCACGAAATCAGCTTAGAGAAAGGAAAGCTGATTCAAAATCGCAGTCATACACGTGATCGGTCGAAAGGGATCAATGAATTAAAGCAGGGGTTAATCTCCTATTTTACCGATCAGAGGCAAGCAGGCGTCTATCTTGATGAAATCAGTAAACGATACCCTAGGTATCGGCGGGAACACTTCTCCATCATTCATGAGGTGATCCAAAAGTATTCAGCCAGTATAGATGCGGTTATGACCAAGTGTATGACTGAAGGGCTGTATAGCGGCAATGATTTCCGGGACATGGCCCATCACTATCATTTATCCAGTCATGCCCCGGGGCATGAAATCAATTCTCACGAGGCCCACTCAACTAGACATTCCGGAATCAAGGCCTCTGCCCGCTCTCTAAATACTTACACCTCTATTTTAGAAGGGCGTGCATGATGAATAAAACAGTGAATGAACTGCAGGATCAATTTCGTCAGTTACGTTTAGCAGAAACTGCGGAGGAGCTGCCAAGGCTTCTCCGCGAAGCTGAAAAGGCATCATGGACCTACCTGGAGTTTTTAGAGTCCATTACCCGGTATGAATTGGTCAAACGAGAAGCCAAAAGTCTAGAGAAAAGAATGAAATGGGCTCGCTTTCCCTTTGTGAAATCGTTAAAGGAATTCGAATTGGAAGGACAAAATGTGTTGACTGCCCGTCAGTTGAACCAACTTAGGGAATTGAACTGGCTGGAGCAGCAGTACAATCTAATCCTTTTAGGTCCGCCAGGCATTGGGAAAACTTTTATCGCAGTTGGACTGGGACTTGAAGCCGTTCAAAGAGGATTTCATGTGTACTTCGTTACGATGGGGGAGCTTATCCAGCTCTTAAAAACAGAGGAATATTTAAACAAGTCAAAGGTGCAGCTTAAGAGACTCAGAAGTGCAGACTTGGTCATTATCGATGACTTGATGTATATGGCAATGGATCATAGAGAAGCAAACCTATTCTTTCATTTGATCAATCATTTATACGAACGAAGTTCGATCGTCCTAACCTCCAATAAGAGTCCGGATGAATGGGGGAATTTAATTGGGGACCAAGGCATAACAACAGCCATTTTGGATCGATTACTTCATCGTGTAGAAGTCATTCATGGGCAAGAAGATGAAGAAAGTCATCGAATGAAAAATCGGAAAAGTATCTTTTCAGCAAAAGTGTAAAAAGGAAATGAGCAAAAAGTGTAAAATTCAACTTGACGTCTACACAACTAGACGTATTTGTTGCACAAATCTTGCCTACTGGTATTTTCAAAACCATCATTATCAAAAAGGGGAATAAAAATGAATCAATATTATTTTTCTGAATGGCTAACTTCCAACAATGCTTCTTCTTTACTTATTCATTTATACACTATTCCATTATCAACCGAAGAAAACAGATACTCACTGGGAGGACAAATATCATATGAATTGAGTAAACGAAATAATTATCAAACTATTGTCTTCTTCGAACAGTATCTAGCATCATTTTCAGAGATAAACTCTTGGGACAAGTATGAATACATAAAATATGAAGCACGCCCTATTTGCTTAGATAAAGCTTATGAAAGAAAATTATTAGAGAGACTGGTTAAAAAGGAATTAGAGCAGCGTTCACGATTAACTCATGTAATGGATCGAGGAGCTTTTCGATTAAAAAGGACCAAACCGATTAACACAGAGGAGTTATTAATCTATCCAGCTATTCAAATTAATGTAGAAGTAGGTGAAAATGGAGAAATTTTCGTTGGATTTGATTATATCCACCGTTTTGAATACCGAGATAATCTTTTAAAACTGCTAAATCTTAACGAATCTTTTATTTTAAAAGGTACTTCAGTAGTTGATGTGAACAACCCAAAAACACATGAATATGAATTTCTAGAAATAGCACCTTACAAAGCTGGAGATGAAAGTCCTTACTTGAAAGAGTCTGTGATTAATTACTATGGACGAAAAGGTGAACCAAAAAAGCTTGTTGGTGTTGATGCAGCTTCTATGATTGTGCATGTGAAGAACAAAGCGGGTGCGATATTTCCATATTTACCTCATCTGTTAAAACTAAGCTGCTCGTTTGACTCTTTACCTACCCATTTAAGTAAAATTGCTTCTAAAGCAATTAAAATGAAACCCTCAGAAAAGATGCAGGAACTTTTTAAAGAAACCCATGAAATACTACAGAAGTTGCCAATGCTAAACTTCCCAAAAGAAAATGTAAGGGCAGTAAATTTAGGGTATGAAGTGAAGAATGCGAATGCACCTTTGCTAAGGTTCGGTAACGAGTGTACGACCAGCAAACTTAATGAAGGATTACGAAAAGGCGGTATTTATAAGGGGAAAGAAGCCCATGTCAGTTTCTTTGTTGATCCGCTATTGCAGAAAAACGAAAACATGAGGGCTAATGTGGGAGATTTTATCAAGCTATTGACACAGGAATCTTCAAAAATGGGTGTAAATCTAATTGTTTCAGGAAAACCACGAGAACTCCGTGGTCAGCTAGAACAGAATTTTTTAAGCTCTGCTGACTTAGGATATAAATTAAAGTCCATAGCCAAATATTTTAATGGAACCGTAGTTGTCATTGCTTCTGAACAGACAATAAATCATGCATACAAAATAGTTAAAAGAGAATTTGGCGGAAAACAGGATATTGTCACTCAATTCGTATCGTTTTCTAATGCCCTTTTGGATAGGTCTAAATCGCTTTATACTATTTACAATATTCTCTTAGGAATATACGTAAAATCAGGCTTGCAGCCATGGGTGCTGGGTGAAAATCTTAATTCTGATTGCTTCATCGGTTTAGATGTTAGTCACGAAGACGGTAAACATGCGTCAGGAATCATACAGATTATTGGTAAGGACGGTACAATGATAAAGCAGAAATCTTTATCAACTAATGAGGCAGGGGAAAGAATAAGTATGGGAACTATAGAAGAGATTCTATACGATACTATTCACTCCTATAAGGAGCGGTATGGTGAAACGCCGATGCATATTACGTTTCATCGAGACGGCTTTTGCCGGGAAGATTTAGTTTTTATTGCAGAAAAGCTTTCGAGAATGGGAATTGCATTCGATTATGTTGAAGTTTTAAAAAATGTGAATCGTCGGATGGCTACTTATGATAATGGTAAATGGATAACAGAACAAAGCATGTATTACAAGAAAGACAAAATGGGGTATCTGTGCTCTACCTCTCCTAAAGAATTTGTAGGGATGGCTAGAGTTGTTAAAGTAGTTCAGAAAACAAATCAGCTTGACTTCGATCAAATTATGTCTGATGTATACAAGCTATCCTATATGCATATCCATTCCATGCTAAAGACTAGGCTGCCAATCACAACTCACTATGCAGATTTGAGCTCTACCTTCCATAATCGTGGATTGCTGCATCCAAGTACTAGACATGAAGAAGCACTTCCTTTTGTGTAGTAAATACAATTAATAAACTGTTAGTGAGAAAGGTGCAGCCCATACTTAAGAGACTGCTCCTTAAGTCTTAGATATTGGCAACGGTAGATATTTCGTAAAATCTGTGATATTTAAGATATTCCCTCTGATTATAAAAGCCATATTGTCGATTCATTTGTCGTTAGTAATCTTTAAAGGAGGAGAGTATGAACTTTGAAGATATAATAGCCGAGATAGATAAAATAAAACTTCATAAACAAAAACAAATAGGATCTTCCCTAAAAAAGCCTTTGTTAATCTTGTTATTAATTTCACGTATAGAAGAGGGTAAAGCGAATGAAAATACTTTTAAATTTATAGATATTGAACGAGACCTTGACTTATTAATAAGAAATTTCGGTGGACGCTCGATTAAAAAGACTGCGCCTGAACAACCGTTTCATCATCTAAATAGCTCAATTATTTGGGACATTAATGTTCCTTATGGTGTTGAATACAGTAGTAAGAAAACTTTATCCAAAAGTATATTAAGAGAGCCTGAAACGTATGGATATTTCGAACCATCAATGTATTCGTTACTCAAATCAGATATTAGTTCTAGGGCAAAGTTAGTTCAATATATACTAGAAAAATTTTGGCCAGAAACTATCCAATCAGACATTAGGAATCATCTCCAATTATTTTATGGAGAAGTTCGTTCAAAAAAAAGAAATTCAAATTTTGCTAAAGAGGTTTTAGCAAATTATAGATATAGATGTTGTATCTGTGGTTTTTCATCGGTATTTAACAACATTCCTTTTGGCATTGATGCAGCACATGTTCATTGGCATGCATATGGAGGACCAAGTGAATTAAGTAATGGTATTGCTTTATGTAAAGTACATCACTGGGCTTTTGATAGAGGAGTTATAACTGTTAAGCCCAAAACATTAGAAATAAAAGTATCTTCTAAATTTGTTGCACAAGATCATTCCAGTATCAGCATCTTAGAGCAACTGGATGGAAGTTTTATCTATGGAATCAGGAAGGTTTCACCAGAAGACCAATTTTTAGAATGGCATAACGATAATATTTATGTGAATTAATAAAATCAGGATTACCTAACACACTTTGATCAAGTAATGCCTGTCACTGCTCAAAACATATTGAGAAAGGAGCATGACAGGCCATTCCCCACTCCGACTATCTTCCGAATATTCACTCATCTATTTCCCTTACTTACCGATTAAAATTGTTAGAATCTGCCCGAAAAGCGAAGAAACTTCATTAATATTCACTCCGACTCTCCGCAGCCACTTCTTCCTGACGAGGTGACAAATCCTGATAAGAAACAGATTTATTAAGCCGTTCTCTAAAATACCCATTCAATTCTGGATCCGTACAGAAGATAAAGCATCCCTTCTGTCCTCGAGTCATGAGTGTTCGGTATGTATTTCTTATGATTTGGTCCGCTAGTGCTTGGGCTTTTTCTGGATTTTCTTTTGCTATTGTTTTAATTCCTTTAAGAGACTGGTCCGTTCTAGCGCGTTTTGTGTAGTCTGTCTTGATCTGGTCCTCCTGATAGAGAAGATCAGGACCGATGATGACTCCAACATAATCAAATTCAAGTCCTTGGGATGTGTGGATGCAGCCTGCTTCAGAGACGGAGTCCTGCTCGATTGCCCAGATGCTATCGGAGAGGTTCCAGCTGATTTGGAAATTGTGCTCTGGGATTTCGATATCTTTCTGGAGTGTATTTGAACGGCCGTTTTTTGGCCACTCCCAGCAGTAGCCGGCAAGCATGCGTGATTTATTGTTCTTCTTATTTAACTCTTCTATTTCCCTCAGCATTTCATTCGGGTCATCGAACACTCTGAAGTCATAATCCACGCCTCTGTCGTTGGCGTTGGCTGTTTTCCTGATTTGAAGCACATCATCCAGCCAGGCGATATACGCATCAGAACCATCACATCGGAATTGAGAAGAAAGCTTTCCCTGGACAAATTCAGCATTTAATTCCTTTGCATACTTTTTAATCAGATCGATACTGCCAATGTCTTTTAACGTGACTTTTTGGTTTTCGTCAATAAAGAACACGGTAAATGTTGATGAATGAATAACTTCTTTGATCTGATTTTCGCCCAGATTGCTGAATAATCCGGACTTTTCATTCAAACGATGTGCCTCATCAATGATGAGCACATCTAATTCATTCTTTTCAGATTCATAGAAACTGCCGGATCCTTTAAATAGGTTATCAATCTGCGTTTTCTTCATCGTTCCTTTTAATTTGGAAGCATACACATTCCGGGGGGCTGAATTTTTCGAAACATAGAGTGCAGTTAAACCCTCACTAATTAGATTCACAAGAAGGTTTACTGCCATCACGGATTTCCCGGTCCCCGGTCCTCCTTCGAATACCATTACAGTCTTCTGATTGGCCTTTATACTATCAAGCGCTAAGTAATAGGCGTCTTCATAAAACACTTTTTGTTCATCTATGAGCACAAATTCCTGATTGCCTTTTAATAAACTTGCAAGAGAATCCTGCAGCGACTTCGAAGGGCGGATTTTACCGCGCTCAATCTGATAGATCAGCTGGTTATGATCACCGTAACGTACGTACTTCTTGATAAAATTTCTTAATTGCTGGATCTCTCCTTTTGCAAAAACAGGTGCTTTGGCCAGATGGTCTGAGTAGTGAGCATCCATCAATGGGTCATTTTCTGCTTTTCGATAATTATGCAAATAGGCACATGGGTTTAACGCAATATGCTGGTCTTGTACATTCTGGTTAAAATCTTCAATTAAAGCAGCGTATGACCAGGCTTGATAGGATGGATGCGTTACCGTTCTCATACTCCCCCCAAGGTAGGTTGAAACAAGAGCATCCTTAGACGTTACTTTCTCAACCTCCGACCATTGCTTTAGCTCGACAATGACAACATGATCCTGAGCGCCATCATGGCCAGCTATAAGAAAGTCGACCCGTTTCGAGGTATTCGGAATCTTAAACTCTATTGCAACTGATGTATCATCCGGAATCTCATCATCTTGCATCACATTGGACATGCGGTGAAGAGAGTTCTCCCATGAGTTGATTTCACTTTTAGAAGTACGGCCAATCTTATTTTGATAAGACTCATAAAGACGTTCAACGAGAAGCTCGTTCGTCACATCCGATATAAATTCGGTCTTTGTAGCTTCGTAAATGATCAAATAGTGCCACCTCTTTGAATTATATGCCTTTTATTTTAGCATTTTATTGAAGATAGTAGAGTCTTGATTCAATATTATGTAAGTTTCGGTACGTTCCATTAATATTATTCTAAAGTTCCACATCAGCAGCCTCCCCTCTATACTGTCACAAAAGTTACAGACTTGAGGTTAATACATCAATTAAATAGTTCTTTTTAACTATATTTCTGGTAAAATAATTAAGGTTCGTAATTAGGAATAAGATAAGGGGAAATAGAATTTGAATATCGTATTTAAGTTTTTGAAAAGTAAATGGACATATGTATTAACTGCAGTAATCGCTCTCGCTATTGGCTCATTCATTGGTCCTTCCCAAGAACAACTGGACAATGCAGGTGTGAAAATAAGCGGGTTGGAAGAACAGCTGATCGATAAAACAGCAGCAGCGGAAGACCTTGAAGAGAAGAATGAAAGCTTACAGGAACAGGTAGACGAAGCAGCTCCATGGTTTAAAGAAAAAGAAGCAGCAGAAGCCAAAGCAGAGGCTGAAGCTGAAGCCAAAGCAGAAGAAGCGGAACAAGAGGCGCAACGAAAAGCTGAGGCTGAGGCTAAAAAGGAAGCTGAGCTCTTGGATGCACTGCAAATATCAGAGGGAGAAATAAAAGAAGAAGAAATAAAAGAAATCGTCGAGAATCACTTGAGTGGTGAATTTTCCTTTGAGAATGGAGAGATAAAGGCAATAGCTGACATAACAGGATATGAGATGGGCTCTCCGGAAGATGTGGCAGTTTCCCATTATACCAATTTATCGGATGAGCTCTTATACTATACAGGCTGGGATACCCTTACCGTTACTTTCCTAAATGTGGGCACCATTAGCATGAATCGCAGTGAGAAGGAAACAAATGAATATGGGGATTACTTTCCAACGAATGAGATAGAGGAGAGACTTAATTATTAGGGGATTAGGTTTAAGAACTTGTTTTAGTAGTAAAGGACCTAAGATTCAAGGTCCTTTTTATTTATAAGGCTTTTGCATCCTTAAGCAAAGCGGAATTGGACGTGAGGGCGGACACCACGGTATTGAGGAATACCTTGAAGTGAAATATATTTCGTTAGGTTTATAATAAGCGGGAGGAAGACTTTGATGGGGGTCTTCCTCTTTTCTGGTTTATTTAATTCCGTCTCATAACTGCCGTTTTAGAAGGGTCCCACCTAGCTCCACGTGAAACACATATTTTATAAATCTTATTAGGGGTTGTATTCAGATATTTTTTCATTGGGAAATTAAAAATATTCTGTGGATAGCCTATTTCTAAAAAACATTAAAACTTAAAAATGATAAGGGGGATTTTCCTAGATCACTAGTTTGTTCAGTGATGGGGAGAAAGATTTAGAATAGAAATTCCGGGACCCAAATAGAAAATCAGCCATCCTCTAATAAGAGAATGGCTAATTGCGTTAGGATATCTGCCGTTTAGGTGCAGTTTCTTTCTCAACAGTCCCCATCCTCGTTAAGATATTAGCCAAAATAGAACCTGAAATATTATGCCAGACACTGAAGATTGCGCTTGGTAAAGCTGCCAGCGGGGAGATGTGTGCTGTTTCTAGCTGAGCACCTAACCCGGAGTTTTGCATGCCCACTTCAATGGCAGTGGTTTTGACCTTGGACAGATCCATTCGCAGAAGCTTAGCTAAGGCGAATCCGAGTAGAAAGCCGAGTACATTATGCAGCACTACGACACCGAAGATTGCGAGTCCAGTCTGTGCAATCTGCTCCTGACTGTTGGATACGACAGCTGCTACGATGGCTATAATTGCCACAGCTGAGACCAGGGAATGAGTGCAGGTGTCACAATCTGTGCGAGTCCAGTTGTTGCTGCTGTAGCTGTTACAGATAAGGGAATATCTCCTTTGGCGAGAAAAGTCATGACGTTAGAAGACGTTCCGCCAGGGCAGCAGCCTACAAGAATAACACCGACAGCTACTTCTGGAGGCAATCGCAGCCCTTTTGCCAAAGCAAAGGCAAGCAACGGCATGATTAGGAATTGTGCGACTACAACAGTCAGTACCTCGAAGGGACGTTTTACCACGCCTTTAAAATCAGTCGCTGACAACGTCAGGCCCATACCAAACATAATGATTCCGAGCAGCGGGGTAATAAACGGAACAATCCAAGTAAATCCATCCGGCAGCATAAAAGCTACGACCGCAAACAAAATGACCCAATAAGCAAAGGTACTTCCGACAAACTGACTAAATCGTTCTAGCGTTTTCATCGGTGTTTTTCTTTGATTAGTGCACCTCGTAGATAAGTAGAATATTGGACAACGCCAAAAAATCCGTGTGGAGAAATGCTATTTTTGGAATAAGCAAGAAACAGATTCAACCAGTTCAGAGTTGTTAGCCTTACACTTTGTCATGTTAAAAAAAACCCCAGTGGCCGTATGTTAAAGGGTCTGAGACATGCAGGCTTTTTCATTCAAGTAAGTTATTTATGGAGAGACCAGACCAGTCTTTTATTTCCAATTCCTTAAAAGTCGAAAATCAGACTCCTCGGAATAAAAATCCCCCCCAAAAGTAACACCACATGTAAAAAATTGCTATAATGGGTTTGGTATGAGCATTCATTCTAAATGACCGTAAAGGGGAGCGACACATGTCTGAGTACAATGAAAATCCGTTGATGGTGGGCGAGGAGCCCAGACCTAAGAGGAAGCCGGAACGAAAAGAAGGCGAACCGACGGCGGCTTTTAAAGGGGCGAGCTGGTCAGCGCTGGTGGTAGGCGTTGCGGCCTATTTGATCGGACTGTTTAATGCGGGAATGCAGCTGAATGAGAAGGGCTATTATTTTGCTGTATTGATCTTCGGCTTGTATGCAGCGGTTTCCCTGCAGAAGGCGGTAAGGGACAAGGACGAGGATATTCCGGTTTCAGGCATCTATTACGGGCTCAGCTGGTTTGCGCTGATCACGGCTGTTGCGCTGATGGCGATCGGTCTTTATAACGCGGGAAGCATTGCATTAAGTGAAAAAGGATTCTACGCGATGGCTTTTGTGCTCAGTGTCTTTTCAGCGGTCACCATCCAGAAAAACATCCGGGATACGCAGGCAGCGAGAGGCAGAGATTAATAGATTTAAATTAATAGATTTAATAGTTAGGGGCATTGCTGCTTGCAGGAATGCCCTTATTGTTTTTGGTTTGAAACAGCAGCTGCAAGAGTCATCTGAGGCATTTGGAGGATGGAATTTTTATAAACCAGATAAGGAGTGATTCAATTGAACCAACTGCTGCAGATGGGAGCCAACACAACATTGAGCTCTCCACAAGGCCATGTAACAGTCAGCTATGAAACGTCCAATGGAATCGATATTTCCTTAACAGCTTTCCTGTTAACGGATGCAGATAAGGTCCAGGGGGACAGCGGGATTATTTTCTACAATCAGCCGCAGAGTCCGTCCGGTGTCGCCACCCTGCTGCCTTCTGAGAACGCAGGCAGCCTGAAGGTACATACCCTGCATTTTGACATGAATAAAGCTCCGGCAGGCATTCAGAAAATCGCGGTTACGCTGACGGAGGACAACCATACGGGTTTTGCGAATGTGCGGAATTTAAAAGCTGCCATACGCACGGATGAGACGGTGATTGAGTTTACTCCCTCCAGCTTCACGAAGGAAAACGGGATTGTGGTGCTGGAACTGTATGTTAGAAACGGTCAGACGAAGGCAAAATCGATCTGGCGCGGCTTCGACTCCGGGCTTGAGGGCCTGTGCAGAAATTACGGGGTCGAGGTGGAAGAGGGGCAAGCGGCTGTGAAGCCGGAGCCTGTAAACCGAGCTCCTGAAAAGAAAATCCAGCTCGAGAAGGTAAAGGGTCAGATCAATCTCGATAAAGGCAAGAAGCCGGTCATCATTGAAAAGACACCTGAGATCACGGCTACCGTGTCCTGGGAGACGGGGACCGATTATGATATCTACGCACAGGTCTATACAAAGGATGGCCACCAGGTGGATGTCGCCATGTTTGGGGCGAAAAAAACCCCTCCGCTTCAGAGCTTTGCCAATGGTGCGGTTGAGCATATGGGAGATGTGAGGCGCGGCAAGCAGGCTGTAAAGACGGAAGTCATCAAGCTGAGGCTGACCGATGAAATTCTTGCCGTCGTTCCAGTCGTTTACTCGGCCCAGTCCAATGGGACAGGCTCCTTTTACCGATACAAGGTGTCCATGAGCATCGACAACCATAATGGAACATCCGTCACCATCTCTGCCAAACACGCCAACAATAACGACCGGATCTATACATGTGTAGCCGGAATTCTCCACAACACCCCGGATGGCGTCATTATCAGCCCATTGGAGCTGTACAGCGCACCGAACTCGGAGTTCAGACCGAAGCTCGTGATGGGAGCCGGGAGCATGGTTGAAGTTTTGATGGATCAGGGGCCGAAGAATAAATTCAAGTAGAGTAAGGGGCCGGTTTATTCCCTTAAACCAACATTTTCTCCTCTTTTTTCTAGTAGAATGGAGTTATCAACTAACCGTTTCCAAAGAAGGTCGTAAGAGCATATAGGAACGGGAAAACAGATACGTTCTGAAAGGCTGTGAAAAAAATGACGCAAAGATCGGTTCAGTGGGTCGCCTTTGCTGTTTGTATCGCAACATTGATTCTGCAGGTGAGCCAGTTGGAAAATGGGATTTTGGCTGAGTTTAGGGGTTTGATCTTACCGGTTGGATTCGGAGCCGGTGTTTTTCTGCTCGCCATGAGCTTTTTCTTAAAGAAGGGGAAACGTCCCGCGGGAGCAAAGAACGATGAACAGACAAATGCCTAATGCGCCATCCAGCATCGTCCTGCTCCTTACCCTCCTGATCAGTGTTTTGGTTTTCAGGGGAATGCGAAGCGGGAAAATGAATAGGACGGGTAAAAAGCTTTTATTGGGGCTGATTGTGACGATTCTGGTTATTAATGTGGTGCTGCTGATCATTTAATAGTTGCGGCAGCTGAACACTAGCGGCTAGATAAAATGAACAAACGCAGAAGGGGTTCGGATCCTTCTGCGTTTCGTGCGTATTATTGCCCCTTTTTATCAATCCATATTAATAGTAAAATAACGGTAAAGGGGGCAGATGGAAAAATGAAGAAAAACTATACGGTCATGTTCCTTATGTTTTTTGCCGCATCAATTACAGGTGGGTTAGCATTGAAGAAGACCCTTGAGTATTCAATGACAGTGGGAGCTGGGTTAGGGATTATATTCCTCCTGTGTTCTGCATATTTCGCTGGGAAGAACCAAAAGACCTCTAAGACACAGTAACGATCATTGCTGTGTTTTTTTTGTTAAAAGGAAAAGTAAAGGCTTGTATACTTCTTATCATGCCTGTGAGGGGATTTGCGATTTGATTGTAACGGTGAATATATTCGTACCGAAGCCCCTGCTTGCCATATTGTTTCGCTAATGAAAAAGGAAGGGCCCTGCTATTAGCAGGGTCTTTTTGCCGACCGTTCGGATTCGAGCTCTCCTGCCCCGGTTACAAGCCTATGTCTAAAATTTTTCATCCATATGAAATAATGATCGTACCGGTTCCAGAAAAAAACATGAGAGCAAGGCAGAATGTGTTATAATGATAATTATTCTCAATCGAAGGTTGCAGGAGGAGAAAAAATGAAAGCAATACATAAATGGATAGTTATTGGTCTTATTGTACTCGCAGCAGGATGTTCCCAACAGGAAGGAAAGTCACAAAATTCTCAAGGGGATCAATCTGGCAAGGCTGTAGAGCATGAGTTAGGAACGACAACCGTGCCTGAAAATCCAAAATCAGTAGTGACACTGGAATTGGGCATTACTGAGACAGTTGCTGCTCTGGGCATCAGTCCGGCTGGGGTAGCAGATGATGAACGTCCGGAGCGGATTGCCGCTTCAACGATGGAGGTTATTGAGGGGTATAAATCTGTTGGGGCGCGATCTGAGCCCAGCCTTGAAATCATCCGCACCTTAAAGCCGGATCTTATTATCGCCGACTCTGATCGCCACAAAGCGATCTATAAAGAATTAAGTGAAATAGCTCCGACCATCGGAGTCGTAAACGATACGGCGGATTACCCGGAGGTATTGGCTGCTACGGAAACGATTGGTTCTGCTCTTGATCGTGAAGAGGAAACGAAGCAGCTGATTGCTGACCACAAGACAGACGTGTCAGAGTTAAAAAAAAGTGTACCTGAAGGGCAAGGAACCATTCTTCAGGCCCAATATACAAGCAGTAACTTATTTGAAACGCCAACTTCGTCGTATTTTATGCCAAGCTTTATGAATGAAGCAGGGCTTGAATATGCATTGGAAGATAAAAAGGAAACCTCTCAGGATTTAACTATTGAACAAATGCTGAAGATTAATCCGGATACACTTTTGCTTACGAAGAATGCGGATGATCCATCGGTAGTAGAACAGCTAAAAGGGGATGCGCTTTGGAATCAGCTAAAGGCCGTTCAAAACGATCGGGTCTTCGAATTGGATCATAATGACTGGTCCCGCCGGCGCAGTCTCCCAGCCATTAATGAACGGCTGGATGACTTCAGGGAGCTATTTGCAAAATAGGTTTAATATAAGCATCATTTCTTACGGCAGGTGAGTACATGCACACGAAGATGACCTCTACAGTAATCGTGACCAGCATCCTTTTATTGCTGGTCAGTTCCTTTTTTTCTTTAAAAATTGGATCCTTCTCTTTTACCGCAAGCGAGCTCTTAAACGGCCTGTTTGCAAAGGAACCATCGAATCAAGCACTCGTTTTGCAGGATGTCCGTCTGCCTCGGATGCTGATGACCATCTTAGCTGGCGCGAGCCTGGCTGTTGCAGGTGCGCTCGTTCAAAGCATGACTCAAAATCCGCTAGCCTCCCCGGGTGTGCTCGGTATAAATGCGGGGGCTTCTTTTTTTGTAGTGGGTTCGATTGTGTTTATCCCTTCACTGACGGGCATATCGCTGGTCGCGGCAGGATTTGCGGGAGGAGTATTGGCTGCTTCGCTAATCTTTTTTATGGGGGCTATTTTGCAGGGTGGGCGTATGATTGTAAAAATTGCTCTCGTGGGAGTGGTCATTCAATCGCTTTTCGCCGCTGCAACACAATCAATCATGATTTTTAATGATGAATCCATTCATCAGATCCTCATCTGGCTGACAGGGACCGTCGCAGGTTCAACATGGGAGAGTGTATCTGTTCTCACCCCTGTTTCGATCATTGGAATCGGGCTTTCATTTTTAACCATGAAGGCGTTAACCGTGCTCTCGCTCGGTGAGGATGTAGCACGAAACTTAGGGCAGCGGGTTTGGCTGCAAAAAGGAATCATCATCTTTCTGGTTGTTCTTTTGGCCGGCTCATCCGTAGCCTTTACAGGGCCGATCGGATTTATCGGACTCATCACTCCCCACATTGTCCGGTTTCTTATTGGGCCGTCTAACCCTTTGTTTCTTCCGATTACTGCCCTAATGGGAGCAGCGCTTTTGATGCTTGCTGATATCGGATCACGCTTCATTTCATTTCCATATGAAACCCCTGTTGGGATCGTAACGGCTCTGATTGGAGCTCCTTATTTCATTTACCTTGCCAGAACAGCCAATCGGTAGAAAGGAAACCGGCTTATGCTAAAACGACACCCAAAGCTCATTTTCATCATTTTGGCAGCGGCACTTCTCTTTATGGGCATAATCAACATTGGAATAGGGGATATTTACATCTCGCCCATTGAAATTATGAATTTGCTCATCGGTCAGGGAGACGCAGATTACCGCTATATCGTATTCGACTATCGTGCTCCCCGTATTGTGTTAGCCATTCTCATCGGCGGTTCATTAGCGGTAGCGGGAGTTATTATGCAAACAATTTTGAACAATACGCTAGCCGCTCCTGATACTCTCGGTGTGTCTGGCGGAGCTGCGGCGGCCGCGCTCATCTCTGTAAGCTTATTTCCGTCTATTTCTATTTTTTCGATTAGTTTTATTGCGTTTATCGGTGGAGCATTAGCGACGTTTATCGTGTACACGTTGGCATATAAGGATGGGGCAGACCCTGTCCGGCTCGCTTTGGTCGGGGTTTCTGTGAGTGCACTATGCGGATCAGGGGTGGAACTCGCCCTTTTGAAAATGGATACGAGCGCCCAAACCTCTCTGCTCTGGCTGAACGGGAGTCTGTTTGGACGCAGCTGGGATCAAGTATTCGTTGCGGCTCCGGTAACAATTGCCGTCATCCTCATCCTGCTTCTCTTTATCCGCGCCCTTGACTCCTTAATGCTCGGCGGTCAAATCGCAGCGGGTCTCGGGGTGTCTGTAGAAAAAATGAAGATCCTGCTGCTCGGATTGAGTACGCTCCTGACGGGAGCCAGTGTCGCTGCTGTAGGGATGATTAGTTTCTTAGGATTAATCAGTCCGCACATCACAAGGAAATTAGTTGGAAGCCAGCATCGATACCTGTTGCCAACCGCTGCTCTTGTAGGGGCTTTCCTGCTGCTTTTTGCGGATACAATCGGGAGAACGGTTATCCGGCCCCTAGAGATCCCCGCGGGTATTGTAACGTCACTGCTTGGCGCACCGTACTTCTTATACTTGCTGTATCAGGAATCGAAGAACGGTAAAAAATCTGCGTCATAACAGGTCACCTGTTCTTATCAAAACAATGGGCAGCTGCCCATTGTTTTGTGATAGCAAATGAAATCTTCAGTCCTGAAAGTTCCTCATCCACTCCCTGCTGAATTGAGCAACTTTTTTTGAGCTTAAAGTGCATAAGCTTTTGCAAAAATCCGGCATTACGAAATCTTCCGGTTTCTGCTTTTCTGCTCTTTCTGAGTTTGCTGAACAGACAAATGCCTAATGCGCCATCCAGCATCGTCCTGCTCCTTACCCTCCTGATCAGTGTTTTGGTTTTCAGGGGAATGCGAAGCGGGAAAATGAATAGGACGGGAAAAAGCTTTTAGTGGGGCTGATTGTGACGATTCTGTTTATTAATGTGGTTCTGCTGATCATTTAATAGTTGCTGCAGCTGAACACTAGAGGATAGATAAAATGAAAAAACGCAGAAGGAGTTCGGATCCTTCTGCGTTTGTTGCTTATTATTGAACCTTTTTATCAAAAAACATATTTAAGTCCGTTTTGTCGGTATCATCTGCCAATGCATTGTGAATAAGATCATTTAATTCCTGCATTTTCTGTTTTTCGAAAAACGGGACGTTTATGAAATAAGGTGTTCCTGATTTCTCTACTGTTAAGATGGTTTGAATACCGCTTCCGGCAATTCCTACACCAAAAACAAGAAACAATAAACCTGCTAAAAACTCATTACCTAATGAGCCTAAGCCAATAAAAAATAACAGTATTCCTAAAAGCATTGGTTTTAAAAGGTATTTGGTCGACAGCATTGCACCGGAAATGTTTTTTAAAGGAATGTTTTGCTGGTCTTTACCGGCAGGAATAAACCCCAATAATGTGTTTGATAATTTGCTTTTGACAAATCGACCATCAACTTCTACTTTTCCTTTTACCCAAAAGAATAACAAGCTTGTTGAAAATGATACTTCTTTCATTCTTCCACCTCTTTTATAATAGTGAGATAAGTTCAGTACTATTTTACCACTCTATTAGGCCTAGTTTGTTAATTTATTGTAATTTTTTTACTTAAAACCAAGTAATTTAGCATTTTTCAAGATCAGCTAGAACATGTGAATTCTTTTTTCCTGCTGATTGTGTTGAATTGGTAAATCCTCATTACATTTCATCAACTAATTTATTAATAACTGTAAAGAAAAAGGCCGGTACAAAAGAATGGGGGATTCTTTTTCTGCCGTTCCCTCTTTCGCTTCATTCCGAAAAATAGTAAAAACAGCCAGTCTGATCAACCCATCATTTTTCTCCGTCAGCTTCCACAAAAACCCTATGCTTGTACTATTCCGTCTGCAAGGTGAAACGGCACTCCTCCAATCTGCTCATATTCTAAAAACTTAATAGTTTCATCAATACTTTACATACATTCATTAATTTTCCTCCTCTTTTTTTTTTTAGCGGATGCTGAAGCAGGAGGAGCAAGGGAGTTCGCTGCAGGATCGGTCCGTTTACAAATTATTAACTTGCTGGAAAATTTGCCGGTGGCATACGATTACAAGTGGAGTCTCCATTCTTTATTCTTTCTCACTAGTGACCGCACACGCTCTTTTTTGATGTTTTTCTTGTAAATCAAATAGCTAAATAGGGAGGCATATGGATGCTGAAGAAGTCGATGTATTTCTTGTTTGCACTGATTATTTCGGTTGCTGCGTTTCAGTTTAACTCGCCGGCTGCACAGGCGTTTCCGCCCGGGACACCGTCTAAATCCGCAGCTCAGTCTCAGTTGAATGCTTTAACGGTAAAGTCGGAAAGTTCTATGACTGGCTACTCACGGGAAAAGTTCCCGCACTGGATCAGCCAGGGTGGAGGCTGCGACACCCGTCAGGTGGTGCTGAAGCGTGATGCGGACTCTTACAGCGGCGATTGCCCTGTGACGTCCGGTACGTGGTACAGTTATTATGATGGGGTGATGGTGTATTCTCCGTCTGAGCTTGACATTGATCATGTTGTCCCTTTGGCTGAGGCTTGGCGTTCCGGCGCAAGCAGCTGGTCGACGGATAAGCGAGAATCTTTTTCCAATGACCTCTCTGGCCCGCAGCTGATTGCAGTGACCGCCAGCTCAAACCGCTCTAAGGGTGACCAGGATCCTTCCACGTGGAAGCCAACGAGAACAAGTGCCCATTGCGGATATGCAAAGTGGTGGATCAATACGAAGTATCGCTGGGATTTAAGCCTGCAGTCGTCTGAGAAGGCGGAACTGCAAAGCATGCTTAACGCCTGCTCCTACTAAACGATTGTGTCCGCAAGACCTCCCAGCTTAAGAGCTGGGGGGTGCTTGCAGGAATGAATGGAGGTGTCCTGTATGGAAAAGAAATCAACCATTTTCACTGCAACTCACGGTGTCATGACAGCTGAAGTCGGTGTGATCAGCGGAGAGCTTGAGCTGCGCACGGCCTGCGGGGATGACGGATCTCTTACGCTTGCCATTACCTACGTTGGTGCTGAGGAATGGTACACACTGCCCGGCGATCCTTACCGCCTGCATGACCCGCGTGACCACGAGGTTGTCCACCGCCTGCTTGCTTCCGTCCTTGAGCGCCCTTAAGCAGGCAATGTTTGCTCCAGCTGGTAAAAATCTTTTGTTCCATCTCCCCTTTTGCCTCCATTCCCTCCGTTTGTATGCTACATTTAAGAAAAGCCTTTCAAGGAGAAAAATGTGAGTCCGGAACTAACTGTATCAATTACACTGATTTGTACGTCGGCTGTGCTGAATTTGTATTTGTGTTTGTACGTTTACCTAAAGCGGAAGCATTATACGAGTATGGCGGCTGTCTTTATATTGCATTCATTTTTCAGCTTAATTTACTGCATAGGTTCAGTATTTGTTTTAATGTCCTCGACACTCGGGGAAATCAAGTTTTGGACGGCGGTTTTGTATGCGGGACTGCCGTTTTCGGCGGCGATGGGGCTGCTGTTTGTCATGAAGTATTTGGGTATCCATTTGTCGAAGAAGGTTTCGTTATCGCTGATGCTCGTTCCACTGATTACACTAGTGATGGTGGTGACGAATGATAGTCATCACTTTCACTACCGGGTATATGAGCTCGATCCCGTTTTAGGAGCGCCTTATGTGCATCAGGAGATTGGGGTTTGGTATATCATTAACGGTCTCTACACATTCGCGAGTATGCTGGTGGCCTTTTTGCTTGTTCTATCGCGCTGGAGGGAGACGGCAGCTTCATACCGGCCTCAGCTGCTTTCGCTGCTCGTTGGCCAGCTGATTCCAATGGTCACCGCGTTTTTGTATTTACTGGGGCTCACGCCGCGGGGCATTGACCCGGTTCCGATGGTGCTCTGGCTGACCTCGCTGTTCTATTTATGGTCGGTCACCACCTCGCGCATGTTTACGCTGATGCCCATCGCGAAGGATGTAATTTTTAACAGCATCAATGACGGGGTAATGGTGCTGGATGAATCGCGTCGGATTGTGGAATACAATGCGGCGTGCCAGAACATGTTCCCTCTTCTGGACATGTCGATGTTTGGGAAGAGCTTTGCAGAGGTCTGGGAAATCTTTTCGAACGGTGCTGATCGGTTTGATCTGGAGCGGAATTCCGTTCAGCGGGAGGTCCAAATCCACGGCTCCGGCGAAATGGTGTCCACCTATCAGGTCCGCACCTCCAAGGTCCGTGATGCTTCCAACCGTGAAGGGATCCTGCTGATCTTTACGGATTTTACGGAGCTAAAGCAATTGCAGAGCAGGCTGGAGCACTTTGCGTATTACGACGAACTGACGGGCCTTTACAACCGGAGGGCGTTTTTTGAGCAAGGGGAAGCGGCATTTGAGGCTGCGCAGCAGCAAGCGGTCCCATATACCGTCATTCTGGCGGACATTGATTATTTTAAAAGCATCAACGATACATATGGCCACGCCATTGGCGATCAAGTCCTGGAGCATGTAGCGGCTGTGTTAAGAGAGCAGCTGAACGGCCGGGGGCTGCTTGCCCGCTATGGAGGCGAAGAGTTTGTTCTCGGCTTAGCAGGGATTACGGAGACAGAAGGTGCGGCGCTTGCAGAAGAGCTTCGGAGCAGGCTCGACGGGCAGCCGCTCCAGACGGCGGAAGGCCTCATCTCTCCCACTGCAAGCTTCGGGGTGGCACATGCGGATTTCAGCGAAACCCTATACCAGCTTTTGAACCAGGCTGACAAAGCGCTATATGCAGCAAAAGAAGCAGGGAGAAACCGGGTAAGCTGTGCTGTGCCTTTATCCATTAAGTGAAGCGGACCGTCCTCCTCTTCACTTTTATTTTTCCAAAAAAATAAAATGCTAAGCAATTCCATTTTTTAAATAGGCTGAAAGAGTTATACTTTAATAAGGATTTTCTCGGAAGGGAGAGACATCAATGAAACTATTTGCACTGGATATGGACGGGACGACATTATCTTCGAGAAATGAAATCAGTCCCGAAAACGTTCAAGCGATTAAAAAAGCACAAAGCCTTGGACACAAGGTAATGGTCTTGTCAGGACGGGCGCCAGAGTCGATCCGGGAGGTATTGGATCGATATGACCTGGATCTGCCGATGGGCGGAAGCAACGGAACGGCGGTATTTGCAGATGGAAAGCTTCTGGAGCTGACCTCATTACCGGAGTCCCATAATCAGGCCATTGCAGAGGCAGCGGAAAGGGAAAGCGTCCCCTTTAAAATCTATACGACCAAAGGGGTTTATTTTCACCGCGAATGGCCCGCTCGATTAAAGCATGTCCTTGATTCTGGGGCTGTACCGGACGATTACTATGAAGATGAAAACTTCGGCAAAATGACGTTCATTCCGGAGGAAGCCGATGGCCTGCAGGCGTTTGATAATGTTCAAGCACTGCTGGAGGACGAAGAGCTTGCGATTCAGAAGTTTTTCCTGCTTGTGCTGGATCCTGTTCAGAAGGAGCGGCTCCAGACGGCGCTCAAAGCCATTGAGGGCGTCTATGTCACATCCTCCTCTTCCTTTAACATCGAAGTCATGAACATCAGCGGGAATAAAGGAAACGGCCTGAAGATCATGGCCGCGTACCTCGGGATTCCGCTGGAAGAAACGGTCGCAATCGGTGATCAGTTCAATGACCTTCCCATGTTCGATGCAGCCGGCTTTGCGGTCGCCATGGGCAATGCACAGGAAGAAATCAAACAAAAAAGCGACTATGTCACGGCAGCCAACGATGACCACGGCGTGGCGCTCGCAATCGAGTACGTTTTAAGCTCGGAGAAAGCAGCGAAAGAGCCCGTTTAGAATATTTAGAACGAAAAACTCGTCACATGGTGACGAGTTTTTCTGTTGGGTTCAATTCCCGGGAAGCAGCACAATCTTTCCGGTTTTCCCAGACTGTTTAAAATAGGTCTGCGCTTCCTTTGCCTCTTCTAAGGGAAACGTACGGTCAATGACCGGCTTGATTTTCCTTTCGCTGATGGCGCGGAGCATCCGTCCGAATTCCTCCCTCGTCCCTAAAACGGAGCCGTAAAGGGTAATGTGCTTTAAATATAACACTCTGAAATCAAGCTCTGTCTTCTGGCCCCCGGCTGAACCGGATGTACAGAACTTCCCGCCATTCTTCAGGACCTGCAGGGAGATGGCGAACAGAGAATCTCCTACAACGTCCAGAACAGAATCAATTGGACCGCCATTCACCTCTAAAATCTCTTCAGCAAGCCTCTCGGACTTATAGGAAAGCACATGGGCGGCCCCCAAGTCTTTCATCCTTTCCTCTAATGCCAAGTCCCCGACTATGGCAATAACCTTTGCACCGAAGACGCTGGAGGCGATTTGAACGTTTAAGGAACCCACTCCCCCGTTTGCACCTGTGACCATAACGGTTTCCCCGGGCTGAATCTTAATTTGCTCCGCCATATGCCAGGCTGTTAAGCCGCTGACCGAAAACACGGCACTTTCCGTATAGCTTGGAAGAGGCATTTCAAAGCATAGACTGGCAGGCCACACCACATACTCCGCATAGCCTCCATCGTACTCTGAACCGATGAACGACATATCTTCAGAAATATGCTCAAGCCCGTTCTCACCTCCCGACGTGAAAGGAAAAAGGACCACATCCTTGCCAATCAAAGCATCATCGACCGCTTTTCCCGCTTTTACAATCACCCCTGCAATATCTGAACCCGGAGTCCGGGGGAAATGCACGCCGTTCGGCTTCCAGCCCGACTTTGCTTCTGTCCCGTAAGCCCCTTCTCTCATCCAGATCTCCGTATTATTCATGCCGCAAGCCTTTACCTGAACCAGTACTTCATTCTCCTTTGGTTCCGGAATGGCCTGTTCCACCAGCTCCAGCTTATCTACACCGCCGTAGCCCGTTACTTGAACTGCTTTCATTGGATGGTCTCCTTTGAATTAATGTTTCTTATGCAGCATGTATACCCTTATACAAGGGATATAACGCACTCTTCTCATTAGTTATGTTCAAATTCTTCTTAAACCATAGCTTTAGAAGGGGGTTAACCCTGAAATTTAAGTATAAAAAAGCTTAGCATCAGCTAAGCACAATGTTTTTCATTCTTTATGTACGATCATTTATGATCGGTGGCAGAGCGGGGTAACATGTATCTGCCTGCCTTTAATATCTTGGGTACCGTTCACGTTCAACATATGAGGTTACACCTTGAATCAGTAGCTCTCCTTTGCTTCTTTCATATACTGCATAAACAAGGCTGTACCTGAAATATTCAAGATAATGCTTGTTCCGAGTGAAACGGCCCATAATACGGACGGCATACTTATTGTTAAGGATAACAGTAAGAATGTAATACCGCTTAAAACAAAGATAAATCCCATCAACATGTTGTTCAATTCATTCACCTGGATTCGTAATATGGTTTCATACTGTTCTGGTTACGGCAGAGTCACGAGGGTAACTCCTAATTTTCGGAAAATAAATAACCGGATCTAATAAGCCTTGATAAAATGTCTATGAATGTCGTTCTTGTTTTTTTGCACTGTGATAATTGTAACGTTTTGTAAAAAATACAACAAGAAGAAAAGGTATGTTCAGTGGAGATATGGAAATAAAACCATTAAATCTAATCGTGATAGTTTATTATGGTAGCTATCTCTAATTTCCCTATTGCTGTGCATATAAAAAACCGGACCCCAAAAGGCCCGGTCTCAAGCATCAATGCACCCTGTTTCCTGGTGCTTTCCCATAGCTGTTCAGCATCGCATTCATGTCCTGCTGCATCAATTGCGGGACCTGGTAGTAGCCGTGCTTGTTTTGATAAAGGAAGATTTCGTAGCTTAGCTCGATAAAATTCGGGACACTGTCGGCGATGACGCGGCGGAGGACGGGATTGGTCATCTCGAGTGCGGTCATGGCGAGCAGGGTGGCCAGTGATTTCGTGTTGCTGAGCATGTACGCAGACAGGCCCTGATCGGAGAGCTCGGATACGGATTGGTTCGGCTTTTTAGGCTGGCCGGGCTTTACTCCGTATACGGTGTCGTTGTTTTGGGTCATTTTGTATACCTGGGTGGAGACAGCCGGCTTTTGGCCGGTTGAGAACGCATCAACGATCGTGTTGTACATTTGGGTCACGAATGCTGTCTGGCGCTGGGCGATATCTTTGAGCTCGGGGTCCTTCATGTGCTGCTCGTACATCTGGTATTGATCAAGCATCGTGATGATTCCGGCGATGACTTCATGGGCATCGAATAGCTCATGGCCCCCGTGATCCTTTGATGCAGCTGGCTGCATGCCGGGAGCGGGCTGCTGTCCGGGCTGGCTGATGTTTTGATTTTGCATCGGTTTCCCTCCTGGCGAAATAAGATTCAGTTCTATCGTTTCCCCGTTTCCCGTAACTATGTATATAAAAAAGCACCTTACCCGATTCGGATAAGGTGCTTTTCATTATGCTTGATTGGCGGTAACGAGTTGATTCGTGTATTTAAGATCAAAACGGTCGGCGTCCATCACCTTCGTCCAGGCCGAGATAAAGTCGCGGACGAATTTCTCTTTGTTATCGTCCTGCGCGTAGACCTCTGCGAGCGCCCGAAGGACAGAATTGGAACCGAAGACGAGATCGAAGCGTGTAGCCGTACGGACGACCTCACCTGTTTTTCTGTCGCGGCCCTCGTATTGGTTGAAGCCTGCTTCTTTCCATTCAATGCCCATATCGAGCAGGCTGATGAAGAAGTCGTTTGTGAGCGGACCGGTGCGGTCGGTGAATACTCCGTGATTGGTGCCGCCATGGTTTGCGCCGAGTACACGCAAGCCTCCGACAAGAACCGTCATTTCCGGAGCGGTCAGGCCAAGCAGCTGCGCTTTATCGATCAGCATTTCTTCCGGGCTTGTTGAGTATTCTTTTTTCTGGTAGTTACGGAAGCCGTCTGATACAGGCTCTAACACATCGAAGCTTACAGCATCGGTTTGTTCCTCGGACGCATCGCCGCGGCCGGGATTAAATGGCACCGCTAAGTCAAAGCCTGCATCTCTGGCGGCTTTTTCAACGGCTGCATTTCCGCCGAGGACAATTAAATCGGCGAGGCTGACGTTTTTGTCAAGCTGGCTTTGGATGCTCTCGTACACATCGAGAACCTTGGAGAGCTGTTCCGGCTCGTTTGCTTCCCAGTCTTTTTGGGGAGCAAGACGAATACGGGCACCATTCGCCCCGCCGCGCATATCTGAAAAGCGATAGGTGCTCGCGGAAGCCCAGGCTGTCTTGACTAGCTCGCTCACCGTTAATCCCGAGCTCAGGATTTTTTCTTTCAGGTCCTGTATTTCTGCTTGAGAAAGCTCATAATCAACGGCTGGAACAGGATCCTGCCAGATTAACTCTTCTTCCGGAACCTCAGGACCCATATAGCGGACTCTTGGTCCCATATCGCGGTGCAGAAGCTTGAACCATGCCCTGGCAAACGCATCGGCAAACTCTTCAGGGTTTTCATGGAACCGGCGGGAAATTTTCACGTATTCCGGATCCATCCGCAGCGCCATATCCGCTGTTGACATCATCGTCTTAACCCGGATGGAAGGATCCTCAGCGTCCGGGGCCATATGCTCCTCGGTCATATCGACAGGGGTCCATTGATAAGCGCCCGCTGCACTCTTCGTCAATTCCCACTCATACCCAAACAGCAGGTCAAAGTAGCCGTTATCCCATTTCGTCGGATTGGTCGTCCACGCGCCGTCCACACCGCTTGAAATCGTATCCCGTCCTTTTCCGCTTCCGTATGTGCTGATCCAGCCAAGACCCTGGGTTTCAAGCGTAGCCGCTTCCGGATCATCACCTACATGGGATGGATCTCCTGCTCCGTGAGCCTTCCCGAAGGTATGACCGCCTGCGATAAGGGCCACTGTTTCTTCGTCGTTCATTGCCATGCGTCCGAAGGTATCCCGAATATCGCGGGCGCTTCCAAGCGGATCCGGCTTTCCGTTCGGACCTTCCGGATTCACATAGATGAGGCCCATCTGTACGGCTGCAAGCGGATCCTCCAATTCCCGGTCGCCGGAGTAGCGGTTATCAGCGAGCCATTCCTTTTCCGTACCCCAATACACATCCTCCTCCGGATGCCAGATGTCTTCGCGTCCTCCGGCAAAGCCAAAGGTTTTCAATCCCATGGACTCAAGCGCTACGTTTCCGGTCAGCACCAAAAGGTCCGCCCAGGAAATTTTATTTCCGTATTTTTGTTTGATCGGCCACAGCAGGCGCCGTGCTTTATCGAGATTGACGTTATCCGGCCAGCTGTTCAGCGGGGCAAAGCGCTGCGAGCCTGATGCGCCGCCTCCGCGCCCGTCAGCTGTCCGGTATGTACCTGCCGCGTGCCAGGACATCCGGATAAAGAAAGGACCGTAGTGGCCGTAGTCAGCCGGCCACCATTCCTGGCTGTCAGTCATGAGTGAATGAAGATCTTCCTTTAGCGCATCATAATCGAGCTTTGAAAATTCAGCCCGGTAATCGAAATCCTCGCCCATCGGGTTGGACTTCCGGTCATGCTGGCGCAGCACGGAAAGGTTCAGCTGGTTCGGCCACCAGTCTCTGTTCGTTGTTCCGCCGGGAGCATTTGATGTCGTAATGGCACTGTCTTTGTGATGGGTGACAGGACACTGTCCTGCAGACGTATGTTCTTTCTGGTCGGGCCTATGATTGCTTTCCATTTTTCATTTCCTCCCTGTTTTAAACATCGCATTCGCAAAGACTAAAAGATTGATAATTGTGATAATTTAATTATAGAGGACAAGACCGGTTATTCAAAGCGAGAAGTGTTTCGGAAAAACCCGCTGGAATGACAACCTTGCCTAATTGAGCTATAATTTGAAGCACTGCCGTCACCCTCTATCCCTAGAAAGGGGTTTTTTTGTGATTATTTTGGACAAAGTGAGTAAACGTTTTGCACAGTTTCAGGCTGTCAAATCTGTGTCTTTAACGATTCATCAAGGGGAAATCCACGGAATCATCGGCGCCAGCGGAGCGGGAAAGTCCACGCTGCTGCGGCTGATGAATGTTCTGGAGCAGCCGGACGAAGGAGAAGTTTCAGTAAACGGGCAAACGCTCACCGGGATGAACAGCAGGCAGCTCAGGAAGGCCCGGAAATCGATCGGGATGATTTTTCAGCATTTCCATCTTGCCGCAAACAAGACGGTTTACGATAATGTCGCCGTATCCCTGGAGCTTGCGGGTGTTCCAAAGAAAGAGCGGCAGGGCCGTGTGCTGGAATGCCTTCAATTTGTAGGGCTTAAAAGCTATGCCAGCCAATATCCTTCTCAGCTGAGCGGCGGACAAAAGCAGCGCGTCGCCATTGCCCGGGCACTCGCGAACAGGCCCCAGGTTTTGCTGTGCGACGAGCCGGCCTCCGCGCTGGATCCCCGTACAACAGCTGAGCTGCTTGGGGTATTGGAGGAAATCAATAAAAGCCTCGGCGTAACGATAGTCATCGTCAGTCACGAAATGGATGTCATTAAAAGCATCTGCAGCCGTGTGACGATCATGGCTGAGGGAGAGATTTATAAAACGGTCGAAAACGAGCCAAAAGGGATTCAGTATAAAGAAAACAGTGCACAATATTTTGTCGATGAACTGACAAGGGACGGTGAAGCCGGTCATGCCTGAAGTACTGACTCTATATGGAACAGAAATCTGGCAGGCGATAGGGGAAACGTTCGTCATGGTGGGGATCTCAATCCTCGCAGCAGTGCTTCTCGGACTCCCCGCTGGCACCCTTCTTTTCTTATGCAGAAAAGGCCAGCTCCTTGAGAACCGGTTTGTTTTCTCGACCCTGAATTTGCTCGTCAATATCATTCGTTCGTTCCCGTTTTTATTGCTGGTCGTTTTTCTCATTCCCTTTACAAGGTGGGTCATCGGCACGGCCATCGGCACCGCGGCTGCCACCATTCCGCTCTCGGTCATTGCGGTTGCGCATTATTCCCGGCTCGTCGAGCAATCCTTGCTGGACGTTCCAAAAGGGATCTTGGAAGCGGCCGTCTCGATGGGAGCCTCCGTCAGGCAGATTGTTTTCAAATTTCTGTTCGTGGAAGCCCGCTCCGGCCTCGTTCTCGGCTTAACGACATCCGTGATCAGCTTTATCTCCTACTCGACCATCATGGGAGTTGTCGGCGGCGGCGGGATTGGAGACTTCGCCATCCGGTATGGCTATCAGCAATTTAAAACAGACTTAATGATGTACATGATCATCATAATGGTCATTCTCGTGCAGCTCGTTCAATTTATCGGAATGAGCACTGCAAGAATGATCGATAAACGATAAACAGTTGGAGGAAAACCATGAAAAAATTAATCGTTCTAATGACAGCGCTATTCCTGATGCTCGCAGGCTGCGGTCAAGCGGACCAGGCAGAAGAAAACAAAGAGGAGCCAAAACAGGAAAAAGTGACCCTAAAGGTCGCCTCCCTCATCCCCCCGATGACGGAAATTCTTGAGCTCGTCAAGCCAAAGCTCGCTGAAGAAGGGATTACCCTTGAAACGGTCGTACTAAGCGACAATGTCCAGCCAAACAACGCCCTGGCAGCAAAGGAAGTCGATGCGAACTTCTTCCAGCACGTGCCGTACATGGAGCAGTATAACCGCAACAACCAATCAGAGCTCGTCTTGGTGAAGCCGATCTACTTCGCAAATTACGGAGTATACGCTAAAAACCATAAGTCTATAGAAGACCTGCCGGAAGGAGCTACCGTGGCCATCGCCAACGATGTATCCAACATCGACCGCTCGCTTTCCCTCCTGGCCCAGCATGAAGTCCTTACATTAGGAGAGAAAAAAGACGTCTATTACACGAAAGCAGACATCAAAGAAAACCCAAAAAACCTTCAATTCAAGGAAGTAGACCTGCTGATGCTCGCCAGAACCTATGACGACACAGATGCCGTCATCATGACACCAGCCTACGCGGCTCCACTCGGACTGACCCCGAAAAGCGACGCACTCCTGACCGAAGGCGTCGAAAACGACTTTGCCATCAGCCTAGTCGCCCGCAAGGACAACGCAGACTCAGAGCCCATCCAAAAGCTCGGCAAAGCCATGACCAGTCCCGAAGTGCGCAAGTTCCTCGAAGAAAAATACGACGAAACCGCCATACCGGCGTTTAAGTAATGCAAAAGAGCGATTCCATTGTGGGATCGCTCTTTTTTTGGGTGTGGTAGGGGTTTTTGGAAAACGGGGAGATGGAGGGGGCTTTGTCAGACAAGGATGTCAGACAAGCGGGGAAAACGAGCGGTTTGTCAGACAAGGATGTCAGACAAAGGGGGTGAACGAGCGGGATGTCAGACAAACGAGGAAACGAGCCCCATGTCAGACAAGGATGTCAGACAAACGTGGAAACGAGCGCCATGTCAGACTAGGATGTCAGACAAACGAGGAAAACGAGCGCCATGTCAGACAAGAATGTCAGACAAACGGGGAAACGAACGCCATGTCAGACAAGGGTGTCAGACAAAGGGGGTGAACGAGCGGGATGTCAGACAAACGTGGAAACGAGCGCCATGTCAGACAAAAATGTCAGACAAACGGAAAAACGAGCGCCATGTCAGACAAGGATGTCAGACAAATGAGGAAAACGAGCGCCATGTCAGACAAGGATGTCAGACAAAGGGGGTGAACGAGCGGGATGTCAGACAAGGATGTCAGACAAACGGGAAAACGAGCGCCATGTCAGACAAGAATGTCAGACAAACGGGGAAACGAACGCCATGTCAGACAAGGATGTCAGACAAATGAGGAAACGAGCCCCATGTCAGACAAGGATGTCAGACAAACGAGGAAACGAGCGCCATGTCAGACAAGGATGTCAGACAAACGAGGAAAATTGCGCCATGTCAGACAAGGATGTCAGACAAACGAGGTGAAGGAGCGCCATGTCAGACAAGAATGTCAGACAAACGTCGAAACGAGCCCCATGTCAGACAAAAATGTCAGACAAACGAGGAAAACGAGCCCCATGTCAGACAAGAATGTCAGACAAACGAGGAAAACGAGCCCATGTCAGACAAGAATGTCAGACAAACATCGAAACAACCACCATCCCCCCCACCATGTAAAGTTTCTGTAAATCAGGCAGCAATGGCGGCAGAACCGTGGTATGATCCATCATAGAAAACCGATATTGCTTTTCGATACAAGGGGTGTACGTGTGGAGGATAAAGTAGTACGAAAGCTGTTTCTTGGGTTTATTCAGATTCATATTTTGCATCATGCGATGGAGCAGCCGATATTTGGAGCTTGGATGGCGCAGGAGCTAAGAGAGCATGGCTACAGCATCAGCTCCGGGACGCTATATCCGATCCTGCATTCGATGGAAACGGATGGGCTGCTGTGGAAGGAACAGAGGAAGGTCGAAGGGAAAATACGAAAGTATTACCGGACGACGGAAAAAGGAAACAGGGTTCTTGCTGAAGCGAGAGACAAGGCGTACGAATTGCTTAAAGAGATCAAATAGCATATGCAGATTTGGAGGAAACCGACATGCAAAAATCGAAGAAAAGCCTGCTGGGGTCACTGCTGGAAATTTTGATGGTATCAGCCAGATTGGGATTCACATCCTTCGGCGGTCCGGTTGCCCATTTAGGGTACTTTCATGAGGAGTACGTTCGCCGCAGGAAGTGGCTGGATGAAAAGAGCTATGCGGATTTAGTGGCTCTTTGTCAGTTTTTGCCCGGGCCTGCCAGCAGCCAGGTGGGAATCGGCATCGGCTTTATGCGGGCGGGAGTTTTAGGGGGGATCGTTTCGTTCCTTGGCTTCACCTTGCCGTCTGTTGCGGTTCTTATCCTGTTTGCCTTGGCTGTTCAGGACTTTGATGTTAGCGGTGCGGGCTGGCTTCATGGGCTGAAGCTCGTTGCTGTGGCAGTGGTGGCACATGCCATTATAGGGATGGCTGAAAAATTGACGCCCGACTTAAAACGAAAGGCGATTGCCCTGGCTGCGCTCGTTGTGACCTTGCTGTGGCAGACGGCCTTCACTCAGGTTGGGGTAATCCTTTTAGCGGCCTTGTTTGGTTTTCTCCTTTACAGGAACGAGCAGGCAGAATCGGATGAACCGTTCCGTTTTCCGATCTCACGCGGTTTTGCTGCAGTATGCTTGACGCTGTTTTTTGGCTTGCTTATTCTGCTTCCGATTTTGAGAGAGGTGACCTCGCTCCAATGGGTGGCGATGTTTGACAGCTTCTACCGTTCCGGAGCCCTCGTTTTTGGGGGAGGACACGTTGTGCTGCCTCTGCTTGAACGGGAATTTGTGCCAACCGGATGGGTTAGTGAAGAGGCGTTTCTTGCGGGGTACGGAGCTGCCCAGGCCGTTCCGGGACCGCTGTTCACCTTCGCCGCCTATCTCGGTGCGGTTATGGGGGGATGGACTGGGGGCTTGTTCGCCACAGCCGCCATTTTCCTGCCGGCCTTTCTATTGATCGCCGGAACGCTTCCTTTCTGGAACAGCCTGCGCCAAAGCCCTAAAGTAAGAGGGGCGTTGATGGGCGTAAATGCGGCTGTAGTTGGAATTTTAATTTCGGCCTTTTACCAGCCGATCTGGACGAGCTCCATCCTGGAGCCAGTCGATTTTGCATTCGCTGCAATCCTGTTCAGTATGCTGGTCTACTGGAAGCTTCCGCCCTGGCTGATTGTCGCGGCAGGAGCGGCAGGCGGCACACTCCTTGCGTTAATCTAATGTTCGGCTAAGGCAAAAAAGAGGAATTCCGCAGTGGAATTCCTCAAATAGTTTTAGTTGCCGAGAAAGGACTCTTTAATGAAGGATAGCTGCTTCTCAAGAGTGACCGGGTCACTGAAGGAGGCGCCTTCCCCTTTCATTTCATAAACCTGGCCATTTTTCACAGCCGGGATGTTTTTGAACGTTTCCGTTTCCTCAAAGGAGGTATCGGCATCCGAGTACTTGCTTAAAATGACATAATCTCCGGCGTATTCCGGAAGCACTTCGGCGGAAATGGTGTAATAGCCCGCTTTTTCTGCGTCCTCCTTCACTTTTTCAGGCATTTTTAAATCCATAGCCTGGTAGAGAATTTCCGTTCCGCGCGCCCAGTTAGCGCCATAGACGTAAAGGTCTTTACCAAAGGCTTCAATGACGGACACGGTTGCATCCTCCCCGATTTTCCCGCGGATTTCATCTCCCGTTGCTTCTGCACGCTTTTTAAAATCATCAACCCACGCCTGCGCTTCTTTTTCTTTATTCAGCAGCTTGCCGATTTCAACATGCTGGCTCAAATAATCAAGCTTGCCCCATGTATACGTAACCGTCGGTGCAATTTCCTTCAATTTATCTGCGTTCTTAATATTGGATAAGCCTATAATTAGATCCGGATCCAGCTCAATAATCTTTTCCAGATTTTCGTCTGAAACTTCCTCAACATCTTTCAATTCCTTTGAAAACGTCGGATTGTTCTTAGACCATACATCCACTCCGACCACATTCACTCCGAGATCCAGCACATTGCCTGTAAAGCCAGAAAGCAAAATAACCCTCTTCGGATCTGCCGGAACTTCAACGGCACCCGTCTCTGATTGATAAGTTATAAATTCAGGTTCCTTTGAGCCTGAAGCAGCCCCCTTCTCAGGGGCCTCTCCCTTCCCGCAGGCACTAATAACAAGAACTAGCATTAAAAACACCGGAACTAAAAGTTTCTTCATCTTTCGTTTCTCCTTTTAAATGAAATGCAGGAAAACCATAGGCTCCCTGATATTAATAATGATAATCATTTTCAATTATACTGCTTTTTAACTATAAAAGGATTTTTGTAAATTGTCAATCTATTATCATGTAGGAAAAAGGTGGGGTGTGAGATGGTCGAAGGAGGAAATGGCGGAAGAGCATTGAAGTTAAAAGGTAAACAAGGAAATAGGCAAGCATCTTAATAGATGATGTGCTTATAGGCTTATTCCTTAAAGAAACTGTGAGGCTAATAAATGAAATATGCAGAAAAAGAATTCACTTTAGATTTAAAAGAAAAGATTAAAAATAATGAAGCGGCGTTAAAACATTTAATTGAAAAACTGTTAAATGAGAATAAATCTGTTTTTAAAAAGAAAGGTTTAGATTTTGATGCTGGATATGACAGACTTGGGAATGACCCTTTTCATCCTGGATACAGTTCCTCAATCTCTATTGGAATATCTGATGAAAACGGTGAACCTACTGATTTGTATAACATTAATATTTGGGAATGCGACCGTTATTTCATGGGTATGCCAATTTCAATGAAAATTCCTGGAAGTAGAATTGCAGGGGAGCTGCTTGATGAATCATACGAAGATATAGAAGTAGAGTTGAAAGGGTACATCGAAGAACAATTGAAGTTTAATAACGATTAAATAGTAAAGTTTGTACTTTATTCGAGCACAACTTTACCTTAGATATAAAAAACTGAAAATTAAAAGGGCAGTGAAAAATAATGAAACACCTTGATCAATTTAACCAGCTTCAAAACCTTTATACTAAGGAAATAATAAATATAATTCCGCACGCGGTAGATAATAATAAGATGCCAAAAAACCAAAGAAATCTGTTAAATAAAGACTTTTTCTCTCTTTATCCACATAATGATCTATTAAAAATCTCGATAAACAATTATCCAGACTTTAAAAGAGAGTTAGAAGGGTATGAAATAGTAAGAAAGCTAATGTTAGGTATTGTTTAACCTAGTTGAAAGTTTTCAATTGAGGGCTCTATCATTAAAGTTCAGCTGCATCTCTGTAAAATTACGGGTCAAGGATAAGCGAACGAATCAGCTGCCAAGCTTAACAGAGCGAAGATTTAGGAAACAATGTCACCCTGACCAAATTCTAACTTTTTAATTACTTCAAAATAGTTTATAATTATCTGTTAATAGGATGTTTACTTAGACTGGTTTTTGTGAGTGTGAGATTCTTTAAGAGTCCGGGCTTGCCCGCTCTTTTTACAACTATAGGGGATGAGGAAGATCATAATGAGCAGCATGCAGAAAAAGACGGATGTTATTTTAATTGGTGCTGGAGTGATGAGCGCAACGCTTGGTTCGCTGCTGAAAGAATTGGCGCCTGAATGGGATATTAAGGTGTTTGAGAAGCTCGGCAAAGCGGGTGAAGAGAGCTCGAATGAGTGGAATAATGCGGGTACGGGCCATGCGGCGCTGTGCGAGCTTAATTATACATCTGAAAAACCGGACGGAACGATTGATATTTCCAAAGCCATTACCATTAATGAGCAGTTTCAGCTTTCGCGTCAGTTTTGGGCGTATCTTGTAAAAAACAGCAGGATTCATCAGCCGAAGGATTTTATTATGCCGATTCCGCATATGAGCATGGTCCAGGGTGAAAAGAATGTTGCTTTTTTGAGAAAGCGATTTAAAGCGCTGTCAAATAGCCCTCTGTTCCAGGGAATGGAGTTTTCTGAGGATCGTGAAACACTGAAGGAATGGATGCCGCTGGTTATGAATGGCCGCAAGTCCAATGATTCGATTGCAGCCACAAAGATTGATTCAGGAACGGATGTAAACTTTGGAGCGTTGACCCGGAGTTTGTTTGACTATCTGCAGGGCCAAAGCGTGGATATCCGCTATAGGCATAGTGTGAAGGACCTGAAACGAAACAGTGAGGGATTGTGGGAGCTTAAGGTGCATAACGGGGAGACCGGCCAAGTCGAATACCATACAGCAAAATTTGTGTTTATCGGCGGCGGGGGCGGCAGCCTGCCGCTGCTGCAAAAAACCGGCATCCCTGAGTCCAGGCAAATTGGAGGCTTTCCGGTCAGCGGTCTGTTCCTGGTCTGCAGCAATCCGGAGGTCGTTGAACAGCATCATGCGAAGGTATATGGAAAAGCAAAGGTCGGCGCACCGCCTATGTCTGTCCCGCATCTTGATACGCGGTACATAGAGGGCAAGAAGTCCTTGCTTTTTGGACCGTTTGCAGGCTTTTCGCCAAAATTTCTGAAGACCGGCTCCAATTTTGATCTGATTGGATCGGTTAAGCCGAATAACCTGTTTACGATGCTGGCTGCAGGAATGAAGGAGATGGGCTTGACGAAGTATTTGATCCAGCAGGTTCTGCTCTCAAATGAAAAACGCATGGAGGAGCTGCGCGAGTTTATTCCGAATGCCAAAAGCAGTGATTGGCATACAGTAGTTGCGGGACAGCGCGTGCAGGTAATAAAGGATACGGAAACCGGCGGCAAGGGGACTCTTCAGTTCGGGACGGAGGTTGTCAGTGCAGCGGATGGTACGGTTGCTGCCCTGCTTGGCGCTTCTCCTGGTGCTTCGACAGCTGTTCATGTCATGCTTGAGGTGTTGGAAAAGTGCTTCCCTGAGCATATGTTTGACTGGAGCCCGAAAATTAAAGAAATGATCCCGTCCTATGGACTTTCCCTAACAGAGAATCCCGGCCTGTTTGATGAGATTTTCACATCAACCGCGGAAACGCTTCAGTTAAGTAAAAAAAAACTGGTCCTCAGTTAAACCTTAGGATTGAAAAGCAAAGAACGATTGATCATCCATAACAAAAGCCAGGCAAACCCTCCATTTCCGGGGGTTTTGCCTGGCTTTTTTCACCGGTATTGCTTTCTCCGCACCCACATTGTTGCTGCCCATTTGTCTCCGGAGAGGACTGGAGCGCCACCGTGCAGGGTTAATTCGTTGAGAGCGGGATCCTGATAGAAGTATTCAAAGTAAACGGCCATCCCCTTTTGCGGGGTGATGGAAAGCTTCAGGTGGGGGAAATACGTTTCTCCGCCTTCTTCTACATCGTTTAAGTACATAACAAGAGTGCTGATTCTCGGGTTGCTGGTTTCCTTTTTGAAGTAGTCGAAATGGGCTTTGTATTCTTCGCCCGTTTTATAGTTTAGGATATGAAGCCCCTCGCCATGACTCTCCGGAACATTCATAATCTGGGCGATCCGCTTTTCAACCCGTGCTGTCACACCATGATCCATTTCCGGCAGAAACGTGCTGCTGCTCGTTCTTAGGTCGCTCACTTCCCGATGCGATCCGATTTTAGAGCGGTTCATCGTATCCTGTGAAAGGCGGATGAGCTCCGCGCATTCCCCGTCACTCAAAACATTTCCCAACACCGCAATCATTGGCTCCCCGAGCTTTGCAAGAATTGAAATCTCCCGGTCTTCGGTTTTGATTTTATTCCCGCTGTGATTGAAAATGGATGATTCCTTAATCTGCATTGCCAATTTTCATCAACCTTTTTATCTTTGTATTTTAGAAAACGCTTACATTAAACGGATGGAGGGTCTGACTGTTGATATGAGTTTACCACCTTTGGAGGGGAATTTGTTTATATATTTTAGTAGATATGGAAAATTTTTTGGTTTAAGGCGCTGTCCGCAGGAATTCATCTGCAAACTCTGCTATCAGCCCGAACAGAAGCAAGCATAGGGGAGAGAGATTAACAATCAGAGCAAACACTCTTTTCACAGGACTTTCTTTGCTGAACATCGATGTGATGCTCAAGGGGATGCCAACAATAGAAAGAAAAAATGTAAAGGCTGCCAGTGTTTGAATGAAGCGCTCTGCTGGTTTGTCTATCGCCATAAAGGCTGTGCAGACCGAAACGGGTAATAAGATGATGACACACAGAGCGATACCAAAAGAAATGGTTGTAAATCCACGCAAGTTTTTCCTGGTCATTCTTCCCCACTCCGTTCTTAGCTGCTGTTTCAATAAAATTACCAGAGCCCCAAAAGGGCTCTGGTTAAAAATCAAGCGGCAGCTTCAGCTTCCATCGGCTGCTTATAGTGGCGAATCTGATAAACATACCAAACCCCAACGGCTAACGTTAGAATCGATCCAAGAATCATGGAAAGCGTATAGTCTAAGCCAAATCCCTCCGGAGCATAGAAAATATAGGTGGTCACGACAGCGGTCATGAACATCGCTGGAATTCCGCATATCCAATGGAATTTCCCTTTTTGCAGACAGTAGACTGTTGCTGCCCAAAGTGTGACGGCGGCCACGACCTGGTTGGACCAGCCGACATACCTCCATAGGAAGGAGTAGTTAATCGTGGATAAATACAGGGCCGGAACGCTGACTGGAATCGAGTATAGCAGGGCCTGCTTCCAATTTGTTTTCTTTTTTGCACCGACCATTTCACTCAGGATCATGCGCGAGGAGCGAAGAGCAGTATCGCCTGTTGTAATGGGCAGGATGATAACCCCTAAAATCGCAAGAATTCCTCCGAATGTCCCTAATAGTGAGGTGGAGATTTCGTTTACCGCCCCCGCGGGACCGCCTGCGGTAATGGCAGCCTGCAGTCCGCCGGTGCCGTTGAAGAGCGTCATTCCGGCAGCGGCCCAGATGAGGGCGATGATCCCTTCCCCGATCATGGCTCCATAAAAAACCTTGCGCCCGTCTTTTTCATTTTTAAGTGTTCTGGCTACAAGCGGACTTTGTGTACAGTGAAATCCTGAGATTGCTCCGTACGATACGGTTACCATGAGAAGCGGCCAAATCGGCAGTTCCTTGGGATGTAAATTGGCAAGAGTCAGATCTGGGATTGGTTTGTCCGAAAACAGCAGAGCTGTTCCTATGGCTAAAGCCATAAAGATCAAAATTGCTCCAAATATTGGATAAATCTTACCAATAACTTTATTTATGGGCAAAATCGTAGCTAGTAGGAAATAGGCAAATATGATAACCAGAGCCGTACCGAACGACAAGGGTGTAACCTGTGCAATCAGCTGTGCAGGACCCGCGGTGAAGGCTGCTGCAACTAAAATCATTAAGATAAGGGAGACCACGTTGATCACGTACTTCATGTTTTTTCCTAAATAGCGCCCAATCATGGCTGGATATTGCTCTCCGTTATGGCGGAGTGACATCATGCCTGAAAAATAATCATGTACCGCTCCGGCAAAAATTGAGCCGAATACAATCCAAATGAAGGCTACAGGCCCGTAAAGTGCGCCCATTAATGCGCCAAAGATAGGACCTAATCCTGCAATATTCAATAATTGAATCAGCCAGCCCTTCCACCAGGGCAATGGAGCATAATCAAGACCGTCCTCTTTCGTGTAGGCGGGTGTCTTGCGGTCAGGCTTGATGCCGAAAATTCGCTCCACCACCTTTGCGTAGAACAAGTAGCCTAAGATAAGCAGTGCGATTGATGCAAGAAACGTAAGCATGAACATAGCCTCCTAACGAAATTGACGATAATTGTCAGAAAATATGTCTACAATACTAACAAAAAATCGAAAGCCGGACAATACATTTTTCAGAAAAATAAAAATGATTACAATATTTGATCTAATTCGCTTGACTTGAAAATCAATTCCAGTTTTTTAAAGTTAGATGATGAAGTAGCTAATAAAGACCAGCTAGGCCGTGTCATGAGTTTAATCTGCGGACTTGAGTCCATCTCGTTTGCCGTCCTCTCAGCCCTTGTGGCCGCTTCCATTAGCATTCAAAGCCTGCTTGCCGCTGCCGCTGTGATTGGAATCGGCTGTACAGTCCTGCTTTACGCAAAGAGCCCGTCCTTCAGGCGGCTAGACTAATTCATAAAAAAGGAGCACCCGCAAAGGATGCTCCTTTCTTCAATTTAGGGATCTTTTTAAGAGAAAAGTTCTTCATCCAGCCTTTTGTTCTTATACAAACAAGCTCAGCAGCATGATGAAGCCGAGTCCTGCGACTGAAATAATGGTTTCAAGCAAGGTCCACGTAGCAAAGGTTTCCTTCATCGTTAATCCAAAGTACTCCTTGAACATCCAGAAGCCTGCGTCATTGACGTGGGAGGCGATTAAGCTTCCCGCACCGGTTGAAAGCACAACGAGTGCCAGGTTAACGTCAGATTGACCGAGAATTGGAATGACGAGTCCTGCGGTCGTCAAGGCTGCAACCGTTGCTGAACCGAGAGAGATGCGGAGAATGGCTGCGATGATCCAGGCAAGCAGAATCGGGGAAAGGGTGCTCCCTTTAAATAGTTCTGCTACATAATCACCGACACCGCCGTCGATCAGCACCTGCTTAAAGGCGCCTCCTCCCCCGATGATGAGGAGCATCATTCCAATCTGGGTAATGGCCGCAGAGCAGGAATTCATAATGTCTTTGATTGGGATGTTCCGCGCCAGTCCCATCGTATATATGGCCACCAACAGGGAAATCAGAATCGCCATAGAGGCTTCTCCGATAAAGCGCACAATGGCAAGACCGAAGTTATCCTCGATGCCCAGCGTTTCCTGAGTCAGCGTAATGATGGTGGCGATGGACATCAGGATAACCGGCAAAATGGCGGTAAATACACTGATTCCGAAGCCGGGTGTGTCTTCAAGCTTGAATTCCTTCTGCTCGCCTAATGAGGCGATGCTTCCGGTTTTCGTAAAGGAAGCAGGTACGAGTTTCTTAGCCATCTTTGTGAAAAGCGGTCCTGCGATTATGACCGTCGGAATCGCGATAATGAAGCCGTAAAGAAGCACTTCTCCAAGGTTTGCTCCGTATTCACCGGCAATGACAGTAGGGCCGGGATGCGGCGGCAGGAAGCCGTGTGTTACGGATAGCGCTGCGGCCATCGGAATTCCGAGATAAAGAATCGAAACCTTCAATTCTCTGGAAATAGCAAAGACAATTGGGATTAAGAGAACAAGTCCTACTTCAAAGAAAAGAGCGACGCCGATGATAAAGGAAGATACGACAATGGCCCACTGGATGTTCTTTTCCCCGAACTTGTTGACAAGGGTCATGGCGATCCGCTGGGCGCCGCCTGAATCGGCAATCAGCTTACCGAGCATCGCCCCAAGACCGAAGATCAAGGCTAAATGGCCGAGCGTGCCGCCGAGTCCTGCTTCAATTGTTTTAGCAATATCCGGAAGAGGCATCCCAAGTGCTATGGCGACCAGGAACGAAACAATAATCAACGAAACAAATGTATTCAGCTTTAAGCCCATGATAAGCAGCAATAATACGAGGATTCCCGCTGCGACGATAACTAATGGCATGATCATCTCTCCTTATAATCTGGTTATATTTCTCTGATATTGCGCGATTCGTCCGTAATCCTCTTCAAGCGCCCTCGATAAATGAATAAAGATGGGCACAAGCTGCCTATATTCTCTGGCGGCTTCTTCCTTTGGCGTATGCCGGCTCGTACTGCCGATTCGATCAGCCGCTTCATCAAGTGATTGAATGGCACCGGTGGCATAAAGACCGAGGATGCAGGCTCCGAGACACGAGCTTTCATAGCTCTCCGGGACAGCGACCTCCGACTCAAAGATATCAGCCATCATCTGGCGCCATACCTCCGACCTCGCAAAGCCTCCTGTCGCCTGAATCCGTGTAACAGGACCGTCCATGCACTCCGTCAGCGCTAAAAACACGGTGTACAGGTTGTAGATAACACCTTCCAAAGCTGCCCGGATCATATGCTCTTTTTTATGGGACATCGTCAGGCCGAAAAATGAGCCCCTGACATCCGGGTTCCATAGGGGAGCCCGCTCTCCAGCAAGGTAAGGATGGAAAAGAAGCCCATCCGACCCAGGCCTTACCCGTTCGGCAATCTTCGTTAAAACATCGTACGGATCAATACCAAGCCGCTTTGCCGTTTCTATCTCAGAGGAGGCAAACTCATCGCGGATCCAGCGAAGCACCATGCCTCCGCTGTTGACAGGTCCCCCAATGACCCAGTGATCTTTTGTTAAGGCGTAGCAGAAAATCCTTCCCTTATCATCGGTTTGCGGCTTGTCGATAATCGTTCGTATCGCACCGCTTGTTCCGATGGTGACAGCAATCTCCCCTTTTTTGATTGCGTTTACTCCAAGGTTCGACAGTACCCCGTCACTTGCCCCGATTACAAAAGGGGTATCAGGATCGAGCCCGATCTGCTTGGCCAGATCTGGGTCACAATTCCTGAAAATCGTGGTGGTGGGGACGGGTTCGGACAGGTGATCCCGCGACACTCCGGCAATAGCCAGTGCTTCTTCATCCCAGTCCAGGTTTTCAAGGTTCAGCATCCCCATCGCAGAAGCGAGCGAATGGTCGATGACATACTGACCAAAGAACTTTTTGAAAACGTATTCTTTGATCCCAATGTATTTTTTCGTCTTTTTAGCCCTCTCAGGAAACTCATGAACCATCCACGCAATCTTGCTTAAAGGGGACATCGGGTGGATGGGAGTCCCGGTCCGTCTGTAAATCTCGTGGCCATTCAGCTCGTTCTTGATTTTCCTCGCCCACGCCTCACTCCGGTTATCCGCCCACGTTATGCACGGTGTCAGCGGCTGGTCATGCTCATCCATGGCGATGACGCTGTGCATCGCACTGCTGAATGAAACAAACGAGACGTGCTTATCAGGATGGCGTCTCATAATATTCGAGGCTGCTTCCATCACGGCCTGAAACATTTCCTCCGGGTCCTGCTCTGCCGTCGAGATATCCGGTGTGTGAAGTGGATACCCGATATTTTCCTGCTGGTTAACCTCTCCTGCCTCTGTGAACAATACGGCCTTCGTGCTTGTAGTCCCTATATCAATTCCGAGCATGTAGCTACTCATTTTTCGGCTCAACTCCTTTAGACAGCAGCTGCTGCGACATCCACAGATCTTCAACCTTTCCCTGAACGTCGTCAAAATTCTGATGCAGCGATTGAATCATCTTCCTTCTGTCTTTTGTTTGAATGGCTTTAATGTAAAGCTCATGATTATCCAGAACCCTTGTAAAATCCTCATATTTCTCTTTGAAGCGGACGCGCATCGATATGAGAATCAAGCTCTCCATCACAGGCTTCAAATTATTCCAGATCATAAGAAGGTAGGAATGGCTGATTGCTTTGATGATCGTTTCATGAAACAGGACATCCTGATAGGAAAACTCATCCGCATCCCCATACTTGACCGCCACCTTCATCATTTCAAAAATTTTGCTCAGCTCCCGCACAAGATCATCTGTATCGGCCTTGGCGAGCCGCTCAAAAACAAACGATTCAATCATCAGGCGGACATCATAAATTTCTTCTATATGGTTATCTGTTAAACCCGTAACGACGGCGCCCATTCTCCCGAGCCGAACCATATTTTCAGAGGCCAGCAGTTTCAAAGCCTCCCTGACAGGTGACCGGCTAACAGAAAAATCCGCAGCTATTTTGTTTTCAGATAAAATGGCACCGCTTTCAATTTGACCTGAAATAATCGAGATCCTAAGCTCACACGCGATTCTCTCACCGGACGAAGCCTTTGAAAGCCATTTCGCCGGATACATAGCAGGCTTGTTATTGTCCATAGGTTAACCCTCTCATATTCAAGTATACTTGTATACAAGTATTATAACGCGGATTTCAAATTATGCAAGCGCTTTACTTTCAGGGGAGTCTCAGAGCTGCTGTGCCGGGGTTTGAAGCAGTTGGGGCTGTTTTGGATGAGAATGGCATGGGAGAGAGAGTGCTTGATAAGGGTTTATAGAGAAAAGAGCGGCGGCGGTACCGGAGCTTTCCTGCTTTAAAGGGGCGGGAGACAGAGGAGTGATCTAGTGAGGGCTTGCGTACCGGGGATTGGCTGATTTGGTGCCGGAGCTTTAGTACGGCAGCGAAAGTGGGGCCAGGCGCGGTGCCTGGCCCGCTCTGCTTTAACGCAGGGCGGGTCAGAGGAGCACCAGCTCAAAGCGTTGCGGCACAAGGGATTGGAGAGGCGGTGCCGGAGCTTTAGTCCTTTAGCAGAGTGCGGGACAGGCGCGCACGAATCTAACAGGTCTAGTAGTGCCATGGCCATTCAAAGTGCATCGGTCGGTCCGAGGTGTGACCCGGAGCCGCTTTTCAACGTGCCTCCGACCCCCGTCTCGGTAAAGCATCGGGGGACAGAGGGAGAAACGGCTTCTCCTTACTCCCCCAACGCTTCTATTGTACAGGGGACAGAGCAGGACTAGTAGACATAATTGGGGACGGAGGCTGCCTCCGTCCCCTTTTTCACGCGGAATTGGTGCCGGAGGATAAAGCCTGTCATCCCTTATGCGGCAAGGGGCCGATACGTATAGTGCCGGAGGCTTTCTGCTTTAGCGGAGTGGGGGACGGAGGCAAACCCTTCTCCAACCCCCATCCCACCACCCCAATATGATAAGATAATGCCATGAATCCAGCTTCTCTTAAGGAGAATGACGTTTGAATATAAATCTGAACAAAAAAATTATAGAAAAACAATGCGGACGGGTTTCCGTTAAAAGCGGAGAATCGCTAAAGCGCTCAAATAAAATAACATTCAGGGATTACAGGGAAGATGGCTGTGATGCAGTGGTTCACAGTACGGAGAATTTTCAGGTGTCCATTAAAGCAGATCTGGATGGAGCATTTTCAGCTTCTTGCAGCTGTCCGAAGCTTGTTTCCTTTAAGCAGGAGTGCCAGCATGTGGCGGCGGTGCTGCTGTCGATCCTGGATTACCGGAGCAGCGGAACGGTCCCAAGTGCTGCGGAGGATTCCGTGGATGTTCCTAATCCTGCGCTGACGGACGGTTTGCTGACGGCGTTCAATAAACGCTCCGCCCAGGCCTCCGGAGAGCAGCTTTATTTTGAGAGGCGGACGGTTCTTAGCGCAATTTTTCAATGCCTGCCTTTCCGGACTGAAAATGATGAGCTTCTGGTTCGGATGGAAATGAAGGTGGAGTCCATTTCGGTCCCGTCTATACGAGAGTTTCTTAGCCGATTTAGAGACGGTGCGGCGATTCGTCTGTCCGATGATCTTCTGTACGAGCCAGCCTCTCACTGCTTTTCGAGAGAAACGGATGCCGTCCTGCAGCAGCTGATCAAGGTCGTGCAAAATGAGCAGAGTCTTCCAATTCCGCAAGAGCCGTTGTTGCTTTCCCCGCTTTCATGGGCAAGCCTTCTTCCTGCTCTGATGGAAGCCCCGGCAGTGGAAATTCAGCAGAACGGCCGGATGTATGAGCTCGAGGTTTCTAAGGAACGCCTGCCATTGCGGTTTGATTTTTATGAAAAGGGCAGGGGGTATGTGCTGAAGGCTGACGGGTTGAACGGCGTGATGTATTTTAAGCCTTATAACGCCGTCCTCCATCAAGGTGTTCTGTTCCAGCTCGATTCGGAAAATTTTGGGCGCTTGATGGAATTGAAGCGGGTACTGGATGCTTCGGGAGCGGAATCCCTGTCCATCCCTCCCGAGCAGATCGGGGTGTATTTGGAGAAGGTTGTTCCAGGGCTGAGGAAGCTGGGGGAGGTATTTATTTCGGATACGCTCTCTAAGAGGATGGCAGACTCATCTTTTACGGCAAAGCTTTACCTCGACCGGGTAAAGAACCGCCTCCTGGCAGGCCTTGAGTTTCATTATGGCAACATCGTCTTCAATCCGCTCGACAGCAAAGAGGTTCAGGCGCTCACTTCCCTCATCCGTGATACGGATAAGGAGGATGTCATTCTTAAGCTGATGGAGGAGAGCTCGTTCGGCCGGACGGATGGAGGGTATTTTCTGCAGAATGAGCTGCTCGAGTATGAGTTTTTGTATCATGTGCTGCCGAAGCTTGAACGGTTTGCACAAGTGCATGCTACGACAGCGGTAAGAATGAGGATTTTTAAAGAAAGCAAACCGCCGAGAATCGATGTGCGGGCGAATAGAGAGCGGACCAATTGGCTTGAGTTCAAGTTTGAGCTCACCGGCATCAATGAAAAGGAAATTCGAGATGTCCTGCTGGCTTTGGATGAAAAGCGGAAGTATTACCGTCTGAAGAGCGGGGCTTTACTGTCGCTTGAGACAAGGGAATACAAAGAAATTCAGCGGTTTTTAAAGGCTCTTCCGATTCAGGAGGAGGAGTGGGAAAAAGAGCTTGAGGTTCCGTACGTAAAAGGGCTGCAGCTCCTTGATGCAGTAGATGAAAATACGGTGTTTGAATTTAAAAATACGATTACGGGCCTGCTTGTTCCAAATGAGCTGGAGGCGAAGGTGCCGGAGCAGCTGGAAACGGTGCTGAGAGATTATCAGAAGACCGGCTACAAATGGCTGAAGGCCATCGCCCGGAACGGGTTTGGAGGGATATTGGCAGATGATATGGGCCTTGGCAAAACGTTGCAAAGCATTGCGTTCATTTTATCTGAGCTTCCTCATATCCGAAGCACGAAAAAGCAGGTTCTCATCGTGTCTCCTTCCTCGCTGCTGTACAACTGGAAGCATGAGCTGGACACCTTCGCACCTGAAATAAAGGCGGCCATTATGGATGGATCAAAATTGGAACGGATGGCCCGGTACCGGAAGGAAGCGGCAGATGTCGTGATTACCTCCTATCCTTTGCTGAGGAAGGACATCCAGGAGTATGAGAAAGAAAGGTTTCACACCGTGTTTTTTGATGAGGCTCAAGCCTTCAAAAATCCGTTGACCCAGACCGCAAAGGCCGTAAGAAAAATAGCGGCGGATCACCGGTTCGCGCTGACCGGAACACCGGTAGAAAACGCCCGTGAAGAGCTGTGGTCGATTTTTCATACCGTCTTTCCGGAATTGTTCATGGGGCTGAAGGAATACAGTAATCTGACGAAAAAGCAGATTGCGCGCAGAATCCGCCCGTTTATGCTGCGCAGGATGAAGGAGGATGTGCTTTCGGAGCTGCCGGAGAAAATGGAATCCATGGAAATGACGGAGCTGCTACCTGAGCAAAAGAAGCTGTATGCCGCCTATTTGGCCAAGCTGCGCCATGATACGCTTAAGCATTTGAACAAGGATACGCTTCAGAAAAACCGGATCAGGATTCTCGCGGGCTTGACCCGGCTTCGGCAAATCTGCCTTCATCCGGCGCTGTTTGTCAGCCAATACAGCGGTGGTTCGGCGAAGTTTGAACTGCTTTTGCAGATCATTGAAGAAGCTCAAGGATCTGGCCGGAGGGTGCTGATTTTTTCACAATTCACGAAAATGCTTGAGCTGATCGGCAGAACGTTAGCCGTTCAGGGCCGCCCTTACTTTTACCTTGATGGCCAGACGCCATCCGATGAACGGGTGGAAACAGCCCGCCGCTTTAACGCCGGGGAGCGCGATCTGTTTCTCATTTCCTTAAAGGCCGGAGGGACAGGCTTGAATCTGACGGGGGCGGATACGGTTATTCATTACGACACATGGTGGAATCCGGCCGTCGAGGATCAGGCCTCCGACCGGGCCCACCGCATGGGCCAGACAAATCCGGTCAACGTCATCAAGCTTGTGACCCGAGGGACGATCGAAGAGAAGATGAACGACCTCCAGGAGCGGAAAAAAAAGCTGATCAAGGAAATCATCGATTTTGATGAAAAAATGCCAATGGCTTTAACGGAAGAGGATATTCGGGATCTGCTCAAGGTGTAGCTGCGAGTGCCGGTTTGTACCTTGGAGAGAACACGATCCCTGGTTTTTTGTGCTTTCCCTGCCGCGGAGCGTTAAGAGTACTCCCAAGAGCGCGAGCACGATAAACGTGCACGGACAGGATATTAGACAGGTGTTAGATTCTGGCACAGCAGAAAATTCCGATACTCCTTTAATAAGCTTTGTTTGGTGAATATCGTTTTTATCATATTGGTGTTTTTAGTATCTTCAGGACTTCTTCTTTTTTATGATGATTGCCCGTAAGCAGGGAAAGTTTTTTCATACGTGAGCCGGATCCCGTCATAAGGATAGAAAGGAATAGAAATGCCGGGGAGGAGATTCAGATGACGATCACCTATAAGGCAAAAAGTGTGCTGGATTCGCTGCAGCAGCCTTCTAGAGAAGAGCTGAAAACCGCTTTAATCAGCTTGGATGTTCAGCTTGCCGACGTGGAGCCGCTGCTGGAGACGGCGGAAGGTAGACCGTATTACCGCAAGCTGCTTTACCAGAACGAGGCAGTAGAATTGCTGGTGATGAACTGGTCGCAGATTGAGTGTGCGCCGCATGATCACGGAAACTCCGAAGGCTGGATTCAGGTGCTGGACGGCACATCTGTGAATACGGTTTATGAGGTGAAGGAAAATGGGCTGCCCTCTGAATTGTTTGAGGAGCAGCATGAACATGGGCGATTGTTGTATGCGCCGAAAAAGGGGGTTCATAAAATGAAGGCAGCGGGCGGAAAGGATTTGGTTACGCTCCACCTTTACTCCCCTCCAATCAGCGGAATGATGGTCTATGATCTGGAGGTCTGCGCAGCCTGCGTCGTATCGGACGACTGCGGCGCATGGTGGCCGGATGAGGTCCGCCAGAAAATAAAGGAAATCCGATTAGAGCAATAAATTATTGATAGAGAAAGACCTGCAGATTGTCCTTTCTGTCGAGAGTAGCGAGCAGCACCTGCTTCACATCCGTCCGGAACTGAGCCTGTAAGCGTGTGCGGAGCCAGGCTTCATCCTTATTCAGAATGGTCAGAACCTCTGTTGCCAAGCGGCCTTCCTTAATGACTGTTCTTGGGAAGTCAAATGCTTCCGTCTGCATCTGCATAAGAGCAGGAGTCAGTGGTTCATAGGCAGGGTGAAGGAACACGGACATTTTTCCATCCGCTTCCCACATCGCCAGCGCCACTTTTTTCACATCATCTACTTTTTCTTCTCTTAATTCCTCCAGCAGGACATCGATGGAGATTCTTGCTTTTTTTAGCCCTTGATGAAGGATTTTGCCGTTTTCGACAACAGTGATTGATTTATGGTTTGTCAGCCGTCTGAACCAGGGCCATTTCAGCATCATGTAAACGCCTGCAAGGTAGAGCAAAACGAGCACAGAGGTTGAGATGACTGAACCTTTCATGCCAAGGTGTGGATCTGATAATGGGTGGGCGATGATGTTTCCGATGACAAGCGCTATGACAAAATCAAGCAGCCGCAGCTGGGAAATCGTCCGCTGCCCGAGCAGCTTGGCGACGATGACCATAAATAAAAAGGCTAGTACGGATCTTAGCGTCCATTCGACAGCTGTAAGGGTTTCCTGACTAAATAAAAAATCCATTCCTTCCACATCCTTGACCGTTTCTGCTGCTTGTTAGTATGCCGAAGCCGGGAAGAGTTTACCCATAAAAAAGGCAAGGGCTCTTTACCGGCCCTTGCCTTTTATCGTTCTTACCGATTCTCTCAGGTTTTCTTTTGTGAGCACCATCCCAAAATCACCGGGGATGGATGGATCGGGCTGGCCGGAAACTTTATGGGCAATCAGCTCGCCGACTTCCGGATAAAAATGATGGCCATCATAAAAGCTGTCTGAGCTGTTTGTGATGGTATTTGGATACATAAAATGGTAAACCTCTCCGAAAACGCTTGTCACATCCCTTAACCAGTGTTCATAATCTGCAAACCGCCCGGATTCGATCATTGTTTTATAGAGAGGGGCTGAAACCGGGGTGGTAAACACAATAAAGCGCACATCCGGGTTGCTTCGCTTCAGCTCGGACAGCAGGTTTTTATAGTTTTTATTGTACCGGTACGTCTCGCCGTATACGTGACGTTTGTACGTCTCGACCGTATCGTTAATTTTCATTTTCTTCGACTCGCTGTTTTCTTTTGGTACGGCTGTATTTTCGCGGCTGTAGTTCCGTTTAAACTGGTTGCGGCCGTAATAGGATGCCTCGAAATTAGCCAGGGAATAGGTTGAGAACGTTTCATAGGAAAGCAGGGTTTTCAGCGGATACGTTATATCCTTTACATTGCGGATGTAGGTGTTTGGATTTTCAATCTTCCTGTTTTCAGCCGTCGCAAAAAAATCCAGGCCCAGAATAATCGTTTTTACCTTTTTTCCCCTTTTTTCATTAATAAACTCAATATAGGGGCTGTATTCTTGAACGGACATCCCGCTTGCAGCAAAATTGAAAGCCTTATGCCCTTTAAATTCATCTTCGTTGATGTACGTTGTCCGGCTGCTGCCGAGCAGGAGGGTATCAAACTCTACATCCGTATAGGCAATTTTATTTAATTTCTGCTGTCTTTCATTGAAGGATTCCTGTATGTGATTGTATTTATGGGAATGGCTGAACATCCAGAGCGGATCCATAAACAGGTTGAAGCCGCCAATCAGGATGAGCGGAGTCATACAGAGGACCATAGTCGAGAGCAGCCACTTTTTATAGCTCATAGCGCAAACCACCTAGAAATTAAAGTAGATAAACTCACTGATTTTTGTCAGGTTTAATATTGAATAACTGAATAGGACAGCAATGGCCACAGAATAGGCGATTGTAGGCTTAAACTGTTCCTTCCACTGAATCGAATTCTTCAGGCTCAGCGTAAGGATCAGGACCGCAAATAAAAACCAGAGATCCCACTGCTCCATGCTGATAGAAAAATTGGCCGTTCCCGCTCCGATAGACTGAAAGAATTCAGCCCAGGCAGGAGGCATAACAGCGGATGAAACCACGAACCCGTTTAGCCCCGCCATGGATTTTAATACGAGCCACGCATCGGTCATCGTTTCAGCTTTAAAGAAAACCCAGGCAGCATTGACGAAGTTAAACGTGATAAACCACGCGGCATATTTGTTAAGCTTCAGACCGAAGCTCTTCCAGATATTTTGAACCACACTCGCCAGTCCATGCAAAAATCCCCAGAAAATAAAAGTCCAGCCGGCACCATGCCAGAATCCGCTGATTAGAAAAACAATCATAATATTTTGAAGGGTACGGACCCTGCCTTTCCGGTTCCCGCCTAGAGGGATGTAAATGTATTTCGTCAGAAACTGGCTTAACGTCATATGCCATCTTCTCCAGAAATCCTGAATGCTCAGAGCTTTATAGGGGGAGAAGAAGTTGACGGGCAGCTTAATGTTAAAAAGAAGAGCGGCTCCAATCGCCATATCCGAATACCCGCTGAAATCATAGTAAAGCTGGAACGTATAGGATAAAGATACAGCCCAGCCTTCAATAAAGGTAAGGCTCTCCGGCTGACGAAACCCTTCATTAACAAACACCGAGAGCGTATCCGCAATCCCTACCTTTTTAAATAACCCCATTGTAAAAATAAATAAACCGGCAGATACATTGTTAAGCTGAATGCCATGGTTTTTCATTTTTTCGAACTGCGGCATGACCTCTTTATGATGGACGATCGGTCCTGCGATCAGCTGTGGGAAAAAAGTAACGAACAGCGCATAGTCCAAAAAGGTATAATTTTTTGCCTCAAAACGATAGGCATCAACCAGATAGGCAATTTGCTGAAAGGTAAAAAAGCTGATGGCGAGCGGCAGCGCCAAATTGAGAAGAGAAAGCTCGCCAGGCATTACAGCATTTACATTCATTAAAAAGAAATCCGAATATTTAAAGTACCCAAGGAGAGCAGCATTCAGCACAATCCCCCAAGTTAAAACGGCTTTTCTATGAATCTCCGTATCTTTCTTACTGAGCAATGTCCCGATTCCAAAATTAACGAAAAGGGAACCCAGCAGCAGCGGCAGATAGGCGATGTTCCACCAGCTGTAGAAAAACAAAGAGCCTGCGATAAGCCAAAGCTTTGCTCCGGTCACAAGCTTTACCTTTTTTAAAAGGAAGTACCCAATCCATACGATTGGGAGAAAAAAGAAAATAAACTCAAATGTATTAAAGAGCATAAACGCCCCACCTTTTTCTGACGAATTTCTACAATTTAGTCTAAGCAAGAAGGGATCGAAAGTAAATGCAAACTTAATGGAAGAAATCTGGGAGGGGCCGGCACATCCTGCCGTTTCAACAGAGGTGTTCAAGAGAATATCTGCTATATACGCACAGAAAGAGGGCTGCAAATGGATGGGAGCATGTTTGATCAAGCAAAAAGGCTGGTAGCCCGTGCTGCTGATTATCAGAAGGAGCTGGAGAGCAGTCCGCTCGCATCCCAGCTGATCGATTCCTCAACGCCTGTGGTCTGGCTGGGGAATGCAGCACCGGGTGGCTGGCTTACAGTTGCCACCAACCCTTCTCCAAAAGAATTTATTGGACGGGATCAGCAGCTGCTGAGTGGGCGCAAGGCCAGGTTTTACATACGGGAACAAGGGGTTTCCATGGAGGAGTACAAGAAGGATGACCGGAAGCTTGCTGAAACCATCCGTTTCTATGAAACGTATTTTCTAAGAGATTCTGCTTATCGATCGTGGTTTGGCAGGCCGGGCGGAGCAAAATTGGAAGGCTTTCTAAACGGAATGGGCGGTTCCTTTTACAGCCTGGACGGGTACCAGTCTGTCATTCATTCTGATCTGTTCCCGATTGCTACAAAAACCCATATGGGCCGGATTAAACAAAAGAAGGAGCTGCTTGGTTCTGCTTTTTCCATGGCTTTCTTTGAGGATAAATTGAAATTTCTTAACCCGAACTTGATTATTCTACTGGGGAGAGAGCATTGTCAGCTTCTTGAAAGACATGGAATACAATTTAGTGACCCTGTCCGGATTGAACGGTACCCGGGTGCAGCCTGGCAGACGGGATTTCATTCCAATCTGGGAATTCCCGTATTGGGGCTGCATTTTAAGCCATCCGAACAGTTTCTCGGATTAGGAGGCGGCATGGATCGGGATCACCAAAGTCACGGGAAATATGGAACGAAGCAGGCACTCAACGAAATCGGGAGCGAAGTTTGGGAGAATCTGTCTGCAGTTTTTCCGGCGTTGCACCGCTGAAAGCCTCTTTGTTATAATTAGTACTAGATACTAAAATCAAGTGATAAGAGGGCGGTTTCATGTATACGTTTTTTGCAAATTTGGCACGGATTATTCTTCGGGCAACAGGGAAAATCGAAGTGAAAAATAAGCACTGCCTGCCTGCAGACGGGGGCTATGTAGTGACCTGCTCTCATACAGGCTGGCTGGATGTGGCAGTGCTTGGAATCAGCATGCCGCGGCCTGTCCACTTTATGGCGAAGCAGGAGCTGTTCCGAAGAAAAGGAATCTCAGCTATACTTTATAAAATCAATGCCTTCCCCATCAATCGGGAAAATCCGTCACCGAGCAGCATCAAAACACCTGTAAAGCTGCTTAAATCCGGTAAAATAGTCGGGATCTTCCCAAGCGGAACGAGAACAGCCGAGGAGGTACCCGCTAAAAGGGGAGCCGTGACCATTGCAAATCTCGCCCGGGTTCCCATCGTCCCGGCCATCTATGAAGGGCCAGGAACGTTCAAGGCCTGGCTGAAGGTCCGTAAAGCGACTCTTACCTTTGGCGAACCTTTTTATGTGGAGTCAGCCCGCAAGGACCAAATAGGGATCTATGTGGAGCGGCTGACTGTGGAACCATCAAGAAATATAGGATAGATTGAAAGAAGATTTTGTCATATTTAGGAAGAGCTTGAAATGAGTCGTGTAGCTGAATTGATATTCATTATCGCAGGCATCGTATTGAATGGTCTGCTGCTGGCTGGAGCTTTTATTTTGTACATAAGCACAAACAATACAGAAGAAACAAGGAGTTTGGTTGAACAGCTGCTCCAGGATGAGAGCTTAGCCGGCGCTGGACTTTCCGCGGATCAGATTATTAACGGCATGAGCGGCGGCTCACTTTACATCACAGTTGTCGCACTTATTTGTACGGTCATTGGAATTGTGTCGATCTTTCTTCTCAAGAACAAAACGAAAGCAGCCGGTATTCTCCTGATCATTACCGGCATTGTTAGAAGCATTGCTTCGCTATTCTTTGGTGTTTTCGGCGGCGCCGCTTACTTAATCGCCGGCATCATTGCTTTAGTTCGAAAAAATAGAACAGCAGCGGTATAAGATCACTAACAAACATCCATCCCCGGCCGGATGGATGTTTGTTATATTCTGATGAAGTAAGGCCGCACTTTTCCTCATGGGTCATCACAAATGTCCATCTGAGTTCCCAATCCATCACATACAAATCTCCATAATCCATATGGCGCCGGTCATAAGGCAGCTGATCAGCTGTAAGCGAACCGGCATGATCGATAAGAAATGCTTCGTCCACGAACTGATAAAAAATGGTGCACTTCTTCTTTTTTTGCCCGTGAAAAGCCTGAGCGGCGTCACGATTCTTTAGAGAATGTATCCTCTCCCAGCTGCACAAATGCCACAAAAATGAATCTAAATAGATTTCGTTCTGTTCCTCCGGAGTCAGATGACCTGCAAAACGTTCACACCATTGATTCCGCAGAAAAGGTCCCCACTTTGGGATTTCAAGTTGTTTACCTTTCACTTATTCCTCCGGATTTTTTTTTCTATTTTAGCAGGTTTTTTCATAAAAAAAGGCCGGATGTCCTATTTTGGCATCCGGACGCTTTATTCAGAATGGATCTGTCAGGAGCAGTCCCATCTCTTCCAAACCTCAGCTGACGTTAAGCAGCCGTCATCATTTCCTCCGCCTTGTTGGCACCAGCTGCCTTTATCCCTGCCTCGCCGGTTATCGTGTTTCCACCAGCTCGTCAAATGACCGAGCCAGTCCTCTCCTTGCTGATGGTTCGTGTATGAATAACTGACTGTACGGCTGTGATGGGGAGAAAAGGAAAAGAATGAAAAAAATCCTGCTTGCAATTGGGATTGGCCCGCTCCAGCAAAAGCTGAGACTGGAATGGAAAGTGCACCTGAGAGCAAAAGTACAAAGAGTAATTTTCGATTCCGTTTCAATGAGTACACCTCCTTTTCTATTCGACTGCGGTCAGGTCTATTGGCGGATTTATACGAAAAAAGAAGCAGCCGCGGCTGCTTCTTTTTAAAACCCGTCTTCAGCTAAAAATGGAATGCTCAATCTGTTTTCGACCGCACGAAGTCTTTGATTCAAGCGGTTCAGACGGCGGGCCTGGCGCTCCTGAACCTGATTCAGCCGGTTTACTTCCTGATTCAGTCGGGTTACCTGCTGGTTTAATCGGTTAATCTCCCGTGCCTGCTGGTCGTTTTGCCTTTCCAGGGCGCTGACCCTCCGTTCAAGCGGCTGACGGTCAACGTTCTGTCCATAAGAATAAGCCGGAATTTGATAGGGGTAGATCATGGAATAATCAGCCTGCTGCGGTCCATAGTCGGAATACATTTGATAGGGATTCATTTTATCTCTCCTCAATAAGGTGGTCCCTTTATACATATTGGAAGGGCATGCTGTCGGTCTGGGCAGGAGCCTATCATAAAGAAGAAACTTAGTTCTTATTAACAAATGACAAAAAACGAAAACTGTCACTTGTAACTTGTTTAAGCGTTATGCTATTATGGCCTTATCAAATGTATGGAGGTTTTCTTTAATGGAGAACAGAAAAATCGGCGGTGCCCCCGTTTCAGCATTCGGATTAGGATTAATGGGAATGTCTGATCTTTACGGGGCAGCAGATAGAAAAGAAAGCATCGCGACCATTCATGAGTCGCTGGAAAAGGGGGTCACTCTTTTTGATACGGGTGACTTCTATGGTACTGGCCACAATGAGCTGCTGCTCCGGGAGGCTTTAGAGGGCCATAAAAGGGAACAGGCGTTTATTGCAGTCAAAACGGGAATCTTAAGATCTCCTGATGGTGGCTGGATCGGGATGAACAACAGACCGGAAGCGATCAAGAATAATCTGGCACATACACTTCAGCGTCTTGGTGTGGACTATATTGATCTTTACCAGCCGGCGCGTGTAGATCCAAGTGTACCGATTGAGGAAACCGTGGGCGCGATAGCGGATATGGTGAAAGCGGGATACGTGAAGCACATCGGGCTTTCGGAGGCGAATGCGGAAACGATTCGCCGGGCTCATACGGTTCATCCAATCTCCTGGCTGCAAATCGAGTATTCTCTCTTCAGCCGGGGGATTGAGAAAGAAATCCTTCCGACTCTTCGAGAGCTTGGAATCAGCCTGTCTGCATATGGTGTGCTTTCTCGTGGATTACTTAGCGGCAAGTGGTCCAAGGATCGTCAGGGCGCTCCAGATTTCCGCTCTTTTGCTCCACGCTTTATGGGGGAAAACCTGGACAAGAACTTGGAACTTGTGGAAAAACTGCGTGAAATTGCGGATGAAAAGCAAGTAAACGTGGCACAGCTTGCCATTGCATGGGTTTTATCGAAAGGCGGGGATGTTATTCCGCTGATTGGTGCCCGAAAACGTTCACAGCTTCAAGATGCTTTTAGAGCGATGAGCCTTGAGCTTACCGATGCGGATCTTGGCAGAATGGAAGAAGCTGTTCCTGCTGAGGCAGTGGCCGGAACACGCTATGCAGCCGAACAAATGGGAATACTGGGAGTGGAGTAAAAAGTGTCTGAACAATTAACAAGAGAAACCATTCTGGATACGGCAGAGCAGGTGCTCAGAAGGTTTGGTCCAGAAAAAACAAGTGTAGTGGATGTGGCAAGAGCGCTAAAGATCAGCCACGGCACCATCTACCGGCATTTTCCAAGCAAAGCCTCTCTGCGCGAGGCAGTTGCTGAGAGATGGCTTCACGCCATCATTCAGCCTTTACAGGGGGTTTTGAAAAAAGACGGCTCTGCCACAGAACGCTTACTCAAATGGGTGCAAACGCTCATTCATATTAAACATTCTCTCGTTAAGGAAGATCCTGAGCTTTTTGCGATGTATACGGCACTGGCCGAAGAATCAGTGGATGTTATCAGCGCTCATATTTCAGAACTTGTCAGCCAGATGGTCCCGTTCATTCAGGATGGAATGGCTAATCAGGAGTTCAAATCGGCTGATGCGAAAGAAACAGCTAAAGGAATTTTTATAGCAACCGCTAAGTTCCATCATCCCGCGCACGCAAAAGAGTGGGCTTCCCCGGATATTGAGGAGGAGTTTAAGCTTGTCTGGAAGGTGATCCTTTCCGGAATAGTGAACTGAACAGAAACCGGTTATCCCTGCGTGGGATAGCCGGTTTTTTTCTGAAATCAAACAACTGAAAAAGTAAATATGAATTGACCTCTTTTTAAATGGAAACACTGGAGGTGAGGTGAGGAAGATGAATGATGCAGTAAGTGTATTAAATTATATCTATTTTATAGTGATGATTTTAGGAGCTGCCTATTTTTATATATTGAGCAGGAATCCCAAAGGAGTGCCTATGTATGAATACGCAATTGCAGGGATCATTCCGGCGTGGTCTGGAGCAGCCTATTTGTCCATTGCTCTCGGACAGGGATTGCTGGAGAGGCCTGAAGGGACTGTATACTTTGCCCGATATTTGGACTGGGCTGTCACCACCCCGCTTCTGCTGCTGGCCTTAGCTCTTACTGCTATGTTTTACGAAAAAAAAGCAGACAAAGCAATCATAGCTACGCTCATTTCCGCGGACGTTTTCATGATTCTGACAGGCCTGATTGCTGATTTTTCACCTGAGCCTCTGAACTACATTTGGTATGTGCTGGGAGTTGCCGCTCTATTGATTATTTTATACAACATCTGGTACCCTCTGCGGCGTATAGCGTATCATGGAGGACAAAAGCTTGGCCGGCATTATTCAAGGATCGCTCTGTATTTAACGCTTTTTTGGATCAGCTATCCCTCGGTTTGGCTTATCGGGCCTTCAGGTTTAGGTCTGACTCAGGAAATCACTGATGTCGCGGCCTTTGTTATCCTGCCTGTTTTTTCAAAAATTGGATTCAGTATCTTAGATCTTGCAGGGCTCCGCAAGCTCGGAAATTTATCTGCAGGAACTAAAGCAAAACATTCCTGAGACACATTCAACTTATCGTTTTGAAAGCTCTTCAACAAAAGCAGCCACATTCATCTTGCTCTTCATGGCCGGTGAGTACACCATGGAGAGTTTTCTTTTGAAGGTGTGATCCTTTAATGGGATGATGGAGAGCACTTTATTGGTTAAATCCCGTTCGATTACATGGAGGGAGAGAAGAGACAAAGCCTCCATTCCGCTGATCAGGGTTTCTTTTATCCCCTGGTTGCTGCTGATGGTCAGAAAGGACTCGACCTTTAATCCATTGGAGCGGATCACATGCTCCAAATACTCACGGGTACCGGACCCCTCTTCCCTTGTTACCCATACCTGGTTGTGCAGGTCTTCAATCCTTGCTTCTTTTCTTCCCGTCAGCTTATGTCCCTTTGGAGCCGCAATAAACAGTTCATCATCCATAAATGGCTCAACAAGCAGCTCCTTTTCATTCGTCTGGCCTTCAATCAACCCGATATCGACCTTGAACAAACGGACCGACTGAACAATTTCTTCTGTATTTCCAATTACAACCTCAAGCTTCAGGTTTGGATATTGAGCCTGAAAATCAACAAGGAATGAGGGCAGGATGTATTCCCCGATCGTAAAGCTCGCTCCGATGGTCAGCTTCCCTTTTACATCGTGATGATGCTCAAGAATATCCTGCTTCGTCTGTTCGTAAATATGGATGATTTGCTTGGCCCGTCCATATAAAATTTCGCCGGTTGGAGTAATCTTCAAGGATTTTGGAGATCGGATGAAGAGCTTTGTCTGAAATTCTTTCTCCAGGTTTTTAATGTGCAGGCTGACACTCGGCTGTGAAATATGGAGAATTTCCGCAGCTTTTGTGAAATTTTTGACTTCTGCAAGGGTTACAAAGGTTCTGAGTGCGTCATAATACATGCTGATCCCGCCTCTTTCTACTTAGTCTTGTATGAATCATTATACATGTGGTAAATGATGGGATTTGGAACGGGCGTTTTTCGCGGACATGCGGCAGTTGAAACGATTTTGGCCAATGCCTCCGGCCCCTGTCGCAGGTAAAGATTGGGGACGGAGGGGATTAATTCTTTCCCTTACTCCCCCGGCACTTTTAGAGGAGAGGGGACGGAGCAATACCAGCAGACATAATTAGGGTCGGAGGCTGCCTCCGACCCCTTTTTCCCATTATGTGGGGGACGGAGGTGCACACCCGTGATCGCCTGTGCTACAAGGTGTTGTTTGCAATGGGGACGGAGGTTTAGCGCTTTAGCACGGCGAGGGTCGGAGGCAATGCTAAATCCGACTATTAATTTATTTAATAATAACCATTACTATTATATATTTAACTAATAACAAAATCACCTTTAAACTATAGAGAACAACAGAAGGAAGTGAGACTTCATGGAAAAAACAGCTGTTAAACCAATGAAACACCCTATAAATACCGGCTGGCTCAAAGGAGTCGGCATTACGCTTCTGCTGGCAGCGGCGGCTCACTATGCAGCAGGCCTGCCCTTGTTATCTATGCTTGGACCCCTAGTTCTTGCACTGTTAATGGGGATGGTCTGGCGGGCGTCGTTTGGCATACAGGAGAATGTCTTACCGGGCACTGCCTTTTCCAGCAAAAAGCTTTTGAGAGCCGGCATTATTCTGCTTGGCATGAGACTGAACCTTGCGGATGTGTATCATGCGGGATGGAGTGTGCTCGTCATTTCCATCATTAACATCATCTTTGCACTTGTAATCGTATACGGACTGAGCCGGAAGCTTGGGGTGGATCGCAAGCTCGGTCTGCTGACGGCCTGCGGAACGGCGATTTGCGGGGCGGCAGCTATTGCGGCTGTTTCTCCCCAGCTGAAGGCGAATGAGGAGGAGACTGCGGTCAGTGCAGCAGTCATAGCGGTACTTGGAACAATTTTTACGCTCGGCTACACCCTTTTTTATTCCTTGCTGAGCCTGACGCCTGCTGAATACGGGCTGTTCACAGGAGCTACCCTCCACGAGGTTGCCCACGTTGTAGCCGCTGGCGCTGCAGGGGGCGGGCAGGCGGTTGACAGTGCTGTAATTGCCAAGCTGACGAGAGTGGCTTTGCTGGTTCCGGTTGCACTTGTACTAGGTTTTATCATGCAAAGAGACGAACGCGGAAAAGAGAAGCGGACTCTTTCTCCTGCATCTGTCCCTTGGTTTATATTCGGCTTTCTGGCTATGGCCGGACTAAATACGTTGGGAATTGTACCCGAATCGGCTGCTAAGGCCATGACAGAGCTTTCCTATTTGCTTATTGGAATGGCGATGGCGGGCCTTGGAATGAATGTCCACTTCCGGAGTTTCCGCCGTCTGGGCATGAAACCGTTCCTCGCAGGATTGATAGGGTCCGTCCTTCTCTCCGTGCTCGGCTATGGTCTAGTGAAGCTATTCGGCTGATCGCAGCGGTTTTTAAGTCTGTTTTTGCGGGAAGAGTATGTTTAAGCATGGTGTTGTTTTTTTACACCTGTTGATTAACAGCCAAATTTGGCAGAACTTTAAGGAAAAATAAAAAATATTGATTAGCACTCTTGATGATAGAGTGCTAATTTTATAAACTGATAGAGCAGACATATACTAAATAGGGCTAAGGAAAGGAGATTTTTCCATGGAAAAAAAGCAATTCCAGGCAGAGTCAAAAAGATTGCTGGAGATGATGATCAACTCAATCTACTCTCAAAAAGAAATTTTCTTGCGTGAGCTTATTTCCAACTCAAGCGATGCCATCGACAAAATCTATTACCGGGCACTGACAGACGACACTTTGACGTTTAATAAAGAGGGCTACTACATAAAGGTTTCGGCAGATAAAGAAAACCGGACGCTGACCATTTCTGATACAGGAATCGGAATGACGAAGGAAGAGCTCGAAAACAACCTGGGGATCATTGCAAAAAGCGGATCTCTTGCTTTTAAATCCGAGAATGAAGCAAAAGACGGCCACGATATTATCGGCCAATTCGGTGTAGGATTTTATTCAGCCTTCATGGTGGCGGATACGGTAACGGTTTTGACAAAGCCGATTGGCAGCGAGGAAGCATACCTTTGGAAATCGGAAGGGGCAGACGGCTACACGATCGAAACAGCAGAAAAAGAAACGGTCGGGACAGAGATTGTTCTGACGATTAAAGAAAATACAGAGGACGAAAACTATGATGAATACCTGGATGAATACCGTTTAAAATCCATCATCAAAAAATACTCCGATTTCATCCGCTACCCGATCAAAATGGACATCACGGAAAGCAGGCTGAAGGAAGACAGCGAAAATGAATACGAAGACTTCATGGATGAACAGATTGTCAATAGCATGGTGCCAATCTGGAGGAAGAATAAAAGCGAACTGACCGATGAGGATTATAAAAATTTCTATTCCGAGAAGCGCTATGGTTTCGATGAACCGCTGAAGCATATTCATATCAGCGTCGATGGTGCGGTCCGTTACAATGCCATTCTTTTCGTGCCGGAACAGGCACCTTATGATTACTATTCAAAGGAGTTTGAGAAAGGGCTGGAGCTGTATTCAAACGGTGTATTGATCATGGAAAAATGCTCAGACCTTCTTCCTGATTATTTCAGCTTTGTGAAAGGAATGGTCGATTCTGAAGATCTTTCCTTGAACATTTCACGTGAAATGCTGCAGCATGACCGCCAGCTGAAGCTGATTGGCAAAAATATTAAAAACAAGATCAAAAGCCAGCTTCTCGGCCTGATGAAAGAAGACCGCGAGAAGTATGAGAAGTTTTATGCTTCCTTCGGCAGACAGCTGAAATACGGCGTATACAGTGATTTTGGTGCAAACAAAGAAGATCTTCAGGATCTGCTTATGTTCCATTCCTCGGCAGAGAAAAAGCTGGTTACCCTTGCCGAGTATGTATCCAGAATGCCGGAGGATCAAAAATACATCTATTATGCGTCCGGTGAGAGCCACGCCCGCATTGAAAAGCTGCCGCAAACAGAGCTTGTTTCCGAAAAAGGCTACGAGATCCTCTACTTTACAGACGAAGTGGACGAGTTCGCAATCCGTATGCTGACGGCTTATAAGGAAAAGGAATTCAAATCTGTTTCAAGCGGTGACCTGGGGATCGAAGACACAGAAGCGGAAAAAGAAGCAGAGACAGAAGATGCTGGCAGCAAAGAGCTGTTTACCCGTATGAAGGAAATCCTCGGAGGGAAAATCAAGGATGTCCGCATCTCCAAACGCCTGAAATCTCATCCTGTCTGCCTGACTTCAGACGGAGAAATTTCTATCGAAATGGAAAAGATTTTGAAAGCCATGCCGGATAGCCAAGGCGTGCAGGCTGATAAAATTCTTGAAATCAACCCGAACCATGAAGTCTATCAATCCTTGAAGGATGCGTTCGGAAAAGATGAAGAGAAGCTCACGCTCTACACAGGCTTGCTTTATAACCAGGCTCTATTAATTGAAGGCCTGCCCATCCAGGATCCGGTTGAATTTACAAACGATATTTGCAAAATAATGGTGTGACTTACCGCACGGGGGAACGATTCCCCCGTGCGTTTTTTATAGAATGCCATAATAAGTAAATATGCTAGTATAGAAGTAATCAGACAAGATAAAAGAGGGGGACTCCCAATTGGCAGTGCTGGTTTACTTATTAATGGCAGCGCCGTTTCTAATATGGCCTCTATTCGTATTGAAGCGGTTTTTTGAAAGCTTCGGCTGGAAGCAAAGTAAAAAGGAAGCAGGATGTTTGAATCTGGTCACAGCCGTCTTTGGCTATTTAGCTGTAGCCGTTTTTCATATGCTTGACAGCTCGAACGCACCTGCTGGGCAGCCATTAACCCAATATATTGATACAAAATTAATCAGTGTTTACTCATCGCTCGCACCTGCGGAAATCTACACGTTTCAGGGCTGGCAGCTGGCCGGTCTCATCGCCTGCTGTGTTCTGGGCGGGTCAAAGGAAAGGGTTTCTCCCATCCTGTATGCGATCTGCAGCTCCATTCTCGGGCTGAATCTCCTTTTTACAGTGAACTATATGGTCCATACTGTCTTTCAATCCAATCTCTATACGTTTCTCCTTTCGGCCTCACTCGGATTCACAGGCCTGCTTTATCTGGCTGTGATGAAAGACTCGATGGATCGGATGATGGACAGCTTTGAAAGGGACTCCTATCAAGGGGAAAAGAAGATCATCCGCTGGATTTACCAGCAAACAAGCTCGTACCGCAGGCTCACGGGATTAACCGCTTTGATGCTTTTCCCGGCCCTGTTCGTTCTGCAGCTGATCCTCGTTCTGTTCGGACAGCGTCCAGATGGGTTTATCCGGATCTTCTTTGATACGAGCAGCTATTTGTATTCTCGAATTCCGGCTCCGCCGCCGGTCATCATCGAAGGGGATGCCCACTATTTGTGCACCGTATCTCTCAAGGGGCACAAAAGTCTGGTCAGACCGATCCGGGCAGGAATAAGAAATGGAGAGCGAATCTCAGTCAATCGGCAGCTGCTGATTGCAAATGCCTTTGAGCATCTATTGGAGGAGTATACGCCCACCCTGCACCGGAAGATCAGAAACTTTTATGACAAATATGGATATCCGCTCAGCCGCCACATCCGGTCAAGCTGGTCCGCGGACGCCGTTTACCTTCTCATGAAGCCGCTTGAGTGGATGTTTCTGCTGGTGCTTTATACGTTCGATTCAAAACCGGAGAATAGGATTCATATTCAATACAGCAGCCTGAGAAAGTAGAACAGCACCTTTTCATTTTAATTCCTGCCCGTTCCTCTATATAATGGTCTCTAAACAAAAGGAAAGCAGGAATGGCCATGAGCTTGCAATCACACGCCCAATACTTTGATTCATACCCGTCCCTTGCCCTGCTTCCGCTCGGCAAGAAGAATAAAGAAGTCCGCTCCGCCGGTCATAAACAAGAGCGCGCCCTCCTAAACCGGATCCAGGAAAGCCTGGATGGTCTTGTCCTATCGGAAGAGGAAATCCAAAAGCTACAGCATTTTCTAAAGCTGGACCGCCAAGCGTTTTTCCCCGTTTTTCTTAACCGGCAGGAGCGGGTCCATCCGCACCTGATGAAACCGGAATCCTTTTTATGGAACGATTTTTCAAATGCCCATGGCATCCCGCAAACTGAAGAAGCCTTCTATAAAGGAAATTATCCTGACATGACTAAGGACAATCTCCATTCACATGTGAAGAGGGTGGTTCGGGATTTCTTATTTTGTGCGGACATTTCCATGAAAAGCAAAGAGGAATGGGAGCAATTGATTGAACAAAGCTATGAACAGCACCCGTTTGTAAGATTCGCTAAAGAGAAAAAGGGTGTTACAGAAGCGGTTGAAAGAATGAACCGTTCCTCTCTCGTTTCCCTGTTAACCCCCCCGGAGGAAGTTTCTTACTGGAGACACCGGGTGGAAATTGTTATGCGTCCCTACAGAAATCTCCCGGAGCCCTGCAGCCATGAAAAAGAAATGCAGTTTGATTCAGAGAATCAAATGATCATTCAACTTTGCGAGCTTTGCAAACATAAGCGATTGTTCCATGTGAAACATTCGAGAGTTGAGCTGGAAGAAGAACCGGATATGGACCGGGCCATCAAAAGGATCGCGACCATTGAAAGGCAATTCAATGAGATCGCCGTCCAAAACGTCCAGCTGCTCAAAGATCTAGAGCAGATAAGCCTCTGGAAACATAAGCTCTCCGGTCTTTTGGAAGCAGTTGTACTTAAAGAGCCGTTAATGCGGTTTCCAATAAGACCCGAAGTAACAGCTACTCCGTTTTTACTGTTCTCGGAGCAGCTTCTGCAGGCTGACATTCCTGAAGGCCGTCAAAAATCAGAGCTCATCTGGCTGTCACAATTTGAGCTTCCGGCCATTTCCATGCTAAAGGAAGTCCGTTCACGCTCACTGGAGGAAGCACAGGAAGAGCTGGACGGTTTAACAGCACAGCTTAAAAAAGCAAACGCTGTGGAGCCCTTTGATCCGCAAGACATCTGCATCCAGGTGAAAAACCAAAGGTTAACGTTCGGGCAGGTATTTCATATCATGGGGGAACTAAGCCGCTCGCTAAAGGAACAGCCCCTTCATCTCGCCGCCCAGCTCCTCAAAGGCAGAACCTCCTACCAGGTGAGGGACCAGGAGCTGGACCAGACTCCGCTGTACGGGTACTTAAAGGACTGGGAGGAAAAAGATATTCAAAAGGCATTTAAAAAACTCGAAAAAGAAGGCTGGATTATAAAACAGCCGAAGGGGTATGAGGCAATATGGCAGTAAGCAGAAGAATCCGGAGCTTTCCTGCTGGAGGTGAATGGCGGTGTGTAAAAGTGCCGGAGCTTTACCGCTTTAAAGAGGTGGGGGACAGAGACACATCTCCGTCAGACCTTGTGCACCAAGGCCTGACGGGTCAGGTGCCGGAGCTTTAGTGCGGCAGTGAAAGTGGGGCCAGGCACGGTGCCAGTCCCGCACTGCTTTAACGCAGGCGGGGACAGAGACTCGAACCTTCAATGTATTGCGGCACAAGGAATCGAAAAGATGGTGCCGGAGCTTTAGCGCTTTATCAGAGTGAGGGCCAGGCACTCCGTCTTACTCCCGGCTGCTTTTTTTAATGATTTGGTTAACTACCTGACTTAGATCCCCGGGCTTATGAAACTCAATAGGGGAGAAGCCTTTTTCAAATAGGATGGACTCCGCTTCGATAACCGCAACATACCGGCCATTGATTTTAGATAGGTGAATATTCTCTCCAAAATCTGATAGCAGGCCTTTAATCTCCGTATCACCAAGCTTCATTTTCAGCTGTGCCTCAGGTGTATGCTCCACAATCTGGGCGGCTGCTTCAACCACCTGGCTTGTATCAAGGCGCTCTTGAATTTCCCTTTTTTCGCTTGCTTCCCAGATTTCCATGTCCTGCTCAAATTGCTGCCGCTCTTCGCTGTGTTCCCCGAAGGTTTCGAGTACATGCTCCTGCACCATCGACATCACTTGTGTTTTCATAATTTCCGGCATGGATTCCCCATACTCCACATACTTCAGAAAGTCTTCAAAATACCGTGCATGGGAGGCTTGATGGATTTTCAGCTCTGACTCCTCTGTCATCCCTTCCTCCGGCATAAAAGGGTATTGAATGGATTTCATGTTTTTGGTTGTGATGGCCATCTCCACTTTGCGGATCAGGGCCGATTCATCTGCAATGGAAGCGACCTTTGGCTCAAAGTCACATTTTAAAATAAACACAAAGGAATCGTCGAAGTATTTTCGCGGAACGGCGGAAGCCACGATAAAGGCTCCGCCCCGGACGGCGCTTGTATCGAGGTACGTTCGGACGAGCTTCTCACAGCCTTCGTTAAACTCCTCTTTCGTCCCGGCAAACCGCAGGCGGTGAAGCATATTGTAATTTGGATTGGAATCCAGATCATAGCCTGGCTCAACGGCAAAATGGCCGATTTTCGTCGGAACCTGTTCAGATGGCGGATGCTTTTCAGCTTTTCTTTTCACGATCCGCTTTAGTTCACCGTCAAGAAAGTCCTTCAGCGCACTGGCCTCGAACTCCTCCTGATCCAATGTTTGGTAGTGTTTAAATCTCTTTGAGTCCTGGTCCTCTGCCTGAATGACATAAAAGGATAGAAACCGCATAGTAAAATCCATGTTTTCAGCCCCCGCTTTCAATTCTTCAAGTATAAGAAACTGGAGGAAATCCGTCAATTTGCCGGAGCTATTAAATTCCTGTGCTTGACCGTATAATAAACGGAGGACATTTTAGGAAAAGAGGCTAACCCGTTTTGAGTAAAAGCAGCTTCAGAGATTTTGCATTAAGCGAAGAGATTGTAAAGGCATTGGAGGATTTGGGCTACCATTCCCCGACGGAGGTGCAGGATAAGGTCATCCAGCCTGTTTTGGATGGTAAAGACGCAGCCGTTAAATCAAGAACAGGAAGCGGAAAGACAGGCGCTTTTGCCATTCCGCTCTGTGAGCTGGTGGACTGGGAGGAAAACAAACCCCAGGCACTCATTTTAACCCCGACACGCGAGCTTGCTGCCCAGGTGAAGGAAGAGATCATGAACATCGGCCGCTACAAGCGGATTAAAGCAACAGCGGTATACGGCAAGCAGCCGTTTGACCGCCAAAAAGCCGAGCTGAAGCAAAAAAGCCACATGGTTGTAGGAACTCCGGGGCGTGTTTTGGATCACATCCAAAAAGGGACGCTTAGACTGGATCAATTAAAGTATTTTGTCATCGATGAAGCGGATGAGATGCTGAATATGGGATTTATTGAGCAGGTTGAGGCCATTATCAAGGAGCTTCCTGGAGAACGGACCACGCTGCTGTTTTCTGCCACATTGCCGGAGGATATCGAAAAACTGTGTCACCGGTATATGAACAATCCGACAGATATCGAGATTCAATCAGGGGAACAGGCTGGAGGCCGGATTGAACATTCTCTTTATATTGTTCAGGAGGAGGAAAAATTCAGGCTGCTGCGGGATGTGACAGTGATCGAAAATCCGGACAGCTGCATCATGTTCTGCCGCACGAAGGATCGGGTGGACGAGCTTTTTGACATGCTGGACCGGCTTGGATATACCGTTGATAAAATCCATGGCGGAATGGTTCAGGAGGATCGCTTCGCCGTCATGAATGAATTCAAGCGGGGTGAGTTCCGGTATTTGGCGGCCACGGATGTAGCAGCGAGGGGCATTGATATTGAGAATATTACCCATGTCATCAATTACGACCTCCCGCTTGAAAAGGAAAGCTACGTTCACCGCGCTGGAAGGACGGGACGCGCCGGCCGCTCAGGAAAGGCCATCACCTTTGCGACTCCTTTTGAAGACCGTTTCCTCGCAGAAATTCAAGAATACATCGGATTTGAGCTGGATAGAAAAGATGCACCTGCCAGGGATGAGGTAAAGGAAGCGCAGCCCGCTTTTGATGAAAAAATATCAGAAGAACCGGAGCTGAAAAAGGATAAAAGTGCAGTCCTGAATAAAGGAATCATGAAGCTTTATTTCAACGGAGGGAAGAAAAAGAAAATCCGAGCTGTGGATTTCGTTGGAACCATCTCCAAGCTTGATGGGGTCACCGCACAGGATATTGGCATTATTACTATTCAGGACAACATCTCCTACGTTGAAATCCTGAACGGAAAAGGCCCTCTTGTCCTGAAGGCAATGAAGGAGACAACGATTAAAGGAAAAAAACTGAAAGTCCACGAAGCCAGGAATTAGAGATGCTTCATGAGCCCGGAGGCTGGCTTTGAGTTCGGTCACGGGCTACGGCCAGGCATCTGGCAGTAAAGACCTCCGTCTCCCGATCCGTTAATGCACAGAGGGACAGAGGAAAACATCTCCTATCTTTACTCCCCCAGACCTTTTGACCGGCAGGGGACGGAGGAAAACCAGTAGACATAATGGGGGACGGAGGCAGCCTCCGTCCCCTTTTTCCTGCGTATAAGGGGACGGAGCAGAAAACCCGTCATCCCTTGTGCGGCAAGGTGTGAATCGAAGTGGGGACAGAGGTTTAGTGCTTTAGCAGAGTGAGGGTCGGAGGCAGACACCTCCTGATAAGGTCTTTTTACCTGTCTATAAAACTATTTATGTAAATTTTTGAGTTTAAATCGCATTTTAATGTGGTAAAAGAACTAGAAAATACATAGTTTTTCAGATAAGGAGACAGAAATGAAAAAAATGTGAGTTTTATACCAGTAGTTCTTATCCTTTTTTTATCCGCATGCTCAAGCCCCTTGCAGGAAGAAATCATGGAGTATACAAACGAACAGCTTCCTGAGATGATCGACATCGAACAGGAAGCAATGAAGACCTATGAAAAAGCGGCAGGCGGAGCGGTCGATGAGAACGAAATAGCTAAAGTCATCGAAGAAACGGTTGTACCGGCATATACCAAAATGTCAGAGAAAGCGAATGCACTTGAGATTACGGATGAAGAGCTGCAGCGTCTCCATGAACGATTTACAGCAAGTATTGAGGAAAACATGAAAGGCATTGAGCTTATGGCAGATTCCATAACCAATCAGGATGAGGCTATGCTTAAACAGGGAAGTGAATTGCTTGATAAGGTATCCAGCGAAAGGAAGTCCTTCAAGGAAGACCTGGAAGCCTATGCCATAGAAAATGACCTAGAAATGGAAGAGCCAAAAGAATAGGAATTCCTAAGCCCCCGTCACGGCCGATGGGGGTTTTATGATATGCTGAAATGGCACCCAATCTTATAGCTTGGAGGTCTTATGAAGGAAACCATTATTTTTATACACGGACTGACGGGTTCTAAACGGGCATTCAGGAAACAAATCGATTACTTTAGCCATCATTTCCATACGTATGCTTATGATTTATTAGGCCACGGGGAGGACCGCGGCAGACAGACTGATTTTTCACTGGAGGGCCTTACCCGCCAGCTGGAGGAGCTGTATGAGCGGGAGCAAATTGAAAAGGCTCATCTATGCTCCATCAGCTACGGCTGCTATCCGAGTACGATTTTTGCAGCAAAATATAAAGAAAAGGTATCCAGTTTATGCTATATAGGGGGCCACTATAATTCAGATTCTCCTTTAACCTACGTGCTGCAGCATTTCAGGGAGCACCAATATGAAAACTATCCAGAGTGGCTCAGACGCTATTCAAAGGACCTTTTTCCTAAAAGCGGGGTTGTGGATCCGTATGCCCTCATTTCCTCTAAGCTTTATTATAAATATGGGCTGGAGCTTCATGAGGATGTATTAAAAAAGGCAATCGATCACAGGCTTGAGTATGATTTAAGAAGCGATCTTGAAAAAATAGAAGTACCCGTGCTATGGGTCATGGGAGACCATGATAACCTGTTTAAATCCGGCATAACCGACCTGGGCGAGGTAGTCCCTCATGCCGTTTATAAAGAGATTCCTCACACTGGGCACGCAGCGAACATGTTTCGGCCCTATGCGTTCAGGCGAATGTATGCGGAATTTTTAACTGGAGAGCTAAAATCTTGACTGATCTAAACTTGAACGGATGGTGAGGACATGTCCACGCTTGCGGAAGTCATGAAAATGCTGGAGCAGCTTGCCGACGGGCATAAAGCGGGACGCATGAACGGCCGCAAAAAAGCGCTCAGAGCATGGCTCTAAAGCGCTTTGTGTACCCGTATTGAACCTTAGCTGTCTGAAATCCCTGCCAGATGTCAGGCCCGCTCCTCAAAAAGCTGGGAAATCTTTGCGATTACCTGAACGGACTTCAGCATGTTATCCACGGAAGCAAATTCATACCGTCCATGGAAGTTCTCGCCGCCTGTAAATAGGTTTGGCGTCGGAAGCCCCATGTAGGAGAGCTGTGAGCCGTCCGTACCGCCGCGTATAGGGGAAACGAGCGGTTCAATTTCGAGGCTTTTCATTGCGTCGTAGGCGATGTCTACAATTTCTTTAACAGGCTCGATCTTCTCCCGCATGTTGTAGTATTGATCGTTCATTTCCAGGAGGATGCGGTCCTCGCCGTATTTTTTCTGGAAGTCCGCCACCGTTTGTTCCATTCGTACTTTCCGGTCAGCAAATTTGTTTTTATCGTGGTCGCGGATGATGTAGCTGAGCTTCGTTTCCTCCACATCTCCCGTGATGGAAGTGAGATGGAAAAAGCCTTCGTATCCTTCGGTCGATTCAGGAGCTTCATCAGCTGGCAGGCTGCTGTTGAATTCCATCGCAATTTTGGCGGAATGGATCATTTTATTCTTCGCTGTGCCGGGATGAACGTTTTTGCCTTTAATGGTGATTTTGGCTCCGGCTGCATTGAAGCTTTCATATTCAAGCTCGCCAAGCGGACCGCCGTCTACTGTGTAGGCAAACGAGGCACCGAAGGCTTTAACATCGAACCGGTGAGGCCCCCGTCCAATCTCTTCATCCGGAGTAAACGCCACGCGAATCTTTCCATGCTTGATTTCGGGGTGCTGGATCAAATAATCCATCGCGGTCATAATCTCAGCGACCCCGGCTTTATTATCTGCTCCGAGAAGGGTTGTCCCATCCGTTGTAATCAATGTGTGGCCTATGTAATGTTTGAGGTTCGGGAACTCCTTTGGAGAAAGAACGATGTTCAGGTCCCGGTTCAGCAAAATGTCTTCACCATCATAGTTTTCCAGGATTTGAGGATTCACGTTTGTGCCGGTAAAGTCTGTAGCTGTATCAACGTGCGCCAGAAATCCAATGACTGGAACGTCCTTTTCTGTATTGGATGGGAGGGTGGCCATTACATATCCGTTTTCATCCATTGAAACCTCTTCCATTCCGAGTGCCTGAAGTTCTTTTGCCAGTCTTTCAGCGAGGATAAGCTGTCCTGGAGTGGATGGACAGGTATTGCTTTCTTCATTGGATTGGGTATCCACTTTAACATACGAGATAAAACGCTCGATTAATTGCTCCTTCATGAAAAATCCTCCTCTAACCGTCATGTTTCTATTCTATCATCAATAATGGCTGATAGCCTGTTATCGTCGGAATGTATAGAAAGTTTAGTTTGTTTATCGCTGAAGGGGCAGAGCCTATTGCTCTGGTCCTGCAGCAATCAGTCTGGCAGATCCAGTCATCAAAAATGAACAAAAAAAGCGCTGCAGGGCATTGGCTCCCATACAGCGCGTTTTAACAGGCTTATTTGCTTTCTTTCAAAATCTTGAAGATTTTCTTTGCCTGATCTGTATTATCAATAAGACCGGCAAATTGCTCTTTTCCAGGGCCGTAAGCGTAAACCGGTACTTCTTCCCCGGTATGGCCGGATGTGGTCCAGCCTGTGAAGGAACGCTTGTTGAAAATCTGCTCGATGGCATTATCGATTTCCGTCATGTTCTTCTTCTCAGCTGCAGCTTTCACACTATTGATTTCCGCTTGTGTCAGCTCGAGCGCAATGTTGTCTTTTAGGACCTTTTCAGCGTCCATTCCTTCCATGATTCTTGCAGCCATATAGTCGGGTGTTTTTTTCGCGGCAAGAAGAGGCTCCACTTTAAAGTTGTATTCCCCGCCTGCTCCCATTGAAAAACCGCCGGTAGAGTGGTCAGCTGTCGCAACGACTAATGTATGCTTGTCCTTTTTCGCGTATTCAATGGCTGCTTTGTATGCTCTTTCGAAGTCTTCCATTTCGCTCATTGCGGCAACGATATCGTTGTCATGGCCGGCCCAGTCAATCTGGCTTCCTTCGACCATTAAGAAGAAACCGTTTTTATTTGTGCTCAGCTGCTTGAGAGCCACGCGGGTCATTTCCTCAAGAGAAGGGGTTTCTGCTTTTCGGTCAATCATTTTATCCATACCGCCGTCAGCAAACAGGCCGAGCAGTTTGGTGTTTCTGTTTTTCATCATGTCTTTTTTATTCGTAACGTAGTTGTAGCCGTCCTTTTTGAAAAGCTTAGTTAAATCGCGGTCGCTGCGGACAAAGTTTGACTTTCCGCCGCCAAGCATCACGTCGATTTTGTGGCTGCCTTTAATCATTTCATCATAGTAATCGTCCGCGATTTGGTTCATGTTTCTGCGGGATTCATCATGGGCGCCAAAAGAAGCAGGGGTAGCATGTGTGATTTCGGAAGTCGCAACAAGACCTGTGGACTTTCCTTGGGATTTTGCCTGCTCCAGTACTGTCTTAACTTCAGAAAGGTCATTATCGACAGCAATAGCATTGTTGTAGGTTTTAACGCCGCCTGACATAGCTGTTCCGGCAGAAGCGGAATCTGTTATGTTTTGGGCAGGATCGTCAGGATGGGTGGTTTGCATACCGACCAAATGTTTATCAAATGCGGTCAGCTCGATGTCTTCTGTACGCGGGTTATCCTTCATATAACGGTGCGCAGTCGTATAAGTCACGCCCATGCCATCACCAATAAGGAAGATAACATTCTTAATTTTCGGATTTTTTTCCTTAATCTTCTTTGCGATTTCTTCTTTAGCCGAAGATTTTTCAGCATGGGCTCCCTGGGGTGTAAAAGCTGCGCCGATTAGAGTGCCAAGGGCAAGGGCGGAAACAGTGGCGATTGGAACAATCTTCTTCTTTACTAATCCAGTAAATTTCAATTTTATTCCTCCCATTATGAAAATATGTAACTATTCTCATAATAGGATAATAATGTGTATTCTCAATTACGAACATGTAAAGATGCTATATAGTGTTTGTAAAGCATGGGTTAATCGAATCGGGACGTATATACTGTTCTATATTGAGTTCAAATACTGCAAAGAGAATCAACCCGGCTGCTTTTTCTCTGGTCAGCCGGATATCAAGAGCCTTCAGGCTGCAGGGGAGCTTTGCACCGTGAATGAGGGAATCAATTGAATCCCGGGTAATGAACTGCCGGGCAAGGGCAGTATGCGCAGGTTCACCCTATTCTGCCTCGTCCGGAGCTGCTCCCCTTAAGGCTTCAGCTCAAAGAGGCTCCGAATGGCTTGCTAGAAAGATGGCTGCGATGCGGGGAGCTTTCTCCTGTAATGGGTTGGTGACATTCCAGTAAGTGATTTAAAGGTTTTGCTGAAATGTCCCTGATCATGAAAACACAGGATCATACTAATTTCAAAAATGCTTTTGTTTGTAGTGGAGAGGAGGATTTTTGCCCGTTCGATTTTAATTTTTTTCGCGTATTTCATAATGCTGATGCCCATTTCCTTTTTAAAGCAGGAGGAGGCATAGCCGGCTGAAATTTCGAGATCCTCAGACAGCTTTCTAATGGAAAGATGATGTTCAATATTCATGTGCAGGTAAGGAAGAATTTTGTTTGCTACAAAGCTTTCCGCTTCGTCCAAGTCGCCAATGAAGAGGTCAAAATAGGCAGCTGCCATTTCAAGTTCAAGGGAATGAAGGTCGGAGAGGGATGATTGTTTCGATATGGAAGTGTAAAATCGGTTGTATACACGGTGAAGGTAGCTCTTGGCAGCGCCTAGCTTCATCATTTCCCGGGTGTAAACAGCATTCCAGATGTGGAGGTCAATTTTCTTGGAGACCGCAGATAAAAATTGCTTCTCTTCCTCAATCTGTTTGGAAGCAATCCGTTTAAGCATTTCTGTTTTGTTTCTTGATTCAATAAGATAAACGGCATCCAGGGTAAAAAGCTGGGGATCGGAAAGGTACGTTTCATTCATACGTTTATACACCTCGAAAATCATAATCTCTATCCATTATAGTCCATTCCTTGGTAAAGGAAGAAAATTTTATGTAAAGGTGTTGTTAATTTGAATAGATATGCAGTTTACCTAAATAAGAGGTTTCGTTCAAACGGGTTTTGAAATGGGAAAAACCGCTGCTCTATTTGAGGCAGCGGCGTATATAAGGGGCATTGGCAGCAACAGCCAGGCTGCCATTGGAAACTTTATTGCTCTTTATCCGGCAGAGCCCATACTGAAACGCTCTCGCCGTTTACAGGAAACGTGCCGAAGCCGTCTTCTCCGATTTGTACTTTATCCTCTCTTGTTCCAGTCATATCGACCCAGACTTCACCTGCGCGATGCTCGCCGGCAAACATCCTTTTTTCCCCTTCATCTCCGTTAGAAATGACTACTGCACAGCCGGAGCGTTCCATTTCATCGGTGCCCATCCGGATCCATCCGATTGTATTCGGATGGTCAAAGTAATCATCCTGATCGCCATAGGCTTTGCTGGATCTTGCGTAGAGAAGGGGATCAATGGCTATTTTCTTCCCTTCAACCGGCTCCTCGCCGCCTATTCCGTAATAATCCCCGAAGAATACACAAGGATACCCGTCTTTTCGAAGCAAAATTAAGGCATAGGCACTTTGTTTAAACCAATCGCCGACCCATGACTCAAGGGCTTCATTTGGCTGGGAATCATGATTGTCGACAAACGTGACTGCATTCATAGGGTGTGACTGGACAAGTGTGTCTTCAAAAATCGTCGACAGATCAAAGTCGCGTCCCGTTAATGAAGCTTCGTGCAGTTTATAGTGGAGGGAGACGTCAAATAGATCCATTTGATAGTCAATCTGATCGAGAAATTCCTGACAGGCAGCAAGCTCGGAGTTCCAGAATTCACCGACCATATAAAAATTCTCACCGCGGTGGGCAGCGGTTTCCTTTGCAAAGTTTTTAATAAACTCATGGTTTATATGCTTAATGGCATCCAGTCTGTAGCCGTCGCAGTCCAATGTATCCGCAAGCCATTTGCCCCATTCAATCATTTCCTTCTGGACATCAGGGTGGTCGTAATCAATATTGGCGAACATGAGGTAATCATAGTTGCCAAACTCGTCGTCTACATTTTCATTCCAGTCTTTGTTTTTGCCAAGAATACGGAAAACCCCGGTCCGGTCCTGCTTTGCATCATAGTCGGTTCCGTTAAAGTGCCCGAAATTCCATTTAAAGGAGGAATAGGTGTCTTTGCGTCCGGGAAAGGTGAATTTCGTCCAGCCTTCGATGTCAAACGGGTCCGATATGACCTTTTCACGATTATCCGGATCGACTTCCACCACTTTAAATGTTTCCGTTTCATCAGCTCCTGCCTTGTGGTTCATCACAACGTCTGCATATACCTGAATCTCATTTTCGTGACAGGCGGCAATGGCTTCCAGCAGCTCTTTCTTCGTGCCGTATTTTGTACGGGTGGTACCCTTTTGCTCAAACTCGCCAATATCATAAAGATCATATATCCCGTATCCTGTGTCTTCAGCTGATTGTCCTTTCGTAACAGGTGGAATCCATACAGAATCAATGCCAATTTCTTTTAATTCAGGGGCCATCTCTTTAAGCTTTTTCCAATGCTCCCCATCTGCCTTTAAATGCCACTCAAAAAACTGCATCATCGTATGATTCTGCGGCATACCCATTCCTCCCGTAATTAGCTCATCTAATGATAAATAGCCTAAAACAGGGTGCTGGTAAACCTTTACGCAGGAAAAATTTTGCTCTCCCCTTTTTTATTTTCGTTCCAAGTGCCTAAAAAATGACGCTGGCATTCCCTCAAAAATCATGATAGGATTTTCTAGTGAGCTTAATACTGACTATTGATAAAAAAGAAATTTTTATCTAAAATCTTATGTAAGCGATAACAAAAAGAGTTGAAGCTGATCTAAATCCTTTGCAATTTCAGCGTTCTCGGCAATTTAACAAAAAGCCCCTTCCAGCCGGAACATTCTGTCAATATAGGATTATTCAGCTATAAACTCAGCGCGTTTTTTGGTCAGAAGGGAGAGGGGAAACATGCAAAATCAGCAAAACAACGAATTGAAGCGGGGGCTGGAGGAAAGGCATATTACCCTTATGTCGCTCGGTGCAGCAATAGGGGTAGGCTTGTTCCTTGGATCCGCAGCTGCCATTGAGCTTGCAGGGCCTGGAATTTTGCTCGCCTACGCATTTGCAGGAATGATTATGTTCTTTATTATGAGAGCACTTGGCGAGATGGCGATCCAAAAGCCTGTTGCCGGCTCTTTCAGCCGTTACGCCAGGGATTACCTTGGGCCGCTGCCTGGGTTTTTAACGGGGTGGAATTACTGGTTCCTATGGGTTGTTACGTGTATGGCGGAAATTACAGCTGTGGCGAAATACATGACGATGTGGGTGCCGGAGGAGCAGGTCGCACCGTGGATATGGGCGCTGCTCGCCTTGATCATAATGACTTCTGTAAATTTCCTGGCCGTTAAAGCATACGGTGAGCTGGAGTTCTGGTTCGCCCTTATTAAAATTGTGACGATTATTGGAATGATCATCATCGGAGCCGGCATTATCATCTTTGGAATTGGCAATGGCGGAGTGGCTACCGGTATCTCCAACCTTTGGAGCAATGGGGGATTTTTCCCGAATGGCATTGAAGGGGTTATGCTGTCACTGTCTATGGTCATGTTTGCCTTTCTTGGAATTGAGCTGATCGGTGTGACAGCAGGGGAGGTAAAAAATCCTGAAAAATCTTTGGCTAGAGCGATTGATACCGTGTTCTGGCGCATTTTGATTTTCTATGTCGGTGCTCTTTTTGTCATTATGTCCATTTATCCTTGGGACCAGATTGGAACCCAGGGGAGCCCGTTCGTGTTAACCTTTGAAAAACTGGGCATTCCGGGCGCAGCCGGAATTATTAACTTTGTCGTTTTAACGGCGGCCCTGTCCTCCTGCAACAGCGGAATCTTCAGTACCGGGAGAATGCTGTTTAACCTTGCCCAGCAGGATGAAGCCCCCAAATCTTACAGCAAGATCACAAAAGGGGGAGTGCCGGGACTGGCCATCCTCACTTCTGCTGCCGCCCTGCTTGTCGGTGTGGTCCTGAATTATCTCGTGCCTGAAAAAGCCTTTGTGTGGGTAACAAGCATTTCTACATTTGGGGCGATTTGGACATGGGGAATCATCCTTCTGTCGCAGATGCGCTACCGCAGGTCATTAAGCCGGGAGCAGGTAAAAAATCTGAAATACAAAATGCCGCTGTTTCCCTATGCAAACTATATCGCCCTTGCCTTTTTAGGGATGGTTGTCGTACTCATGGCATTCAGTGCAGATACAAGAGTGGCTCTGATCGTTGGACCGATATGGTTTGCGCTTCTGCTGGCTGTCTACTTTGCCAAAGGATTTCATAAAAGAAGTGTGCAATAACCAAATAAAACAGCTGGCGGTTTTCATTCCGTCAGCTGTTTTCAGCTTATATAAAACCGGTCAGGAGCCCACACAGCAATGTCCCTGCCCGGAACCGCCACAACGAGCCAGGTCTCATCGTCGTATTGCACGCCTGCCTGCCAGCACTCGTATAATCCGTGAGAACCATTTACAAAAAGAACAGAGCCATTCTCCAGCGTGATATAAAGATGCGGTGTTTCTTCTCCTAACCTTATATCCGCAACTTTTTTCCTTCTTATCCTATAAACTCTGGAGTATTCTTCATCCTCCGAATCATTTTCCATTTCATCCTCATTCGAAGGGTATATCTGAGGCGGCTGATCAAACACACACCACTTTGATTCAATGTTTAAATAGAGCTGTCCGCCATAGTCCTCTGTGTTTTCATAATTGGTGAAATAAATCTTAATAGCAGCCGGTGAAAATCCAAACTGCACTCCGTCAACCTGGGCTCCTGAAAAAAGATGCCTTAATACATCCTCCGCAAATACTTTATCCTCTTTAAGCATGTTTTGGACCTGCCTTACTATATCCTTTTTGTCACCATTTCATTTGCTGCAGTAATATGACGAACAATTTCCCAAATGGAATGTGCGCCGGGGACAGGGCGGTTGAATGCCATTTCGTATCCTGCTCCCTCCAGAGCCTCCACTATAGAGAGCCCGTGCCAGGCCCTGCCTTTACAAGGCTTTTCAAGCTGCAGGGCCATCCGTCTGCCAGGTTCTTCGGCTCTATAAGCCAGGAGTTTCAGCAGGTTACGAATTAAAAGAGAAGAATTCCTGCTAAACAGCCTAATCCGTATCCGCACATTACAATTGCCGCGGCAATAAAGGTATAAAGACAAGCCCGGATAAATTCCGGCTGTTTTTGTACCAGGTTAGCCGCGACGCGGAAGGTTCTATCCATTTCTCATTCCTCCAAAAAGTGAATCACTTCTAAGGGAAGGATATCTGGTATGGAACGGAAAATCAATAGGAAAAAACCCCGTGTTTTCGACACAGGGTCAAATTCCATTATGCGATGGTAACACCGACAAGAGATTCGGGTGGATGACCGAGGGAGAGCCGGCTGATTTTTGAGAACCCCGTCTCATGATATTGACTTAAAAGTTTGCGCAAAACAGGAAATTCAGGTTCCATTTTCAGCTTTTGCACCTCTTCTTTATAGAGCGTTAAAACGGATTTTTCTGCTGTGCTTGGGTAGTAGCGGCCAGGTTTTTCATCCAGCAGCATGCTTCCCATAAAATGATGTTTAAACTGCAGCTGACGTGTCAAATTCACCAGATGAATCCATTTGCTGAACAGTTCCGGATATCCGTCTTTCATTTTTTCCAGCTCAGCTTGAAGCATTTGCAGATCTTCCATGTTTGAAGCAGCAACCATTCCTATCCCCGCCCTTTTTTTATTCGTAATCCCATGGCTTGTTTAACGTAATATTTTTAGCGAGCTCCTTGCTTTTTGTTCTTCTGAGCTTTCTCATTTCCGCACGTTGATTCGCTGTTTCATAGAGGAATTTTTCTTCTTCGGTTTCAGGAATAACCTGCGGAACCGCAAGGGGTTTTTTGCTCTCATCCAGCGCGACAAACGTGAGAAATGCTGTAGCTGCAATTCTTCTCTCGCCCTTGATCATGTCCTCCGCTATCACCTTGCAGAAAATCTCCATTGATGTACTTCCTGTGAAGGATACAAAGGATTCAATGCATACAGAGTCCGTTTGATGAATCGGGCATAAGAAGTCAATGGAGTCTGTCGATGCAGTTACGCACTCCTTGGCCCGCGCATGCCTTCTCGCAGAAAGAGTGGCACAGCTGTCCAGCTTTTTCATCAGCACACCGCCGAACAGAGTGTTGTAGTTATTTAAATCGCAAGTTAATACTTGATCGGTATTAACAATACGGCTTTCTTTCGCTCTTTTTGCTTCCATTCCGTCAGATCCCTTCTGTCCTGTCTCAATGGCAGTCTTGTTATAGGGCTAGTGTAGTATGAGAAAAAATGTAAGTAAAATGGTTGTTTTTTATTCTTAGGATTCCATGTGTCTATGTAAATGCTTCCAAATTGGAATGATAGAACGGGGGATTGCGAGGATAAAATAAAAAAAACACCTAATACCACTCTTTAAGCGAGCGTTCTTAGGTCTTAATCGGGCCGTATCCGGAAGCAGCGTTAGGTATACAGCTCTACGGTATCTTTAATTGCTGTTTTACGTAATGAAGCCATTCTTTTGCGGCGAAGGGGAGGTAGTGGTCTTTTTTCCAAATAACGGCCAAATGCCAGCTTATAGCCGGGTCCACGATCTTTACTGAACGGACTTTATTAGAAAGGTGCCGGCATATGCTCTCAGGGAACATGGCTGCTCCGAGTCTGCACGAGACCATCTCTTCAATAAATTCCCATTGAGAGCTTTCAGAGACGACCTTTGGCTGAAATCCTGCGCTGTTGCATGCTGTCAAAATGCGGTCATGAAGGACAAAATCTTTATTAAAAAGAATGAACGGCTCGGATTCAAGCTCGCGAAGTGTAACTTCTTCCTGTTCAGCCAGCCGGTGATCCGGATGCAAAACCAGCCTGAAATCCTCTTCCATATAGGAAAGGCAGGTGAATTCATCTTCATTTGCCGGCAGAACAACAATTCCTGCATGAAGACCGCCGGAGGCGACCTCTTCCTCAATTTTTTTCGAGCCGTCTTCAACTAAATGGAAGGTAATATCCGGATACTGTTCATGAAAGGAGCCAATCATCTTCGGAAAAAAACCGGTATCGATAATAGGTGGCAGCCCTAGGCGGATCACACCTTTTTTCAGGCTCAGCAAATCATCGAGCTCCATTTGAAGGTTACGGAAGGCATGATCAATCAATTTAGCCTGATCATAGATCACCTGTCCCGCATCCGTTAAAATGAGCTTTTTGCGGGAGCGTTCAAATAGCGTGACCCCGAGTTCTTCTTCCAGATTTTTAATCATTTTGCTGATTGTAGGCTGTGTAATGAACAAATGGTTGGCGGCCCTTGTAAAGCTCTTAAATTTGACGACTTCTATGAAATATTGCAAATGCTTTATGTCCATGATTTTCACCCTCATCTTCATCCGGATACATTCATCTTAGCAAAGTTTGCGCTATTCTTCACAAGCCTTTTGCATGATTCAGAAATTAGGAATATACTTATTCTAACATGGTAAGGAAAGCGGGGAGACTTGAGTGGAAACAGCAAACATAGCAGACCGGGCAAGCTCATTAAAAAGGATGCTGCGCCATCAGACAATCGATGCGATTTTAAATGAACTGGACGGCACCATCATGAATCTTTCCCGGGAAATGAGGCTGGAAAAGTATCGTAAAATGGCAGAGAGTCCATTTAGATTTTTCAGAGGAAGCGCCTATTTGTTCTATTTTGATGTAACGAAAATCCCTTTTTCTTTTCATACACCGGAGGACAAGCCGATTTGGATACAAGGGGATCTGCATATTGAAAATTTCGGAGCCTTTCAAAATGAAAAGGGAGATTTCGTATTCGATGTAAATGATTTCGATGAAGGAACAATGGGCTCTTATTTATATGATTTGCTGAGAATGTCGGCAAGCATCGCGCTTTTTTGTGAAGCGGAAGGGTACACCGAGGAAGAGCAGGAAGCAAGGATTCACACGTATTTAAAGGCTTATACGGATCAGATGAAACGATTTGCCAAAGGAAAAGATGATCCTGTAACCTTTTATTTCACTTCGGAAAACTCAAAAAATCCAGTCCGGAAACTGCTGAAAAAATTAAAAAAAAGAAGAATGAATAAGCTGCTCGATGACTATACAGAACTAAATGATCAGGGAGTCCGGAGCTTTAAATGGTCAGAAGAAATCCAGCACGCCTCTGAACATGAATCGGTAATGATCAAAGAAGCATGGAAAGACTACATCGCGTCTTTAGATAAAAATGACCAAAGGGATCTCTCTTACTACAAAATCAAAGATATTTCCAAAAAACTTGGCTCGGGTACAGCTTCTATCGGCCTTGACCGTTTTTATGTCCTGATTGAAGGGGACGAAGGGGAACATGGCCTGGACGATTTAGTACTGGAAGTAAAAGAAGTCCGTGCGCCCATTCCAGGATATTTTCTTCCGGCAGGAAGGGAATTTTGGGAAGAGCATGCCCATCAGGGTGAAAGGGTGATATCCACCCAAAAGGCTATGCACCATCATGAGGATCCTTTTCTAGGCTACGTAACAATGGAGGGGCGCCACTTTTATATCAGGGAACGTTCCCCCGTTAAAAAAAAGCTGAAGGCTAAGCATATTGACGGGCCCCAGCAAATGGATGAAGCATTGGATACAATGGGAAGAATTACAGCCAAAATCCATGCAAGAGCCGATGCAGATTTAGCAGATTCCTTCCTTACCCATCACAGTGAAATGGAAATATTAAAAGCGATCGGGTCTGACACACGCCGGTTCGCCGATCAGATTTCGTTCACGGCAATGGGGTACAAGCGTCAAACCAATGCAGATTACGCGATCTTTTGTGAATGGCTCAATCAATACGAGAATGAGGAGCAGTAAGTACCTGCTTGTGCTTGAAACCAGGTATGGATGATGGAAGAAAGAGGGCATGGTTTTGATAGGTTTGGGCCTTAAGCCCTTGCAGCAGTATGGCAGTGATGCCAGGGGACAGAGTGATTCTGATCACTCAAAAGCCCTTCAAATACATCATAATAAAACCCCCAAATTCTTGGGGGTTTTTTATGCTGTTTCTATTGCTGTACAAACGTTAATAAATATTCATCCTGCATGAGGACAGCATAAGTTCCATCCGGATTGCGGAGGACGTTCACAGTCGCTTCTTTTGCGGGTTCCAGTGAGATCTTACCGCTGTATACCTTTGTAAGGATATCTAAATACTTGTCGCCAAATTCCTGTCCGGACATCTTTCCTTCTTGAAAGCTTGTAATTGCGTCTGTCAGGTCTTTTGAAAGGAGCTTGGTTTCACTGAACCCTTCAATACTCAGAGTAACTGTATAAGAGGTGCCGTCTTCGGCTGATTTTGAATCTACTATCTCGTACTTCGTCTGTGAAAGAGCATTTTTAAATGCAGCTGTTGCTTTTTCCAGTTTTCCGGGTGATGGCGCAGCACCAAATGATTTAAGTGCATTCGTTAAATTGGTTTCAAATGCCGCAATAAAGAATCCCTTTTGCTCTTCGGCGCTTTTCTTCTTCTGATCATCGCTTTCAGCATCAGGAGCTTTGCTGATGTAATTATCTGTGTTTTGATAGACGGTCGCTTGAATGAGCGCATCTACATATTTTGCCGCCTCTTCTTCATAAGCTGCATTGTCTTCGCTTTCTCCAGGCTCTTCAGCGGGTTCTTCGGAAGGCTCTTCAGCAGGTTTTTCAGCCGGTAATTCTTCTTCCGATTCAGGCTTAGCGATGTCTTCCAGCTTATTGTGGGATGAATAAATATATTCTTTCCTGTGATCAATGTTTTGTGTTTCATTTTGTATTTTTTCAGAGAAGATCTGGTGGATAATGAGCTTGGTCATAAAATTTGTTTCTTTGTCGATTGTGATCGAGATATCATACTTTTTAAGGCGGATGTTCTCTTGCTTTTTATTATCTGATTGATCCGCTTCAAAGAGATTTTTGTAGTAATCCGCTCTTTCTTTCTCTAATAGGGATTGTTTTTCCTCGTCTGTCCCGTTGAAGGTTAATACATAGGAATGATCGGTTTCAGACTCCATCTTAAATTTATTTTGGAGTTCCGGATCAATCCCTTCTAGATAGGCAATGTAATCGCGTCCCATATTAAGCTCTTGCTCCGAGAGGTTTCTGTAATACTCTTCTTCCCCCTCGTTCATCTCTGAATTTTCGCCTTCTAGACCTAGAATCCCGGAACTTGGATCGATATAGATTAAGTTCCCGTTATCATACTCTTTTAATGTTTTCTTATTTTTAAAATCCAGTTTTTGTGTCCCCTTATAACTCTGTTTTCCTTTGTTCTCAATCGTAAATTCCACCATTACATTGTCCAGATTTTCTTGTGCAGTGGATGAACTTTCGATTACGTTTTGTGGAGCTGTTCCGCATGCACTTAAGATCAGCAGGGGCAGGATCGCAGCCCACCAGAATTTTACGTTTTTCATCACGTTCCCCCTAATTTCGTGTTACTTGCTACCAATCTTCTATACCCATAAGATTGAATAAATAACATAAAAATACAATTTAATAGTTGTCATTTTTATGGAATCGAAAGAAAATGTTCTTGTAAACAATAATGTATACATGTTTACAAAAAGTATCTATTTGTTTACATATATGTTTACAAGTAAACAAAATCGAACACAAGCTTTCGTGTCGGTATGTTTACAAAATTGTAATCAAGTATACATAAATAGAAGAGTTGTATACAAAAAGATAAGTGTTGTAAACATTTTTGAAAACGCTAAAACCTGTATTGAAAGAAAGCCTTTTATGTATTACCTTAAAAGGAGACCATGATTACGAATGGTATAAAGAACTTAATTAAAGAAGGGAAAGTTGACTATGAATCTTTCTAGAATCGCAGCAGTCGATGTAGGGAACGATGCAGTAAAAGCACTGTTCGGAAAACTAGACTCAGAATTATACATACCAAACGTTATCGCAAGAGATTTAGAGGATCGCCCGGTAATTGGCATCGAGGAGCTTAATGAAAAGGATCCGCTTGAAAACATTCACATCCGTGTGCACTCTCCAGCATTAAAAGAAAACAATGTTATTTACCGTGTAGGGAGCCTGGCAGCAAAAAGCAATAACTCTACAGAATTAGATCCGGGAAGCAGCAAATCCGAAGAAGACCAGACGCTCGTTATGCTGTTCGCTTCACTTGCACTTGATGCAGTGAACGGAACATCTGAAAAAGGATTTAAGAAAAACAACCAGGTTATTGATGCGAACTATACCCTTGGTACAGGTCTGCCTCTGAGAGAAGTAAAAGAAGGGAAAGATGTTGGATACCGTTCCCAGCTGCTCGGATCCGTCCATCAGGTTGAGTTCCTTGTAACGCCAAAATATCAGGGACTTAAAGTGAACATTCGTTTTGACGAAGTGAAAGTGTATCCAGAGGGCTTTGCAGCTTACATCAACCTGGTCATGGATAACGAGTTAAACATTATTAATAAAGATCTGATTGATAAGAGAATTCTCATACAGGATATCGGTGGTCTCTCCACAGATATCGCTGTCATCCGCAACCGCAATGTTGATGATGATAAGGCCCAGGGATTTAATCTGGGAGTCTCTGAATCTCTTGAAGCAATCCGGGAAGAAATCTTAACAAAGCATGGGGTAGAACTTGATAGCCGCAGAGATGTGGTTGAGATCATTACCCGCAAAAATGACCGGAACCACATCATGGTAAAGGGAAGCAGGACAAGCGTTCATGATATTACAGACCGTATTCTGCTGGAGCTTGCAAAAAAACAATACCGCTTCCTGCGCAACGTTTGGCAGCGCAATTCCCAAACGGAGATCTGCTACTTTGTCGGCGGTGGCGCTTCTGTTCTAAAAGACTATATAAAGGCGCTCAACAACAATCTTGACGGGTATAACATTGAGTTTTTCGAAGATGAAAAAGAAAGCATCTGGATGATGTCAAATGCTTACTACAAACTAATTACCGATTATGTGCGCAAAACAAGAAAATCAGAAAAAAAGGATGAAAAGCAGCCGGCTTCCTCATCCAAATAAGGTGATGACTAGATGAAACCGTCGGATAAACGTATAGAGCGGGGCCAGGCGATCACGTTCAGGGTCCCCTCTGATACTCCCGATCACCTGTTAAAGCAGCTCTCAAAGCTTAAAGAAACGGAAAAAAGAAACTTCTCAAGCAGAATTGGCGAATTTGTGCTGAAAGGAGTAGGAGAGTCTTTGTCAAAAGAAAAACAGACGCTGACGATCCCTCTCCCCCGCCAGCTCACAAAGGAACAAAGAAATTGGCTGAAGCATGAACATTCTGAAGCGTTGCTTGGCAGCATGATTCACCAGCTGCTTGCCAATCCGGTCAGAGCGACAGCCTTGCTTGCTTCTTTAAACAGCCATACGATGGATCCGGATGAGTTGATTCTGTTTGAAGAACAGGCCGCTTCTTCCGCCTCTGCCACATTGGAAAATCCCATGGAGGAGGTCCCAGTACCGGATATAGGCTCTGATGATGACTTGGAGGGCTTTAGTTTTGACCAAATGCAAACCCAGGTCAGAGAATTAGAATCAGAAAACGAAGAGAATGATAGGGAAGACGATCTTTTAGGAGATTTTCTCTCAAGTATGAATAAATAAGGAGCTGACGCTATATGGTCAGCTCCTTTCTACTGTCTCCTGGTAACCAGCCTTGGAATCGTCAAAGCGGGAGGGGTACCCAAACCCGGGATTCACATACAGCCTGAACAGCTGGTCTATATTGCCCAGGAAATGAATGATTTTGGTTTAGTAGCTTAATACTTTTGGACTTTCCCCATTGACACCGCGCTCAAGAATCTCAATGACAGTCAATATTTCTTCGTCTGTTACGGGCTTAGGCGCCCCATTCACCACAGCTTCATAGAGCAAATCGTAAATGGTCCCGTAGTCTCCTTTTGGAGTTAGTAGAGTTTCCTCTTTTTCTTCACCGGCATTGACCCAGGCAATTCGTCCGAACGAACGGGCTGGATCCAATCCAAACCCTTCTTCAAGCGGGGACTTCCCGGAGAATAGGTCTTCCTCCTGCCGATCGATTCCGTATTTAATAAAACTGCCCCCAGATCCATGTGCGATAAACTTAGGATAGGGCTGTTTAACAAGATGACTCATTTTGACAATATACTTCAATTCCCCGTAGAAAAGCTCTATATGAAAGTAATCATCCGAATTATTTGGATTCCGGACGGAACGGATATCATAGTAAACCTTTTTCGGTGTTCCGAAAAGAGATACAGCCTGATCGATTAAATGAACACCGAGTCCATATACCGCGCCACCGTAACGGCTGCTGCTGTTTGAATCGGGGGCTTCCGGACGATAATAATCGAAGTGGGATTCAATTTCCGTTACCCTGCCCAGTTTCCGGCTGCTGATAGCTTGCTGAAGGGCAAGAAAGTCGGAATCAAATCTTCTGTTCTGGTACGGCATAATGATCAGGTTTTTGTTCGCTGCTAGGTCCAGAAGCTCTTTTGCTTCCTCGCCCGTATAGCAGAATGGCTTTTCAACGAGGACGTGCTTCCCATGCTCCAGGCATTTTTTTGCATAGTCAAAGTGTGTGTCATCTGATGTGCAGATGGTAATTAAGGAAATTTCGTTATCGTGTAAAAGCTCTTCAAGCTTGTAAACAAATTCAATGTTTTGATCTCTGTATGGCTGTTCCATTTCCGGCTTTTGACTGCGGCTGTAGATTTTTTTTACTTCATACCTGTCCCGGATCAGTACATATGGCAAATGAAAAATCGTCGTACTTTTCCCAAATCCGATAAACCCCATTTTAAGCGTCAATTCGATAGACCTCCATGCGTCTCTATGTAGTAAAACGTTTTCAAATACAGTTTAGCAGAAAGAAGGCTGGAGGGATAATATGATATACTTTGCTATTAGAGAAGAAGACTTAAAAGACTCGGAGTGATGGTTCATGCAAAAGCTTCAGGCAAAACCGGCATCTGTAAAACTGTTTCAGAAAAACTATCCTCTTGTGGAAAAAGATATGATTGAAAACTCGGGAAACCTTAAAGAGGAAGGCGAACTTTTTACAATTTCGGACCAAAAGGGCGGTTATCTGGGAACGGGGTATTACGCCATCCAAAACAAGGGAATTGGCTGGATTTTAAGCCGCAGGAAGGATGAGCAGATCGACCAGCTCTTTTTTAATAAAAAAGTGCAAGAGGCAGCAGATTACCGCAGTTCACTGTTTAATAGTGAAGAAACAACGGCATTTCGCCTGTTTAACGGCGAGGGGGATGGAATCGGCGGAGTAACGATCGATTATTTTGAGGGCTACTGCCTGATCAACTGGTACAGCAAGGGAATTTATACGTTCAGGAACGAGATAATGACCGCACTGCAGCATGCTGCAGGCCCAAAAGGCATTTATCAAAAAAAGCGGTTCAATGAAAAAGGCCAATACATTGAAGAAGATGATTTCGTCTGGGGAGAACAAGCCCCGTATCCTCTGCTTGTGAAAGAAAACGGCGTTCAATTTGCTGTGTATTTGAATGAGGGAGCGATGGTCGGCGTCTTTCTTGATCAGCGGGAGGTCCGTCAGGCAATAAGAGACCGCTATTCGAATGGGAAAACCGTATTAAACATGTTCTCCTATACAGGAGCCTTTTCTGTCTTTGCGGCGCTTGGTGGCGCTGCAAAGACTGTCAGTGTGGATGTAGCCAACCGGAGCCTGCCGAAAACCATTGAACAATTCAGTATAAATGGAATCGACCATGAAGCACAGGAAATCATCGTAGAGGATGTTTTCAAATATTTTAAATACGCAGCCAGAAAAGAGAAAACGTTCGATTTGGTCATTCTTGACCCTCCCAGCTTCGCTAAATCGAAAAAGCATATTTTCAGTGCAGCAAAGGATTATAAAGATTTATTAAGAGAGACCATCCATCTCACTGCTAGCGGCGGAGTGATTGCGGCCTCTACTAACGCAAGCAGCGTCAGCGATGAAAAGTTCAAAGGGTTTATTGACCAGGCATTTAAAGAAGAAAAAGTGAAATACCGCATATTGGAGAGCTTTAAGCTGCCGGAGGATTTCCGAACCGCCCCCGCTTTTAAACAGGGCAGCTATTTAAAGGTCCATTTTATAAACGTATTAAAATAACGCCGCAGGTAAAGCGGCTGAAGTCCGGGATGGCGGAGAGCTCTCCCGGTTTTTTTCGTTTATTTTTTTTGCCGGCGGGCTGGGTTAGAGCATCCTGAAGCACTTTGAATCATTATTAAATGCGTGAACTAAGATTTTGTAAAAAGAAGGCTATATTTGTTTTATTTTCCCATAAAAGGGTATAGGATAAATGGACCTCTGCTGCAGATCGATCTGCATAGATAGTCGTGCGGCTTTTAGATTAAAAGTTTGCAAAGATTGTCGAATGTATAGAAATAGAAATTTTGTTTATTTATGATAGTTGGAGTGTCCGCCATTATCTGGCAAGAGCATACATAATTCAGGAGGTTTTTAAGAAAATGAGCGATATGGATCAGCGTAATTCAAGATCAGAATCCGCGGCTGCAGTGGAAACAGCTCCGGTAAGACAGCCGGGAAAATTTCCGCTGAAATGGGTCATAGCAGGAATTGTTGCATTCTTAGTTATTGGAGGAACCGCAGCATATGCGCTGTTTGGAAATTTATCACCGAAGCAGCAGTATCTGCTTTCTGAAATCAAAACGTTTCAAAAAGCGGCGGAAGATTTTGAAGAGCAAAATGGAGAGCTGACGGAGTTTCAGGAAAAAATAGCAGAACAGGCATCCAGCACTAATACAAAAGTTTCTATGGGCTTAGAAACAGATGGAGTGGTCCCTCCGGATTTTGAAATGTTTATGGACCTTTTGAACGAAGCAGCGGTTACAGCCGTGACAGAGCAGGATCCAAAGAATAATACGAGCTTCACGGAAGCGGGCATTGAGGTTGGCGGAGAAAGCCTGCTGGATATGGAAGTCTACCAGTCTCCTAAAATGGTGGCTGCGAGGGTTCCGGATATCTACGATAAATACTTTTATCTGAATGCAGATGAGTATGGACAATTTATGCGGCAGCTTGATCCAATGTACGACGGTCCGGAAAAACTCAGCTTTGAGCCATTGACGATCGAGGATCTAGAGCTCACAGAGGAAGAAGAAAAGCATGTGCAGGATACATATGCGGATTTCTTGAACAAGGAACTGAAGGATGAGTTTTTTACGAAAAAAGACAACGTTTCCTATGAACATAACGGAGAAAAAATCAATGTCACACAGCTGACAATGAAGATGAATGAAAAAGAGACAAAAACTTTCATAAACAATGTACTGGATCAATTGATCCAGGATGAAAAGCTGCAGGACATTATTGCCAAGCGTGCGGTGAAGGTTGCGAATTCAGGAGCAAGCCAAATGGATATGCTGAATCCTGAAACCGTGAAAGACGATATTAAAGAGGGCCTTAAGGAGGCAAAAACAGGATTTAAGGATGCGAAAATTCCTGAAGGTGTTACTTCTGTATTAATGGTTAAAGACCAGCTGGTCATTGACCGTGAAATGAAAATATCTGCCGGGTCATCGGATGAAGCCGATACCATTGCCATCCACACAATGGATTTTTCATATGACAATGGAAACAAGCAGGATCAAGAGTTTAAAGTGGAAATCATCCCTGGAGACGGCTCCGAAGCAGCAGAAATTCTTGTGACGAATAAAATTGCGCGGAAAGATAAGAGCCGCACAGAAGACTTGAAAGCAGAACTCATCAGCAAAATGGAAGATGCTGAAGAGGCCGTCAGCTTTACGATGAAATCAGAATTTGAAGGCGAAAATCCTGCCAAGCAGAAGATCACCCGTGATTTTTCTCTTGGAACGGAAGGCGAATCCACAGGCAGCCCGGTAGCTGTTGAGGGAACCATTGTCCAAAACCAGGATGTAAGCGTGAAAGACAAGTATAATAACCAGCTGTTTGAAATTGAACTCAGCGGCGGTGACGACATGGCTCAAGGCACTATATCCCTGAAAATCGATACGAAAACAAAATTAAAAGAAAAAGCAGATATTCCAAAAGTAAACACAGGCGATGAAGTGAACGTTAACAACATTACTCCTGAGCAAATGTCTGATATTCAAATGAAAGCCGGCGCTAAACTGCAGGACATTTTACTGCAGCTTGGGGTAATTTAATATTGGAATGAGGCCTTTCATCTATTTGATGGTTTTCACTTTGAAAAGCGTCTTAAAAAAATGGAAAACTCTTATTCTCTTATTCGCTATTCCGCTCATCCTTATGGGCGGAATGGCTTTTATTGCGGCGAAGGCGTTCACGGACAGGGAACGCCTTGAGCCATTTCAGGCAGCCATCGTGGATCAGGACCGCACGTTTCAGACCGAGTATGTAATCAAACAGCTTACGGATAGTGAAGAAATTACAGCCATTGTTAAACCGGTTATTACAGATGAAAAACGGGCAAGAACTCTTCTGAAAGAAAATAAAATTGCGGGCATGGTGATCCTCCCCAAGGATTTCAGCCAGACCATCCTGTCCGGAGAAAATGTTCCGCTTACGGTAACAGGCAATGAAAAGAAGCCTCTTCAGGCCTATCTATTCAGGCAGGTAATGGAGAGCGCAGCAGACTATACTTCAGCGGCGCAGAGCGGCATCAATACCGTCTATGATGTAATGTCTGAAGCTGGCCTCTCACCTGAAGACCGGAAAACCGAATACAAAAGAGATCTGCTGACCTTTTCCCTTCATGCCCTTGGCAGGAATGAAGTGTTTGAAATGACAGAAGAGAACAGCTTGTTCCTGCAGAACGTGTTTCATTATTACGGTGTTTCGATTTTTGTGCTGCTTTTAATGGTGTGGGCCTATCAAATCCTTCTCTTTATGAGAGGCCAGCTCACCCCTGGTATAAGAACAAGGCTGCTTCTTTACCGGATGGACGGGTGGAAAATCCATCTTGCAGAATGGGCAGCAGCTGTTGTATTCCTCCTGCCTCTTCTTGCAGGCGGACTGTACGCCTTTAAAGAAGCGGACATATGGGGCGGGGAAGAGATCGCGAAGACAGCTGGAGGAATGATTCTCCTCCTCGCACTTTTCACGGCGCTATTTGCTTCCTTGTCCGCTTTGCTGCGAAGTGACCGCCTTTTCCAGGTGGTCTCAGCCCTCCTTATTTCAGCCGGAAGCGTTATGGGAGGCCATTTTATTCCTGCCTTTTACCTTCCCTCCTGGCTGGAAGCGTGGCAGGCGTGGATCCTCAATACTCACGTGCTTGATGCGGCGTTTTCCATCATTGCAGGGGAGCAGGCGGACCTTGGCAGACTTTCTGCTCTTCTCATTGCCCTGCTTGTCCTCATGTGTGCAGGTGCAGCGATAAGTCAAAAGAGAGAAGGTGCATGAAAATGATGCGGTTTGCACTAACACAGCGGCTTAAACAGCCTATTTTATTATTGATCGTGCTTCTTCTGCCTGCAGCTGCGCTGGCTGGATGGGCTTATCTGGGGGAAAGAACAGCAAAAGAGGTTAAAATCCCGGTAGCCATCGCAGATCTTGATCAGTCGGATTTCTCCAAAACGCTAATAGAGAGGCTCAAAAAACAGGAACGGCTCTCTATTATTCCAGCTTCAGAGGAATCTGCCAAAACGATGCTGCTGAGGGAAGAAGCGGATACCGTATTTATTATAAAAGAGGGCTTTAAGGAGTCTATTATGGAAGGCGACCGGGAAGGAATCATTGAAATGCGCGTGTCTCCTCTGTCGGTCGCCTCAGGTGTGGTCAGGGAAATAGCTTCGAGCGAAGTAATCCGGTTTACCTCTAACGCTAAAGCAGCGGAACGGGCCGAAAAGATTGCAGATAAATACGCGGGAGACTATCTGTTCCCGGAAAATGTCGGTGAAAAAGCCTATGAGAGGGCAGATGAGCAATGGGAGCCCAAGCCGCTAATGACCATCCGCTATGAAGCTGCAGGAGGAAAAGAAGAAAGCTCTGCGGAATCTCCCTCAGGATTGCTGCAGTCTCCCTTGCAGGTTTGGACAGTTCTTACCCTGGTCTTATGTATGTTCACCACTGATTGGGTAGTAAAAGAAAAGGACGTGCTGTACAAAAGAATACAGACGCTTCCAGCCGGTCTGAACGGGTATGTAGTGAACACACTCAGCTCCTTTTGGGTACTGCACTTCCTCCAGGCGGGAATCAGCTGGCTAATCATGCGCACGCTTGCTCCCGGCATGCCGGCACATATCCTGATTCCGATGGCGGGGTTCATTACACTTGCCATGTGCATCAGTCTGTTTGCCGCTTCTCTCTCCGCCTATCCGGGGATCTACTACGCAACCGGATCCGTTTGGATATTCATCCTGTGTCTGGCCGGCGGGCGGATTATTCCGGCAGGTGAAATCATAGGGCAGCTTGAGCAGCTGGAAGCCTGGATGCCTCAAGCCCCTCTCTATAACTGGGAGATCAGCAGCGGCTTAGCCTGGCTGAAGATGGGTGCCTATGCTGCACTCAGCAGTCTGTTAGCCTTCCTTTCCATCTCCAGACTAAGGAGTGCATCGTGATGATTGATATCCAAAATGTTTCAAAATCCTATGGCAAAAAACAGCCGCTCAAAGAGATTGCCCTCAGCATCCCAAAGGGCGAGGTGTTCGGTCTTCTGGGCCGAAATGGAGCCGGGAAGTCTACCCTGCTTTCCATTCTGGCAACCATTGCTGCTCCTGATTCCGGGACAGCGTATATTAACGGCATGGACAGCTGGAAGAAAAAGAGGAAGGTCCGGCAAGCTATTGGCTACATCCCGCAGGATATCGCTCTGTGGGAGCAGCATACCGTCAAAGAGAATATGATTGCCTTCAGCAGGCTCTCCGGTGCAAAGGCCTCCACAGAGCAGCTGAAAAAGCTCTGTGAGGAGGTCCAGCTGGAAGGACACTGGAACGAGAAAGTAAGGAAGCTCTCCGGCGGCATGAAAAGAAAGCTCAATATTGCTGCCGCCCTCATCCACGATCCGGATGTTCTGCTGATGGATGAACCGACAGTTGGAATCGATCTCCAATCAAAGCTTGAAATCAACCGGCTCGTTAAGACGCTGGCAGATAGAGGGAAGACCATTGTATATACGACCCATGACTTAAACGAGATCATGACCCTCTTTGACCGGATCGGGGTATTAAGCAGCGGAACCTTCTCCTTTATAGGAAATGCCAAGTCAGCTGAAGAAGAATTCTCGGACGATGGTTCTGGTGATGAATGGATATACCGTCTGCTGAATACATGAGAGGATTATGATCCTGGCTGGCTGGTTTTACGGAATACAGCACCAGTATCATGGATTTGCTGCTGTATCGGAGCAGAGAACAGGAGCAGCTCACTGCAAGCCCGTTTTACATAAGGAACGGCGGAGCAGGTGGTGGAGCTTTAGTCGGCAGTGAAAGTGAGAACGTGCGCCTCGATTTACCGAAGTGCGGAATGGTTTCATACCAAGGGACTGCAGTGAACGGTAAACCCCTTTCGAACCGTATGGATCGGGGATCGGGGATTTGGCATATGCTTCTGGTTACTAGAAATGAGTAACACAGAATGTCAATTGTTGTCGAAAAGTCTTTATATTAGGAATACGGACAATAAAAACGATAGTACGGACAATAAAAGCAATAGTACGGACAAAAAAATGATAATACGGACAATAAAAGCAATAATACGGACAATAAAGCTATCGCATACAAAGTTAAAGCGGCCCGAATTACAATAAAAGCGGCTGTAAGCACTATAAAAAACAGTCGTAACGCCTATATAAGCCGATTGATCGAAAAAAACCGGTCAAATCATTGTCGTATACGTAAAAAGTGATCCTTGTTGTACACTCACTCTTCGTTTCACAAAAAAATCCTCCCGCTGAGGGAGGATTTTTCCTTATACTCTATTCATTTTTCCAATTCAGCCATTCCTGTGATTCTAGAATTTGCAGGAATTTTGTAAGTCTTGGGAGAACCGGTTCTGCATTCTCTCCAAAATGGGCGCTCATCCGGCTGGCGAGATCATCCACCGTTGCTTCCTCTCCCATTTCGGAAAGGATAAACGTACCGTACTCGTCCATTTGGATGGTGCGGACGGCCGGCTGTTTCAGAAAGCGGACGGAGAATCGTTCGACGGCGTTTGTCCGCTGTACAAGAAGAATTCCTTTTCCATTTTCTTTTCTTTCAAACGAAACATGGTCTGCAAGAAGAGGAACCAGCTCAAGCAGGTTCCTCTCTTTTTTGCGTTTAAACACCTTTTTTGCTTCCTTTGAACGAGATAAACCAGAGCAATACGGCCAGGAGCATAAATAAGATAAATGGCAGAAGATTGCTTGGGAATAACGCGTTTTCCGGAATGTTCACTTCAAAGTAAAGGAGAACCGCAATGACTACGCCGATCAGAGCCTCACCTGCAATCAGACCGGATGCAAAGAGTGTTCCTCGGTCTGTCCGTTCTTTAATTGCTTCCTTCGTCTTAGAGAAAACTTCAACGAAGTAGCGGACAAATCCGCCGATCATAATCGGAGTACTGATATGAACTGGCAGGTAGATACCTACAGCTACAACAAGAGAGTTTAAACCAAAGAATTCAAGCGTCACAGCAATCGCTGCTCCGATAAAGATCAAGTCCCAAGGGAGATCTCCGCCGAGAACACCTTCTGCAAGAATTTTCATCAGAGCTGCTTTTGGAGCAGGAAGCTCCGCAGATCCCATTGTATAAGCATTATCCATAAGAATCAGGATGAAGCCGACAAGAGAGCCGGAAGCAACAACCCCGATCATCATGGCGACTTGCTGTTTCCAAGGAGTCCCTCCAACAATGTAGCCTGTCTTCAAATCCTGTGAAATGTCGCCGGCTACAGCCAGCGCTGTACACACAATCGCTGCTACAAGAAGGGCGGCCACCATTCCGTCCATTCCTGAGAAGCCTGTTGCTTTATAAACGACCGTAACGATTAAGAGGGTAGCAATTGTCATTCCTGATACAGGAGAGGATGAGCTTCCTACAACCCCGACAATGCGTGACGCGACGGATACGAATAAAAATCCGAAGATTGCAATGGCAAGAGCACCGATAATTCCGATGTCTGTAACCGGAACAAAAGCAATAATCAAAACAATCGCAAGAATCCCAAGAAGCACATATTTCATTGGAATATCCTGCTCAGTACGGATAGGGGCTGCCTTCATAGCTCCTTTGTTATCACGTACACCTCTAAACGTAGCAAATGCCGAGCTGAAAAGGGTAGGAAGCGATTTAGCCAGGGTAATCAGCCCGGCAACCGCAACCGCTCCGGCGCCAATGTAGCGGATGTAGCCTTCCCAGATGCCCCAGACATCAAGCTCGCTGATTGGAGCCTCAGCCGGAAATACTGCAGCCGCAGAACCGCTTCCGAAGAATCCGATAGCCGGGATAAGAACGATCCAGGCCAGAAGTCCTCCGCCAAGCATTTGACCTGCAACTCTGGGGCCGATAATGTAGCCGACACCAAGAAGCGCTGGAAGGGTATCAATCCCGACAACGGCATTTTTAAAATTCGAGATCCCTGTTTCTACTTCTGTTTTAAATAATTTAAATCCATCACCGAGAGCTTTGAACCCTCCCCCGATTAATAGACCGATTCCGATCAGTTTGGCACTGTTTCCGCCTTTTTCTCCGGATTTCAATACCTCTGCACAAGCCGTGCCTTCCGGATAAGGCAAGATCTCATGCTCTTTAACGATTAAAAGCTGACGAAGAGGAACCATCATAAATACACCAAGGAAACCCCCGGTAAGAACGACGAATATAATCAGCCCCTGGCTGACATTCACATCCCAGAGGAACAATGCAGGAAGTGTAAATACAGCTCCAGCTCCGACTGCTTCCCCGGCTGTGGTCATCGTTTGAACAATATTGTTTTCCAAAATCGAATTCCTTCTAAATAAACCTCGCAAAATTGCCATCGAAATAACAGCAGCCGGAATGGACGCGGATACCGTCAAACCGATGCGGAGACCAAGGTACGCATTCGCTGCACCGAATACAATGGCAAGGATAATTCCCAGTGCAATTGCGGTTACGGTGAGCTCTGGCAGTGATTTAGACGAAGGAATATAAGGAACAAACTTATCACGTTGTTTTGAATCATCTGACAATTTACTCGCCACCTATAGTTATAGTAAAAAAACATTTATAATCATACCACTTTTTCTCTTCTAAGAAAACCCCCTTCATGCAGGGATAAAAAGAATGACGTGGAAGTATTTATAGAAATCGCTTACATTACAAACTGGGTTTCAGCTGCAGAATCCTATTCTGAGGGGAGAAGGATGACATTGGTTTACCAAACTCAAAATGCATTTCGCTACACAGAAGAAGATGCTGGAAAAACGGAGCTTTTTCCAAGCTGGCGTGCCGATATACGGAAGGTGAAAAATGAAGAAAAAAACCGCTTTTATAACGCTGGAACTGTCTCAGACTGGTCCAGCCTGACGTGGAAAGAAGCAGGACGGCCCTATGAAGTAAAGACGATTTCCAAATCAAAGCGGACTTACGAAGAAGCACACGGGGAAATGTCTGTGAAAACCTCATGGGAATACTTTAACCGCTCTTTTCATGAATGGTTTGTGAAGGATGTGCCAGGAGAACTGAACGCGAGCAAGAAACAGCTATGGCATCATCTTGCCCGTTTTCAGCTGAAAGATGTAAGAGGTGCACTCGGGGAAACCATCCGTCTTTCACTTTGGAATTATGCTCACCGGATTGAAGACGGAATCTGGGATCCCCGGGGCAAAAGGGCGCTGTTTGAAGGGCTGGATTTAGTCAGGCCAAGAATCCTCTTTCTCGGAGCGGCGGAAGGATACGAAGCCATGCAGCTGTATGCCATGTATCCGGGGGGAGAGGTGGTCATGGCGGATTACGATGAATTTTGTAAAACAGACCGTTTTGGCCATTTCCCCGATACGTATCCGTTTCTCGGAACAAATCCCGCCACTGGAAACGTAAAGGTTTGGTATAAAGACCAGATGAACATCACCTATGTAGTTAAGGACATTCGAAACCTGGAATTTGGAAAGGAATTCGACATTGTATTAAGTGTGGGATTGCTTGAGCATTTTCCGGATGATCTCAAGCAGGAAGCGATGGATTGGCACAGGAAATTTTTAAAGCCCGGCGGATACGTGATTATGACCACTTCGAGATGCCAGATAAAGTCAAAGCTCTTTTATACGATTATGGCAGATGTAATGAATCATACGTACCGGGAGCTTATGGATATTAGACAGATGGGCCTGTATGTATATGAGGGAGGGTTTGATATCCTGAGGCACGGGTTTATCAAAGTGCATAACGGCATTGTGGCGCGGCCGAGATAATTCCTTAAGGATAAATATCCAATTGTCTAACGATCCGCAGGATGAGAGAACAGAAGAATATGGTAAACTGGAAAGGGAAGTTTTGCATAAGAAAGGAAGATGAATATGTTTGGAAAAGTAGCCTCCGATATGCTTGGCTTAAGTGATATCGGGAGTGTCATTAAGCCCGCCGATTACGACAAAGTAGACGCTGATGATTATATCCTCCATGAGGAAAATGAACGCATCTTTTTTCTGATTAAATCAAAAGCGGATGAGTATTGCTTTACAAACCGTGCACTCGTCCATCTGGACGGGGCAAGTGCAGCCAGCAAGAAGCGAACGCTGCGCCGTATGGAGTACCGTTCAAATAAGATAAGCGAGGTCTTTCTCGAAACAGCGGGAACGGTAGACCTCGATGTCGAAATTAAGTTTAAAATGGGGGATACTGCGTACTCTATTGATGTACATAAAAAACATCTGGAAGAGCTTAAGGATTTATATAAAGCTCTCATTAAAATTGCTGAGATCAATAAAGAAAGCCACCAAGCCCTTGAATATGCGAAGCAAAGTCTGCAAATGGCTTCCGCTACCCTTGGAAACATGAGAAGCACCGAGGGCAGTCTTTCAGAAGAATTTAAGAAAGTGAATCAAACCGCCTTCAGCTGGCTGATGGATACGAAAAAGCAGTACAGCATTAAAGACTTTGGATATGTTTTTGAAAAATATATCAACAATTGATGACAGCGGCCTGCTCCCATGGATGGGAGCCGGTTTTTTTGAAGGGAGTGTTGTAAAACCCCCTTAACCTAAGGAAAAAAAGGACTGACACAAGGCCAGTCCCATTCGTCTTATGGACAACGGTGATTTTATAGTGCTGGCGGCCGTTTCTCCTGTGTTTTTAGTTCGGTTCGCCGGTTTTACAGGATGTACAGGACGAGTGCCTCCGTCCCCCGTCACGGTAAAGGATCGAGGGACAGAGGCAGACATCGCTTCTTCCTTCTCCCCCAACGGTTCTGATGCTATGGGGACAGAGGGGAATCAGCAGACATAATTGGGGTCGGAGGCAGCCTCCGACCCCGTTTTTCAGCCTATTCAGGGACAGAGATGAGACCTTGTAAGCCCTTGTGCCGCAAAGCTCTTGCGAAATGGTGCCAGAGGTTTAATGCTTTAGCAGAGCGGGGGTCGGAGGCAAGCATCGCCTGCCAGCATACAGAAGCAAGGCAACCTCCATCAAACCCTATTCGGAGGCAAGCATCGCCTGCCAGCATACAGAAGCAAGGCAACCTCCATCAAACCCCATTCGGAGGCAAGCATCGCCCGCCATCATACAGAAGCAAGGCAACCTCCATCAAACCCCATTCGGAGGCAAGCATCGCCTGCCAGCATACAGAAGCAAGGCAATCTCCATCAAACCCCATTCGTAGGCAAGCATCGCCCGCCGGTATACGGAAGCAAGGCAACCTCCATCAAACCCCATTCGGAGGCAAGCATCGCCCGCCATCATACAGAAGCAAGGCAATCTCCATCAAACCCTATTCGGAGGCAAGCATCGCCTGCCAGCATACAGAAGCAAGGCAATCTCCATCAAACCCCATTCGGAGGCAAGCATCGCCCGCCGGTATACGGGAGCAAGGCAATCTCCATCAAACCCCATTCGGAGGCAAGCATCGCCCGCCGGTATACGGGAGCAAGGCAATGCCCGCCCAACACCGCTCGGAGGGTCTTGCATCGGAAACAAGACGAAATCTCCAAGCACCAGCGGTCAGAAGCTTCCAGCTATTGCTGTCTTCTCCCCGCTTCCGTTTCTGCCTCGAGTTCATGAATCTCCTCGGATGTAAACGGGCGGGAGCGGCTTAAAAATCTTACTCCCTCCGCGCCTTCCAGGGAGAACATTCCGCCGCGCCCATCCGTTACGTCAATGATGAGCTGTGTATGCTTCCAATACTCATATTGCTTTTTATGAATATAGAAGGGTGATCCGACTATTTGTCCAAGAAGGAGGTCCTGGCTGCCGATCAGAAGATCCCCTTCCGGATAGCACATGGGAGAGCTTCCATCGCAGCAGCCTCCTGATTGATGGAATAGAATGGGTCCGTGCCTGGTTTGAAGTGTCTCGATTAAAGCTAAGGCGGATTCTGTCGCGGTTACGCGTTCGGCCATTCTTAAGCACCTCCCTTCTGTTTTTAAAAGAATCCGAGTTTGTTTGTGCTGTAGCTTACGAGCAGATTTTTAACTTGCTGATAATGGCTAAGCATCATTTTATGGTTTTCACGGCCGATACCGGACATTTTATAGCCGCCAAAGGCAGCATGTGCCGGGTATTGATGATAGCAGTTTGTCCATACCCGTCCTGCTTCGATGGATCGTCCAAATTGGAAAGCGGTGTTCATATCGCGTGTCCATAAGCCGGCTCCAAGACCGTATAAACTGTCGTTAGCGAGAGCGAGTGCCTCTTCCGGATGTTTGAAGGAAGTAACGGAAAGCACAGGTCCGAAAATTTCTTCCTGAAAGATGCGCATGTTGTTTTTTCCTTCAAAGATTGTCGGCTGTACGTAATATCCGTCAGCAAGGTCTCCATCCAGCCGGTTTCGTTCACCGCCAGTCAGGCATTTTGCTCCTTCTGATTTCCCGATTTCAAGATAGGATAGAATCTTTTCCATCTGTTCGGAAGAAGCCTGAGCTCCCATCATGACACTCGGGTCAAGGGGGTTCCCTGTTTTGATGGCTTTGACCCGTTCGATGGCGCGTTCCATAAACGGTTCATAAATGGATTCCTGAACGAGTGCGCGGGAAGGACACGTACAGACTTCACCCTGATTTAAAGCGAACATGACGAATCCTTCAACCGCCTTGTCCAGAAATTCATCGTCCTCCCGCATGACATCCTCGAAAAACAGATTCGGAGACTTTCCTCCCAGCTCAAGGGTCACCGGAATAATATTTTGGGAGGCATATTGCATGATCAGACGGCCGGTTGTTGTTTCGCCGGTAAAGGCTACTTTGTTGATTCTTGGATTGGAGGCAAGCGGTTTTCCGGCCTCCACTCCGTATCCATTCACAACGTTTAACACCCCTTCAGGGATTAAATCTCCAATCAGATCCAGTAAGAACATGAGTGAGGCAGGAGTTTGTTCAGCGGGCTTTAGGACAATGGTGTTTCCTGCAGCAAGAGCGGGAGCGATTTTCCAGGCGGCCATAAGGATCGGGAAGTTCCAGGGGATGATTTGTCCGACTACACCGAGCGGTTCGTAGAAATGGTAGGCTACTGTATCATGGTCAATTTGCGCAATGCTTCCTTCCTGAGCCCGGATAACGGAAGCGAAGTAGCGGAAGTGGTCTACAGCGAGCGGTATGTCCGCATTCAGCGTCTCTCTGACTGCTTTACCATTCTCCCAGGTCTCAGCAACAGCAAGTTTTTCGAGGTTTTCTTCCATGCGGTCTGCAATCCTGTTTAAGATGAGAGACCGCTCGGTAACGGAGGTTTTCCCCCATGAATCCTTTGCTTTATGGGCAGCGTCGAGGGCAAGCTCGATGTCTTCTTCTGTGGATCTGGCAATCTGGCAAAATACTTTTCCTGTAACAGGTGTAGCATTTTCAAAATACTCTCCCTTAACCGGAGGCTCCCATCTTCCCCCGATAAAATTGTCATAACGGTCTTTAAATTGAATAATGGAGCCTTCCGAGTTTGGAAATTTGTACATGCTTCATTCTCCTCCCGTTTATGTAGTCCATTGATTGCAATCGCTTACAATCTAATTTTAGAGAAACACTTTAAGTGAAAATTGTCAATTATTTGACTTTTGAGTGTTGGGGGTAAAAAATGCTGTTTTTTTAAGCGCGTGAAGGCTTCCTGAAAAATAGTTCGAATGTAAGGGCTTACTTGAAATTTAATCATTTACATCCATATTCCAGCTCGTTATAATCTGGATTGTTGAACAATTTTGAACGACAATTTTTGTGAAAAGGAGGTCTCCGAATGAGTCCTAAAATCCTATCATTTTTAAAAATAAATATTGGGTTGATCCTCGTCGCGGTTAACATCCACTTTTTCCTGTCTCCTAATGACCTTGCAGCGGGAGGGACGGGAGGTCTTTCCATCGTCATTCATGACTTCCTTCCGCTTCCGGTAGGGCAGATTATGCTCATGCTGGACTCTGTGCTTTTTCTGATCGGCTTTTTTATCATTGGATCTGCATTCGGGGCCGTTTCTTTATATTCAAGTGTCATGCTGAGCCTTCTTGTATGGGGCTTCAGCATTTTCCTCCCAATGGAGCGTCCGATGAGCGACGATATCTTGATCGAGCTGATTATCGGGATGATTATCGGATCCTTCGGGAGCGCACTCGTATTTAGCCAGCAGGCGTCAACAGGCGGAACGGATATCGTCGCGAGAATAATTAATAAATTCACCCATATGGAAATGGGGCGGGCCGTTTTGCTTGCCGATATCCTGATCGTCCTGTCATCAGCGGGGGTTTTCGGTATTCAAACAGGAATGTATGCTTTTTTCGGCTTGCTTATTAAAGGATTCCTGATTGATTACTCCATGCAAATGATGAATGAAAACAAAGAGATTGTCATTATCAGTGGCGAGAGTGACAAGATTAAACAGTTTATCCTTCTGGAGCTGAATAAAGGAGCCACTGTCCACATCGCTAAAGGAGCCTTCTCGAATGATGAAAAAGAAGTCATAACGACAATTTTGGCTAGAAGAGAGTTTCACCGCCTTAAAGTATATATTCAGTCAGTGGATGAAGACGCTTTTGTTACCATCCATAATATGAATGAGATTATGGGGCGCAACTTTAAATCATTTGCCTGATTTTCCCTTGCACCTTTAACCCAAAGCCATTTTCGTTTATGATAGGAGTTCAGTTAATGGACGGGTATAAGATGAAAATCACGGCTGAAGGGTGAGGGACGTGGAAAAACAGACAACGGAACAAAGGGTTTACATGCATTTAAAAGAAGCACTTCTGGGGAGAAAGATTGCTCCTGGCACACAGCTTGTCGAGCAAACGATATCCGAAAAACTGAAGGTCAGCCGGACGCCAATCAGGCTCGCTTTTAAAAAGCTTGAGTCAGAAGGGCTTATTGAGATTGTTCCGAATAAAGGATCCTATGTCGTTCAGCCATCGAAAGAAGAGATTTTGTCTTTTTTCGATATGAGACGAGAATTTGAGCATCTTGCAGTCCGTTATGGATTGGACAGAATGGAAGAAGAAGATTTTGGAAAGCTGAACAGCCTGCTGAAAAAAGAGCAGGAAGCATACAAAAATAAAGATTTAAAGGGCTATGTGAATGTAAACAAAGAGTTTCATTTGTATCTTGCGAGAAAAAGCGGCAATAAATTTTTAATCCGCTATATGGAGCAGCTCTTAAACCAAAATAATGTGTATTTATTTTTATTTGATGTCTTTTATCAAGTGGAGACCGGGCATAATGCCAGGGCGGAAGAGCATAACCGCATGGTCGAGGCAATGAGAGAAAAGAACGCCGAAGATCTCCATCAGCTGATCGACCTGCACATGAAAAGAAGCATCAATGATCTGCGGCTCAGTGATGAAGGGTTTCAATCCTTATCGGAAATTTTGTCTGCGGAAGATTAAAAAGATCAGCATTGGCTGGTCTTTTTTTTTCGAGAAGAAGGAAAGGGGTCTGCTGAAAAAGAAAACCAGTGAAGGAAAAGCAAAAAATGACAGGAGGAACGGTTTTCAGCCTGTTATAGTGGACCAGGAAAGGAGATGCGGGGATGGAAGCCTTGATTCATATGAATAAGAGCCTCGATTATATAGAGCGGCATTTAGATGATGAAATTACGATGGAGAAAGCTGCAGCGATTGCCTGTATGTCAAAGTTTCATTTCCAGCGAATGTTTTTGATGGTCACGGGTGTGACGCCTGGGGATTATGTCAGAAAGCGAAGGTTGACGATAGCGGCTCAGGAGCTGGCAAATTCAAACGTGAAAATCATCGATGTTGCCCTGAAATATGGATATGAGACCCCTGAATCCTTTTCAAAAGCCTTTAAAAAGGCGCACGGGATGAGCCCTTCAGAGGTGCGAAAAGCTGAGTGCGTCCTTAAAGCGTACCCCCGTATTTCTTTTCAAATTCAGCTGAAAGGAGCAAAAGCAATGAATTACCGGTTCATAGAAAAGGAAGCTTTTCCTGTAGTCGGCAAAGCCATTAAACTATCTACTGCAAAAAGTGCCCAGCAAGGTGAAATAAGTAAGTTTTGGCAGGAGGCCAATCAGACGAACGGCCTTAATGAACAGCTTGAGCCTCTGACCGGATCAATGGGCTTTCTCGGAATCTGCATGGATTTTAACCAGGAACAGGAGACAATGAGCTATATGATCGCTGCTGAAAAACCTGAAGGATTTCGTAACAGCGGCCTGGAAGAGCGCATAATCCCTCCCCGGAAGTGGACGGTGTTTGAATCCAATGGGCCGATGCCTCATGCCATTCAGGAGGTGTGGGGAAGAATATTCGGAGAATGGTTTCCTTCCACCGGGTATGAGCTTGCGGAAGGGCCCGAGCTGGAAGTGTATCCTGCAGGTGACCCATATTCAGATGATTACAGATGCGAAGTCTGGATTCCGATCATTAAAAAATAATGGCTGTTTACATGGAGTAAAAGTTGGGAAACGTATAGATAATAAGGAGGGATCCACATGGGTAAATTAATTAGAAAACTGATGAAATGGGCCCCCGTTATCTATCCGATTGCAAAAAAAATGATGAATAAACGAAAAAGAAGCGCTCGCTAAGAACGCTTCTTTTTTGTTTCATGTGAAACATTTTCAGTAAGCGGGTCTGAATATTGGGATGCTCTTCCAGGGAATTCAGCGTGTGCACGGCTTATTTTTCTCCATCCTCCGGAACTCCCTTTGAAGCAATCCGGTGCTGTCCCGTGAGCTTTCCACCCTTCAGCCGCATGGGCCTGGCAACCGTCCAGCCGCATTGAGACTGCCTCAACAGCTCAAAAGCCCGGAAGCGGTCGAGTACATTCTTTAAAAAGAAAGAGGCCATTTTTTAAACTCCTAAGCTGTGTCCCCCTGCTGGGTCAGAAAGCCTTCATGATTAAAATGCGCCCTCCTTTTTTACAATGGCAAAGCAGCAGCTGATCAAAACGCTCTCACAAATACCCTGAAACAGGGAATAGAAATCTTCTTTATGCAAATAGTAAGAAAAACCGGGCGGGAGGACATCCATTGGTACAGCATAATATTAATTTAACTACTCCTGAAATATCAGCCTTGTGGACGGCCTACATGCAGGAGACGGCATCATCCTGTTTATTAAAGCACTTTCTTATTCACATGGAAGATGAGGAAATAAAACCGATTGTCGAGGAAGCCTATGGCCTCTCCACCTCCATAAGCAGCTGGATAAAAGAAAAGTTTGAGTCGGAAAACTTTCCGGTCCCCTTTGGATTTGGAGAAGCGGATTTAGATGAGGACGCTCCGCCGCTGTTTACAGACTTATACGCACTCAGCTACGTTTACCGTGTCAGCCAGCTGGGACTGATGGGATATTCCTATTCGTTCATCACTGTTGGACGGCGTGACGTGCTCGAATTTTTTATGCAAACGAAAGAAGGAGCAGGAAACATATACAAAAAAGCGGTCGATTTAATGTTCTCAAAGGGAATTTATGACCGCCCGCCGAAAATACCTTACCCAGCTCATCCAAAGATTGTCCAAAAGGACTCTTTTTTAAACGGCTGGATAAACGAACGGGGACTCAATGCCATTGAGTTAGGGGAAGCCTTCTTTATTATTGAGCGAAACTATATCGGAATGATTCATTTATTGGGATTGATTCAAACGTGCAAAGACCATGATGTGAAGCAATTTTTCATCAAAGGAAAAAAGCTTGCGCAGAAACAAATCGATACCTTTAACGAGCTGTTGAAAAAAGATGGGCATTTAGGGACCCTGCCCGTTACACTGGAAGTGACAGACTCAGCCATCGGCCCTTTTTCGGATAAGCTCAATATGTTTATGATCACGACTTCTACTTCAACGGCTATCTGGCTTCTCGGAAGGTCTCTGTCCGCTTCCATGAGACGGGATGTTGGGGCCCATTATATGCTTCTGATGAAGGATATTCTGCTGTATGTAGAAGAAGGTGCAAAGCTGATGATTGATAGAGGGTGGCTCGAGCAGCCGCCCCAGGCAGACCGGGCGGAGTAACCGGGCACCTATCCCCTTTTCCAACGGCTGAAAAACAGCATCTTGGAAATCCAGTTTTTTCAAGTATAATAAAGATAAAAATGATCGATATTATGCGATGGAAAAGGTGAGCGTGCTGCAGCGGTTTAAAGAAAGCTTTTTTGACAATCATTTATTGCTGGTACTGATGCTGATTATGTGCTCAAGCTTCGTAGCCATTTACAGTGCCCAGAATCATGGACAATACACGGAAAACTTTTTGATGAAACAAATGCTTTGGTTTGCTGTTGGTGCAATCATTATGGCAATCGTTCTAGCTTTTGATTTTGAACAAATTGAACGGCTCACTCCTTTTCTTTACGGATTCGGCATCCTCTTGCTCGTATTATTGCTGCTGGCCCCGGAAAGCATAGCCAAGCCGGTGAATGGAGCTAAAGCCTGGTTTCAGTTTCCGGGCATCGGCTCCATCCAGCCATCTGAGTACATGAAGATTTTTCTCATCCTGATGCTTTCCTATATGACGAAAAAACACAGTGAAACGTACGGGATGGGAAGGATTTCAGACGACCTTAAATATCTGGTGAAAGCAGGTTTGCTTTCAGGAATGCCAATTGTCTTGATCCTGCTGCAAAATGACTTCGGCACATCGCTCGTCATCCTGGTTATAACCGGTACCGTAATTTTTGTTTCGGGAATCAATTGGAGAATTATCGGCGTTGTGATAACAGCAGTTGTCTCAACTGTAGCAGCATTAGTGATTTTGTTTATATACAAAATTGAATGGCTGCTTCTTATCGCCGGAAAATACCAGATTGATAGAATCTATGCCTGGCTGGATCCTGAAAGATACGGTTCAGGTATAAGCTACCAGTTAAAGCAGTCTATAACGGCAATCGGATCCGGCACGATTTCAGGAAAAGGCTTTGGCAATGCGGAAGTTTACATTCCGGAAGCCCACTCTGACTTTATTTTTACAATGATCGGGGAGGAGTTTGGCTTCTTTGGGGCTTGTGTCATCGTCTGCCTGTACTTCATTCTCATCTATCGGATTGTTATTATTGGTTTTGGCCAAATGAGGAATATGTTCGAGTTGTTTATATGCGTCGGAATGATCGGTTTATTTATGTTTCATGTTTTCCAAAACATAGGGATGGTCATCGGTCTTCTTCCGATTACAGGAATTCCGCTGCCATTAATGAGCTATGGAGGAAGTTCGGTTTTAGCCACAATGTTTGGCCTCGGGCTCGTGCTGAATGTGTCTTTTCATAAGAGACACTCCATGTTTTCGGGAGATAAATAACGAAGAAGTCATTTCCTTTTTAAAGGGAATGGCTTCTTTTTCCATGTTGGGGGACTGTTTGAAAACGAAAAAATGATTTTTAGTTTATTCTTTTCCTCCTTTTCCGGGCTTACGGTTAAAATAAGAATCGGTCGATCATGATAACATTATTTCCTTCCTGCTGCTGTTCGTAATCAATTAGCAGTCATTTATCAAAATACATGCGAAAAGACTTAGAGTGGTTGTCGCTTTTTGTAAGAATAAAGTGATAAAAAGGCTTACGAAACTACTAGACGAAAGAGAATCTATTATGTAAAATATTTTCAGAATATTAATTTAATTTAAACTATTCTAACCGGTTTTCGTTTGCTTAAAAAGCTGCTCATTAAAGTGGCAGGCAAATCTCCTGAAACGCCGGCAAAAAAGGAAAGGAAGCGTTTCTTGTATTCATACCAAGTATAACGGGGGGCCATACTGATGAAAAAGAAAAAATTAACGGGTATTTTTCTATCACTATCATTATTTGCGGGGATACTGGCAGGATGCGGAGCTCAAACAGGCGGATCAGGCGGCGATACCATTAAAATCGGAGCGAATCTGGAGCTTTCAGGCGGTGTTGCTTCTTATGGGCAATCCGTTTCAGAAGGACTTGAACTCGCGATTGAAGAGATAAATAAAGAGGGCATTGACGGGAAAAAGCTGGAGCTGGTTAAAGTGGATAATAAATCAGAAGCAGCTGAAGCAACGGCTGGAGCGTTGAAGCTGGTCAGCCAGGATAAGGTGGCCGCTGTTGTGGGGGCCGCTACAAGCACAAATACATTGGCCCAGGTTGAAATTCTTGCGAAGAATAAAGTTCCTCTCATCACACCTACAGGAACAAATCCTGCGATTACCAGCAAAGATGGAAAAGTGAACGAATTTGCATTTAGAACTTGCTTTATTGATCCTTTTCAGGGAACAGTGGCTGCGAACTTCGCTGCAGAGGATCTGAATGCGAAAACAGCGGCCGTTTACGTGGACTCATCCAGTGACTATTCCAAAGGGCTGGCTGCGGCCTTCAAGGAAGCATTTACCGAAGCTGGCGGAAAAGTAGCGATTGAGGAAGCGTATATCGCTAAGGATACAGACTTCAGTGCGACCTTGACGAGAATCAAATCGGCGAAGCCGGACTTTGTTTTTCTGCCTGGATACTATGAGGAAGTGGGATTGATCATCAAACAGGGACGCGAGCTCGGCATTGACGTTCCATTTATGGGAGGAGACGGCTGGGATTCTCCGAAGCTTGCAGAAATTGCGGGTGCGGATGCCCTGAATAATACATTCATTACCAATCATTACTCCTCCGGTGACCCGGATGAAAAAATCCAAAAGTTCGTAGAGGCGTTTAAAGCAAAATATAAGGATAAGTCACCGGATGCCTTTGCCGCTCTAGGCTACGATACAGCCTATTATTTAGCAGATGCAATTAAACGTGCAGAAAGCTCGGAGCCTGCAAAAATCCAGGAAGCTCTTAAAGAAACAAAGGATCTGGAGCTCATATCCGGGAATTTGACGCTGGACAGCAACCATGATCCTGTAAAATCAGCATCCATCCTGGAATACAAGAACGGGGAGCAGGAGTTTAAAACAAAGGTGGACCCGGAATAACGGGAACCGTGCGGGAAAGGGGGGCTTTCCCCCTTTCTTTTTTCCTCCTTGAATTGAAACGACTAAAATATGAGGCAAGATAAGGAGAGTTAGCGATGGAATTTGTCCAGCAGCTGATCAACGGCATATCGCTTGGAAGTATTTACGCATTGATTGCCTTGGGTTACACGATGGTTTACGGAATTGTTAAACTGATTAACTTCGCACACGGCGATGTGTTCATGGTTGGTGCTTTTGTAGGGTTTTATTCGATTACCGTCCTGAAGCTTCCCTTCCTGCCCGCCTTGCTGCTTGCGATGACGGTCTGTGCCCTGTTTGGAATGATGATTGAAAGAATTGCGTATAAACCTCTCCGCAATGCTACGAGAATCGCAGCATTAATCACAGCAATCGGTGTCTCTCTATTTATTGAATACGGAATGATCTATGTACGCGGCGCACAGCCGGAAGCCTATCCCGGAACGGTCCTTCCAAAAGAAACCATTGAATTATTTGGGCTGAATATCAGCTCGCAATCATTATTTATTTTAGGCATTTCCGTTTTCCTGATGATTTTGCTGCAGTTTATTGTTCACCGCACGAAAATTGGAAAAGCGATGCGGGCTGTATCGCATGATGCGGAGGCGGCAAAGCTCATGGGCATCAATGTGGACAATACAATCTCCGCAACCTTTGCGATTGGCTCCGCCTTAGCTGGGGCAGCGGGTGTTATTTTTGGAGTATATTACATAAAAATTGAACCGCTTATGGGCATCATCCCCGGACTAAAGGCTTTCGTAGCCGCTGTCCTCGGCGGAATCGGAATCATTCCCGGGGCAATGGTCGGAGGTCTTGTCCTTGGCGTCGTTGAATCCTTAGTCAGTGCCCTCGGTTTCTCATTATGGCGTGACGGGGTAGCATTCATTGTCCTGATCCTTATTCTCATTTTCCGTCCATCCGGGCTCTTCGGGAAAAATATGAGAGAGAAAGTGTAGGGATGATGGCTATGGCTAAGCAAAAACACACGATAGGTTTCTGGCTGTCTATCGGAAGCGCACTTGCAGGCTTTGTTCTTTTTCAATTTCTTATTTCCGGGGGAATATTAAATCCGTTCTATGTAAATGCCCTCTTCACCATCGCCATTAATATCATGCTTGCTGTAAGTCTGCACCTTATCATCGGGATTACAGGGCAGTTCTCAATTGGGCATGCGGGCTTCCTCGCAGTAGGGGCATATGCCTCTGCGATTTTCACCATGAACCTCCAGCTGCCGTTTGGCTTGGCGCTGCTTGCCGGCGGACTTGCTGCGGCGGCTGCGGGGCTCGTTATCGGCATCCCAACCCTGCGTCTTAAAGGAGATTATCTTGCCATCGCCACATTGGGATTTGGGGAAATTGTTCGAATTATGCTTCTTAATATTGACTACGTAGGTGGAGCAAGCGGGATGCAGGTCTCGAATCTTGCAACGTGGCCTTGGATCTTCGGCTGTTTGCTTGCTGCCATCCTGGTAATACGCAATTTCACAAATTCCACTCATGGGAGAGCATGCATTTCCATCCGGGAAGATGAAACGGCAGCTGACGCAATGGGGATCAATACGACATACTACAAAGTAATGGCTTTTGTGATCGGAGCGTTTTTCGCGGGAGTGGCAGGAAGCCTGTTTGCGCACAACTTTTACATTATCCAGCCCTCGAACTTCGGTTTTCTCAAGTCATTTGATATTTTGATATTCGTAGTGCTGGGCGGATTGGGGAGCATGTCAGGAGCTGTCATTGCTGCGATTCTGCTGACAATTGTCTCAACCTTTCTTCAGGATTATCCGGAAACCAGAATGATTATCTACAGCCTGGTGCTGATTGTGATGATGCTGTACCGTCCACAAGGACTGATGGGCACTAAGGAAATCACATCCTTCTTTAAAACCAAACGATCGTCTCAAGGAGGCCGCTCAAATGACAACCGCCAAACCCCTGCTTAAAGTGGATTCCGTCAGCATTCAATTTGGAGGGCTGAAGGCCGTTTCAAACGTGAATCTTGAGCTAAAGGAAGGAGAGCTGGCAGGACTGATCGGGCCGAACGGTGCCGGGAAAACAACCTTTTTTAATCTGCTGACAGGTGTTTACGCCCCAACGGAAGGATCCATTTCGTTAAACGGAGAGATACTGAAAAACCTGCCGCCCTATAAGATTACCCAAAAAGGAATCAGCCGTACGTTCCAAAACATCCGGCTCTTCGGAGAGCTGTCCGTAATTGATAATGTTAAGGTCGCTTACCACTCGCTGTCTAAGCATACGATCGCCGAAACAATCTTCAGGCTGCCGAGGCATTTCAGAGGAGAGCAGGACATGGAAGAAAAAGCTCTTGCGTTTCTTAAAATTTTCAACCTGGAAGGGTATCGGGATGATAAAGCAAAAAACCTTCCGTACGGCCAGCAGCGGAGACTTGAAATTGCCAGGGCCCTCGCCGCCCATCCAAAGCTTCTCCTCCTCGATGAACCTGCCGCAGGCATGAACCCGCAGGAAACGAGAGATTTAATGGAACTCATCCGCTTTATTCGCAAGGAGTTCAATCTGACAGTGCTTTTGATTGAGCATGACATGCCCCTTGTGATGGGGGTTTGCGAGCGGATCTATGTGCTCGACCATGGGCAGATGATTGCATCCGGAAGTCCGGAGGATGTACGAAACAATCCGAAAGTCATCGAGGCTTATCTGGGTGAGGAGGTTTCATAATGCTGAAGGTAGAAGGCATCAACGTATATTACGGCCACATTCAAGCCCTCAAGGAAGTCTCACTGGAAATTAAACAGGGAGAAATCGTAACCCTGATCGGAGCAAATGGTGCCGGAAAAAGCACCCTCCTTAAAACCATCTCAGGTTTGCTGAAGCCGAAAAAAGGATCCATCCAGTTTGAAAACAAAAACATTCAGGGGAAAGCTGCCCAAACCATTGTCAAGCAGGGAATTTCCCATGTACCAGAAGGCCGGCGCATCTTTGCCAACATGTCTGTCGAAGAAAACCTGGAGCTCGGTGCTTATCTCCGAAAAGATAAAAAAGGCATCAAAGACGATTTTGACCTGGTATACGACCTGTTCCCGCGGCTGCAGGAACGGATCAAGCAGCAGGCGGGAACGCTGTCAGGCGGGGAGCAGCAGATGCTTGCAATGGGCAGAGCCCTGATGGCAAGACCGAGGCTTCTCCTCCTTGATGAACCATCAATGGGGCTTGCTCCCTTGCTCGTCAAAACCATCTTCCGTATTATCGAGGAAATCAATAAAGGCGGCACAACCATTCTGCTGGTCGAGCAAAATGCCCACATGGCTCTATCTGTAGCACACATGGCCTATGTACTTGAAACAGGACGTGTCGTCATTTCCGGTCATCCCGATGAACTGAATTCAAGCGAGCAGGTGAAGATGGCGTATCTGGGAGGGCATTAGGCGGCAGGGATGGTGTTTGTTTGGTGGGATGGAGATGTTTTTAATAGTGCCGACCTGTGCTCAGGCTTACTTAAGTGGGGCGGTGCCGGAGCTTAGTGCAGCAGCGGTGCCGGAGCTTTAGTGCTTTAAAGCAGGCGGTAGCAGAGACGTACAGCTATCAGGCCTTGTGCGTCAAGGCTTCACGCACCGGTGCCAGAGCTTTAGTGCGGCAGCGAAAGTGGGGCCAGGCACGGTGCCTGGCCCCTGCTGCTCTAAAGCAGAGCGGGACAGAGGCTTGACGGCTCAAAGCGTTGCGGAACAAGGGTTAGGAAAGTGGGTGCCAGAGCTTTAGTTCTTTATCAGAGTGCGGGCCAGACCCCTCTGGGCCGCCATGCAGAGCTGAACGAAGAACGAAGAAGCTGTGCGGAACAAGTACCTCCGACCCCTGACGCGGTAAAGTACTGAGGGCCAGAGGCGGAAATCTCTCGTCCTTACTCCTCCAACAGATTTATACTTAGGTGCCGGAGCAAAGTCAGTAGACATAACTGGGGTCGGAGGCTTCCTCCGACCCCAGTTTTCAGTCGTTTTGGGGACAGAGAGGAGACTCTGTAAACCCTTATGGTGCAGGGTATCGGACAGAACGGGGACGGAGGTTTAGTGCTTTAGCAGAATGAAGGTCGGAGGCGTACAGGTACCCTCTCGTATGAAATCGGTGCCGGAGCTTTAGTGCTTTAAAGAAGGCGGTGGCAGAGACGTACAGCTATCAGGCCTTGTGCGTCAAGGCTTCACGCCCCCGGTGCCAGAGCTTTAGTGCGGCAGCGAAAGTGGGGCCAGGCACGGTGCCTGGCCCCTGCTGCTTTAAAGCAGAGCGGGACAGAGGCTTGATGGCTCAAAGCGTTGCGGAACAAGGGTTAGGAAAGTGGGTGCCAGAGCTTTAGTTCTTTATCAGAGTGCGGGCCAGACCCCGCCCTAATTATAGTCCCCTTTAATCCCTGTATTAGCTCTTACCACAATTTCATCAAACTTGCCTTCAGCCTCTTTCTTCCTGGAAAGAACGGTTCCGAGAAAAGCTCCGATAAAGCCCAGCGGGATAGAGATGATTCCGGGATTTGTAAGGGTTATTAGTGGTGTTCCTTTAAAGATGGCAGCTCCTGCTTCGGGCGACCAGATGTTGGGGCTGATCGCGACCAAAAGAAGGGAGCTTAATAACCCTGTTAACATCCCGGAAACAGCTCCGGCGGTGTTAAAGCGCTTCCAGAAAATGGTCAGCAAAATGATGGGAAGATTCGCGCTTGCCGCAACTGCAAAAGCGAGTGCTACCAAAAAGGCAACATTCATCTTTTGGGCAAATAGAGCGAGCAGAATAGAGAGGATGGCGACTCCTACTGAGGCCCATCTGGCAGCTACGACCTGCTCCTTTTCGGTGGCTTTTCCTTTTCGTAAAATATGGCTGTAAAAATCATGTGCAAAGGCTGAGGCAGCTGAAAGGACAAGGCCCGCTACTACAGCCAGAATGGTCGCGAAGGCGACGGCTGAGACAAAGGCGAATAAAAAGTCTCCTCCCAGAACCTGTGCAAGAAGCGGGGCTGCCATGTTTCCGGCTGCGTTGGCTTCTACGATTCTGTCATAGCCGACAAAGGCTGCTGCGCCAAAGCCGAGAAAGATGGTCATGACGTAAAAGATTCCAATAATCCACGTTGCATACACGACGGATTTTCTAGCGGTAATGGCATCTTTAACTGTGAAGAAACGAATTAATATATGAGGCAGTCCGGCGGTCCCAAGCACAAGTGCGAGATTGAGCGATATGGTATCAAGGGGGTTTGTGAACTTATTTCCAGGGTTCAGGAAGTTTTCGCCAAGCGGTGTTGCTGTCTGCATTTCAGAGAACATGTTCATTACGTTAAAATCGAATTTGGCAAAGACAATCACTGAGATAATAAACGTTCCCACCATTAGGAGCAGGGCTTTAACAATCTGAACCCAGCTTGTGGCTGTCATTCCGCCGAAAACCACATAAATCGTCATCAGCGTTCCAACAATCAATACCGACCATATGTAGTCAATCCCAAGCAAAAGCTTGATTAAGGCCCCGGCACCTACGAGCTGGGCAATCATATAAAAGATAGAGATGGAGATTGTATTTAATGCAGCAACTCCCCGGATTTTTTTATTGTTAAAACGAGCGGCAATCATATCAGCCATTGTATATTTTCCAAGATTCCTCAGCGGCTCGGCTACAATGTACAAGACGACGAGATAGGCAACGAGAAAACCGATGCTGTAAAAAAAACCGTCAAAACCAGAAAGCGCTACCATTCCGGCGATGCCCAGGAATGAAGCAGCCGACATATAATCCCCTGCAATGGCCAGCCCGTTTTGCCAGCCGGTCAGGGACCCGTCGGCTGTGTAAAAATCACTTGTTGTTTTAGTCCGTTTGGACGCAGCAAAGGTGATGACCAGTGTCAGAGCAACAATGGCTAGAAAGAGAGAAAAAGCTAATAGATTCATAAGATCCTCCTTAGTTTTTTGCGTCCTCGGCAATTTCTTCAACTAATGCATCAAAAGAAGCGGCTTTTCTGGAGTACATCGAGCATAGAACCCAGGTCATAATAAATTGGGAAAAGGCAAAAACCCATGCCCAGCTGATTGCACCGACTGCCGGTGTATTGAGAACCTTTGTATAAGCCGTGAGGATCGGAAGTGTAAAATAAAAAGCGAGAAAAAATAAAGATAAAGGCAAAATGAACGTTTTCTTTTTGGAAAGCAGTGTTTTAAATGCGGGAGATTCAGCGATGGCTGTATAATCGATTCGCACTCCTTTTTTTCTCTCGGCTTGTACCTGCACCTCTTCTTTACTGTCCATAAAGCAATCCCTCCTTAATAGAATAAAAAAATAGAATAAAAAGAATCTCCTCTATTATAATTAATTCAGAAAAATAAGTAAATTCAGTCTATTTATTTTAATACAATATGCTTTCTTATTTCGGCTGATCAGGGACTATTGACTCTTCCAGATTGATACTATTGGAGCTTGTGAGTCTCTTTCCGAAAAAGAAATAATAGAAAGGAGCAAAATAGATAAAAAAGATTTGCCGGCTGCGTGGATAGAAGGAGAACATATTCTCAGGAGGAACAGCTTTGAAAAAAAGTGTAAAGCCGATTGTCTCTTTTAGTTTTGTCTTTATTTTGATCTTCTCTTTGATTGCACCGGTTCAGTCGAATGCAGCCGGAAGCGGTACGTGGTCCAGCCCGTATTCTGTATCTCAGGCAATCAGCAGCCAATATGGTTCTTCAAAGACTGTTCAAGGCTATGTCGTGGGACAGCCTGTTTCAGCCACCTCAGTCATAACGAGCGGCTATCCGAATGATTATGCAGTAGCAATCGCAGACACAGCCTCGGAAACGAACCCTGCTAATATGATTTATGTGCAAGTTTCTTCTTCCTACAGAAGCAGCTTCGGGCTTCAATCCAATCCTTCTTTAAAAGGCCAGTCCATTAAAGCAACAGGTGCATTGTCCGCATATTTTTCCCATGCAGGATTAAAAAGCCCAACCCAAATGGAAAAAGCAGGCGGCACGGTTCCTCCGGATGATGACGGAGGTTCAGACGGCGGCGGAGGAACGACTACCCCATCGCCATATGATGGAACCTATTACAATTCAGCCATTGGCAAAACTGGAGCTTCCTTAAAATCAGCTCTTCATAATATTATTGACGACCACCGTGAACTCTCTTATGACGCCGTTTGGGATGCATTAAGAAATACGGATGAAGACCCAGCGAATCCTAATAATGTGCTTCTCCTTTATACAGGCCGCTCACAAAGCAAATTTGCAAACGGCGGAAATGTTAACGACTGGAACCGGGAGCATGTCTGGGCAAAATCCCACGGTGATTTCGGCACATCCATGGGACCGGGAACCGATATTCATCACCTTCGCCCGACAGACGTATCCGTAAACGGTTCCAGGGGAAATCTTGATTTCGATAACGGCGGATCCCAGCATTCAGAGGCGCCAGGCAACTATTTCGACAGCGATTCATGGGAGCCGCGCGATGAAGTGAAAGGCGATGTAGCCCGGATGATTTTTTACATGGCTGTGCGCTATGAAGGTGACAGCGGAGAACCGGATCTTGAGCTGAACGATTATGTGAATAACGGATCGGCTCCATATATGGGGAAAAAGTCCGTGCTTTTGCAGTGGCATCAGCAGGATCCTGTCAGCAGCTGGGAACGAAACCGCAATGATGTAATTTACAGTGATTATCAAAATAACCGCAACCCGTTTATCGATCACCCTGAATGGGCGGCAGCTGTATTTAATTAAAAAAAAGGACCTAAGAGAGCTTGCTGAAACGGCGCTCCTGGGTCCTTTTTTTATTCTGTGCTATTCCAAAATGTACGTCTTAATGAGTCCGGCAAATTCTGAGAAGTCTTCGTTCTGCTCCAGGTTATAGACCATCCCTTTAATTACGGGCTTCCTGAGCTGTTTGCTCTGCAGCTCATCTTCGAGAACATCCAAAGTAATCATCATTTCTTCATTATCATGGGCAAGCTTCCTGATTTCCTGAAGCTGTTCAAGAAGATATTCCGCGGAACCAATTTTAGCTGTCCGCAGGGACTTCCACATTCTTTTTAAGTCCTGTTCTGAAATAATCGGGACAAGAGGGCTTTCGTAAAAACCGGCTACCAAGTGGTCCATCCGTTCAAGGAGAAAAGCACCAAGCTGTGCTTTGTCAAAATGAAGAACATCAAAGATAATCAGCTCCAGATAAGCACGGAGCAGCCCTTTTGCCATAATGATCAAATCACCGAGAAACGGCCGGATCTCATCTCCGTAAATGGAAATTAAGTATTTTTCATAAAGCAAATAGCCTTCCCATTCTTTCTGACGGAAAAAATTTTCGATTTCTTTATTAAAGGGAACGGTTTGCTCCCTTAGCTGGGTAATAATAAATTCGCGATGCTGCGAAATAACATCAATGGTTAGTGAAATCCACTCAACAAACCTTGCTCTAGGTTCCAATTCTTCAATTTTTGAAGCTTGTTCCTCAAACTGAGAATGATAATGCTTCAAAATTGACAGAAGAAGAGCATCCTTTGATTTAAAATGAAGGTAAAACGCTCCTTTTGAAATACCGCTCGCAGAAGCAATCTCCTGAATGGAAGTAGCCTGGAATCCTTTTTCCGCAAAAAGCTTTATGGCGCTTTGGATAATCATCAGTTCTTTATCGTTCATGTCCTTCGCTCCCTAAAGAGGATATGACCGTTCACACTATTTTCATTGACTATGACTAGGTGGTCAGATATATTATAGATGGTTGTGACCAACCAGTCAATTTACATAGGAGGACAGCAATGAATCGAATAATCGGGTTTTCATTAAAGAATAAGTTTGCCGTCTGGCTGCTCACGATTATCATAACAGCAGCAGGCTTGTACTCCGGGCTGAACATGAAGCTCGAAACCATCCCCAACATTAATACCCCGCTGCTTACGGTAACCACGGTATACCCTGGCGCAACGCCGCAGCAGGTTGCTGACAAATTGTCGGAGCCGATGGAAAAGAAGCTCCAGAATCTAAACGGAGTCAGTACAGTGAGTTCCTCCTCCTTTCAAAACGTTTCATCCCTTCAAGTAGAATACGGATATGAAAAAAACATGGATGAAGCCAAGCAGGAAGCAGAGGATGCATTGAGCTCGCTGGATCTGCCGGACGGAGTAGAGGCCCCCGAGGTATCGCGCCTCAGCCTGAATGCTTTTCCGGTCATCGTTCTAAGTGCCTCAAGTGATGAGGAATCCCTTGAAGAATTAACGAAAAGAGCAGAGGAAGAAATACTCCCGTCCTTTGAAGGGATTGAAGGAGTCGGATCTGTTCAGCTGACAGGCCAGCAAGTCGAAGAGGGCCAGCTTGTTTTTGACCAGGATAAGCTCAAGGAGTATGGGCTGGATGAAGAAACCGTCCAGAATATGATCAAAGGTTCAGATGTCACTGCCCCTCTTGGGTTATATACATTCGGAAACACAGAAAAATCCGTTGTAATAGATGGAAATGTCTCAACCGTTGAAGAGTTGAAAGCTATTGAAATTCCTGTCATGCCTCAAGGTGCGGCTGGCCAGCAGTCCCCTCAGCCAGGCGCTCAGGAAGGAGGAGCGCAGCAGCAGAATCCTCAGCAGGGCACCCAATCCGGTCAGGATGCCGGATCAGCAGGTCAGGCTCCTGCACAAGGACAAGGATCAGCCGGTCAGCAGGGCGCACCTCAGCAAGGTGCTTCAGCTGCCCAAAACTCTCCAGCTCAAGGACAAGCACAGCCAAACGAGGATGTGAAGCTCCCGACTGTGAAGCTTGGTGAGCTCGCAGATGTGAAAATTGTCGGCAAAGCGGAATCGATTTCCAGAACAAATGGAGAAGAATCGATTGGCTTCCAAATTGTGAAATCTGAAGATGCCAATACAGTAGATGTTGTAAATGCAGTAGAAAAGCAAGTGAACGAACTGGAAAAGGATTATCCCGGTGTTCAATTCACCTCCACCTTTGACCAGGGAGAGCCTATTGAAGAATCGGTAAACACCATGATCAGCAAAGCATTATTCGGAGCAGGATTCGCTGTTCTGATCATTCTTTTATTCCTTAGGAATATCCGGACGACGATTATTTCCGTCATTTCCATCCCGCTTTCTCTTCTTATAGCGGTTTTGATTCTGAATCAAATGGACATCACCTTGAATATCATGACGCTTGGTGCCATGACGGTTGCCATCGGGCGGGTTGTCGATGACTCCATTGTTGTCATAGAGAACATATTTAGAAGGATGTCACTGAAAAATGAACCGCTAAGAGGCATGGAATTAATTAAATCGGCGACGAAGGAAATGTTTGTTCCAATTATGTCCTCAACGATTGTCACCATCGCGGTATTTCTTCCGCTTGGTCTCGTAAAAGGAGTAATCGGAGAGTTGTTCCTCCCGTTTGCCTTAACCATCGTCTTCTCGCTGCTTGCCTCTCTTCTGGTAGCCATCACGATCGTTCCGATGATGGCACACTCCTTCTTCAAAAAAGGAGTCAGCGAAAAGCAGCATAAAGAAGAAAAGCCCGGAAAACTGTCAGGCTTTTACCGAAATGTCCTGAACTGGTCATTAAACCATAAATGGATAACATCAGCCATTGCTGTTCTAATGCTAGTCGGAAGTCTTGCGCTCGTTCCGGTCATCGGAGTCAGCTTCCTTCCGGATGAAGAACAGAAGATGGTGATGGCTACGTATAGCCCTGAGCCGGGACAGACCCGTGAAGAGTCTGAAAAAATTGCTCTCGATGCCGAGAAATATTTTGATGGCCGGGAAGGAGCAGGGACGATCCAATATTCCCTTGGCGGAGAAAACCCGATGAATCCCGGGGCTCAAAATCAGGCACTGTTCTTTGTCGAATACGATGAGGAATTCAAAAATTTTGAAGCTGAAAAAGAACAAGTAATAAAGGACCTCCAGGAAATGACTCCAAAAGGAGAATGGGGTTCCCAAAGCTTTTCCTCAAGCGGCAGCAGCAATTCCCTAGAGGTATTCGTTAATGGGGAAGATATCGAAAAAATCAAACCTGTAGTGGAAGATGTAGAAAAAATCCTGAATGATACAGGCGATCTGGAAAATGTAGAGAGCGGATTATCCAAAACGTATGATGAATTTACACTCGTCGCTGACCAGAAAAAACTGAGCGAACTAGGTCTTACTGCCGGCCAGATCGGCATGGAGCTTGGCCAGCAAACGCAGCGCCCTGTCGTGACCACCATCGAGAAAGACGGCAAGGATGTAAATGTTTATTTGGAAACGGAAGATGAAAAGCTCGAAAACATTGAAAGTTTAACAGATAAGAAAATCACTTCCTCCCTCGGACAGGAAGTAACGATTAATGATGTTGTAGAAGTAGAGGAAGGCTCCACTTCCGATACGATTACGAGAAGAGATGGAAAAATCAGCGTTTCCGTTTCCGGTGATATTAAATCGGATAATGTCGGAAAAGTATCAGCTGATGTGCAAACAGAAATAAACAATGTGAAAAAGCCTTCCGGAGTAGAGCTTTCCATGGGCGGAGTCAGCCAGGACATTGAAGAATCCTTCTCCCAGCTTGGCCTGGCCATGCTTGCAGCCATTGCGATTGTCTATCTGATACTCGTTATCACCTTCGGAGGCGGACTCGCACCGTTTGCCATCCTGTTCTCCCTGCCTTTCACCTTAATCGGTGCACTTGCAGGATTGTACATCGGCGGAGAAACCATCAGCATCTCTTCTATGATCGGAGCGCTGATGTTAATTGGAATCGTCGTAACCAATGCGATTGTCCTGATTGACAGGGTTATCCATAAAGAACACCAAGGACTCACAACCCGCGAGGCGATCCTCGAGGCGGGAACGACCCGTTTGAGACCGATCTTAATGACCGCTCTCGCCACAATCGGCGCACTTGCTCCTCTTGCACTCGGACTTGAAGGAAGCGGTCTGATCTCAAAAGGACTAGGAATAACAGTTATCGGCGGTCTGACAAGCTCAACCCTGCTTACGCTGTTAATTGTTCCGATCGTATATGAGATTTTAAGTAAATTCCGTAAGAAGACGCTTAAAGAAGAATAAGCAGAAAAACCGGCCATCCCATGTGGAGAGGCCGGTTTTTTTGGATTATCAATGGCAGTGGGGAGTCTGGGAATGGACAACTCTCCATAGGTAAAGGGATTGCGATGTCAGACAACGAGTGAAAAGGGGAATAGCATGCGATGTCAGACAAGAATGTCAGACAACGAGGGAAAAGGGTGCGATGTCAGACAAGAATGTCAGACAACGGGGGAAAATGGTGCGATGTCAGACAAGAATGTCAGACAACGGGGGAAAAAGGGTGAGATGTCAGACAAGAATGTCAGACAACGGGGGAAAAGGGTGCAATGTCAGACAAGGATGTCAGACAACGCGAGAAAAGCATGCGATGACAGACAAGAATGTCAGACAACGGGGAAAAAGCATGCGATGTCAGGCAAGGATGTCAGACAACGAGGGAAAAAGGGTGAGATGTCAGACAAGAATGTCAGACAACGAGGGAAAAAGGGTGAGATGTCAGACAAGAATGTCAGACAACGGGTGAAAAGCATGCAATGTCAGACAAGAATGTCAGACAACGAGGGAAAAAGGGTGAGATGTCAGACAAGAATGTCAGACATCGCGAAGAGAAGCGTGCGATGTCAGGCAAGGATGTCAGACAACGGGTGAAAAGAGGGTGCGATGTCAGACAAGGATGTCAGACAACGAGTGGAAAGCGTGCGATGTCAACAATAATGTCAGACAACGAGGGAAAAGTAGGCGATGTCAGACAAGGATGTCAGACAACGGGGGAAAAGGGTGCGATGTCAGACAAGGATGTCAGACAACGGGGGAAAAGGGTGCGATGTCAGACAAGAATGTCAGACAACGGGGAAAAGGGTGCAATGTCAGACAAGGATGTCAGACATCGGGGGAAAAGCGTGCAATGTCAGACAAGGATGTCAGACAACGAGGGAAAAAGGGTGAGATGTCAGACAAGAATGTCAGACATCGCGAAGAGAAGCGTGTGATGTCAGACAAGAATGTCAGACAACGAGGGAAAAGTAGGCGATCTCAGACAATAATGTCAGACAACGAGGGGAAAAGCATGCGATGTCAGACAAGGATGTCAGACATCGCGAGAAAAGCATGCGATGTCAGACAAGGATGTCAGACAACGGTTGAAAAGGGTGCGATGTCAGACAAAAATGTCAGACAACGCCAGAAAAGCACGAAATGTCAAACAATGCATGCCGGAAAAAAATAAAAAACCAGCCGGCCCCCAATAAAGGAAACCTGGCTGGTTAACTATTTTTCAGCATTCATTCAGTTGAATCCTACCTCAACCTCTACCCCAAAATGATCCGATACTACATTCTTATTAACCCCGTTGAATATGACGGCGGAACTCGCAACACGGAGTGGCTGATTGGTTAAAATCAGGTCAATCCTGAGGGGGTTTTCGTTTTCTTCCCAGCCTGCAATCTTTCCTGGGACAGTGATGCCGCTGTCTTTTTCTTCAGCCAGCACGAACGTGTCTAGCAAGCCTTGGCTTGTTAGGAGGTCGTAGCCTTCGCCGCGGATGTGGGCGTTGTTGTTAAAGTCTCCCATCAAGAAGAAGCGGTGTTCCTTGTGTACTTGACGAAGGAGGGACATGGCCTGTTCTTTAAATGGCTCTTCCGCATCGTCCCACCAGCCAAGGTGGCAGGAGTAGAAGGAGATGAGTTCTCCTTCAGCCTCTGCTGTTACCCCGACGATTCTTCTTGTTTTCCAGTAAGCAGGATCGGTGCTGTTTGTGATGAGGAAGGAATGGGTTTCCTTAATCGGATATTTGGTCAGGATTGCCGAGCCTTCCTCATAAATGTCGTATCCGATATGCGATTGGCCCCAGTGAAGCTCGTATTCAGAGGAGCCCAGTTTGTTAAGCTCGCTCAGCAGGACTACCGCATAATTGTCCTTTTTTATCAGTCCGTCTGCTGTTTCAGCATTCATAGACTGATTGACTTCCTGAAGGGCAATGACATCATAATCTTTTTCTGTGATGGTTCTGGCAAGGGTGTTTATTTTTTCCATTTGGTTTTCTTCAATCCAGGCGTGGCAGTTGAGAGTAAGAAGCTTCATATTATGCTCCCAGCAGGTCCTGAATGTCAGATTTAATTACGTCAGCTTTTGGTCCGTAGATGGCCTGGACACCTTTGTCTTTTACAATCAGGCCAAGAGCGCCTTGTTCTTTCCACTGCTGCTCGCCTGCGACGGCGGCAGGGTCTTTAACTGTAACGCGGAGACGGGTCATGCATGCGTCTACGTCCGTGATGTTGGAAGCTCCGCCTAGAAGTTCGATGATGGCAGGAGCAAGTGATCCTTCTTGAACGGCCCCGCCTTTTTTCTCTCCCTCGCCCTCTTCAATATAGTTGCCGTTACGGCCTGGAGTAGGGAAGTTAAAGCGTTTAATAAGGAAATGTGCTACTCCGAAATTGAGTCCGAAGAAGACAAGACATGCAATGATAAAGTTAACGAAATCCATCCATAAACCTGCTTTGAAGATCATAGGTGTGCGGGTTAACAGCTCAATGAATCCGAAAGAGTGAACACGCAGGTTGATGACATCTGCAAGGGCGAAAGCCAGACCTGTTGTAATGGCATACACAATATACAAAAGAGGTGCAGCGAACATGAACATAAATTCAATCGGCTCTGTTACACCAGTCAGGAATACAGCAAGACCGGCAGAAAGGAACATGGATTTGTACTTTTTACGCTTGTCCTTATCGACATTGCGGTACATGGCATAAGCAATCCCGATCAGGGAAGCAGTTGAAAGGATCATCTGTCCTACTTTAAATCTGGCAGGGTGGACATCCTCGAGAAGCTTTTGATAACCGGCTTGATTTCCCTCTGCAAGAAAATTATTCAGGTCTGCAATCCATGCAAGCCATAGCGGGTCCTGCCCTGATACGATCGCTCCGGCGTTTGACCCGGTAAGGACGGTGTAAGTTCCGCCAAGTGCCGTGTAGTTCATTGGTACAGTCAGCATGTGGTGCAGTCCGAAAGGAAGGAGCAGTCGCTCTAAAGTACCGAAAATAAATGGAGCAATGATGGGTGCTGTATCTTTAGAAGATGCAATCCATTTTCCAAAGTCATTAAGCATTCCCTGAATAAACGGCCAAACGAGAGAAAGAACGATTGCAGTAAGAACGGAGCCTCCGATTACGGCAAAAGGGACAAAGCGCTTGCCATTAAAGAAGGCTAGAGCGTCAGGAAGTTTGTTGTAGTTGTAATATTTGTTAAAGAGGTTCGCTCCCAGGAAGCCGGAGATAATTCCGACGAAAACTCCCATATTAAGAGCAGGAGCACCTAGAACCGTTGTGAAAAAATCTTTAACCAGCAATTCCTGTCCGAAAAGGGAGTTAACGACAGCCTCCGGATCGTCAAACATGGCACCGCTTACTCCGAAAATCGCGCCGGTGATCCGATTAATAAGAACGAATGCAATGAGAGCTGCAAATGCTCCGCCCGCGCGTTCTTTGGCCCATGAGCCTCCAATTGCTACAGCGAACAGAATGTGAAGATTCGTAATAATGGCCCAGCCAATATCCTCCATGACTCTTGCGATGGTCATGACAAGTGCGAGGTCTCCGCCCATCATGGCAACCAGTTTTCCCAGTGAAATCATAATTCCGGCAGCCGGCATAACCGCTACGACAACCATCAGCGCTTTTCCGAATTTTTGCCAGAAATCAAACGTGAATAAACTTTTCATTTCTTGCTCCTCCTCCATGTATGGGCTTACATTGATGCGTAAAAAACGTTTATTTGTTACCGATTACATTTTATTGAAAAAATAAAAAAAGAATTGTGCAAATTAGTGCAACCGTTTGCATACTGATTATATGAAATCTGTTATCGTATTGCAATACTTTCTAAAAAAATTTTATTTGGAACAAAAATTAAACGGAAAGTTTTTTTATAAGGTTAGAATTCGGATTTTTAATAAAAAATATCCATGTACGATTCGATAAGGAGGACGTGAAATGAAGTATTGGATTATTTCAATAGCAAGCATATTATTCTTAACTCAGCCTGCAGCAGGAGCAAAAGCCAGGGAAATTTCCTTGAGCGGGAAAGAACCGCTCGAGATGAAAGTTACAGCCAGATACGAGAGCGGTGCTGCATTTAATGAGGGAGGAACGGAGATTGTCGCCTACGATAAAAAGACGAAGCAGCTTTTTTCTATTAACGGGGCAGAGAAGGCGCTGGATATAATTAGTCTCGCTTTGGATCCGGAGGGGGATTTTTCTGCCTTGAAAAGGGTTAAGCAAATTCCGCTCGGCGAATTAAGTCCATCCATAAAAGCGATCAGTGATATTACGAGCGTTGCTGTGAGCCCGGACGGCAGCTTCCTGGCTGTGGCAGTGACGGCAGAGCCTGAAACAGATCCGGGCTATGTGATTTTTCTGAAGACGGATGGAACGTACATCCATCATGTCAGAGCGGGGGCCCTTCCGGATATGGTGACGTTTACTCCTGATGGGAAGAAGGTGCTGTCGGCCAATGAAGGGGAACCAAGCGGGGATTACAAAGTCAATCCCGAGGGCTCTGTCTCCATTATTGACCTATCGAATGGAGTGAATAAAGCTAAGGCTAAAAACGTTCTGTTTGATGAGAATGTAAAGGTGGATAGAGGAATCAGGAAAGTAAATCCTGACAGTACCCAGCCGCAGAATTTCGAGCCCGAGTACCTCGCTGTCAAAAGCGACAGCAGCAAAGCATATGCCGTGCTTCAGGAGAGCAATGCAATTGCCGAGCTGGATTTGAAAAATGGGGCGTTTACAAGAGTTTATAATCTGGGCTACAAGGATCATTCCCTGTCTGAAAACGCAATGGATGCTTCAGGAACAGACGGAAAAATTGATATTAAACCCTATCCCATCTTAGGGTTGTATCAGCCGGATGGAATCACCATTTTCAAGATGAATGGAAAAGAATACCTGATTACGGCAAATGAAGGAGATTCACAGGATTATGAAGGCTACTCAGAAGAAATCATCACAGCGGAAGCAAAAGACAAATTTGATCTGAAGGCCAGACATTTTAAAGGGCTGTCCCAAAAGCAGATTGACAGAATGGTGGAGGCAGGTCTGTTTGACGAATCCCAGCTCGGAAAGCTTGTGATGACAAAATCTGCGCCGGTCAATAAAGATGGAAAGTATGAGGCGATATACAGCTTGGGGGGCAGGTCCTTTTCTATTCGGGATACAGAGGATATGAAGCTCGTCTGGGACAGCGGAGCGGAGCTTGAAAAAATAACCGCAAAGGCCCTTCCGAAATACTTTAACACCCCGAATGATGAGAATCTCCTTGATGACCGGAGCGTGAAAAAGGGTCCGGAACCTGAAACGGCGGCAGCCGGGATTGTCGATGGCCAATATTATGCCTTCATCGGACTTGAGGGTACGGGTGGAGTGGCCGCGTATCAAATCAATGACCCGGAAAAACCAAGGTTTTCTGCCTATTATTCCACGAGAGAGTTTAAAGGGGACGAGCCTTCCGGCGATGTGGCACCTGAGGGAGTTCTCTTTATAAATGCAGAAGACAGTCCAAACGGACGGCCGCTGCTTGCAGTTGCGCATGAAGTGAGCGGGACCATTGCGGTCATGGAACTTGGAGGAGGAAGCAGCGGCAAAGAGCATGTTGTCAAAAAAGGCGAGACATTGACTGACATTGCGGGTAAGTACGGAACCGCACCTGAGTATTTGAGAGCTCTGAATGGCTTGAACAAGCCGGATCTCCTCTTCGTTTCCCAGCGTTTAAAAACGGGTCCGGTAAATACGCAATACAAGGTGGAAAAAGGGGATACACTTTATGAAATTGCGGCAAATGCAGGGGTTCCCTGGCCGCGGCTGATGAAAATAAATTATATTGAAGACCCTGATTTTATTATGGCAGGACAGACGCTGATGGTTCCTGAACAATAAGCTGAAACCGGCGGTGTTTGCGTTAAGCAGACAGCCGCCGGTTTTTTTTATTTATTCTTTTTGAATCTATCTTCTGAATCTGAATCATTCTTTGTTTTATGCTTCTTCTTTTCATCCTGCATGTCCTGCTTCAAATCCTCAAGCGGAATCGAATCAACGTTTTGCTCTTCCTCGAACTGATCATGCATGCTTTCTTTATCTGTCGGAACCTGTTCGGGATGATCTTTGCGGTGTTTTGTGCTTTCCTTCGACAAAATCTCCACCTCCCTGATATAATTCTGCTATTCCACTTTTACCGGAAAATGAAACGCTTTGATTCGCTTTTTTGTAAGCGTTTCATGAATTTTATTTTTCTGCTAGCAGTCTTCAAAAGTCTTAAAAGGAGGGAACTTCTTTCAAATCAATAAATATCCAATTATGTGACAATATTGTGAAAAAATAATGAACAAGTTATGACTTTTGTATGAAAACTGGATGACATTATGAAATGGAAAAGACATTTCTGTTTATGGTCTGTTACTATAAGGGTAAAAGTTTAAGTGGATTAGAGGTATTGAACTTTTTTGTCATTTTTTGCACAAGGATTGGGAAGGAAGGTGAACCTTTTGGGTAAATATTTAAAACCTTTATTTTTGTTTGGAGCTTTAATTTCAGTATTCGTGCTTGGCGGCTGCAGCCAGATGGCAGTTCTCGATCCTAAGGGGCCGGTTGCTGCAGAGCAAAGAGACCTGATCATGCTCTCTATCGTATTCATGCTGTTTATTATAGCAGTCGTATTTGTCTTATTTATTCTCATCATTATAAAATACCGCGAGCGCCCTACAAACATGGGGTACGAGCCGCCTGAAATGGAAGGCAGCAAGTTCCTTGAGGTTGTATGGACGATCATCCCGGTTATTATTGTAATCGCGCTTTCCATCCCGACTGTTCAGGCGATCTACAGCCTGGAAGAAATTCCTGAAAGCGAACACTCAGATAAGGAGCCTCTTGTCGTTTATGCCACAGCGGTAGACTGGAAATGGATTTTCAGCTATCCGGAAGAGGACATTGAAACAGTCAATCAGCTTTACATTCCTGAAGACCGTCCGCTCGAATTCCGTTTAACTTCAGCAGATAATATGGCATCATTCTGGATTCCGCAGCTCGGCGGACAGAAATACGCAATGTCTGAAATGGAAATGAAGCTCTATCTTCAGGCTGACGAACCCGGCACCTATGAAGGCCGTAACGCCAACTACACCGGTGAAGGATTCACGGATCAGCGCTTCAAAGTATATGCTCAGACAGAAGAAGAGTTTGCCAGCTGGGTAAAAGAATCCCAAAGTGCTCCTGAACTGAAAGAAGAGGAGTATGAAAAGCTGATGTTCCCGGGACATGTGGAACCGATGAAATTCTCATCTACACACCTTGACTTCGTAGACCACGCTAAAGATCCTGAATACGTGCTTCGAATCAGGGAGAAATACGGCATCACTTACGAATCGCATCATTCAAAGGATGAAGAGAAAGAACAGAATGACACCGGGGACGAACTAGGCTCCAACTAGGAAAGGAGGAAATTGAATGTTTGAATTTATAAAGAACAATCTGATCCTTGATGATCCGCTGATTATGGGAGCCCAGGTATCTATTGGTCTTACAACCATTGCAATCATATTCGTTCTGACCTATTTCAAAAAATGGAAATGGCTCTGGACGAACTGGCTAACAACTGTTGACCATAAAAAACTTGGCATTATGTATATCATTGCCGCGATCCTCATGCTGTTCCGCGGAGGGGTTGACGCTATGCTCATGCGTGCGCAGCTCACGGTCAACAGCGCCGAGTTTCTAAATTCACAGCATTACAATGAGATATTCACCACTCATGGTACGATTATGATTATCTTCATGGCAATGCCGTTCCTGATCGGATTGATGAACGTTGTCGTCCCTCTTCAAATCGGAGCGCGCGATGTTGCCTATCCTTATCTAAACTCATTGAGCTTCTGGACATTTTTCGTAGGAGCTATGCTATTTAACATCTCCTTCGTATTTGGAGGATCTCCTTCTGCAGGCTGGACGGCCTACATGCCGCTTGCCGGAGTGGAAAGTTCTCCTGGACCGGGGCAAAACTATTACCTGCTTGGTCTGCAAGTAGCTGGTATTGGTACCTTGCTGACCGGTATTAACTTCATGGTAACGATTTTAAAAATGCGTGCAAAAGGCATGACGCTTATGCGTATGCCGATGTTTACATGGACTGCTCTCATTACATGCTTAATCATCGTTTTCGCATTCCCTGTACTGACTGTAGCACTTGCTCTTATGACATTTGACCGTTTGTTCGGTTCTCATTTCTTTACGCTGGCAGATGGCGGTATGCCAATGCTGTGGGCGAACCTATTCTGGATTTGGGGACATCCTGAAGTATACATTGTTGTCCTTCCGGCATTTGGTATTTTCTCTGAAGTTATTGCAACCTTTTCCAGAAAAGCACTGTTCGGCTATAAAGCCATGGTCGTAGCGATTGTTGTTATTTCCGGTTTGAGCTTCCTTGTTTGGGTCCATCACTTCTTCACGATGGGTTCAAGTGCAGGTGTTAACTCGGTCTTCTCGATCACGACAATGGCAATTGCCATCCCGACAGGAGTTAAAATCTTTAACTGGCTGTTTACCCTTTATAAAGGGAGAATTAAATTTACGGTTGCCATGCTATGGGCGCTGGCCTTTATCCCGACCTTTACTATCGGGGGAGTAACAGGGGTTATGCTTGCTATGGCGGCTGCTGACTATCAGTATCACAACACATACTTCCTTGTAGCCCATTTCCACTATGTGCTCATTGCAGGTACTGTATTTGCATGTTTCGCCGGACTATACTACTGGTATCCGAAAATGTTTGGACACAAGCTGAATGAAAGAATTGGCCGCTGGAGCTTCTGGCTTTTCACAATCGGCTTTAACGTATGTTTCTTCCCGATGTTCTTCCTTGGTCTTGACGGTATGCCTCGCCGTGTGAACACGTATGATGCATCTGACGGATGGCAGGATTTGAATATCGTTGCTTCAATCGGAGCACTGGGTATGGCTGTAGGATTTGTAGTTCTTGTGTATAACATCTATTACAGCTACCGTTATGCTGAAAGAGAACAAACAGGCGATGCCTGGGATGGACGGACACTTGAGTGGGCGACCACTACCGCCATTCCGCCGCACTATAACTTCGCCGTTATTCCTGAAGTAACAGGAATGGATGCATGGTGGAGAATTAAACAGAAGAACAAAACAACCGGCAAAAGAGAAACGGTAGATTATAAACCGATTCATATGCCGAGCTATTCCGGCAGACCGCTGATCATGTCTGTATGCTTCGGTATCGCAGGCTTCGGTATGGTATTCTCTCTATGGTGGATGGCGATCATCGGGCTTATCGGCGTCTTTATCACGATGATCCAGCGTTCATTTGATTATGATGACGGCTTCTACGTCAGCGTAGAAGAGATTCAAGAAACTGAAAAACGGGCAACCGTATAAAGGAGGCGTGCACATTGGGACATGCTCATACACATGATGGTTCTAACACGCCGCTTGAATACCAATCTGAAATAGGCAGATTGAATATTCTTGGCTTCTGGATTTTCCTTGGAGCGGAAATTGCGTTGTTCTCAACCCTTTTTGCAACCTATTTCGCACTATTCAACCAAACGGCTGATGGCCCGCTTCCAGGAGATCTATTCAAAGTTGAAGGCGTACTGATTATGACATTCCTGCTTTTAACAAGCAGTTTCACATGCGGTATTGCGATTCATGAGCTCCGCCGGAATAACATGAAGGGTGTTTTCATCTGGACGATTCTCACCCTTCTGCTCGGCGCAGGCTTTGTCGGGTATGAAATATACGAGTTTATCGAGTATATTCATGAAGGGGCAGCATTAACAACCAGTGCTTTCTGGTCAGCCTTCTTTGTTCTGGCAGGTACTCATGGACTTCACGTATCGCTTGGTATCGTCTGGATATCATTGATTCTTATTCAGGTGAAAAAACGAGGTCTGACTCCTCAAACCGCAACAAAGCTATTCATCTCAAGTCTGTACTGGCATTTCCTTGATGTCATTTGGATCTTTATCTTCACTGGAGTCTATTTAATGGGGATGGTGCTGCATCATGGCTAGTCAAACACAAACATCTCATGACAAGTTTCCTTGGAGCCATGTGGTCGGATTTGGTTTGTCAATCGTACTCACTCTTATCGCACTGTGGGTTGCTTTAGCTTCAGGCTTTTCCAGTACGACCATATTAATCGTAATTTTCGTTTTTGCTTTCTTCCAGGCTGCCCTGCAGCTGCTCATGTTTATGCATATGACGGAAACGAAGAGCGGCTGGATCCAAACCATAAACACTGTTTTCGCTGCTTTCATTGCTGTAGTTATCGCAGCCGGTACAGTTTGGGTTATGGGTTCCCATGGCGGACACTCTGAGCATCAGAAAAATCCTCCTGCACACGGTGAGCATGGAGAAGAGCATAGCGGACATTAACCGATTCAATTTAATTGATGCATGATGTGAATCAAGAGCCTTGGGAAGAATTCCTGTGTAAAGCTGCAGAATTCCCCCAACCGCTGAAATAATATAATAAAACCGGAAGCCACAGTTCCTGCTGGAACAAAGGCTTCCGGTTTTTTTGTGCTTCTTAAGAAAAAAACCTTGCATCCATGCGATGCAAGGCTTACTCAATAATAGGTGATTTTGGTGAATGCTTTTTATCGTGCTCACGTTTAATGATAGGGAAGGCATAAATCAGGAATGCTGCGATATGGGCAAAAATGACATTGCCGACGAAGATCATATTGAGGACAAAGTGGTCGATGAAGTTAAGGCTTCCGCTGAGATAAAGAATAAAATAGGTCCACATCCCAGCAATAAAAGGAATGTGAATTAGAGCTAATTTTTTTCTTTCCGGCCAGAGAAATAAAGGAGTCGCGGTTGCAATGAAAAGATAAACAACGAAAACATCCATTTCATTTACCTCCTTAAAATTTTTGGTAACGCTTACATTACTTGGCCAATTTGTGGCAGATAAAAGAACAAATTGTGAACGTTTTGTTACAATTAGTATATCACAAAATTCTGAAAATTAAAGGGTTTTATTTGATAATTTCTGCCTATTTTTTCATTCATCTATTGGTTAAGGAGAGCTCATATGTTTAGCATTTCTTAAATGTGGAATTTTTATACTACAAGCTTGCTGCCATTTACATATGCACAGCAAAATAGAAACTCAGTGTCTAATTGAACAAAATTGATAGGGAGGCGTCAACATGTCAGTAAAAGCTCTTGTACTAAATTGTTCCTTAAAGAAAGGCGACGAAGAATCAAATACAGAAGCCTTAATTAAAAAGGTTACAGGCATCATGCAGCGCGAGGGTGTTTTTGCAGAGGTCGTAAGAGTGGCAGATTACCAGGTATCCTTCGGAATATCAGATGATATGGGGGACGGAGATGAGTGGCCCCAGATCTTTGATAAAGTAAAGGAAGCAGATATTGTAATCATTGGCACACCTCTTTGGATCGGAGAAAAAAGCAGCATTGCAACGATGGTGATGGAACGGATTTACGGTGGAAGCAGTTTAACGAATGAAAAAGGGCAATCCATTTATTACAACAAAGTCGGCGGCGTTGTCATTACCGGAAATGAAGACGGAGCAAAAGATGCAGCCAAATCCATTCTATATGGTCTGTCCCATATGGGCTTTACCATTCCTCCTAATGTGGATACATACTGGGTGGGGGAAGCGGGACCTGGTCCGTCCTTTGTTGAAGCGGAAGGCTACAAAAATGAATTCACCCAGCAGCATGTTCAAATGCTTGCCTACAACCTCATGCATTTCGCTAAAATGCTAAAGGAGAATCCAATTCCGGCCCAAGGAACCGTTATTCAATAATAAGGTCTGTAAACCAGCGATGTAAGAACCCGGGAAGCTTTTTCCGGGTTTTCGTTTTGGGTACTTTTGAATGAGGCCCATCGAACGGGAAGAATGATCTTTTAATAGCTTCTAAAAGATAAGAACACCCTTAAGTATGCCAAAGCAATAAAGTTTCCTTTCTTATTCTCATACATATCGGTTTGTGACATAATAAAGAAGAATTTTCAAAAAGAAGGGTGTTACATATGAAGGAGCAAAAACAGCTTTCACGGCGAAAGCTTTTAGGGATAGCAGGAATGGGCTGGATGTTCGATGCAATGGATGTCGGTCTTCTTTCCTTTATCATTGCGGCCCTGGCAATAGATTGGCAGCTGAGGCCCGATCAGATGGCATGGATTGGATCGGTGAATTCAATCGGTATGGCGGTTGGTGCACTTGTATTTGGTTTAATGGCAGATCGGATTGGAAGAAAAAATGTCTTCATTATCACGCTTTTGCTGTTTTCGGTTGGAAGCGGATTATCGGCATTGGCATGGGCCCTTCCGATTTTCTTAGTTCTTCGTTTTTTAATAGGGATGGGACTAGGGGGAGAGCTTCCCGTTGCTTCGACCCTTGTGTCAGAGAGTGTAAAGCCTCACGAACGCGGAAGAATTGTTGTCCTGCTGGAAAGCTTCTGGGCAGGCGGATGGCTGCTGGCAGCACTTATTGCTTATTTCATTATTCCGAGCTTCGGATGGCAGACGGCTCTCGTTATTAGTGCGCTGCCGGCATTCTATGCCCTGTATCTCCGCTGGAACCTTCCGGACTCACAGGCCTTCAAAGCCGTCCAGTCTAAGGATAAAGAAACCGTTTGGAAGAAAATGGCCAAGGTATGGCAAGGGAAATACACGAAACGCACCGCCATGCTCTGGATTCTATGGTTTTCTGTCGTGTTTTCCTATTACGGAATGTTTTTGTGGCTTCCGAGTGTGATGACGTTTAAGGGATTCGATTTGATTAAAAGCTTCCAGTATGTTTTGATTATGACTCTTGCCCAGCTGCCCGGCTATTTCAGTGCTGCCTGGCTGATTGAAAAAAAGGGGAGGAAATTTGTTCTGATCGTTTACCTTAGCGGAACAGCCCTGAGTGCTTATTTTTTCGGGAACGCAGAAACTGCCTCAGCCCTTCTCGCTTTTGGTATGCTCCTATCCTTCTTTAACCTTGGTGCCTGGGGCGCGCTGTATGCTTATACACCAGAGCAATATCCAACTTCGATTCGGGGCACCGGCTCGGGCATGGCTGCTTCATTTGGGCGGATTGGCGGAATTTTAGGACCATTGCTCGTCGGTTATCTGATTGCAGAAAAAGTGGAAATCGGAACGATCTTCACCATCTTCTGTTTTTCCATTATTGTCGGCATTCTCGCTGTTGCCTTTTTAGGAACGGAAACAAAGCAGACAGAAATGGAAGAGTAGGAAACAGCCACGCTTAAACGATTGAAAATCGCTTAAAGCGGTGATATATTGATAAACAGAAAGCTGCCGGCAGCCCTTTGCCGGCAGTGATTTTTTTGCGGCCATTGCTACGTAAAACGAAAAAGGAGGGTGACTTATGCTGACGAACGTAAAAGAATACAGCCTGCTCATTATCGGATCCTTCTTTTTTGCCATTGGAGTCAATTTTTTTGCGATTCCGAATGAGCTTGGAGAAGGCGGTGTAACGGGGATCTCCATGCTCCTTTACTATGTATTCAGCTGGTCTCCGGGGATTACGAACTTTATTATGAATGGAATGTTGCTTGTATTCGGATACCAGCTTCTAAGCAAGCGTGTCACGTACTATTCCATCATCTCCATCTTCTTCACATCCGTTTTTCTTCACTTCACGGAGGGTATGGCTCCTTCGTCAGACGATACGATATTGGGGACCGTCTTTGCGGGGATTTTTATAGGGGTCGGGTTAGGGCTTGTGCTTCGCGCGGGCGGAACGACAGGAGGCTCAGCGATCCTTGCAAGGATGACGCAGAAATATCTTGGCTGGAGTGTAAGCAGCTCGATGCTCCTCTTTGATATGATTGTCGTATTGAGCTCCTACTTCGTCATCGGTGCAGCCAATACGATGTATACCGTCATCTCCATTTATATCAGCACAAAAGTATTGGATTACATATTAGAAGGCTTCGATACGCGGAAAGCAGCCACCATCATTTCCGACCATGCAGATGAGGTAGCGGCGAAGGTTAATGCGGATATGGACAGAGGGGTCACCGTGATTACAGCAAAAGGAAGCTATACGCAGGAATCCCGGGATATCCTTTATATCGTCATTAACAAGCAGGAGCTGTTTATGCTCAAAAAAATAGTCCACAAAATTGATGATAAAGCATTCGTCGTTATTCATGATGTGAGGGATGTCTTCGGAGAGGGATTTACGTTTCCTAAAACCTAGCTGGAAGCTTCTTGAAGGATTAAAGAATGGAGCAAAGCCAGCTTACATATTTATGGGCTGTTTAAAAAGCCCTGCTGAGAAAAGAAACCCCCGGAATACCGGGGGTTTACTTTGTGGAATCGCGTCATTCTAAAAAATGGGATCCCCTCGCATGGTACTGCCACCCACCTCAAAACAGCAAATGAGCAGCAATTACGATGACTGGAAGGGTAATAATCGTTCGCTGCAGAAAAATAACGAACAGTTCCCAGAAGGATACTGGAATTTTTGACCCTAAAAGCAATCCGCCAACCTCTGACATGTAGATCAGCTGGGTGACAGAGAGTGCAGCGATGATAAATCTTGTCAAATCGCTTTCGATGTCTGATCCGATGACGGATGGCAGGAACATATCGGCAAACCCGACCATAATCGTCTGGGAGGCTGCCGCAGCTTCAGGCACCTGCAATAGCTGAAGCAGTGGAATGAACGGAAGCCCGAGCCATTTAAACACGGGAGTAAATTCAGCAATGATTAATGCGATCGTGCCAAGGGCCATAACGATTGGGGCAACCCCCATCCACATATCCAGCACATTTTTGGAGCCATCCTTGAAGAACTCCTTTACTCCTCTGCTTTTTGCAGCTTTGTCTGCAGCCATTTTCAATCCCCAGCCTGCACGTGAGTATTCTGCAGGAATCTCTTCGTTCAATCCGGCTGCCTCATCATTAGCATACGTATCCGCTTTTCTGGAGAGCGGAGGGATTCTCGGGCAGATGATAGCCGCGACAATTCCAGCGGCTGCAATTGTCAGATAAAATGGGAAAAAGTAGTTTTGAAGGTTAACCTGCTCAATAATCACGATACTGAACGTAATGGATACAACAGAAAAGGTTGTTCCGATTACAGCTGCTTCTCTTTTCGTATAAAAGCCTTCTTCATATTGTTTGCTCGTCAGCAGAACACCGATCGTCCCGTCGCCAAGCCATGAAGCGAGACAGTCTATCGAGGAGCGGCCGGGAAGCTTGAAAACCGGGCGCATAAACTTCGCAAGCAGAGCGCCGAAAAATTCGAGCAGACCAAAGTTAAGAAGAAGCGGCAGGAACAGACCGGCAAACAGGAAAACACTGAAAAGCACCGGCAGCAAATCGCCGAGCAGCAGCCCCCCTGTATTTTCAGACCAGATCCACTTCGGACCTGCTTTAAATAATGTAAGGACAGCAAATACAGCCCCTAGTATACGGGCTATAAACCACACAGGCTGCACATCGAATAAAGAAATGAAGAACGGACTGTTTTTCATAAATGCCGGTTTCACTGTTTTAGCTAACACCGTGCCAGCGAGTGCTAAAATAATGATAATTGTCATAATAAGAGGAAGATAGCTGCCGAGCACATCCTGAAGAATGCCTGACAAGATGGCAATTGGAATCGTAATGGCCTCTTCATATTGAATGGGAACGATAAAAAGAATGATGCCAATTAGTGAAGGGATGAGAAATTTGATTATGCTGGATGGCGGGATTCGTTTCTTTGTCAATGTAGTCAATATGAAAACTCCTTAAAGGGATGATAATTTATGCAACGTTACTCATTTTAATGCATTTAACGAAAAATGCAATGTTTTTTGGACTACTTTCTTTATTTTCCTATTGATCTCGATTTCAAACCTTTATAAATCCAGATAGTTGACTGCACCGGCCTGGCTTGGATATTCTTTAACTGCGTGCGGAGGTGATGAAGCGTGAATTTTGAGCTGATTCTGAACGAAATTGGGGAAAACAGCAAACTTCTCCAATCGTCCCCTGTCAGCGGCGGGGATATTAATGAAGCATGGATGCTTCAGACTGAAACGAGGAAATACTTCCTCAAGACGAACAGAGAGGAATCCATCAATTTTTTCCATGCTGAAGCAGATGGGCTGAAGGAAATTGCTTCATCAAACGCAATTGCCGTTCCGTTTGTTTTCAAAACCGGCACGATAGACTGTGTTCCCTTTCTGCTCATGGAATGGATAGAAGGACGGAAAACAGAGCATACGGAGACGGAATTAGGGACAAAGCTTGCTGCCATGCATCAAACCTTTCATACAAAATTCGGGTACGGAAGCGATACTTATATGGGGAAGCTTCCTCAAAAAAATGGCTGGCATAAAAACTGGGTCCGCTATTACAGAAATGAGCGATTAAAACCTCAGCTGGAGCTGGCGATCGGGAGAGGGCATATGCCGGTACCGAGAAGAAGGAGCATGGAAAAACTGCTGATGAATCTTGACCGCTGGCTTGGCCATCATCCTAAGCCATCTCTCCTGCATGGAGACTTATGGGGAGGAAACTGGATGACCGGTGAGTCAGGGAACCCTGTTTTAATTGACCCTTCAGTTCTATACGGAGATCATGAATTTGAAATAGCCTTTACCGAGCTGTTCGGAGGCTTCAGTCAAGCGTTTTACAGCAGTTATCAGGAGGCCTTTCCCCTATCTGAAGGATACGAAGACCGAAAACCGCTTTACCGGCTCTACTATCTGCTGGCACATTTAAACATGTTTGGTGAATCTTATGGCAGGGCAGTAGACCAGATTATCAGCCGGTATGCATAAAGGAGGAGATTTTCCATGAACTCAACTATTGAAACCATACTTAACCATCGATCAATCCGAAAATTTAAGGACCAGCCGTTAACGGATGAACAAATCAATCTTCTTGTGAAAGCCGCCCAGTCAGCCTCGACCTCCAGCAATGTCCAAGCCTACTCAATTATAGGGGTAAAAGACCCGGATAAAAAACAGAAACTGGCCGAGCTTGCCGGCGGACAGTCCTATGTGGCACACACCGGTCATTTCTTTGTATTTTGTGCAGACCTGTTCCGGCATCAAAAGGTGGGGGAAATGGAGGGTGCTGATCTGACAGAATCGCTGGAGAGCACCGAGAAATTTATGGTAGCCATCATTGATGCGGCATTAGCTGCCCAGAACATGTCTGTTGCAGCAGAATCCATGGGGCTTGGAATCTGTTATATAGGCGGTCTCCGCAATAATCTCCCAGCCGTATCCGATGTCCTTAAAACCCCGGAACGAGTCATTCCTCTTTTTGGTCTTACAGTCGGCCACCCGGATCAAAACCCGGATGTGAAGCCAAGGCTTCCATTTGAGCACCTCTATTTTGAGGATGAATACGTTACAGAGGATCAGAGCTATAAGGAGCAGCTGCAAACCTATAATGAGACTGTTTCATCCTATTATCACGAGCGCACTGAAGGAAAGCGCAGCGATACATGGACGGGCCAAATGGCAAAAATGCTCTCTCATCCGCAAAGAATGTATATGAAGGAATTTGTTCAGGGCAAAGGATTTGATAAGCAATAATGGGAAGAGGCCTCCTTTTGTAAAAGGGGCCTTTTTTTGCAGCTGCATTGCGGCGGAACGCAGCCTGCTGCAGCATTCTATGTGCTGTTTTGCACTGCTTATTTCCGCCTCAGCCACCATAGTGGGAAAACAGCCACCAGATAAAGAAAGTAAAGAAGGGAAATGGCCCAGCCAACAGGCGTAAGAACGAGGAGATCGACAACGTCCGCCGCTGCATTCCGGAACGGCCCTGTTTTATTTGAAAGACGGTGAACAATTGCAAACAAAAGAGTGAACAGGATGAAACAGACTGCGTAAGCAATGAGAATAAGAAAAAAAAGTTCTGACATCGAAGCAGCTTCCCCCGGATTTTTCTTTTATTCTTACACACGATAAGATTTCTCCATGGTCCTTTCAACTATTTCTCCACAGATTCCGTAAAATCCTTGTGGAAAACGTAAAAGCTGTGAACAACTTGTGTATGAATCTAAAATCTATTACAGATATAGTAGGGAACAAACGTACCCACACAAAATGTTGATAACTTTTGTGGATATGTTGATAACTCTTGTGGATAAACTGTTTGTAAAGGTAGAATCATCTGTGTATATCTAATAATTTACAAAATAATAACATCTGCTTCATAAAAGTGTGGATAACTATTTTGGAGTAGCAATACTTGAGGCGGGTGGAAATCCTATGATGCCTAAAGCTAATGCTCAATGTCCTGATCTTAGATATCCCAGTTTTCAGACTGTAGTGATGCCTAAAAGTTTTACAAAATCTGCAGAGCTTTTTCAACGATGTAAAATAGATTTTAAAATTTTACTGTGCAAGACTACCTTAAAAACTTCAAGCGAGTAACGTTTGAGTTTTTAGCAGGTTTCTTATGGTAGAGAACAAGACTAGTAATTATGAGTTTTTTTACTCTGCGAGTTATTCCAATTAAGTAATGGGTTATTTTGATGAAATTTTAGTTGGATTTACCTAATAACTGGAATTATTTTAAATAATAGGATTAATTTTATCGGAGTCTTAGGAGTAAGTCTATTTAATAATCCGTCTGTGTCAGCTAAGGCTTCAACTCCTCTTTTAGCTCCTGAAGAAATCCAGACAATGGCAGAAGACGAATTAAATGAAGTCTTAAATCAGCAAAAATTAGATTTTGAGGCTGAAAGATTGGATTTATACAGAAGAGTGGGTCAACGCTGGATCATTAAATAACTATTTAAAAGAAAATTCGGACATTAAATCAAGTAAGCAACCTTACATTGGTAAAGTGTTTTATGGAGATATTTTCTTATCCAACATATGTGAAATGGTGTTAATCAATACAATCGATGTTTCTTATTCTGGCCTCCAAAAAATACCTTAAGCCCAATCCACCGATCGGGCTTAAAGCTTTTTACTCACCGTGCAGTCTCAAGCCTGCATGGTTGGTCGGTCCCACGTAATCATTTAGCGGGAATGAGTGTTTGATTGCTGCTGTGATAAATTTCTTCGCGTCATAAATGGAGTTTTTAACATCCAGTCCCTTTGCAAGGTTAGCGGCAATTGCGGCTGAATAGGTACAGCCTGCGCCGTGGGTATAGGATGTGTCGATCCGCTCACTTTCAAGGATTTCAAAGTCTGTTCCGTCAAAAAGGACATCCACTGCTTTTTCATGCTCCAGTTTTCCGCCGCCTTTGACTAGAACATATGGAGCCCCCAGCTTATGAATAATCGCGGCCGCTTCTTTCATTTGTTCAACGGATGTAATAGCACCAATGCCGCTCAGCTGACCCGCTTCAAATAGATTAGGGGTCACCACAGTGGCGACAGGGGTCAAAATATCTCGAAGTGCTTCAGCAAGCTCCGGGTAAAGGACCTCGTCCGCTCCTTTGCAGACCATCACAGGATCGACGACAACGTTTTTCAGGTTGTGCTTCTTAATGGTTTCCGCAGCGAGGCGGATGATATCGACGGTTGGCAGCATGCCTGTCTTCATTGCGTCCGCGCCAACGCCTTCTACAATAGTGGAAAGCTGCGGTTTTATGACATCGAGCTCTACCGGAAAGACTTGATGTTGCCAATCATTATGCGGGTCCATGGCAACAATGACGGTAAGAGCGGACATTCCGTATACACCATGCTCCTGAAAGGTTTTTAAGTCAGCTTGAATGCCTGCTCCTCCGCTGCTGTCCGATCCGGCAATGGTTAATGCTTTTGGCATTTTCATATCATGTACCTCCATCCTTATACATACCTCTATATTTATGGTTCTGCTTGCAGCAGACCAATGTCTATAATATTAGTATACCAATTGGGCATCCGGGAATAAAGATACCTGCCCTGGCTTGCAATGATTGGAAAATAAGTGTACGATTTAATTGAACAGTGGTTAATAAATGAGGTGGAAAGTTGGCAGCACGAAAAGCAGTCAAGCAGGAATTGACAAAAGAGATCATAATGGAGTCAGCCAGGGAACTGTTTTCAGCAGAAGGCTACCGGAATATATCCATGAGAAAAATCGCTTCTGAACTCGGCTATAGCCATGGCTCCATTTACTATCATTTTAAAAGCAAAGCTGAACTCTTTTATGCGATGGTTCAGTCAGATTTTCGGATGCTTGATGAGGTTCTGGATGCAATCATGGCTGAAAACGATTTAACCGATGAAGATAAGCTGAGGAAGGTCATGCTTGGCTACATTGAGTTTGGGTTAACGTATCAAAGCCATTATGAAGTCATGTTTCTCATAAAGGATGAGGAAGTAAAAAGCTACTTGGCGGAGGAGCCGAATAAAAGCTATGAAAAATTTGCGCAGGCTGTTTACAAGCTTTCCGGAGGAAATGCGGACGTTTCGCAAATCTGGTCCATTTTCCTCGCCCTTCATGGATTTGTGACCCACTATATTAAAATTGATATGGACTTAGAAGTGTCAAAGGAGATGGCAGATCGGCATGCCCGATTTTTAACTGTTTCTTTGTTAAGATCTACGTAGCTGCAGATCGAACACGGTCTGCAGCCTGCTTTTCACCTTAATTGACCACTGGTTAAATAAAAGAAGGAGGAATAGATGATGACAAAAGCAGCGGTATTGGGAGCTTCAGGAGGGATGGGCTATTCACTTGTCCATGAATTGATTGCCAAGGGCTATGAGGTGACGGCGTTTGCAAGGAATCAAAGCAAAATGGAACGGCTGTTTAAAGGGAAACAAGTGAAAATTCTTACAGGAGATGCTTATGAGGAAGAGGATGTCCTCAAAGCATGTGAAAAGGCGGACATCATCTTCCATACAGTAAGCGTACCTTACCCTGATTGGGATAAGGGGCATCCGGCCATCATGAGGCATGCATTGACAGCGGCCGCTCATGAGAAGGCCAAATTGGTAATCATTGATAATATATATGCATATGGAAAGCAAAACGGCAAAAAAGTGAAGGAAAATGCGCAAAAAAGTCCCCATACCCGGAAAGGAAGAATCCGTCTTTCAATGGAAAAGATGGCAATGGAATCAGGGGTTCCTTATATGGTTTTGCATTTTCCTGATTATTATGGTCCAAACGCAGAGAACACGCTTCTTCATCAAACCCTCAAACCCGCATCCGAATATAAACGGGCAATCTATATCGGCAGCCTCACACTTCCCCGGGAATTTATCTATACACCTGATGGAGCGAAAGCTGCGGTGAATCTTGCGGAAGCGGACCATGCTTACGGACAGAATTGGAATATTCCGGGTGCAGGTACGATCAGAGGAAAGGACATCATCCAAATCATCCGGTCAGAAACCGGGAAGCCGGCGTCTGTTATGAAAATTGGAAAAGGTGCGATATGGGTGATGGGATGGTTTGACCGAAACATGAGGGAAATGGGGGAAATGATGTATTTAAATGAAGAGCCGGTTATTCTTTCCGGAGAAAAATATGAATCGGCGATCGGGCCGCTGCCGGCAACATCTTATGATGAAGGAATCCGGGCTACCCTGGCTTACATGAGAAAAGAATAGAATGAGTGAAAAGGAGCTGTCCCCTGGATGGCTTTTTTGCGTATGCGGGCTGTGCAGACGAGCATGAAGATAGCAAAATAATCCTGTAAACGAGCAATTATGCCCCTGTTGACGAAACATGAAAGCGTTTATAAAATGAGAGACAGCCAGAAAAATATACACGGAAGATGCTCAAGTGTCGTTAATTAAATTAATTAAGTAAATGTAAGCGCTTGTGAAAGCGCTGCCTCTTTGCTTTTGAGGAGTGGGTTTAGTGAATCTTTTGACTGTTGTTTCGTTTGTTTTCTTTACAGGCCTCGTGGCCGTTATCTCTTATTTTGTAACAAGAAAGGAAAAGCTTGATACGCAGGAGGGATACTTCCTTGGAGGGAGGAGTCTGGGCGCCTGGGTCATCGCCGGATCTTTGCTTCTGACCAATTTATCGACTGAGCAGCTGGTTGGCCTGAATGCGGACGGCTACCAATTCAATATGTCTGTGATGGGCTGGGAGGTTGGTTCTTCCATCGCGCTTGTGCTTGTTGCCTTCTTCCTGCTGCCGCGATATTTAAAGGGCGGACTGACAACGATCCCCGACTTTCTCGAAGAACGGTTTGACAGCGGGACAAAGCAGATTGTCACACTCCTATTCTTATTTGGATACGTCTTAAACCTGCTGCCGCCAATCCTGTACTCCGGAGCAACCGCACTCAGCTCAATCTTTAATGTACAGGAAGTGTTTGGGGTAGATTATCAGACCTCCATCTGGATTACAGTATGGACGATTGGAATCATCGGCTCCATTTACGCCATATTCGGCGGTTTGAAAGCGGTTGCTGTATCCGATACGATCAACGGAATCGGACTGCTTGTCGGGGGACTGCTGATTCCTTACCTGGGCTTAACCGTGTTAGGGGATGGGAACCCGATTGCCGGATTCCAGACCATTGTTGAAAAATCACCGGAAAAATTAAATTCGGTCGGCTCAAATTCCGATCCAGTTCCTTTCAGTACAATGTTTACGGGGATGCTGCTTGTCAATCTGTTCTACTGGGGGACAGCCCAGCACATCATCCAGCGTGCGCTTGCTGCGAAAAGTTTAAAGGAAGGGCAAAAGGGTCTGGTTATCACAGCCTTCTTTAAACTGCTTGGTCCAGCCTTTCTTATTCTTCCGGGAATCATTGCGTTCAACATTTTTGGACCGGACCTGAAACCGATGGAAGCCTACCCGATGCTTGTCAATCATGTTCTGCCTACACCGCTGGTCGGTTTCTTTGCAGCCATCCTTTTCGGCGCGATTCTTTCGTCATTTAACTCTGCGCTGAATTCATCGGTTACCCTTTTTACTCTGAACATATACAAGCCGTATTTCCGGCCGGATGCCACAGATGCCCAGCTTGTGAAAAACAGCAAAATCACCGGGATTTTCCTGGCTGTTTTCGCAATGTGCGTCGCTCCGCTGATCATGTTTGTACCGCAGGGATTTTTCCAGTACCTGCAGATCGTAAACGGATTTTATAATGTACCGATTCTGACCATCATCATTGTCGGCTACACGACGAAGCGTGTGCCGGCCATTGCTGCGAAAATTGCGCTTGCCCTGTTTATCTCAGTTTACGCCATTACCCAGCTGGTTTGGGATACGGGAGTTCATTTCCTTCATATCCTTGCCGTTCTCTTTGTCCTTTGTGTCGGCTTGATGCTTCTTATCGGAAAATTCTGGCCGAAAACAGAGGTTTACACGCTTGAAGATCGCAAAGCGGTCGACATCACCCCGTGGAAGCTGCTTTATCCGATGGGATTTGCAGCCATCGTAGCGATGATTTCCGTTTATGTGCTATTCTCGACTGCCGGGTTTGCAAACGGCTGATGTGTCAAAGCGTGAAGCTCATAGTAAGCTCTTCAAACAGCAAAGTGAAAAAACCGGGAAACTGCCAATTTGGAGTTCCCGGTTTTTTTAGCGTGGAGGCAGCGGAAATCCAGTCAGAATGAAACTTGCAGGATACGATCCGGTTATGTTTTCACTTTTAGCGACCAAGCCTGTAATGATATTCGAATGCAAAGAGTAAAGGCAAGCAGAAGCACTATGGACTGCTGCCATGCAGGACATGGTATAATAACGGACAAACGAACAAAGCGGGTGGTTTTTTGAAGATTGAAGAGCTGTACGATGAAATTTATTCCCGGCTGGAAAAGGATCATGAGCAGGTTCTCGCGTCACTCCGCCAGTCAGCTTTAACAGAAGAGGAAGCGGAGAAGGCGGAGCGGATGGAACTCGCGCTGCAAACTGCAAAGGATATTTTTGAAAACATTATGACCCCCGGAACAACGATGAGAATTGTTCACTCTAAAGGGTCACTCACCATTGAAATCGATGAAAAATCATAACGCTATTCCTGCAGGAACTTATCTGACTGCCATTCTGTTTTTTCTTTCCTGAGCTCGCCGGGAGATTTTCCGGTGACTTTCCGGCACACTTTATTTAAATAGTTGGCATTTGTATAGCCTACGAGTGCGGCAATTTCCTCCGTCGTATATTTCGTATGGGCAAGCAGTTCAATTGCTTTGGAAATCCGGATATTGGTTAAATACTGAATCGGTGTGAAGCCCGTCTCTTTTTTGAAAATCCTCGTAAAATGGTACCTTGATAACCCGGATGCATCCGCCATTTCATCCGGACCGATCGGATTCTGATAGGATTGTCTTGCGAACAGGACCGCGCTTACTACACTTTCAGGCCATTCATCCATCTCTCTGTCCATTTCCGATACATATTCATAAAGCTCCATTATAAACTGGTAGGCCAGACTTGAGCCCTTATAGGCAGATGTGACATTTTTGCTGTTGGCTTCATCGAAAATCTGCTTTACCAGCTTAACGGGAACAGACTCGGGGTGGAAGCGGATCACCTGGTTCGTTTTCTCCCTGATATGCTCATAGCAGCGGTCTGCTTCTTTGCCATACAAGGTGATATACATAAACTCCCACTTTTCACTCGTTTCGGGAAGATAATACCTGTAATTGCTCGGGCTTTTCACAACAAATGCCTGGCCGGGGTGCACCCGGTGCGTTTTTCCGTCAATCTGAACGTCTCCATATCCTGAAAGGGTCACCTGGAAAATGATCTTGCCAAGATCTTTTCGTTCCGTTCCGCTCCATGAATAAATTGGGGAGGTTTGTAGATCCCATCCCACCGACCAGAGCTGCGCCAATTCGCTCACCGGGTCCTGTTTAAAGCGAAAGGCGACGGCCCCGTGCTGCAGACCTGCCATAGTAGACTCCTCCTCATCCTGAAGCAAAAAATGATTTAGTTAAAGTGAAAAACCTGCGTGATTGATTCCGCCCATATTAGGATTCTGCATTTTTCGGAGCAAAAAAATACCGATAGCTTTTAACTATTTTACCATTGTCATTGCCAGTGCACACCTCTACAATAAAAATAGAGTATGAATCCGTTTTCAATTTAATATTCTGTTCACAAATTTCTTATATAATGTCAGGTGGGAGAGCTATGCTTAGACAGTTAATTAATCAATTTAATGAAGTGTTTGAATTGGGGGAAGACCCAAGAATGTTTTTTGCCCCCGGGAGAGTCAATTTGATCGGGGAGCATACCGATTATAACGGTGGACATGTATTCCCCTGCGCACTCGACGTGGGAACGTATTGTCTTGTAAGGGAGAGAACCGATGGGCTCCTTCGAATGTATTCCGTCAATTTTGATGAAAAAGGAATCATCGAATTTCCTGTAAAAGATCTTCAATATGAAAATGAACACGACTGGGCGAATTATCCGAAAGGAGTCATGAAGGAATTCAGCAGCAGAGGCATTGAGCTGGTGCGGGGACTTGATCTTCTCTTTTTCGGAAATATCCCGAATGGCGCCGGCCTCTCTTCGTCGGCTTCAATCGAGCTTGCGGCAGCTGTTATGATGAATGAGCTTACGGGAGCAGCGATTGACCGGATTGAACTTGTCAAAATGAGCCAGCACGCTGAAAATGAATTTATTGGAGTCAGCTGTGGAATCATGGATCAGTTCGCCATCGGAATGGGAAAAAGGGATTCTGCGGTATTATTGAACTGCCAGACACTGGAGTATCAATACAGCCCGCTTAAGCTCAGTCATTCGGTGCTGATCATTGCCAACACCGGAAAGCGCAGAACACTGGCGGATTCCAAATACAATGAGCGTCGGGCAGAGTGCGAGCGAGCGCTGAAGCAGCTTCAGGAAAAGCTGGATATTGAATCGCTGGGAGATTTGACCGAAGAAGCATTTAGAGAGAACCAGCATCTTATTCAAGACGAAACCGACCGGAAAAGGGCAAGACACGCCGTCATGGAAAACCTCCGGACGCTAAAAGCAGTCAAAAACCTTACGGAAGGAAATATGAACGGCTTCGGACAGCTGATGAATGAATCCCATCGGTCCTTGAGAGATGACTATGAAGTCACAGGAAAAGAATTGGATGCGATGGCTGAAATTGCATGGAAGCAGCCTGGAGTCATCGGGTCAAGGATGACCGGTGCAGGCTTTGGAGGCTGTACAGTCAGCATTGTCGAAAAGGACTTTGTTCAGGCATTTATTTCAGAAGCCGGCAAGGCCTATGAAAAAGAAACCGGACTCACGCCTGAGTTTTATGTTGTAGAGGTTGGCGAAGGTGCAAGAGAAATCACCCAATTTTAAGGAGGAAATCATATGTCGATTTTAGTATGTGGAGGAGCGGGCTACATTGGAAGCCACGCTGTATCAGAATTATTGGACCGCGGGGAAGACGTCATTGTAGCAGACAGCCTGCAAAAGGGTCATGACAAGGCGGTCCTTGAAGGAGCAAAGCTTTACACGGGCGACCTTCGGGATGAAGCGTTTCTGCGGCATCTTTTCGAAGAAAATGACATTGAGGCTGTCATGCATTTTGCGGCAGATTCCCTTGTGGGCGAAAGTGTTGAGGATCCTTTGAAGTATTACGATAACAATGTCTATGGGGCTCTGTCCCTTTTAAAGGTCATGAAAGACTTTAATGTAAAAAAAATCGTATTTTCCTCTACCGCTGCCGCCTACGGCGAAGCGAAAAATATTCCGATTGGGGAAACCGAACCGACGGAGCCGACAAATCCTTATGGAGAAACAAAGCTGGCCATTGAAAAAATGCTGAAATGGTCTGACAAGGCATACGGCATTAAGTACATGGTGCTTCGTTATTTCAATGTAGCGGGCGCGCACATGGACGGAAAACTGGGTGAGGATCATCAGCCTGAAACGCATCTGATTCCAATTATCCTTCAAACAGCCCTTGGGCAGCGGGAAAAAATCATGATCTTCGGGGATGATTACGCAACTCCTGACGGCACATGCATCAGAGACTATATTCATGTTACGGACCTTGCAGATGCCCATTTGCTTGCTTTGGACCGTCTTCGTGACCAGGCGGAGAGCGGAACCTACAATCTCGGGAACGGGAACGGATTTTCTGTGAAGGAAGTCATTGAAGCAGCTCGGGAAGTAACAGGCCATCCAATCCCTGCAGAAGTGGCTCCAAGACGGGCGGGCGATCCGGCAAGGCTGGTTGCATCCTCGCAAAAAGCAATGGCTGAGCTTGGCTGGAAGCCGAAATATGCGGAATTGCGAGTGATGATTGAGAGCGCCTGGAACTGGTTTCAAAAGCATCCGAATGGCTATTAAGCCATTCACAATCATATAGGGAGGGAAAGCCATGCTAAAGCCTATCTATTCGTTTATTGAGGAGCTTCTTCAGTACGGCATCGAAAAAAAGCTCGTATCCAAATGGGATCAGGATCTTGTTCGAAACAAGCTGTTGGAGGTTCTGCAGCTTGACGGGGAAAATTCGGAGCCGTACCTTGGATCCGTTCCGGATTCCCCTGTTCCGATTTTAGAGAAAATACTTGACTGGGCCTTTGAAAACGGAAGACTTGAAGCGGATTCAGTTACGTACCGCGATCTCTTGGATACGAAACTGATGGGCTGCCTGACTCCCTCCCAGTCCGAGGTGATTCGGAGATTCAGAGAGACCGCCGTACGTGAGGGGATGGAAGCGGCAACGGATCAATATTATCAGTTTGCGCAGGACATCCACTACATCCGGACAGACAGAATCGCCAGGAATCAGCACTGGTACTCTGAAACTCCTTATGGAAACATGGAGATTACCATCAATTTATCTAAGCCTGAAAAAGACCCGAAAGCCATTGCGGCGGCTAAACAGCTGGAAGAGAGCACCTATCCGGCTTGTCTTCTGTGCAAGGAAAACGCCGGATATGCCGGCAGGCTGAACCATCCTGCGAGACAAAATCACCGGATTATCCCGGCAGAACTTAATGGGGAAGAATGGTTTTTGCAATATTCTCCTTATGTCTACTATAAAGAGCACTGCATCGTTCTCGCCGGGGAGCATAAACCAATGAAAATCTCAAAAGAGACATTTGTCAGGCTTATGGATTTTACAGACGAATACCCTCACTATTTCCTGGGGTCCAACGCTGATCTGCCAATCGTAGGGGGATCGATCCTCAGCCATGATCATTTTCAGGGAGGCCGTCATGAATTTCCTATGGCAAAGGCGGAAATAGAAAAAACATTTGTGTATCCTCGGTATCCTGGAATTAAAGCAGGAATGGTAAAGTGGCCGATGTCGGTCATCAGGCTCCAGGGAACGGACAAAGCAGAGCTTGCTCAGGCAGCAGAGCACCTATTAAATGAATGGAAGCGCTATTCTGACCCGGAAGCAGGCGTGCTTGCAGAAACGAACGGCGAACCTCACAATACGGTTACTCCAATTGCAAGAAGAAGAGGAGGACTGTTTGAATTGGATTTAGTCCTCCGGAATAATCGGACGAGTGAAAAGCATCCAATGGGTATTTTCCATCCGCATCAGGAAGTCCACCATATTAAGAAAGAAAACATCGGACTGATTGAAGTAATGGGACTGGCTGTGCTGCCGGGCAGGCTGACGGAAGAAATGCTTCAGCTCAGCAAGCTTTTACCGGCTGATGGAGCAGAGGAATCCATCAAGCAGCTGCCTGAGCTTAATCAGCATCTCGACTGGGCTCTCCGCATAAAAGAACAGACAGAACTGACAGAGGAAAACAGCTACCGTGTGCTGCAGGAAGAACTCGGAAAAGTTTTTGCGGAAATTCTTGAGCATGCCGGAGTGTTTAAAAGGAACGAGAAAGGCTTGGAATCATTTGCGGCCTTCATTACAAAAACCGGCGGTGTCCCCGCCTCACAATAAGCAGACTGGAGTGTGATTGTATGTATATCGGAGTAGACTACTATCCTGAACAATGGCCTGAATCCCGATGGCCCGAAGATGTGAGGCTCATGAAAGAGCTTGGGGTCAACGTTGTCAGGCTTGCTGAATTCGGCTGGCAGCTGATGGAGCCGGAAGAAGGACGCTATGACTTTTCTTTATATGACCGGGCCATCAAGCTTTTGACTGATCACGGCATTAAAATTGTTCTTGGGACACCAACAGCAACTCCGCCAGCGTGGCTCATCCATAAGCATCCGGAAATTTTACCCGTAGATGAAAATGGGGTTCAAATTTCCTTTGGTGCAAGAAGACACTATACAGTGAACAGCCCGGTTTTTCATGAATTCACATTAAAAATTGTCACAGAAATGGCGAAGCATTTTGGTCCGCACCCTGATGTGATCGGCTGGCAGACAGACAATGAATACGGTCATGAAAAATCGGACCGGAGCTACGGAGAAGCCGATCGGCAGGCTTTTCAAGCATGGCTTAAAGAAAAGTACGGGACGCTCGGGGAGCTGAACAGGGAATGGGGAACGGTCTTTTGGAGCCAGACGTACACTGACTGGTCGCAAATTCCAGTGCCCCGTAAAGTATATCAGGAGCATAACCCCAGTCTTCTGCTCGATTTTGACCGCTTTTGTGCAGATGCGTACACACGCTACAACAGGCTTCAGACCGAATGCCTCCGGGCTCATATACGAAGCGGTCAGTTCATCACCCATAACTTTGTCTACACCGACCAGGCCATTAACCAGTGGGATATGGCGGAGGATCTGGATTATGTCGCGTACGATAACTATCCGGTATGGGGCGGGCTCGCTGAACCCATTTCCCCGGCAGCCATCGCCCATCAGCATGATCTCTGCCGCGGCACGAAAAACGGCAAAGGGTACTGGGTGATGGAAGAGCTGTCCGGTGCTCAAGGCTGGAGCAAGATTGGCTACCTTCCAAGACCCGGACACATTAAGCTCTGGACCTATCAGGCCATTTCAAGGGGCGCTGAAGCCATCGTCTATTTCAGGTGGCGTGCTGCGCAATTTGGAACAGAAGAGTTCTGCCACGGCATTTTGGATCACGACGGGCTGCCGAAACGAAAATACTATGAAGTGAAAGAAGTCATCGATTCCCTTAAAAAGCACGGAGATGACTGGATTGCCTCCAGCATCGAGGCGCAGGCTGCCGTTTATTATGATCCGGAAAACGCCTGGGCATGGAACATCCAGCCTCAAAGCAGCGCCTTCTCCCATCGTAGGGAGCTGCTCAGACACTATACACCGGCACACAACCTGAATGTCGCAACAGATGCCGTAAACAGCCGCAGCAGCCTTGAAGGCTATAAAGCAGTATTTGTGCCAATCTATTTCCTTGAAGACCCCGTATTTACGGAAAAACTGAAGCAGTATGCCGAAAACGGGGGAACTGTAGTGTTCAGCTACCGTTCAGGTGTAAAAAAACCGAACAACTTTGTGACAGGCAAAACCCTTCCGGGAGAACTCAGCGACATGACCGGCATTCGCATAAACGAGTATGAGTCGCTTCAAACCGGTCAGGGGAACAAAGTAAAAGGTTCGGCAGGCCTGCTGGAAGGAATGGAATCATCGGCCACTGTCTGGTGTGATCTCATCGACCCTGTTTCAGCTGAAGTTCTTGCTGTGTATGAAGACTGCTTCTACGAGGGAACCGCTGCCGTAACCAGAAACCACTTCGGAAAAGGAACGGTTTATTATATCGGAACAGCTCTCGAGGACAGCATGCTGACAGCTCTGTATAAAGATATTTTCAGACATGCCGGGACCGAAACCATCGAGACAGCTGAAGGTGTGGAAGTGGTCCGCCGCGGTTCGTTCCTGAGTGTCATGAACCATTCTGCGGAAGCAGGCGCTGAGATTACCCTGCCTGAAGGGCAATGGGTGGATTGTGCAACAGATGAGCAAATGTCAAGAACCACCAGGCTTGAACCGCTTGGCGCCAAGCTCTTTAAAATCGAATTCTGATCGTCACACCAGTCTGTAAACAGAAAAAAAGTGCTCAGAGCCTCTGAGCACTTTTTTTGCTGTACTTTTGGCTTGATCCCCCTCCTGCTCTAGGGGCGGCACGGACTTTTTCCAAATGAAACGTTCTATCCTGCGTTAGCAAAGACCCGGTCGGCATTATCTGTTTGAAAATGGAAATCGGTAAGCCGAAAGACCTTATTATAGTAAAAAAGGTTTTAAAGAAGTATTTAGAAGGAATGTAAAGAGTAATACAACCTAAAGGAGTGACAATTTAATGAACATTATTATTTCTGTTTTAGTAGCGTTTGTTATCGGATGGGTTGGTGACCTTTTAGTAAAAGGGTCAATGCCGGGAGGAATTATCGGATCCATTATTGCAGGTTTTGCAGGAGCATGGCTTGGACACGGTCTATTCGGAACATGGGGGCCTGACATCCAGGGCTTTGCGATTATTCCAGCGATTATCGGTGCAGCCATTGTGGTATTTGTTGTCCAGCTGATCATGAAAAAGACAGGCGGATCACGCAAAGCGCATAACCATTAAAAAACAGTAAAGCCTCAAAAAAAAGCAGTTGGATGGGGGACGAACCGAAAGAATGCTGGTTCCCCCATCCTCCTTTAAAAATGCTCGAGCCATGCTCCGGGCATTTTTTTTGTGGTCTGCCCCTAAAACGCTCCAGGCCCTTCTCTTTAAACGAGTTTGCCGAAGTCCGCTTAAGCTAAAAAAATCAGGGAGGGGGCTGGCACCGTGCCAGCCCCCCTCAATATCTGCCTATCAAAGGCTTCGTCCTCCAGCTTTCGCAGACCCAGACATGTGCAGTCTCTGCCCCCTATTACCTTTAGAGCTGCGGCACCCGCGAATTTTCATGAATGCTGTTCTTTTTCCTGTGCCAAAATAATAATCCGGCCGCTGGCCAGCTCATTTTCATATTGAAGGGCTTCATTCTGACTGACGCCAAGAGCCTCCAATTTGGAAGTTAATTCATCAGTTCTTGAGCGGAAAGCATTCGCCATCATATTGAAAAGGCCCTGATCCAGTGTATTCATTTTGCCCGTGTCTGTATTTTCCGTTAAATGCTTGGAGCGCTCTTCATCCTGAGCAAATAAATAGATAGAATCCCTGCTGATTCCCTGTTCCTCGAGTTTTCTTACTTTATCTAAAGCCTGAACGCCATTTTCTGCTACAAATAATTTCATGCCGCTTCCTCCTATACCACCAGATAACACACATTACCCTTTTTAATAAGCGGGAAAACGGAACGATTGAAAGATGATATAAGACGCAAGATATGATTTAATAAAAACAAAGAATGCGCAAGGGAGGGGTCGGAGAATGAAAATTTCTGTCGTGGTCACAACATATAACCGTTTATGGGCGCTTGCTGAGCTAATGGAATGTCTTATGCGCCAAACCTTAAAGCCTCATCAAATTATTATCGTAAATGACGCGGGTGAACGGGTGGACCGGCTGAAGGAAATGTATCCCGAGCTTCCTATTCAGATTCAGCATCTTACGGAAAATGGCGGGCATGTTCAAGCGAGAAATTTGGGTGTAAGGCAGGCGACAGGCGACGCGATCATGCTGTGTGATGACGATGATCTGCTGATGCCGTCTCATCTTGAGAGAATGGCGCGCGCACTGAGCAAGGCGGACCTCGCCTACTCGGATGCTGAGATTGTCCGTTTTAAGTGGCAGCGGTTCATCCGTTTTCCGCAGGAAAGAAAGCTGTTTGCGTATCAATACGATGCTCACAATATGAAAAGATTCTCCACTTATGTTCCATCCGGAAGTCTTTACAAAAGAGAGCTGCATGACCAAATCGGCTACTTTGATTTGGATGTGCACAACTACTGGGATTGGGATTTCATTTTAAGGGTGATGAAGAAGCATATCGTAAAGCGGGTGCCTGTAGCGGGTGTCGTCTATTCCTTTGATAACAGCGGGGATAATCAGTCGGCCCAGCTCTCCTCGGTAAGACAGGGATTTTTAAACATTCTCGCTGATAAACACAGCCTTGGTGAGCTGGAGGTCCAAAATTTTCATTCGCTTCTTGAGGAACCGGAAATCAAAAACCTTGAGTCTTCAAGCGAGATCATCTGGGACGGCATGCCGATTGTCTCAAGGCTCGCTCAGGAAAACTCACTGGCAAAATAGCAGGGCAGGGGATGTATATGAAGCAGCTGATACAAAATGACTGGTGGCAGGAGCTTGAAGGCCAGTTTTCAGAAAACTATTATTTGGAGCTCAGGGAGAAGCTGAAAAACGAATATGAAAACGGGACGGTTTATCCGGATCCATATGAGCTTTTTAACGCTCTCCACCTGACCCCTTTTCGTGAGGTGAAAGCCGTAATCCTTGGCCAGGATCCCTATCACGGTCCTGGGCAGGCCCACGGGCTTAGCTTCTCTGTGAAAGAAGGAGTCCCGAAGCCGCCATCTCTGAAAAATATTTATAAAGAGCTGTGCGAAGATCTTGGATGCCCGGAGCCTTCCCACGGTTCTCTGGTAAAGTGGGCGGAGGAAGGGGTCCTGTTGCTGAATACCGTGCTGTCTGTCCGGAAGGGGGAAGCGAATTCCCATAAAGGATTAGGCTGGGAGCAGTTTACGGACGAAGTCATCAAAAGCCTGAATAATAAGAACGAGCCGGTCGTGTTCATCTTGTGGGGCAAGCATGCCCAGGCAAAAAAAGAGCTGATCGACCTTTCCAGGCATACCGTAATTGAATCCCCCCATCCAAGTCCGTTTTCAGCCAGACGGGGCTTCTTTGGCAGCAAGCCTTTTTCCAGAACCAACGAGTTTTTAAAGGGAAAAGGGCTGAGGGAAATTGATTGGTGCATTGAGTAAACAGCCTTAAAATCCAACGGTGGACAGCCGTCCTTAAAAATTATAAAGATAAAGCTCAGAGTGATAGAGAAACTCTGGGCTTTTTTATACGTAAATGATAGCTGACGCAAAAAATGGCTGCATAGACGTTAATCGGGTTTTTCTTTCGCAGAATAACAGTAACTTAGATAAATCTGTGAAGTTCAAGTAAGAAAAGCTGGCACAATCCCTGTCAGATTATACGGTTAAAGATGTCCATTAAAGCTTGATTTACTGAGGAATGCGATTGTATCTATCAAAAAATAGTATGAAGCTAGACGGATGCAGGTTGCAACATGAAGGTTTGAATCATCACATATATTGAATAATCTATTATTTAAAATTTGAAAGGAGAATGCTTCAATGTGTGGTTCAAAAGCGGGTTGCTGTCCTTCAGCCCAGCTTATAAAAGAAGAAATATGCGGGAATTTTAACGGGGTATTAATTGATGAACAAGTTTGGGGTGCCCCTGGAGGATATATATCGGGGACTTTTCAAATTTTTAACTCAGCTTCAAGTCAGGGAGCTGTTACGGCAGCAGGTACAGCTGCCCCTGCGATTGCTCTAAGTGCTGAACCTGGCAATACCATTTCTCAATCTGTTAATAATCCCATTGACTTTACTATTACTACAACAGAAGCTGGAGGCAATGGGACATACTGTATCACGCTTTATAAGCGTGTTTTAGCATAGGCAGCAGTCTGACTGCCAATCTATTTAAATGAGGTGTTAATGTGTGGGCGGATGCTGTTATCCACCAAATATGAATGGGAATTTTTCGCCAATCTTGTTCTTTGCTGCCTCTGCAGACTCAAATCTTCCTGTTGCCGGCACAGCAGAACAAACCGTTTTAACATTGGGAGTCAGTCCTCCGAGTGCTGGCGCGCATCAGGTTAAACTGGATTTGTCGGTTGAGCTGTTAATAGCAGCCCTTCTCAATCCGGACTATAACCTCATCGTCCGTTTAAGAAGGAATGATTCGGCTTCTCCTATAGCGAGTTTACAAATCAGCAAACGCTTTTCTTTGCTTGTTTCAACAACGGATTCTGAAATTCCGAACCTTACCTGGAATGACACGATCAGTTCATCCGTAACTTATACAATAACAGTCCAGGTCGTTACAAGTGTAGGACTCTCTAGTATCACGGCACGAACAAGAGCTCTAAATGCCATCGTTTTCTAAATTCTATTAAGTTTAGCACACGCAAAAACACCTCCGGCTTTCCGAAGGTGTTTTATACTATTTTATTCTGCAAGTATTATGATTGATTACTTACACAAGGGATTTAGCACGCTCATGATCCGTTACAATCAGAAGAATTTTCCCTTGATCCAGTTTTTCTTCGTAGGCATCAGCTTCTGCTTCAGAAAATCCAACCTCTTGAAGTTTCGCGCGAAGCTCATCGCCCTTTTTGCTGAACATGTTGCCTACAGCACTGCCAAGACCCATTTCAGAAAGTCCGATAGTGTTTGCATCTGCATTGTTTGCAACGCGGTTTGTACGGTCATCGTCATGAGATAGAATGTATAAATCCTTAGGATCTACACCTTGGCCTTTAAGCTCCATTACATCATTCTTCAGCGTTTCGTCATTTGTGTATTCTTTTACGATCGGTTTCATCTGTCTTCGCCTCCTAATTTGTTATCCACTATTTAAATAGCACGAATGGTGAAGATTGAAACATGGGAATGTTCTTTTGGTGCTAAAGACTCAAAACGCCTTAATAATGCAAACCGCTTGTACAATCCAGCCGAATGTTGTACTATATGAACACTGGCTGCATTGTTCGTAATGATAATAAAGTTTTAACCTTTAAGCTGTAATAGGGAGTTTAACATCGAAGCGAAAATGATAAGCCTTCGTCTGTTCAGACAAGGAGGACATCATTTAACGGTTCTGCGAACACCCACTTGGAGAAGTGGTGGTTTAAAACTTTCTTATAATGAGTTACGGCAAACGCGGCTGCTTACTATTTAATCGAAGCCAGCTTCCTATTTGGAAGCTGGCTTTTCCTATGCCATCCGATTCGTGGTAAAATAAACAGATGGATTTCCAGGTAAAGGAGGAAGCAAAATGGATATTTCCATACACCAGCTGCTGAATAAAATGGAGGCTGAGGTGCAGGCTGCAAAAGCCGCCGGATCCAGCCAATCCATCAGGGAAAAACTCCTTGTGGTAAAAAGCCTGTGTGATGTTGTGCTTGATGAGGAGCCTGCACAAGCCCCTGTAAAACCAAAAACATCAAATGCAGATAGCATCAGCGAATATGAGCTTCATAAAATGATGGGATTGTCTAAACCCTCTGCTCCTAAAACGATTCACAGCGGGGAACGGCTTGAGGATGAGGGAGCAAACGGTTCATCCTTGTTTGATTTCTGACAAGCCGGTACTCCGGCTTTTTACTAATGGGGGATCTGTATGAAATTGCTATTATCCGCCCTTCAATGGGCAGTCTTTATTATTGCATCGACAATTGTTGTCCCGATTGCAATCGGGCAGCTTTTTCAGCTGGATGGAGGACAAACCGCTGTACTGATTCAAAGCACCTTTTTCGTGCTTGGGCTGGCGGGCCTCCTGCAAGTATTGTTTGGGCACAAATTGCCGATTAATGAAGGACCCGCCGGTCTCTGGTGGGGCGTTTACTCAATCTATGCCGGCTTAAGCACAACGCTTTTTGCCAGTTATATCGAGACCCTGCAAAATCTTCAGGGAGCGCTCATCATGAGCGGAGGCTTCTTTCTTCTGTTCGCCCTGTTCGGACTTGTTGAAAAGCTTGCAAGGCTGTTCACCCCTCTTATAACCGGAACCTATCTTCTTTTGCTTGTTTTCCAGCTGAGCGGTCCGATCGTAAAAGGCATTATGGGGATTGGCTACAGAGGCTCTGTGGTAGACCCTGCGGTATTTGGGGCCGCTGCTGTTATTCTTCTTTTTACCTTTTTCCTGAGCCGGATGAAACGCCAGTTTTTTAAGCAATACTCGATCCTGATCGGCCTTTTGGCAGGCTGGGGATTTTTTGCTCTGCTTGGTTTGGCAAAGCCGGTAGAAAAACCGTCCGCTATGTTTTCCTTCCCTGTCCTTTTTCCTTTTGGACAACCTGTGTTTAATGCCGGAATGATTGTCACTTCGTTTTTCATCACCCTGCTGCTCATCGCCAACATGCTGGCGAGCATTAAAGTAGCTGAGCAGGCAGTAAAGGCGCTGGACACTGGGATAAAAGAAGAAAAAGGCCGTGGAAAGCGCGCCGGCATTTTCGCAGGGATCAGCCATGGGGTCAGTGGGATCACAGGAGCGGTAGGACCCGTTCCCATCTCGGGTGCAGCCGGGTTTATCACAACCACCGGGAACGGGACAAGGCTTCCGTTCATCCTGGCTAACCTGCTGATTATTCTGATGAGCATGGTTCCATTCATCCTTAACCTGTTTGCCGCTCTTCCGGCCCCGGTTGGCTTCGCGGTTCAATTCGTCGTCTTCGCAGGTATGATTGGAATGGCCCTGAAGCAGGTAAATGAAACAGAGGATAAACAAAGAATGCTCTATACGATGGGCATTGCGCTTTTGGCAGGAACCGGGGCCATGTACGTGCCGCCTGATGCCTTTGAGGGCTTCCCGCCGGTCCTTATTTCCATATTTAACAATGGATTGATTCTCGGGACCATTATCGCCATCGCAGTCGATCAGCTGACCCGTAAATTCGGGAAAAGAGAGTAGTCACAAAACGTTCAGTTGGAACTGCTAATGCCGTAGTATATGATAAAAAGAGAGAATTCTAAAACTGGAGATGATGGATTTGAAGCTGTTTATTATCCTTGCCGCTATAAACGCCTTTCTAGCCGTTGGCCTAGGTGCATTCGGGGCACACGGACTTGAAGGGAAGATTCCCGAAAAATACATAGCTATCTGGGAAAAAGCCGTCACCTATCAAATGTTCCATGCGGGCGGACTATTCGCCGCTGCCTTCCTTGCAGACAAAGTTTCTCAGGCCGGTCTGGTCACATGGGCTGGATGGATCATGTTCGCAGGCATTATCTTATTCTCCGGCAGCCTCTATATCCTTGCCGTCACTCAAATCAGCGTATTAGGAGCCATCACCCCGCTGGGAGGACTTTGCTTCCTTGCTTCATGGGTGCTGATTGTAATCGCTGCGGTGAAATTTATGTAATCGCTGAAGAAGCTGTGCCTTAGCACGGCTTTTTTTATTTAGAGGTTCCAGACTTGTATTGATGGGAAAAGCTGTCTGACCTGCTTGCCTTTTGGATGATTGGTTCCTTTTCTTACTCCTTTGCCTCCGTCCCCCGCCCGGCTAAAGCGCTAAACCTCCGTCCCCACTCTTGTTAATTCCTAGAAGCACAAGGGGTTACATGGTGTCCTCTCTGTCCCTGAAAAAGCAGAAAAATGGGGGTCGGAGGATGTGCCTCCGTCCCCCATTATGTCTACTGGATTTGCTCCGTCCCCTAAGTAACAGAAGCGTTGGGGGAGAAGGGGAAAGGAGTTTCCACCTCTGACCCCTGCTGTGATAAAGCACTAAACCCCCGTCCCCTGCCAGGCACACCGCCGGGCTGGAAGGAGCTTCCGGTTCATGTGTCAGCATCACAGCCGCCACTTTCATGCCGGCTTCTATAAGGCCCCGCGATAAAAAAGAGAGCCCGGCCATATAAGTTAAGCCGGCTCTCTCTTTAAATCTCTCTATCTAGGCGAATAACTAGCCATTCCAAACGGATACTCGTAGTTGATTTCTTCATCAAATGTAATGTAGTCCAGGTACACCATCAGCAGCAGGAAGCGGCGTCCGGTCTGAGGGTCGCTTAAAATGATGTGATCGCGGCCGGCTGCTTCAATCGTCCCTTTAAAAATCATGGCGTTCCATTCTTTATTGTTTTCAAAGGTCATATAGACGGTGGCTGTCTTGCCGCGGTTGAGTCTAAGGATGTTTTCAATGTAAGATTCTTCAAGGGGAAGCATGCCTGGCACGCTTTGTGAAGCAGAAGGCTGGGATGGCATAGGCGGAACTTGAAGCCCCTGCTGCTGACCTTGCATCCCACCCTGGCCTTGCTGTCCCTGCATGCCGCCCATTCCTTGCTGTCCCTGGCCAGGCTGCATTTGGCCTTGGCCCTGCTGTCCTTGCATTGCAAACGGCTGATAGGCCCGCTGGTCATATGAAGCGTCATACCCATAAGCAGGATAAGGATATGCTTCCTGCTGCTGTCCAGAATTTCCCTGATTTTTAAAGAACATGAGAATCCTCCTCTTCGATCGTTGTGATTAGCGGGTCGAATACACCGATGCGCAGGCCTGCTGGGTAGGGGTGTAGAAGCAGTGGGATTTATAGCGTCCGGAATTAGCCTGGTCGTACCAGGTCGCCGGGCAGCTCCCGCCGGGTCTGAAGAACCAAAGAGAGTACTCTCCTGGCCGGTATCGTTTGCCTGCAATGACTTTTCTTGCCAGATCAATCTCACTTTGTCTTGCACGCTGATAAAAGTAGCCTTTTTGAGTTGCCTCAAATCCGCCTGGGCTTTGGAAGATCATTCGTTCAATGGATTTGATATCCTTGAAATCCAGACAGGAAGCCCGCACCCTGTTAATGCCGACATTTCCAACTAAGAGCATTCCGGTTTGGCCGTCTCCCTCACCTTCGGCTCTCATTAACCTGGCCAGCATTTTCAGTTCCTTATCGTTGTATGGGACAACTGCCATACCTCCACCCCTAAAAAGAGATAAAAATAAATGCTATTTCATCACAAATAGTATGAAATAAAGTGAGCAAATATTCTTTTCAAAAGGGAAAACATTGTTTTTTTAAAAAACCAACTGTTTTTATATTGGAATTGGAACCAATAGGCTCAATTAGAATATGAGGGAAAAATGGGGAAATTTATTGGTGGTTTAGGTGTTTACGCGGTGTTTTCTTTAGTTATGATTATATTGAACTTAACATACAATGAGTTGGAGGATAGTTTGAACACCATTATTGTTTACTCCTTTTATTTCGCGTTCCTTTTCACAGCTCCCTTAATAATAGTTGTTTTCGTGCCAACCTCATTTTTAGCTGGTTTTCTTGCAAAAAAAATCAATAAGTCAAGGAATGTAATCGCCTTATTTTCCCACTTGGGAATAGGCATCATAATCTTTATTGCGGTTTGTATATATATATTTAATAATACCGGTTTGGATTTAAATACTGTTTTACAATTTCTGGTCTTCATTTTTTTAAATTCATTTGTTTATTGGCTTTTAGAAACCAGATATAGCAAATAAACCATCCGGTTGATAAAAGGAAAAAGGAGCTTCCCGCATTCAGGGTTCGCTCCTTTTTTTATTAAATATGAAAATAAGAAGCAACCTTATCTTCAGGAAGGATGTTCCCTACAAAAAAGGTTCCAAACTCGCCGTAGCGGGCGCTCACTTCGTCAAAGCGCATTTCATAGACAAGTTTTTTAAACTGCAGAACGTCGTCTGAGAAAAGTGTAACGCCCCACTCGTAATCGTCAAAGCCGACGGATCCTGAAATGATCTGCTTTACTTTGCCTGCATATTGCCGGCCAATCATGCCGTGGCTTCTCATCAGGCTTTTGCGCTCATCCATCGGAAGCATGTACCAGTTGTCGTTTCCCTGTCTGCGCTTGTCCATTGGATAGAAGCAGACGTGCTTCGCTTTAGGCAGCTCTGGAAACAGTCTTGCCCGGACCTGTGGGTTTTCGTATGGATCGCCTTCACCGGCGAGATAATTGCTCAATTCCACGACCGAAACATAAGAGAATGCCGGCAATGTGAATTCGGCGAGGCGGGATTTGTTGAATTCGGTTTCGATTTCGTTTAATTCTTCCATGGTCGGTCTTAAGATCATCATCATGAAATCCGCTTTTTGACCGACGATGCTGTAGAGGGCGTGGCTGCCTTTTCCGGCTTTTTCTACGGCTCCCCATTTTTCAAGCAACCCGGTAAATTCGCGGGTAATTATTTCGCGCTCATCGTTTGACAGGATTTTCCACGCTGCCCAGTCAAGCGTTCTGAAATCATGAAGGCTATACCAGCCGTCAAGGGTTTGTGCGGCTTCATTTTTCGGCATTTCGTTCAATTCCTTCACTCCCATTCACTCTAGTCATCCTGATCGGCCATTAGTGAAAACAGCCCTGTTATGTAACTATATCATAGTTCATTTTGTGAATAAAACTTGAAGGAAACAAGGATAATAAAGGATGGAAAAGGGTACGGGAAAGTAGTCTGTAATATTTGAATAAAAAGAATTCCGTTGTGGCAGCGCTGTCAACGAAGGGGATGACTTGAATTTCCCGCTGAGTCAAGTATCCTGAATAAGGAAGCATTAGAGGCACTATATAAGGAGGGCATCCATTTGTCAGATTTGTTTACAACGTTAAAAGAAAAAGTAACCGGTCAGAATATAAAAATTGTATTACCTGAGGGGACAGATGAGCGGATTCTAATTGCTGCATCCCGTCTTGCCGGAGAGAAAATTCTTACTCCAATCGTAATCGGAAACAAGCGTGAGGTTGAAGAAAAAGCAGCCCAGCTGAACGTGACGCTTGAGGGTGTTGAAATCAGCGATCCGAACGAGTACGGGGAGTTTGAAGAACTCGTGCAGGCATTCGTAGAACGCCGCAAAGGGAAAGCGACTGATGATCAGGCGCGCGAAATCCTGAAGGATGAAAATTATTTCGGTACAATGCTTGTTTATACGGGAAAAGCTCACGGTCTCGTAAGCGGTGCGGCTCACTCTACAGCAGACACGGTGCGTCCGGCCCTTCAAATCATTAAAACCAAGCCGGGTGTGAAAAAGACATCCGGAGTCTTCATCATGGTGCGTGGCGAGGAAAGATATGTATTTGCTGACTGTGCCATTAATATAGCCCCTGATGCACAGGATCTGGCAGAAATTGCGGCAGAAAGCGCTAATACAGCCCGCATGTTTGATATCGATCCCCGTGTGGCGATGCTGAGCTTTTCGACTAAAGGCTCCGCTAAATCCCCGGAAACAGAAAAGGTGTCGGAGGCAGTGAACATTGCAAAAGAGATTGCTCCCGATCTTGTTCTTGACGGAGAGTTCCAGTTTGACGCAGCCTTTGTCCCATCCGTTGCCGAGAAAAAAGCACCGGACTCTGTTATTAAAGGGGATGCCAATGTCTTCGTATTCCCAAGCCTTGAAGCCGGCAACATTGGCTACAAAATCGCACAGCGCTTAGGAAACTTCGATGCTGTCGGACCGATTCTGCAAGGTCTGAACATGCCGGTTAACGATCTTTCACGAGGGTGCAGTGCAGAGGACGTGTACAAGCTGGCTCTCATCACAGCAGGGCAAACCGTTTCCTGAAAAAGAATCTCCCGCGGGAGATTCTTTTTTTTGCCTGCAGGCGTTCATGGTATAATGGAAAGGTTGATAATGGATCGGAAAGAAAGGGAAACCATCATGACAGAAAAGCCATTAAGCCTATTAGAGCAGCCTCAGTGGAGAATACTGGATCAATCAAGCCTTGGACCCCAATTTGATGCCAGGCAGTCTTTTGCCTTCGATGATACGCTTTGTGCATCAGCGGGCTCCCGCACGTCTCCCGCTACAGCTAGGACATGGGTGCACCATGACACAGTCGTACTTGGGATCCAGGATTCGAGACTCCCTTTTATACAGGAAGGCATAGAGTATTTAGCGTCCCAAGGGTACCGGGCCGTCGTTCGGAATTCCGGCGGCCTCGCCGTTGTCCTTGATGAAGGGGTGCTGAACATTTCGCTTATTTTCCCAGAGTCAGATAAAGGAATTGATATTAACAGAGGCTATGATGCGATGTGGGAGCTGGTGAAGGTAATGCTGCCGGAACAGGCCGCGAAAATAGAAGCAAGAGAAATTGAAGGCTCCTACTGCCCGGGCAGCTATGACCTTAGCATCGGCGGGAAAAAGTTTGCCGGCATCTCGCAGAGGCGGCTCCGGAACGGAGTAGCGGTCCAGATTTATTTGTGTGTCACAGGAAGCGGCTCAGACCGCGCTGAGCTGATCCGGAACTTCTATGAGAGAAGCTTAAAGGGGTCGGTCACAAAATTCGCGTATCCCGTGATTGTCCCTGAAGTGATGGCTTCGATCAGCGAGCTGACCGGAAAGGACGTGACCATCCAGGATATGATGCTGAAGCTGCTGACCGCCCTTAAAAACTTGAGCGGGAGGATCTTTTCATCCTCTCTTTCCATGGATGAGCAGCTTGTATTTGAAAAAAATCTCGCGCGCATGGCAGAGCGGAATAAAAAAATAGGGATCGATTAAAAAAAGAGACGCTCTATACTAAGAGCGTCTTGATCTATATTAGGGGAGGGGGGAATCCGTTACTCGGCTACTTTTTCAAGATTTCCGTTGCGGTCCATTTTGAACTTCGGCGAATTGCGGTCCTCTTCATCAAACAGTGTCAGCTTTCTGGCACGGTTCATAATCTTCATTAATGTCTCGTAGTCTTCTTGAATCGTATCACTGTCTTCTTCCATTTTTGCAACCTTTTCTTCCAGCTCTTCATTGCGGCGCGACAATTCATCAAGCTCTCTTTTCAGCCGGATATTTTCCTGCTTAAGAGCTGTATTGTGGGTCGCGCGGCTTTCAAAGGTTTCCAGAAAGGCAATGACCTGATCCATGTTCAGGCTTTCGGCAGGGGCGGCCGGCTGCTGTTTTAAGGCTGTATAGGGAACCCCGTTCAATTCCTCGTAATCCAGCATTTCGTTCTGCGAAGGTACAGAGTAGGCTTTAATAGCAGGTTCATAGGTTTGCTCCTCGGCGAACTCCTCTTCATAGACTGGCTCAGCCGGAACAGAGGCTGTTTCAGGTGAATAGAGCAGCTTTTTCTTGGCAGGCTGGCCTTTTCCCATTGACCTCATTTTTTGTTTCCGCTGTTTTTTCGCCAGCTGCAGTGCCTTTTCATACTGGTGGCGGACAACTGCGTTCCAGCGGAACCCGCAGGCTGCGGATGTACGGTTTAAATGATCTCCCACTTCTTCAAATGCATTCAGCTGCGTGCTTCCCTCGCGCACATGACGCAGAACGGTCTCGGCAAGCAGCAGATCGTTTTCTTCAGACCAGGCATCCTGTCTCTGTTTCATAATCTCAACTCCCATTTGCTGTAATGTTTTCCTGATATCAGAATGGCCTGATTTTCCTTCTTTTATACCTTTTTTTCTAAAAGGATAATAGAAAAATTTTGAAAGTTTCGGAAGATGATTGAATTCTTTCTGAACTTGCATGTCACAAAGAATCAAGGTAAAATAGCGGATAGTGTGCGAAAAGACATTAGGGGTAACACCCTTTCTATAGAAACTCTTAATAAAGAAAGGAAATGGGGATTCATGACAAATGAATTTCGTATTTGCGACGACTGCCAGGCGACGAACATTAAAACGCTTGTTCCGCGCTTAAAAAAAGCAGATCCGGATGCATCCATTGAGATTGGCTGCCAATCCTACTGCGGACCCGGCCGGAAAAAATCGTTCGCGTTCGTAAATAACCGTCCCGTATCAGCCTTGAGCGAAGACGAGCTGCTGGATAAAATCGAAAAAAAACTAAAAAAATAAATCGCCAGGCGTCCCGACGCACTGGTGATTTTTTTCTTATCCTTTTCCGGTTATTCCTTCTTAGAATAGGGCAAATAAGGAAGAGACCAATCGAAAGCCCTCCTTCACCGGGAACCATGAACCGGTGCAAAACTTTTCAAGATGCTGCATGTAATCGGCACCGAAAAAAAGCTATAATGGATACAAGTAAAACGGAAGAGGGAAAAGAATGGCAAATCGCAACGGTAAGTTATCAGAAGAAAAGGTATTTAAAGACCCGGTTCACCGCTATATTCACGTACGGGACAAGCTAATCTGGGATCTGATCGGCACCCCTGAGTTCCAGCGTCTTCGCAGAGTCCGCCAGCTTGGTACCACCTATCTGACCTTCCATGGAGCCGAACACAGCAGATTGAATCATTCACTGGGAGTATATGAGATTGTCAGGCGGATTGTTGATGACGGATTTAAAGGAAGGCCGGAATGGAACGAGGAGGAACGGCTGGTCAGCCTGTGTGCAGCCTTGCTTCATGACTTGGGTCACGGTCCGTTCTCTCACTCGTTTGAGAAGGTTTTCCACATGGATCATGAAGATTTCACGCGGAGAATTATTTTAGAGGATACAGAAGTCAACCGCGTGCTTAAAACAGAAGGGCGGGACTTTCCGAAAAAAGTCGCCGAGGTGATCGCCAAAACGTATTCCAATAAGCAGGTCGTATCGCTGATCTCGAGCCAGATTGATGCGGACCGCATGGATTATCTGCAGCGCGATGCCTACTACACGGGAGTCAGCTACGGCCATTTCGACATGGAGCGCATCCTCCGGGTTATGAGGCCGAGGGAAGATCAGGTTGTCATCAAATATAGCGGAATGCATGCTGTAGAAGATTACATTATGAGCCGATATCAAATGTATTGGCAGGTTTATTTCCATCCTGTTACACGCAGTGCCGAAGTGATTTTGACTAAAATCCTGCACAGAGCCAAACAGCTTCATAAGGAATACTATACCTTTAAGCAGGAGCCGGTTCATTTTTACTCCCTGTTTGAGGAAGAAGTCACTTTGAAGGATTATCTGAAGCTGGATGAATCGGTCATTCTCTTTTATTTTCAGGCATGGCAGGAAGAAACCGATGAAATTTTATCCGACCTTTGCCGCAGGTTCCTGAACCGGAACCTCTTCAAATACACAGAATTCAACCCGTCCAATGAGCAAATGATGAAGCTGATGGAGCTGAAGGCCCTCTTTAAAAAGGCTGGAATTGACCCTGAATACTATCTTGTTCTCGATTCCTCCTCCGACCTTCCATACGACTTTTACCGTCCGGGGGAAGAAGAAGAAAGACTCCCTATCCATCTGCTCATGCCGAACGGAGACATCAGAGAGCTGTCCAGGCAGTCCGAAATCGTCGACGCCATTTCCGGAAAAAGAAGAACGGACCACAAGCTGTACTTTCCACGGGATTTAATAGAAGATCTATCCACGAAACGAACGGCAAAGAAAAAAATTATCGAACTGCTCAATCTGAATAGATAGAGAGAAATAAGGAGTTAGGAGATGACGGGGAATTGCTTAAAGAACATGCAAAAGTCTTGAAGGTGTTTTCGTCGGCCGGAGAAGTTATTGGACGGAAAAAACTTCAGAAAATGATTTACATCGCGAAAAAAATTGACTACCCATTCTACGAAAAATACAACTTTCACTTTTACGGACCCTATTCAGAGGAATTGACCCTGAGAATCGAAGAGCTTTGCAACCTGGGCTTCATCGAAGAAGTACGGGAAAAAAAGGGCGGCTACTATCAATACCGCTACAGCCTGACTGGATCAGGCGAAGAATTCCTGTCAAACTATGAACTCGACATGCCGCCGCTCGACGCATGCATGACCGATCTGAACGGACAATCCGCCCGTTTCCTTGAACTCGTTTCCACCCTCCTTTATTTCGACAGCCTGGAGCGCGAAGAAGTGAAGGAAAAAGTGTTCACCCTTAAAAGCAAACAGAAGTACACAGACGAAGAAGTAGAAGAAGCCTACACATACGTAGAGGCGCTTAGAGAAAAATCGAAGCATTAATAAAAGAGCTGCCGGATGCAGCTCTTTTGTATGTCCAGCTAATGTCGAATTCTCACGAAAAATCGATATCCCACTATGATTGCCGATATCTCTCATTCCGTCGATATAACGAAATGATCGTTTCTATTTCCGTCGCCAAATCGCAATTTTAGCCGATTTACGTAAAACGGTCCGGAATTGGGCGGCCAGGCGGGCAAAAAAGCTCAGCAATCTCGAAAAACTCCCCCGATCCGCCGCAGCAGTCGTTTTGCCATGGTGCACCTTTTATAAAAAAGGCCCCGTTTTCAATCCAAATTCCCGTTCTGCAATTTCAACAAATTCTGTTTCAGATATTGCTTGTTTTTCAGACTTAGTCCCCGAGGTTACAGTGAAGGAATCCTTTGTTAACGTAATAAAGCCGGTGGCCGTTCTTTTCGCTGCCAGCGGATCTTTGTTGAATGGCGATCCGGGATGCTCCTGGATTTTCTGCTGCATGCTGTGGAGGTCTGAAAGCCTCAATGACTTTTCCGCATTGAATGCATACCCGGTTTTCCATACACCAGCTTCTTCATGCGCCAGCTTCATTTCCAGCAGATGGGTCCCTTCCGCAGTTGGTTTATTGGCAACACGGAATTGGCCGGTATCTGTTTGGACCGTTTCACCGCTCATCGGAATGGGAGTTTGTGCAACATTGATCCCGAATCCTCCATCAAGCAGATAGGCTCCCTCATCGGCTTCCGCGATAACGGCGGCATGGGTTCCGCTTAAACTCCAGGCTCCATTACCATGATGATAGACAGTGCCCGGAACGATGGCGGCATTCATCCCGCTTTCGATAAAAAAATAATACAGCAGTGAATTGAGCTCGTAGCAGACACCGCCTTCCTGCCCGCTTACCAGTTTAGAGACTAGGGATGCCTGGTCCAGCCTGCCGGACGTTTTGTTCAGGATACGGAAGTTTTCAAAAGGAACCGTGCGGGAAAAGGCACGAAGAATATCGCCGAGGTCCTTAAAGTGGATGGGCTCTCGCGTTTTGATTCCGATCCGGCTCAAAAGTGCAGAATGCAGACTCATTTTCTCTCCTCCTCATATAAATGAAAGAGCGGCTGAGCTCCTGCAGCCAGCCGCTTTCTTTACATATCGCTTAGTCGTTTTCCGGCTACGCCGTAATGGTTTTTGGTCATTTCTTCAATAAACACGACGATTTTATCCTCAGATGCACCGGTTGTTTCCGATACGGCTGCGGTCACTTTTTCTACGAGGGCTTTCTTCTGCTCCTCAGTACGGCCTTCAAGCATTTTAACCGTTATATACGGCATGCAAATCGCTCCTTCCGTTCCAGTCATTCACAGACTAAGCCAGCCGTGAAAACTTGAAACTGTTATTCATCTCCAAATATAGTATACTTTAATGAGAAAATCGATGCAGGGAATATGCGCATTAAAGGAGACGTGTTCGTGGACAATTTTTTAGCCTTTCCTCTGGAAGTATTGCCTTATGTTATCATTACATTGCTTGTTGCTTTTACTGTTCATGAGTTCGCTCATGCGTATGTCGCATACAAATTCGGGGATCCGACAGCCAAAAATGAGGGCAGACTAACACTGTCTCCTCTTGCTCATTTAGATCCGTTCGGGACCATCCTGATTTTAATCGCCGGCTTTGGATGGGCGAGGCCCGTTCCGGTTAACCGGTTTTATTTTAAAAATCCCAGGCTTGCCGGGGTTCTTGTTTCTGTTGCCGGCCCGCTGAGCAATATGGTGCTCGCTTTCATTGGGACAGCGGTATGGTCCGTGCTGCTTGTATCGGGAGCGGTGGACAGCTTTTCTCCCAATGTGGCCGAAGCGCTCAGAAGCTTCTTTGATATTTTTGTCGGGCTGAATGTGACGCTCATGCTTTTTAACCTGCTGCCGCTGCCGCCGCTTGATGGCTACCGGATTATAGAGGATCTAGCCCCGAGAACGGTGAGGCCCAGGATGGCGAAGCTTGAGCCATATGGCTTTATTGTTTTCATTATTCTTTTTGTGACCCCGCTTGACCAATACACGGTCTGGCCGTTCCTCAATGTGGGATCGGATCTGGTTATGAATTTATTTTACGGGATTTTGAACCCGCTGTTTTAGGAGGTTTTTCGTAATGGAAGAAAAAAAGAAAAAGAATATCGGCTTTAATATTATCAAAAATGATCCGACGGATGGCCATGGCGGATATGGAGTCGGGGCACTCAGTCTGGATAACATCTCCCCGGTCTTTGTAGATGTAGAAGAGGGGGAGGCCTTCGTCGATATCGGAGCCATGCATGCGCGGAGCGTTGTGGAAAAAGGCATTAAATTTTTGCCGAATAAAGAAGACGTTCCGGATGCTAAGCCGTTCTGGCTTGTATGGGTGACCATTGACCGCAAAGAAGAGGGGCCATACTACGCAGGTGTAACAGCCTGTGAGATGACGGTCAACCGTGACATTCGCAGAGGATACAAGTCTCTCCCCGAGCACGTGAATAAAATGGATAAATCCATGAAACGGCAAATCATGGTGGAACATATGGATGAAAAGTCAAAAGAGATTCTTGCCCAATTTCTGATTTCCCATGATGCCGGCATGTGGCAGCGCTCAGAGGGCAAGCTGAAAGACGATTTGAAGGCCTGACAAAGCCGGGTGGACTCCACCCGGCTTTTCTATTCCCAAAATTTCAGCTTCTTCCAAAAGCTTTCCTTTTTCTTATCTGTTTTTTTCTCATGGTCATTCGGCTCGGGATCTGCGGGACCGATGCACAGATCTGTGGGCTCTGTTCCTGAAATGAAGTAGACAAATCGTTTAACCGGACACCCCGGCCCAGCGAGCTTTCCGTTTTCAGGATTAATGTAAGCGCCGGTTACCCCCTCGGGCGGCTTGAACTCCTTTAAAGGCTTCCCCTTTAGAGCATCTTCCATGAATCCGGCCCATATCGCTTTCGCGTACCCTTTTTCCTCTACTTGATCGATCGTTTTATCCCGGTCGTAGCCCGTCCAGACCCCGGTCACGAGCTCAGGGCTGTAGCCGACCATCCAGCTGTCCGTTTCGGTTGAGCCGGATTTGCCTGCATAGGAGCGCGTCAGCTGTTTGGCGATCTTCCCGCCGGTAACGGATGCATATGAATTCAGTTTCGGATCAAACATCCCCGTCATCAGCTCAGTCGTTACAAAGGCTGCCTGCTCATCGAAAAGCTGCTTTGCTTTTGTTTTCTCCTTCTTATAGACAATGTTTCCAGCTGAATCTTCAATTTTCAAAACATAAACCGGCCGGATTTGTTTGCCCCCGTTTGCGAGAATCCCATAGGCATTAACAATTTCTTCAAGCCTTGCCGGCGCTGTACCGAGTGCAAGAGAAGGGATTTCCGGCATTTTGCTCGTCAGGCCGGCAGAGCGGGCGGTATGTGCCAGCTTATCTGGACCGATAAACAGGTGGGTTTTCACGGCATAGATGTTATCCGATAAGGCAATCGCCTGGGCCATTGTAATCGGACCGTTCGCATAGTAATCGTTGTAGTTGCTCGGCTTGTAAGAGGATTTACCGGAATCGTATTCAAATACAGTCGGTTTGCTGACCATCATCGTGGAAGGGGTGAAGCCATCCTTAATGGCCGCATAATAAAGGAGCGGCTTAATGGTGGAACCGGGCTGTCTTAGCGCCTGGGTCACCCGGTTGAACGGACTTTTCTCATAGTCTCTCCCGCCGACAAGCGCTTTGACCTCTCCAGTGTCGGGGTCCATGGCCATCATACCGGTCTGGATGCCCGAATCAGGATCAATGACCTTTTCTGCTTGCCTTTCTGCCTTTTTCTGAAGCACGGGGTCAAGCGTAGTGTAGATTTTCAGTCCCCGGGTGGAAAGAGCCGCCTGCTCTACTCCTAAAAGGCGCGCTGATTCTTTTAGCGCTTCATCATAGAAGTAAGGGGCATCCGTTTCAACCGACTCTTCCTCTTTAGGACCTGTAAAAGCAAGAGGGATTTTTTCAGCGGCAGCGGCCTGGTCCGGCTTGATGGCCTTTGCATGAACCATTGCTTTTAAAATCAGCTTCTGCCGCTCCTTTGCCTTTTCCGCATTCAAAAGCGGCGAATACTGGCTTGGTCCTTTCGGGATGCCGGCGAGCATGCTGGCTTCCGCGAGTGTCAAGTCCCCCGCGCTTTTCCCGAAATAGGTTTTGGCTGCCGCTTCAATGCCATATGCTCCATGGCCGTAGTAAATCGTATTTAAATAACCTTCAAGAATTTGCTCCTTGCTGTAATTCACCTCAAGACGTACCGTATAGAAGGCCTCTGTCAGCTTTCTCGTCCAGGTTTTATCATGGCTTAAATAAAGATTCCGTGCGTATTGCTGGGTGATCGTACTCGCTCCCTGTATTTTTGCCATCGCTTTCAGATCGGCGAGGGCCGCCCCTGCAATCCGCTTAAAATCAAATCCATGGTGCTCGAAATAATGCCGGTCCTCAATAGCGAGAGTAGCCTTAACCGCATAAGGGGATATTTTCTCAAGACTTGTCCAATATCGTTTTTCCCCGTAATGCGTTTCTCCCATTTTTGATTCATCGCTTGCATAAAGAATGGTAGACTGTGGTACGTTTAATGACGGAGGACCCTGCAGCTTGGCAGCGAGCAAAATGATACCCGCCGCAATGGACAGCAGTGTCAGGACCAGCAGGCTGATAAAAAACAAAGCGCGAACCAGCTTAATGGTCTGGCGTATTCTGGCTGGATGGATCACGTTCATTTTCTGCACCCCGTTTCATGGCGTTCTTTTCTTATCCATTATGGGAAAAGAACCGCATTTCTAAACAGGAATACAGTGGACCTGCGGAAAAATTCCTTGCAATTTTGCTGGATTCCTCTATACTTTTTTTGAGGTTGAATCGGGGTTTTGTTTAAGACCATTAGGGTACGATAAACTGAGACTCATAATTAAAACGTATAAGAAGAAAGGATGATTGATCCATGTCCGAATTATGGTACACAGAGAAGCAGACAGACGGCTTTGGAATCACGATGAAAGTTAAGCGTACTTTACATACAGAGCAAACAGAATTCCAGAATCTCGATATGGTGGAAACAGAGGAGTTCGGCAACATGCTTTTATTGGACGGAATGGTCATGACGTCTCAAAAAGACGAATTCGTGTACCACGAAATGATCGCTCACGTCCCATTGTTCACCCATCCGAATCCAGAGAACATTTTAGTTGTCGGCGGAGGAGATGGCGGTGTTATCCGTGAAGTGCTAAAGCATCCGGGTGTAAAAAAAGCAACACTTGTGGATATCGATGGCAAAGTCATTGAGTACTCCAAGAAATACTTGCCCGAAATTGCCGGAAAACTGGAGGATCCCCGTGTCGAAGTAAAAGTAGGCGACGGATTCCTTCATATCGCAGAAAGCGAAAACGAATACGATGTCATTATGGTAGACAGCACAGAGCCAGTCGGTCCTGCAGTAAACCTTTTCACGAAAGGATTTTATGCCGGCATTTCCAAAGCGCTGAAAGAGGATGGAATCTTTGTCGCTCAATCAGATAACCCATGGTTTGCACAGGAACTGATCCGCAACGTTCAGCGTGACGTCCGTGAAATCTTCCCGATTACGAACCTTTATATCGCAAACATTCCAACGTACCCAAGCGGAATGTGGACATTCACGATCGGATCTAAAAAGCATAATCCTCTCGAAGTGCCTGAGGACCGTTTCCACGAAATTGACACAAAATACTACACGAAAGAACTGCACAAAGCGGCCTTCGTGCTTCCAAAGTTTGTACAGGACTTAACAAAATAAGAAGAAATAAACCGGAGGGCGTTTTTAATTGAACGCCCTTTCTGAATGGAAGGGTGAAAAAAGATGAAATTTGATGAAGCTTATTCAGGGAATGTTTTTATTAAAAGCCATCCATCCTATGAGGAGAGCAGGGCCGTCCTTTACGGCATGCCAATGGACTGGACAGTGAGCTACCGTCCGGGCTCAAGATTCGGCCCGGCCCGGATCCGCGAAGTGTCCATCGGCCTTGAGGAATACAGTGCCTACCTGGACCGGGAGCTTGAAGAGGTCAAATACTTTGACGCCGGTGACATCCCGCTTCCGTTTGGGAATCCCCAGCGCAGCATCGATATGATTGAAGAATACATTGACGGGCTCATGGAAGCCGGGAAATTTCCCCTTGGCATGGGAGGGGAGCATCTCGTTTCGTGGCCGGTCATGAAGGCTGTTGCGAAAAAGTATCCGGACCTCGCCATCATCCATATGGATGCCCATACCGATCTTCGCGAGGAATACGAAGGCGAACCGCTTTCCCATTCCACACCGATCCGTAAAATTGCCGAACACATTGGACCCGGTAACGTGTATTCTTTCGGCATCCGCTCTGGAATGAAGGAAGAATTCCAATGGGCAAAAGAAGCGGGCATGCACATCTCCAAATTCGAAGTGCTCGAGCCGCTGAAGGAAATCCTGCCAAAGCTTGCAGGCCGCCCGGTATACGTAACCATTGATATCGACGTCCTTGACCCGGCGCATGCACCTGGCACAGGAACAGTCGATGCCGGCGGGATTACATCAAAAGAACTGCTTGCTTCCATTCATGAAATTGCCCGTTCCGAAGTGAATGTTGTCGGTGCAGACCTTGTTGAGGTGGCTCCGATTTATGATCCTTCCGAGCAGACAGCCAACACCGCAAGCAAACTGATCCGCGAAATGATTTTAGGCTGGGTTCCGTCTAAAGGGTAAGCGACTCAGGTATAAAAAGAACTGCAGGACTGGCCGAATAAGGAGCCTTTTGGCGATTTATGGGGGACAGTCCTTTTTTTTATGCCAAATTCCGTGTACTATTGAACTTTCCGATAAGAATCTTTATACTATTGTAGTTATAGCGGAAGGATGTGTCTTATATGAAGGAACAGACACCGGTAAGCCTCTACATTCATTCTAGAATCAGAAATGAAGGAGAAACGGAAACCATCGAGTTCCGTTCGGAAGGCAGCTTTTACATAAAGGATTCGGTTCCATATTTGACTTATACCGAGGAACAGGAATACGGGACCATTCAGACCATCGTCAAAATGAAACCGGAAGAAACCATCGTTTTCAGGTCGGGCGCCGTATCCATGAAACAGCGTTTTATTAAAGACTCAGAAACGCTCACACACTATAAAACCCCTCTCGGAACCCTTCAGATGACAACGTATACGTCCAGAATCATCCAAGTCGTCAACCAGGATAAAGCTGAAGGCAAGCTTGAGATCGATTATGAATTGCATATGGGAGAAGGTCAAACCCATCTTCATACCCTTTTGATTAATTTTAAGGAGGCTTCGTTATGAACATTGTCGACCAGATGAAAGAACGGCTGAAAGAAGAAATCAAGGCTTCAGTCGAAAAGGCAGGCCTGGCAGAAGGATCCCAGATTCCGGACGTCGTGCTTGAAGTGCCAAAAGACAAAAACCATGGTGATTTTTCTGCCAACATGGCCATGCAGCTGGCAAGAGTGGCAAAGAAAGCACCCCGGGCCATTGCAGACGAAATCGTGAACCATATTGACAAGCAAAAAGCCTCAATCGAAAAAATTGAAATCGCAGGCCCCGGCTTTATTAATTTCTATATGGACAACTCCTATCTTACCGGTCTTGTACCCGCCATCCTCGAAGCTGGCGAGCAATACGGAGAAACAAATATCGGAAACGGCGAGAAACTGCAGGTCGAATTTGTTTCCGCCAATCCAACCGGAACGCTTCATCTCGGGCATGCCCGCGGCGCGGCTGTAGGAGACTCCCTGTGCAGCATCCTTGCTAAAGCAGGCTACGATGTGTCCAGAGAGTATTACATTAACGATGCCGGAAATCAGATCAATAACCTTTCCCTTTCCATTGAAGCGCGCTACCATCAGGCACTTGGACATGATTTTCCCATGCCTGAAGACGGCTATCAGGGGAAGGACATTCAGGAAATCGGACAAAAGCTTGCCGCTGAATACGGCGACCGCTTCGTATCGGCGAATCGTGATGAGCGCCTCTCGTTTTTCCGGGAATACGGGCTGGAATTCGAAACGGCTAAGCTTAGAAAGGACCTTGACGAATTCCGCGTTCCATTTGATGTCTGGTACTCTGAATCCACCTTGTACGAAAACGGGAAAATCGATCAGGCCCTTGGAGCCCTTCGCGAAAAAGGCCATATTTTCGAGGAAGAGGGAGCAACCTGGTTCCGTTCCACCGCATTCGGCGATGACAAAGACCGCGTCCTGATTAAAAACGACGGTTCCTATACCTATCTGACGCCGGATATCGCCTACCATAAAGACAAGCTGGACCGCGGCTTCACAAAGCTGATCAATGTATGGGGAGCCGACCATCATGGATACATTCCACGGATGAAGGCGGCAATCGAAGCGCTTGGCTACAGCAAGGAAACATTGGAAGTCGAAATCATCCAGCTCGTCCACCTGTATAAAGACGGAGAAAAAATGAAAATGAGCAAACGGACGGGCAAAGCCGTCACCATGCGCGAACTAACCGAAGAGGTCGGCCTCGACGCCGTCCGTTACTTCTTTGCCATGAGAAGCGCAGATACCCACATGGACTTCGACATGGACCTGGCCGTATCCAAATCCAACGAAAACCCTGTATACTACGCCCAATATGCCCATGCGCGAATCTGCAGCATGCTGCGTCAAGGCGAGGACCAAGGCCTGTCCTGCGGAAAAGAAAATCTATTGGACGGAGCCCTTTCCGAAAAAGAAATCGAACTGCTGAAAAAACTCGGCGAATTCCCGGCAGTCGTTGGCGAAGCGGCCCAAAAACGGATTCCGCACCGCGTAACCAACTACATCTTTGAACTGGCATCCACCCTGCACAGCTTCTACAACGCAGAAAAAGTGCTCGACCCGGATAACGAAGAAAAATCAAAAGCGCGCCTGGCCCTCATGAAAGCCACACAGCAAACACTGAACAACGCCCTTACCCTGATCGGAGTATCCGCTCCGGAGAAGATGTAAGTGCGTGAACCCCCTGTATCGGTTTGGTACAGGGGGTTTTTGTGTTTTGTGTTTTGTGTTTTGTGTTTTGTGTTTTGTGTTTTGTGTTTTGTGTTTTGTGTTTTGTGTTTTGTGTTTTGTGTTTTGTGTTTTGTGTTTTGTGTTTGTGGTTTGTGGTTTGTCGTTAGTCGTTGGGCGGTGCCTGGCCCGCTTCGCTTTAAAGCGGCGGGGGAAGGAGGAAGGGGCTTTCAAACCGTTGCGGCACAAAGGGTTTGAGAGGTGGTGCCGGAGCTTTAGTGCTTTAGCAGAGCGGGGGACAGGCGCGGTGCCAGTCCCCACATGCTTCACCGCAAGTGGGGACAGAGACCTGCCCTCCGGAAGACTTGATACGAAAAGGTTGAGAGAGCAGGTGTCGGAGCTTTAGTGCTTTAGCAGGGCGGGGGACAGACCCAACAGTATACCTGCTCAGATGATGTGATGTAAAATTTTTCGGTGGAACGTCTTTTAGCGTTTGGTGTTTGTCGTTGGGCGGTGCCTTGCCCGGTGCCGAAACTTTAGTCTTAGCAGAGCCGGTGACGGAGGTTTCCTCCGACCCCCATTTTCCCGCAAACAAGGGGACGGAGCACAAACACAGCAATCCCTTGCCACAGCAGAGCCGAGCAGAGGCGGTGCCAGAGCTTTATCCCTTTAGCAGAGCCGGTGACGGAGGTTTCCTCCGACCCCCATTTTCCAGCAAACAAGGGGACGGAGCACAAACACAGCAATCCCCTGCCACAGCAGAGCCGGGCAGAAGAGGTGCCGGAGCTTTATCCCTTTAGCAGGGCAGGGGACGGAGGCAGCCCTCCACCGAGCAGCCCTCCACCGTGCGGCCCTCTACCGAGCAGCCCTCCCCACTGTGCAGCCCCCCACTGTGAAACTCGCCATCCAAGCCGGACCTCTGGCAGCCCATTATGTAAGACATGCACTGCAGGTGTGCCTGCGCACCCGAAGAGGCTGGCCGGACACTAACCTCTACCAAACTACACTCCCGCCATCAACACGCTTCACCCCGCGAATCCCCGCAATTTCTCCCACCAGCTTGAATAAGGCTAAGTCTTTTTGCTTCGCCTCGATCATCATATCTGCGTCCACATCAAATTCTTTTAGCATTTTCAAAAGCGGCATGATGAATTCAAGGTCAGCGAAGTCTGCGTGGCTCCGGTATTCCTTTTCGGTTTTTGGTGAGGAAATATGTATTTTCGGTGCGAGGCCGACCCGCTTCCATGTTTGGAAAAAGCGCGGGAGGAGGTCTTCGAGCTGTTCTTCTCCTTCGTTCTTGTTTGCCTGATAATGGTGATAGTCGAACATGAGGGGGATGTCCCCTTTTTCACAAACCTGCAGCGTTTCTGCGGCTGTGTAGGTTTTGTCGTCGTTTTCCAGTGTCATTCTTGAATAAACATCAGGGGAGAGGGATTGAATGTTGTCAAAAAACCGTTCGGCTGATGCTTTTTTGTCCCCATAGGCGCCTCCGACATGGAGGTTGATCAATCCTTCCTGCTCAAGCCCCATAGCCTTGAGCATGTCGTAGTGGTACTCCATGTCTCTGACTGAATTCTCCGTAATGGCAGCCCGGTCGCTTGTAAATAAAGTGAACTGGTTTGGATGAAAGCTGGTGCGCATCCTGTTTTCCTTTACGAGGTCACCGATTTTCTGAAATTCATCCCGAAACGGTTTGATAAAGTCCCAGCTGGCATCCGGATGGGTGGCGAGGGGAACGAGACTTGATGAGAACCGGTACAGGTGGATTTCATGGGCAATATTGTAATGGATAATTCGGAGTGTGTGCTCCAGGTTTTGCTTCGTTACCCGGCGAAGAGCTTCAAGCCGTTCACCTTCATCAAGCTTTTGATGCCTCGCATAGGTCATCGTTTTTGCGGGGGAACAATCCCAAAGAGAAAGGGCATTTGAGACATAGCCGAACCGTAATTTCATAACTCTCTCCGTTTCTGCCGCACCCGGGGCATTACAAAAATAATGAAACGACGGATGCGGCTTTTTCTTTTGTTTTTTGCCAAAGCGGTCTTTTCATATAATCTTCGTATAGGAGCTGCTCTGAATTCCTTATGTCTTTCAAGATGCTCGTTTTGACCTGTGCAGTAAATTCGCGGTCATAGATCAGAGCATTCATTTCATCGTTCAGGTACATGCTTCGCTTGTCAAAGTTTGCGGTGCCAATGTCACAAAAATCATCATCGCAAACAATGATTTTGGCATGGTAAAAGCCCAGATAAAATCGGTATACTTCAGCACCTGCCTTAAGAAGAGGGCCGTAATACGGAAAAGCGGCTTCCTTGACGAGCAGGTGATCAGAGCGCATAGGCACAACAATTTTAATTTTTACCCCTCTTTCCAGAGCCTGAAGCAGTTCAATGTGCAGTTTTTGGCCTGGAATGAAGTATGGGGTGCAGATGATCAGCTCTTTTTTAGCTTTATGAATAAAGGATAGGAACTGATCATCCAAGGACTTCCCGTAGCTTGATACGAAACGGTAGGCGGCTTCTCCTTTCCCGGCAGGCACTGCTTTTGGCCGTTCCATGTAGCTTCCGCCTGCATTTCTCCAGTCGTTTCGAAATTGCTGGGCCAGATCCTGAATCCCGGCTCCGGTAATTTTAAGATGGTAATCGCGCCAATAACCGAGCTTTGGGTTTTTGCCGATGTATTCCTTCCCGATGTTGTACCCGCCAAGGTATCCGATGTGGTGGTCAATGACTGTGATCTTCCGGTGATTTCTCGCCTGAATGGTGAAAAAAAGAAACGGCCACTTCGGCTTATGGGAATAGATCACTTCAACCCCCTGGCTGCTTATTTTATTAAGAAGTCTGTTTGGCGCCTTTATTGCACCGATCCGGTCCATCATTAAAAACACACGGACTCCTTCCTGCGCCTTTTCCCCGAGCAGGTTAAGAAAGGTCTGACTGATTTCTTCATCATTTTTGATAATAAAAAAGCTTGCGCAGATCGATGAGGAGGCCTGCCGGATCGCTTGAAAGTAATCGGCGTAAAATTCCTGGCCGTCGGAAAAAAAATGCAGCCCGCCTTTGCGCAGCGGATAGGCTTGAAGCCCCGCCTTCCTGACGTGCCTGCTGTACCCGAGGGAGAAATCAATTCGCATCCAAACGGTGATCAAAAGCAGAAGAAGTATGAGAATGAAAAAGACCATCGAGAGGTTCCTTCTTTCCAATAAGGGTGTACCCTTATGATGGACGAGACAAGGAAATTTATGAAAAAAGAATGGGAGAAAAGGATTGACTGAATGCTCATTCATATTTATGATGAGTGTAGGGATGATTTCAGAATATTTGTTTGTTTTAAAAATTTTCCGCACTTAAGGGAGAATCACATACACACGGGATAGGGGGAAAAAGAATGAGCACACTGCTGTGGATCAACTTGGTGGCTTTCTTGCTTGTAACCGCTTACGCTGTTGCGCTGTTTGTTCATTTAATCCGCTCGCGGATCACGTACATCCGCATGGGCAAAAAAGAAGAGTTTGACGGGAAATGGAAGGAACGTTTAGACCGGATTTGGGTTAACGTGTTTGGCCAGAAAAAACTGCTTAAGGATAAAAAAAGCGGAATCATCCATGTGATGTTCTTTTACGGGTTCATCCTTGTCCAGTTCGGAGCTGTGGACTTTATCATAAAAGGAATAGCACCCGGGCAGCATCTGCCTCTTGGACCGCTGTATCCCGGGTTCACTTTTTTCCAGGAGATTGTAACGTTTGTCATTCTGATCGCTGTAGTATGGGCGTTCTATAGAAGGTATATCGAAAAACTTGTCCGTTTGAAGCGCAATTTTAAAGCGGGCCTTGTTCTTATTTTTATCGGGGGGCTTATGCTTTCGGTTCTGCTTGGAAATGCGATGGCGATTATCTGGCATAACCATGAGTTAACGTGGACAGAACCGATTGCCTCATCCCTCGCATATATTCTTGGATTTATGAATGAAACCGCTTCGATTGCAGTGTTTTATGTATCGTGGTGGGTGCATCTGCTGATTTTGCTAACGTTCCTTGTGTATGTTCCGCAATCAAAGCATGCCCACTTGATTGCAGGTCCGGCAAACACCTTCTTTTCAAGAATCGGGCCGCCTGCAAAGCTGGATAAAATTGATTTTGAGGATGAATCCCAGGAATCGTTCGGGGTTGGGAAAATAGAAGATTTCCGCCAGTCGCAGCTGATCGATTTATATGCGTGTGTGGAGTGTGGAAGATGCACAAATATGTGCCCGGCGACAGGGACCGGCAAAATGCTGTCACCGATGGATCTGATTTTGCGGTTAAGGGATCACCTGACTGATAAGGGAGCAGCGGTTACCTCCCAAACCCCATGGGTCCCGGCCTTCGCTTTTGCCAATACGCAGGGAAACCAGCTGGCAATGTCTTCTGCAGGCCAGGCTTCCCGGGAAGCCGCTGCTGCCTCCGCCTACAATCCAAGCCTTATTGGCGAAGTCATTACAGAGGAAGAAATCTGGGCATGTACTACCTGCAGGAACTGCGAAGATCAGTGTCCGGTTATGAATGAGCATGTTGATAAAATCATCGATTTGCGCCGCTACCTCGTTCTGACCGAGGGCAAGCTTGATGCGGATGCGCAGCGCGCCATGACCAACATTGAACGCCAGGGGAATCCTTGGGGATTAAACCGGAAAGAACGCGAAATGTGGCGCGAGGCAAGAGAGGACGTCCAGGTTCCTACGGTGAAGGAGCTTCAGAAGAAGGATGAAGAGTTTGAGTACTTGTTCTGGGTCGGTTCCATGGGCTCGTTTGACAGCCGCAGCCAAAAAATCGCTCTCTCCTTTGCTAAGCTGATGAATGAGGCAGGCGTGAAGTTCGCCATTCTCGGCAACAAGGAGAAAAATTCTGGAGATACGCCGCGGCGCCTGGGGAATGAGTTCCTGTTCCAGGAGCTTGCAGCGAAAAACATCGATGAATTTGAGAAAATCGGAGTGACGAAAATCGTAACGATTGATCCTCACGCCTATAACATTTTCAAAAATGAGTATCCGGATTTCGGACTCAAGGCTGAGGTTTTTCATCACACAGAGCTGCTTGCCCAGCTTGTAAAAGAAGGAAGGCTCAAGCCTTCCCATGAAGTAAATGAGACCATTACCTTTCATGATTCCTGCTATCTGGGCCGCTACAATGAAGTGTACGATCCGCCAAGGGATCTGTTAAAAGCCATACCTGGCGTCAAGCTCATTGAAATGGCCCGCAACCGTGAGTCAGGCATGTGCTGTGGCGCAGGCGGGGGCTTAATGTGGATGGAAGAGGACACAGGAACCCGGATTAACGTAGCTAGGACCGAACAGGCTCTCGCCGTGAACCCAACGGTCATCAGCTCAGGCTGTCCGTACTGCCTGACGATGCTTAGTGACGGCACCAAGGCTAAGGAAGTGGAAGAAACGGTATCGACGTATGATGTGGCCGAGCTGCTTGAAAAAGCGGTCTTCGGGGACATCAAGAAGGAGATTGCATAAAAGGGCTGAAAAGGGCGGCATTTTATTTGCTGCCTCTCCCTTTTTGGGGAAACTGAGCGAGCGTTCAGTCGGTTTTTTGAAAGCGTTTACTATAAATAGAGGAGGAATGCAAAATGGGAAAAACGGTCATTGTCGGAGGCGCACGTACTCCCTTTGGTAAATTTGGAGGGGCATTGCAGGCATTAACAGCATCAGAGCTCGGTGGAATTGCCGTCAAAGAAGCGCTGAAACGAAGCGGTGTCAAGCCGGATGAGGTCGGAGAGGTGATCCTTGGGAATGTTCTGCAGGGAGGACAGGGACAGATTCCATCGCGGCAGGCAGCCCGTTACGCCGGTATTCCATGGGAGGTAAAAACCGAAACCATCAACAAAGTATGTGCCTCCGGTTTGAGAAGTGTTACGCTGGCCGATCAGATTATCCGGGCAGGGGATGAGGACGTCATTGTTGCCGGCGGAATGGAGTCCATGTCCAATGCTCCTTATATCATGCCGAAAGCAAGATGGGGCGTGCGCATGGGAGATTCTCCGGTTAAGGATATGATGGTTCATGACGGACTGACCTGCAGCTTTGAAGGAGTCCATATGGGCACCTATGGAAACTCAACCGCCCTGGATTTGGAGATTACGAGAGAAGCACAGGATGAGTGGGCTTTGCGGAGTCACCAGCGTGCATCAGCAGCGGCCAATAAAGGTGTTTTCAGTGAGGAAATCGTGCCGGTACATGTTCCGCAGCGCAAAGGAGATCCTGTCATCGTGGATAAAGATGAAGCACCCAGGCCCGATACATCCCTGGAAAGACTTGCGGCCCTTAAACCGGTTTTTGGCCAGACCGGAACGATAACGGCAGGCAATGCGCCTGGCGTAAACGACGGGGCGGCGGCGTTTGTGCTGATGAGCGGGGAACGGGCCGAAAAAGAAGGGAAAGCACCGCTGGCAGCCATCCTTGCCCACTCAGCGATAGCGCTGGAAGCGAAGGATTTTCCGAAAACACCGGGGCTCGTCATCAGCGAATTGCTTAGGAAAACAGGGAAGACACCAGCGGACGTAGATTTATTTGAAATCAATGAAGCCTTTGCAGCTGTAGCACTTGCAAGCAATCAGCTTGCAGGCCTTGACCCGGAAAAAGTAAACGTAAACGGCGGAGCAGTCGCGTTGGGCCATCCAATCGGCGCCAGCGGAGCCCGCATTCTGCTTACCCTCATCCATGAGCTGAAAAGAAGGGGCGGCGGGATTGGGATTGCCGCCATTTGCAGCGGCGGCGGCCAGGGCGATGCCATCATGATCGAAGTGTAAAACAATAAGTTCAGGGGGATGGGACATGACTATTCAAACCATTATGGTAATCGGTGCAGGCCAAATGGGCTCAGGAATTGCCCAGGTTTGTGCAATGGCCGGCTTTCGCGTCATATTGCAGGATGTAAAAGAAGAGTTTTTGGAACGCGGTCTTGCTTCAATTTCTAAAAACCTGCAGCGGCAGGTGGACAAAGAAAGACTGGCGCCTGCAGAAAAGGAACACGTCATGGGACGGATTGAGCCTTCACTGGAGATCCAAAAGGCTGGAGAAGCAGAACTGATCATTGAAGCAGCGGTAGAAAATATGGAGATCAAAAAGTCCATTTTCACCCAGCTTGATAAACATGCCGGACCTCAAGCCATTTTAGCAACCAATACGTCATCGCTGCCGATCACGGAGATTGCAGCGGCGACAAATCGTCCGGGAAAAGTGATCGGGATGCACTTTATGAACCCGGTACCCGTCATGAAGCTCGTCGAGATCATCCGCGGCCTGGCGACAGAGGATGCGGTATATGAAGCGGTTGAGGAAATGACCCGCAATCTCCAGAAGGTGCCGGTTGAAGTAAAGGATTTCCCCGGCTTCGTCTCAAACCGGATTTTGATGCCGATGATCAATGAAGCGATCTTTACCCTGTATGAGGGTGTCGCCGGCCCTGAGGCGATTGATGAAGTGATGAAGCTTGGGATGAACCATCCGATGGGGCCGCTGACACTCGCTGATTTTATTGGACTGGATACATGCCTGTACATTATGGAAACGCTGCATGAAGGCTTCGGTGATGACAAATACCGTCCGTGTCCGCTGCTGCGGAAATATGTAAAAGCGGGATGGCTGGGCAAAAAAACTGGCAGAGGCTTTTACGAGTACGCCTAAGCACAAGGGGGATGAACGGTGAATCTTCAATTTACAGAAGAGCAATACATGATGAGGAGAATGGTTCAGGACTTTGCCAGGACGGAAATCGAGCCGTTTGTTGAACGGATGGAGCAGGGGGAGTTTCCAAGGGAGATTCTCAAAAAAATGGGCGGACTCGGTTTTATGGGCATCCCGATCCCTGAAGAGTTCGGGGGAGCGGGAATGGATTTTACCTCTTATATCATCGCCATTCATGAGCTGTCAAAAGTCAGCGCCACCATCGGCGTTATTTTATCCGTCCACACATCAGTCGGAACGAACCCGATTCTTTATTTCGGAAGCGAACAACAGAAAAATCACTATGTGCCGAAGCTTGCGTCAGGAGAGTATCTTGGGGCATTCTGCCTCACCGAGCCGGGAGCAGGTTCAGATGCGGCAAGCCTGAAGACAAAGGCCGTTCTCAAAGGAGATCACTACGTGCTGAATGGCTCCAAGGTGTTTATTACAAATGGTGGAGAAGCGGATGTTTACATCGTTTTCGCCACGACAAGTCCGGCCGCAGGCAGCAAAGGCATTTCGGCATTTATCGTTGAAAAGGACACGAAAGGCTTCGTGATCGGCAAGGATGAGCACAAAATGGGGCTGAACGGGTCGCGCACCGTCCAGATCACACTTGAAGACTGTCACGTTCCAGCCGTAAATCTGCTTGGAGAGGAAGGGCACGGCTTTAAAATCGCGATGGGAAACCTTGATGTCGGACGGATTGGAATCGCCGCTCAATCGCTCGGAATTGCCGAAGCGGCTCTTGAACAGTCGGTCAGCTATGCGGGCCTGCGCCATCAATTTGGAAAGCCGATCTCCCGCCAGCAGGGAATTGGCTTTAAACTCGCCGATATGGCAACAAATGTGGAAGCATCAAAGCTCTTAATCTATCAGGCAGCATCGATGCGCCAAAATGGAATCTCCTGCGGAAAGGAAGCTTCCATGGCAAAGCTGTTTGCCTCTAAAACAGCAATGGAAGTGAGCACGGAAGCGATTCAGGTATTCGGAGGCTACGGCTATACAAAGGATTATCCGGTGGAGCGGTATTTCCGGGATGCGAAGATTTGCGAAATTTATGAGGGAACAAGTGAGATTCAGCGGATGGTTATTTCCAAACATATGACAAATTGAAAACGGGGGATGGGACAGATGCAATTTAAACTTTCGGAAGAACATGAGATGATCCGCAGAATGGTCAGGGATTTCGCTAAAAACGAAGTGGAGCCGACCGCAGCAGAACGGGATGAAGAAGAACGTTTTGACAGAGAGCTTTTTGATAAAATGGCCGGGCTTGGCTTGACGGGAATTCCATGGCCGGAGGAATACGGCGGTATCGGAAGCGATTATCTTGCTTACGTAATTGCAGTTGAAGAGCTGTCCCGTGTATGTGCATCAACAGGGGTTACGCTTTCCGCCCACACCTCCCTAGCCGGATGGCCTGTCTATAAATTCGGCAATGAAGAGCAGAAGCAGAAATACTTAAAGCCAATGGCACTGGGAGAAAAGATCGGAGCGTACGGACTTACCGAGCCGGGTTCCGGGTCTGACGCCGGCGGAATGAAAACCTATGCCAAGCTTGATGGAGATCATTATATCCTGAATGGCTCAAAAATCTTTATTACAAACGGCGGGATTGCTGATATTTACATCGTTTTCGCAGTCACCGATGCCACCCGGAAGCATAAAGGCACCACAGCCTTTATCGTAGAAAGCAGCTATCCGGGATTTTCTGTCGGGAAAAAAGAAAAGAAACTTGGCATCCGTTCCTCGCCGACAACAGAAATCATCTTTGAGGATTGCCGCATTCCTAAAGAGAACATGCTCGGAGAAGAAGGAGAGGGCTTTAAAATCGCCATGATGACGCTGGATGGCGGAAGAAACGGAATTGCTGCTCAGGCTGTCGGAATAGCCCAGGGGGCGCTGGATGCATCAGTAGCCTATGCGAAAGAGCGCCAGCAATTCGGGAAGCCGATTGCCGCCCAGCAGGGAATCGGCTTTAAGCTCGCCGATATGGGCACGAGCGTTGAAGCCGCCCGGCTGTTAACGTACCAGGCGGCATGGCTTGAATCGGAAGGGCTGCCATACGGGAAAGAATCCGCGATGTCTAAGCTTTTTGCCGGAGACGCTGCAATGAGGGTTACGACTGAAGCGGTGCAAGTGTTCGGAGGCTACGGCTACACGAAGGATTATCCGGTGGAGCGTTATATGCGCGATGCGAAAATCACTCAGATCTATGAAGGAACCCAGGAGATTCAGCGACTGGTTATCTCCAGAATGCTTACAAAATAATGCGGGCAAAAAGGGGCCGATCGTATGAGAAGAGAGGTACCGGCTTCCGTAAAGGATGAGCGGCTGATAAAAAAAAGGCGGGATCAAATGATCAAAGGAGCGGTGAGTCTTTTTAAACAAAAAGGCTTTCACCGCACGACCACCCGTGAAATAGCAAAAGCGGCAGGCTTCAGCATCGGCACGCTCTATGAATACATCCGCCAGAAAGAGGATGTCCTTTACCTTGTGTGCGACACGATTTATGACGAGGTAAGAAGCAGGCTGGAAAAAGACATTAATCCGAAGCATGGAACGATCGAAGGGCTTGAAAGTGCGATCGCCAACTATTTTCGGGTCATCGATGACATGCAGGATGAAGTGCTGGTGATGTATCAGGAGGCAAAGTCGCTCTCAAAGGATGCGCTGCCCTATGTCCTCCAAAAGGAAGTGGAAATGGTCGGAATGTTTGAGAATGTGATAGAGAACTGCATGAAAAACGACGCCTTTAAGCTGAGTGAGAGCGAAAAAAAGCTGCTGGCCCATAACATTTTCGTCCAGGGGCAGATGTGGGCATTCCGGAGATGGGCGCTTCAAAAGCTTTGTACCATTGAAGAATACATTTCCTCACAAACCTCTCTCATTTTAACCGGCATTAACCGGCTTCATGAGCAGCCGGAATAGACAATCGCCGCACATGGGGATGGGCGGTGAAACAAGGGGGAAAACGGAACATGTCTATTTATAAGCCAAAGCATGCGGTACGTTTTGTAACAGCTTCAAGTTTATTTGACGGCCATGACGCCTCGATCAACATTATGCGGAGAATTTTGCAGGGAAGCGGAGCCGAAGTCATTCATCTCGGCCATAACCGGTCTGTGGAAGAGGTCGTGAATGCCGCGATTCAGGAAGACGCCCAGGGTATTGCCATCTCTTCCTATCAGGGCGGACACGTAGAATATTTTAAATACATGCTCGACTTGCTGAAGGAAAAAGGGGCCCCCCACATCCGAATCTATGGAGGCGGAGGCGGTGTCATTATTCCTCGGGAAATAAAAGAATTGCACGAATATGGCATTGCAAGGATTTTCTCACCGGAGGATGGCCGGAAAAACGGACTGCAGGGCATGATCAATCAGATGCTCGAGGAATGTGATTTTCCAACCTTTTCAAAGCTTTCCGGGGAGCTTGATGAGCTGAAGCAAGGCAGTGTTACGGCTGTTGCAAAGCTGATTACGCTTGCGGAGACGAGGGCTGGACAGAAGGATGAAGCAGCGGCTGCGCTGGAGCAGGTGATCGAGGAATTGCATAGGTCGGAATCCGCTGCGCCTGTTATCGGGATCACCGGAACGGGTGGAGCGGGAAAGAGCTCATTAACGGATGAATTAATCCGCCGTTTTATGAATGAAATTCCGGAAGTGAAGATTGCCATTCTTTCTGTTGACCCTACGAAGCAAAAAACAGGCGGGGCCCTTCTCGGGGACCGGATTCGCATGAATGCCATTTTTAATCCGAGAGTTTATATGAGAAGTCTTGCCACGAGGCAGTCAAAATCCGAGCTTTCACTGGCCATTCAGGATGCGATTTCTGTTGTAAAGGCAGCGGGCTATGACCTGGTCGTAGTGGAAACAAGCGGAATCGGCCAGGGGGACGCAGGAATTACCGAAATCTGTGACCTGTCCTTATATGTAATGACGAGTGAGTTCGGTGCTCCGACCCAGCTGGAAAAAATCGATATGATCGATTATGCCGATCTCATTGTCATCAATAAATTTGAGCGCAAAGGGTCAGAGGATGCGAAGCGGCAGGTTCAAAAGCAATACCAGCGGAGCCGCACCCTTTTCGAACAGGACCTCGACGAAATGCCGGTTTACGGCACAATTGCAAGCCAGTTCAATGATCCCGGAACAAATACCCTCTTCCAGGCACTCCTGCAAACCATTCGTGAAAAAACAGGAAAAGAATGGAGTTCTTCTCTTGAAACGGTAACAGACGTTAAAAAGCAAAATGTCATCATACCAAGTGACAGGCGCTATTACCTTCGCGAAATCAGCGAGACCGTTCGAAGCTATCATAAAAAGGCCGTGCAGCAAGCAAAAATCGCGACAAAAATCTATCAGCTGGACGGGGTCCTTGAGCTTCTCCCTGAAAGCAAATCAGATGCCGCATCTACATTGCAGGAGCTGAAAAACCATGCCTTGGAGGAGCTGACGAAGGAATCCAGACATCATCTGGAAAGCTGGGAATCATTAAAGGAAAAATACCAGGCCGACCAGTTTGTCACAAAGGTCCGGGACCGGGAGCTTATCACAAAATTGAAAACCGTCTCTTTATCAGGGTTGGCAATTCCGAAGATTTCCCTCCCGTCGTTTAAAGATGCCGGAGATATTTTGCGCTGGATCTACAGGGAAAATGTACCTGGATCCTTCCCATACACGGCTGGAGTATTTCCATTCAAGCGTGAGGGGGAAGACCCGAAAAGGCAGTTTGCCGGGGAGGGAACACCGGAGCGCACAAACCGCCGCTTTCACTACCTGTCAAAGGATGATTCTGCGAAGCGCCTCAGCACGGCGTTCGACTCTGTGACCCTGTACGGAGAAGACCCGGCCCACCGTCCTGATATTTATGGGAAAGTCGGAGAAAGCGGTGTCAGCATATGCACGCTTGACGATATGAAAAAGCTGTATGCCGGCTTTGATTTGTGTGCGCCTTCCACGTCTGTTTCCATGACGATCAATGGTCCGGCGCCGATAATTCTCGCCATGTTTATGAATACCGCGATCCAGCAGCAGCTCGACCGGAAGAAAGAGGAGCTCGGACGCGAATTAAGCGAAGCAGAAAAAGAAGAAACAAAAGCCTATACGCTGCAAACGGTCCGAGGTACGGTGCAGGCAGATATTTTAAAAGAAGATCAGGGGCAGAACACGTGCATTTTCTCGACTGAATTTGCATTAAAGCTGATGGGGGATATCCAGGAATATTTCATCAGTCAGAGGGTAAGAAACTATTATTCCGTTTCCATTTCCGGCTACCACATAGCGGAAGCTGGGGCCAACCCGATCTCCCAGCTTGCATTCACGCTTTCGAACGGCTTCACTTACGTAGAATACTATTTGAGCAGAGGTATGAACATTGATGATTTCGCACCAAACCTTTCCTTCTTTTTCAGCAACGGCCTTGATCCCGAATACACGGTAATCGGACGTGTGGCAAGAAGGATCTGGGCAACCGTCATGAGGGATAAATACGGAGCCAATGAACGAAGCCAAAAATTGAAATACCATGTTCAGACCTCCGGAAGATCCCTGCACGCGCAGGAAATTGATTTTAATGATATCCGGACCACGCTTCAGGCGCTGATGGCTCTCCATGATAACTGCAACTCGCTTCATACGAATGCTTATGACGAGGCGATTACAACACCTACCGAGGAATCGGTGCGCAGGGCAATGGCCATTCAGATGATTATCACAAAAGAGCATGGATTAACGAAAAATGAAAACCCGCTGCAGGGATCATTCATCATTGAGGAACTGACAGATCTGGTTGAAGCGGCCGTTTTAGATGAATTTGACAGCATCAATGAACGCGGAGGGGTACTCGGTGCAATGGAAACCCAGTATCAGCGGGGCAAGATTCAGGATGAATCCATGCACTATGAAATGAAAAAGCACAACGGCGACCTGCCGATCATCGGAGTCAACACATACCTGAATCCAAACCCGCCTTCCGAAGAAGATTTGGATAACATGGAAATTGCCCGTGCATCCAAAGAAGAAAAAGAAACACAGATTCGAAATCTTCAAGCCTTTCAAAAGAAGCATGAAAAGGAAGCGGCTGCAGCCCTTGAAAAACTCCAGCAGACAGCGAGAGCAAACGGCAACCTTTTCAGCGAACTAATGAACACGGTTCAATATGCAAGCCTTGGGCAGATTACCTCTGCTCTCTATGAAGCAGGCGGGCAATACCGGAGAAATATGTAAGGATCAGTCAGGCAGTGCAGGAGCGCTGCCTGGCTTTTTAAGGACTCTGTCAGCCGGAACAAAATCCGCGGGAAACTTCTTCGTTTCAGTTCTTGCTGAACAACAGTTCCAGGCGGCCTTCTGATTTTCATAGGGATGCGGCTCCGTACAGGCAGCTTCAGTAGACCTTTAATTTACGAATACGCTAGCATAAAGTGCTAGAATTTGTTTATAATGAAAGATATGATTTTATGTGTAAAACGGATTTACATAAAGGCGGGAGGGTCCGGACGATCATGTCTGCACCGTCAGCGCTTAAAATAAAGCTTGTACGAATAGGAAAGGGAGTGCCTTACTTTGAGTTTAGCTCAATACTCTGCAGAAGAAATAAAAGAAATGGCATTGATTGAAGTTGCCCGTGAGTTAATGGCAGAAAAAAAACAGCCCATTGATTTTCATGAATTGATGAAGGAACTGACAAAAATGCTTGGTTTAACAAACGAGCAGGTCGAGGAGAAAATTGCTCAATTCTATACGGATTTGAATATTGACGGCCGTTTTATTGCAGTTGGCGATAACCGCTGGGGTCTTCGTAATTGGTACCCGGTTGATACGCTCGAGGAAGAAATGACCGTTGCGCCCAAAGCAAAGAAAACAAAGAAAAAGAAAGCAGCAGCTGTTGTGGATGATTTCGAAGCGGATGATTTTGAAGAGGAAGAAGAAGAGGATCTTGATTTCGACGATCTCGACGATTACGTGGAAGATGACGCAGAAGAAGCGGATACCGATGATACCGATGATGATGCGGATGAAGAGGATCTCGATGAATTGATGGACGAAGATCTTGATGATGAGGACGAAGAGGACCTGGATGAAGATGAGGAAGAAAAGGATTAACAAATCATCTTGACTTTCGACATTGAACTAGGTAATATTTTATTTGGGCTCTTTTAAAGTGCTTGAATGATGATGAATAATATCAGCTCCCTTCTGAGCAATTGGAAGGGGGCTTTCTTATTTTTTCAGGAAGCATACACATATATTTCCATATTTAAAGCTTCCTGCCATAAGGAAGCAAAGAAACAAGCTTCATTGAATCCGTGCTGCAGAAAAGCTCTGCTGTTTTACTAAATTGGCTGAGTTTAGCACAAATTATACAAAGATTGCATCTCGCGAGGGGGAAGACCATCAAATGACAAAGTACATTTTCGTGACCGGCGGTGTTGTCTCATCGCTCGGCAAAGGCATCACGGCGGCATCACTGGGCCGCCTGCTTAAAAACAGAGGATTGAATGTAACCATTCAAAAATTTGATCCTTATATTAACGTGGATCCGGGAACGATGAGCCCGTATCAGCACGGTGAAGTATTCGTGACCGGTGACGGCGCTGAAACGGATCTTGACCTTGGACACTATGAGCGTTTCATCGATATCAACCTGAATAAATACAGCAACGTGACAACAGGAAAAGTATATTCAACCGTATTGAAAAAGGAACGCCGCGGTGACTACCTTGGCGGTACCGTTCAGGTTATTCCCCATATTACGAACGAAATCAAAGACAAAGTGTTCCGTGCCGGCAAGGAAACGAATGCGGATGTCGTGATTACTGAAATCGGCGGAACCGTTGGAGATATTGAATCCCTGCCTTTCCTTGAAGCCATCCGTCAGATCAAAAGCGATATCGGGCGCGACAATGTGATGTACATTCACTGTACGCTTGTGCCTTACATTAAAGCTGCCGGTGAAATGAAAACAAAGCCTACCCAGCATAGCGTGAAAGAGCTTAGAAGCCTTGGAATCCAGCCGAATGTCATTGTAGCCCGGACAGAAATGCCGATTTCTCAGGATATGAAGGATAAAATAGCCCTATTCTGCGATATCGATGCGAAAGCTGTTATTGAGTGCCGCGATGCAGATACACTTTACTCCATTCCGCTCGCCCTTCAGGACCAGAAACTCGACACCATTACTTGCGATCATCTGAAGCTTGATTGCCCTGAGCCAAATATGGAAGAATGGAAAGAGCTTGTCCACCGCGTGACGAACCTTTCCAAAACGACCCGCATTGCGCTCGTCGGGAAATATGTAGAGCTTCAGGATGCGTATATCTCTGTAGTGGAAGCACTCCGCCATGCAGGCTATGCGTTTGATGCAGACATCAGCATTGATTGGATCAATGCAGAAGAAGTAACGGATGAGAACGTGAGCAGCCTACTCGCTCATGCTGATGGAATTCTTGTTCCGGGCGGATTCGGAGACCGTGGTGTCGAAGGCAAAATTGCCGCAACGAAATTTGCCCGTGAAAACCGCGTGCCGTTCCTTGGAATCTGCTTGGGAATGCAAGTAGCCTCCATTGAATATGCAAGAAATGTACTCGGTCTTGAAGGAGCGCACTCTGCAGAAATTGATCCATTGACTCCGCATGCAGTCATCGATTTGCTTCCTGAGCAAAAAGATGTAGAAGACCTTGGCGGAACTCTCCGTCTTGGAATCTATCCATGCAAACTTACCGAAGGATCAAAAGCGATGGAAGCTTATGCCGATGAAGTAGTGTATGAGCGCCACCGCCACCGTTATGAATTCAACAACGAATACCGTCAGGCGATGGAAGAATCCGGATTCATCTTCTCAGGTACGAGCCCTGACGGAAGATTAGTGGAAATTATCGAGCTCAAGGATCACCCATGGTTCGTAGCTTCTCAGTTCCACCCTGAATTTACATCCAGGCCGACCAGACCGCAGCCGCTTTTCCGCGACTTCATCCAGGCTTCATTAAAAGCATCCGAAAAATTGTAAAACGGCAGGCAGGGACAATCCCCTGCGGTGCCTCAAAAAGTGCTCAAGAGCCATGCTCTGAGCACTTTTTGCTGTGCAAACTTTTGCTGTCAAACCAGCTGGCCCCGCTGGACAGGGCGGCGCATAGGCAACCAGCCTTTGCCTCCGTCCCCTGCTCTGCTAAAGCGCTAAACCTCCGGCCCCACTCTGATTGAAGCCAAGCATGACAAGAGATTGCGAGGCCGCGTCTCCGTCCCTGAACAGGCAGAAAAAAGGGGACGGAGGCTGCCTCCGTCCCTTATTATGTCTACTTGTCTCGCTCCGTCCCCTATCCCGCAAAAGCGCTGGGAGAGTAAGGGGGAGAGGTGTCTGCCTCCGACCCCGCTGCCTAATCTTTACGAGGGTCGGAGGCACCAGGCATCTGCCCGCATAGCAAGCAGCACCGTTCTATCATCCCGGCATCAGCATCAGCGAGTACCGCTGCCTAGATTTCCTCCCTGTATTCACTCAGTATTTCTTCCACCGTAAACCGCAAAGCGTAATAAACATAAAGTCCGGTCATGATGGCGGGAAAACCGTAGCGGCTTCCGTCTTCGGCAGGGATCATCGGTTTTTTCAGCTTGGAATCAATATGGATATCTGCAGCGGCAGCCAGTTTGTTTTCGCCGTCAACCGCAGATACTGCCACAACAGGAATTCCATCCTTTTGAAGGGCCTCCGCTAGCTGCACAGCCTCCTCATCTGACGCGAAGCGGGTAAAAATAAGCACCCTGTCAGCCGGCAGGACAGATGCCATGCTGCCTTTTTCCTCAAAAAGAGGCTTTGCGTTTGGGAAGGGCTCGAGGCTGTCAACCGCTTCCGCAACAATTCCCGAAAGCTCGCCAAAGCCATGAATGTAGATGGTTCCGTCTCCTGCACAGCCCTGTGCAAGAAGCCTTCCGCCATCTTCTATTGAAAATTCCTCCTGGCTTTGGATCCGCTGAAATTGACCGGAAAGCTGGGTAGTAAATATTTTTAGCATGCAAAAACTCCTTCACGTTCCGATTGCTTTCCACAGGAATTATACGGAATCCTCCGGCAAAAGACAAAAAGTTTAACATTGTCCAATATCAGGCAGGAAATTGACCATCCAAAAAGAATTAGTATCATAGGTCTAAAAGGATAAAACGTGAAGAGGTGCAGAAATGGCAGGAGAAAAAATTTTAATTGTTGATGATCAGTACGGAATCCGGATTCTTTTAAACGAAGTCTTTCAAAAAGAAGGCTATGATACGTACCAGGCGGCAAGCGGATTCCAAGCGCTTGAAATTCTGGAGCAAACCCCTCCGGACCTTGTTTTGCTTGATATGAAAATTCCTGGAATGGATGGAATTGAAATCCTGAAAAGAATGAAGCTTGTGGAACCGAATATCCGGGTGATCATCATGACAGCCTATGGAGAACTGGATATGATTCAGGAGGCGAAAGACCTTGGGGCGCTTACCCATTTTGCAAAACCATTCGACATTGATGAGATCCGCGCCGCAGTCAAAAAGCATCTTCCTATCCGCTCAAACGGATAAACTGTTAGAATTTTTCGACTTGTATTGAAAAGTTGCCGATTTTTCTTGTTATTGGTATGCTATTGTTTGAGAAAAGCTATGCATCCATTTCTTAGTTACATATACAGGAATTTTTCTGGTCAAGCTGGATTTGATAAGCTTTTCGGGTTTAGCAAAATCAGGCTATATAAGGAGGACTATTCGAGATGCCTTTAGTATCAATGACAGAAATGCTTCAAAAAGCCAAAAGCGAAGGCTACGCTGTTGGTCAATTTAACTTGAATAACCTTGAGTTCACTCAAGCGATTCTTCAAGCGGCAGAAGAAGAAAAATCACCGGTAATTCTAGGTGTATCTGAAGGTGCGGCACGCTACATGGGCGGCTTCAAAACCGTTGTTGCGCTTGTAAAAGCACTTATGGATGAATACAAAACAACTGTACCGGTCGCCATTCATCTTGATCACGGTTCAAGCTTTGAGTCTTGTGCAAAAGCAATCCACGCAGGTTTTACATCTGTTATGATCGATGCTTCCCACCACCCGTTCGAAGAGAACATCGCTACAACTTCAAAAGTAGTTGAGCTTGCCCACTTCCACGGCGTATCGGTAGAAGCTGAGCTTGGAACAGTTGGCGGACAGGAAGATGACGTAATCGCTGAAGGCGTAATCTACGCTGATCCAAAAGAGTGCCAGGAGCTTGTTGAGCGTACTGGAATTGATACGCTTGCTCCAGCTCTTGGTTCCGTTCACGGCCCTTACAAAGGCGAGCCTAACCTTGGCTTCAAAGAGATGGAAGAAATCGGCGCAGCTACCGGAGTTCCACTTGTGCTTCACGGCGGAACAGGGATCCCGACTCACGATATCCAAAAAGCGATCTCTTACGGAACAGCAAAAATCAACGTAAACACAGAGAACCAGATTTCATCTGCAAGAACGGTTCGTGAAGTTCTTGCTGCGAAGCCTGAAGAGTACGATCCACGTAAATATCTTGGACCTGCACGCGATGCGATTAAAGAAACGGTTCAAGGAAAAATGCGCGAATTCGGTTCTTCCAACAGAGCTTAATCCGCACAATTTGAAAACCGTCTTATGCAAGACGGTTTTCAAAGGTGATGAAAGTAAGCGATAACAAGATTCAGTTTTCAGATTTTTATAAGGGAGCGGGGAAAAAATGAAATTTTTCATTGATACAGCAAACCTTGAAGAAATCAAAGAAGCCGAAAGCATGGGCATCCTTGCGGGCGTCACCACAAACCCGAGTTTAGTAGCCAAAGAGAATATCTCCTTTCATGATCGACTAAGAGAAATTACGGACATAGTTAAAGGGTCGGTAAGTGCAGAAGTCATTTCTTTAAAAGCCGAAGAAATGATTGAAGAAGGCAAAGAATTAGCTAAAATCGCTCCAAATATTACGGTAAAGGTTCCGATGACAACGGATGGCTTAAAAGCGGTCAAAGAGTTTTCGGAGCTCGGCATTAAAACAAATGTAACGCTTATTTTCAGCGCGAACCAGGCGCTTCTCGCTGCCCGTGCAGGAGCCACTTACGTTTCACCATTCCTTGGAAGACTGGATGATATCGGTCAGAACGGCATGGATTTAATTGCCTCTATTTCTGAGATTTTTGACCTTCACGGATTGGACGCAGAAATTATCGCCGCCTCCATCCGCCACCCGATGCATGTGACAGAAGCAGCCTTGAACGGGGCGCACATTGCAACGCTTCCGCTTAAGGTCATCCATCAGCTGTTTAAGCATCCGCTGACAGATCAGGGAATTGAAAAATTCCTCGCTGACTGGAACAGCCGTTCATAGAATAATAGGAACGTGAATAGACAGAGATAAATGGCAAGCTTTCAGCTTGCCATTTAAGCGTCTGTGGAGAATGAAAAAGCTGTGTGTTTGCTGCCCTCTATTTGAGCTTCAATGGGATTTATTTTACAATGGAGTCAGGCTTATTTCAGCCTTGCGAATATCACGCATGTTAATTTTCATATACAGCGTATGTTCTGTCGGTTTTATGGAGAATTTGTTGAAAAGAGCAGCGTTACATGTCAGCTTCCGAGGAAGGAGACCACCATGGAAAAGTTAAATATTGCAGGCGGCGATCTGCTAAAGGGATCTGTTACAATCAGCGGCGCGAAGAACAGCGCTGTGGCACTGATTCCTGCTGCAATCCTTGCAGAATCACCCGTCATTATTGAAGGTTTACCCGATATATCAGACGTGCATATTTTAAAGGATTTGCTTGAGGAAGTCGGAGGAAAAGTCGATTTTCATAACGGTGAAATGCATGTCCAGCCGGAAAATATGATTTCAATGCCTTTGCCGAACGGGAAGGTAAAAAAATTAAGAGCTTCCTACTACTTGATGGGAGCGATGCTTGGCCGCTTCAAAAAAGCGGTCATCGGCCTTCCGGGAGGGTGCCATCTTGGACCGCGTCCGATTGACCAGCACATAAAGGGATTTGAGGCTCTGGGCGCACAGGTGACCAATGAGCAGGGTGCGATTTACCTGCGTGCAGAAGAGCTGAGGGGAGCCCGTATTTATTTAGATGTAGTCAGTGTAGGAGCGACCATTAATATTATGCTAGCTGCTGTTTTGGCTAAAGGAAGAACCATTATTGAAAATGCGGCAAAAGAACCTGAAATCGTTGATGTGGCCACCCTGCTTACCAGTATGGGCGCCAGAATCAAAGGAGCAGGAACAGATGTCATCCGGATCGACGGAGTCGAAAACCTCCATGGGTGCCGCCACACGATTATTCCCGACCGGATTGAAGCCGGTACGTATATGATCATCGGTGCGGCTGCCGGGAAGGAAATGCTTGTGGATAATGTGATTCCGCTTCATATGGAATCTCTCATTGCCAAACTCAGGGAAACAGGCGTTCATATCGAAACGAGCAATGATCAGATCTGGATAGTCGGCGGACAGAAGGAATTAAAGCCGGTTGACGTAAAAACACTCGTCTACCCTGGCTTCCCGACCGACCTCCAGCAGCCGTTCACTTCGTTTTTAACGAAGGCGAATGGGACAAGCGTCGTCACTGATACCATCTACTCAGCCCGCTTTAAGCACATTGATGAACTCCGGCGCATGGGAGCCTCCATCAAAGTGGAAGGCCGCTCGGCCATAGTAGCCGGCAAAAGCCAGCTGCAGGGTGCGAAGGTGAAAGCAAGCGATCTTCGGGCAGGGGCTGCACTTGTAACTGCAGGCCTCATGGCTGACGGAGTGACGGAAGTGACAGGTCTTGAGCATATAGACCGGGGCTACAGCCAGCTTGAAGAAAAGCTGACAAATATGGGAGCGTCTATCTGGCGGGAAAAATTAACCGACCAAGAAATCGAACAAATTCAAAATTCATAATTGAGGTTCAATGTTTATCCCGCTTTTCTTTATGAAAAGCGGGTCATACATAGTAAAGGTACAGCAAAGGGGAGGAACCAAAGATGGAAAGAAGTTTGTCGATGGAACTAGTACGCGTAACGGAAGCTGCAGCACTAGCATCTGCCCGCTGGATGGGCCGCGGGAAAAAAGATGAGGCAGACGATGCTGCCACATCTGCCATGAGGGATGTCTTTGACACAATTCCAATGAAAGGCACGGTTGTCATCGGGGAAGGGGAAATGGATGAGGCCCCGATGCTTTACATTGGCGAAAAGCTTGGAAACGGGTACGGTCCAAGAGTAGACGTTGCGGTTGACCCGCTCGAAGGGACGAACATTCTCGCTCAGGGAGGCTGGAATGCTCTGGCTGTAATCGCGGTAGCGGACCACGGCAATATGCTCAATGCACCGGACATGTATATGGACAAGATTGCAGTAGGGCCTGACGCGGTAGGATGCATTGATATCAATGCACCGATCATCGACAACCTCCGCGCGGTAGCGAAGGCAAAAAACAAAGAGATTGAAGACGTTGTAGCTACGATTTTGAGCCGTGAGCGCCATCAGGGCATCATCAATGAACTGCGCGAGGCTGGCGTCCGCATTAAGCTGATCAATGACGGGGATGTAGCGGGTGCGATCAATACAGCCTTTGACCATACAGGTGTAGACATTCTTTTCGGTTCCGGGGGAGCCCCTGAAGGAGTGCTTGCAGCCGCAGCGCTAAAATGCCTGGGCGGAGAAATTCAGGGCAAGCTGCTTCCGCAAAATGACCAGGAATTGAACCGCTGTCTGAAAATGGGTCTTGATGTAAGCAAAGTCCTTTTAATGGAAGACCTGGTAAAAGGGGATGACGCCATTTTTGCTGCGACCGGCGTTACGGACGGAGAACTGCTGAAAGGCGTTCAGTTCAAAGCAGCAAGCGGAACGACTCAATCCGTTGTTATGAGGGCTAAATCAGGCACAGTCCGTTTTGTTGACGGTCAGCACAGCCTGAAAAAGAAGCCAAATCTTGTAATCAGGTAAGAACAAAAGCAGCCGGAGCAGCTCATGCTCCGGCCGCTCTTTTATTTCAAATGTTTTACGTCTATGAAAACGTATTGATTAATCGGATGAAATAAGGTAAAACTAAAGAGTGCTGCAATCACAATTACACTGCTTCAACTACTTCAAAGCTTTTCCTTCTTTTCCTTCTCTATCCTGAAATCCAATTTTCAATGTCCATCGTACATATAGGGCGGAAAGAAACCGGTATGTCTATTTTATATGGTAAAAGTGTGGTGTTTACATGAGTAAGGTTTCCATCTCTTCATTAGAAAATATGAAGCTGAAAGAATTGTACGAGCATGCTCGTCATTTCAAAATTTCTTACTACAGCAAGCTGACAAAAAAAGAACTCATCTTTGCGATTTTAAAAGCAGATGCAGAACAAGAAGACCTTCTATTCATGGAAGGCGTTCTTGAAATCATTCAGTCTGAGGGCTTTGGCTTCCTTAGACCGATTAACTATTCTCCAAGCTCAGAGGATATTTATATTTCCGCTTCCCAAATCAGACGCTTTGATTTGAGAAATGGCGATAAAGTTTCCGGCAAGGTTCGTCCTCCAAAGGAAAACGAGCGCTATTACGGTCTTCTTCATGTCGATGCCGTAAATGGCGACGACCCGGAATCAGCGAAGGAACGGGTGCATTTCCCTGCACTTACCCCTCTGTATCCTGACCGTCAGATCATTCTCGAGACCGAGCCGCACATGCTGTCCACAAGGATTATGGACTTAATTGCACCAGTGGGCTTCGGCCAGCGCGGTCTCATCGTTGCCCCTCCGAAAGCAGGAAAAACGATGCTCCTTAAAGAGATTGCCAACAGCATTACAACGAATAACCCGGAAGCAGAACTGATTGTTCTCCTTATTGATGAGCGTCCAGAGGAAGTAACCGATATCGAACGTTCTGTTGCAGGCGATGTCGTCAGCTCGACCTTTGATGAGGTTCCGGAAAACCACATCAAGGTAGCGGAACTCGTCCTCGACCGTGCCATGAGGCTTGTTGAGCACAAAAAGGATGTCATCATTCTGATGGACAGCATTACACGTCTGGCACGTGCTTATAACCTTGTCATCCCTCCAAGCGGACGTACACTTTCCGGAGGGATTGATCCGGCTGCATTCCATCGTCCGAAACGCTTCTTCGGGGCTGCACGGAACATTGAAGAGGGCGGAAGCTTAACAATTCTTGCAACTGCCCTGGTCGATACGGGCTCCCGCATGGATGATGTCATTTACGAGGAATTCAAAGGAACAGGAAATATGGAGCTTCACCTTGACCGCTCCCTTGCGGAAAAGCGAATCTTCCCTGCGATTGATATCCGCCGTTCCGGAACAAGGAAAGAAGAGCTACTTGTTCAGAAGGACCATCTCGAAAAACTATGGGCGATCCGCAAGTCAATGACAGACTCGCCGGATTTTGTCGAAAAATTCCTTCGCAAACTAAAGCAGTCAAAAGGCAATGAAGAGTTTTTTGAAATGCTGACAGCAGAAATGAAGCCGGGCACAGCAGGCTCAAGAAGGTCTTAGAAAAAATCAGCGGGGATTTCCTTTATGATTCCAATTTTGTTTCTTGCAATCATGAGGAACCCCTGTTATAATTTTTTCATATGCCGTTCAGATAGATGATTTCACTCAAATGAATTCCATCTTATGAACAAGATAACTCTGGATTCGGTAAGAATGCAGGGCAGAAGGAGATGAAAAGAATGAAAGCTGGAATCCATCCTAACTACAAAAAAGTTATGGTTAAATGTTCTTGCGGTAACGAATTTGAAACAGGTTCTGTCAAAGAAGATGTACGCATCGAGACTTGCTCCGAGTGCCATCCATTCTACACTGGACGTCAAAAATTCGCTGAAGCCGGCGGACGTGTTGACCGTTTCAATAAAAAATACGGAATCAAGTAATTTTGGAATAGATCGAAACAAAAACAGGCAAGTCTTCACACTTGCCTGTTTTTTTCACGAAAAAAGACGTTTTACATAGGGACTATTGGCATGTAAAACGGTCTTGCAGCTTAGAATAACAAAGGAAAAGCACCGGAGAAAAAGGCTGTGCCGCGTTTTGGCAGCCTAGCAGCCAAATGAAGGGAGAGGCCGTTTGCATGTATGTGATGAAATTCAGCGGCTGGCTCGAAATCATATGCGGAAGCATGTTTTCGGGAAAATCAGAAGAACTGATCCGCAGAGTGCGGCGCGCACAATATGCGAAACAAAACGTTCTCGTTTTTAAGCCATCGATTGATAACCGATACAGTGAGAAAGAAGTCGTATCCCATAATGGAACCACCATTATTTGTTCCCCTGTCCCTTCTTCAGCTGACGTTCTGAACATGGTCGACGAAGACACGGACGTGGTGGCCATTGATGAGATTCAGTTTTTTGACGCCGGCATAATGGAAGTCGTAACAACCCTTGCAGACAGGGGCCACCGTGTAATCGCAGCAGGACTTGATCAGGATTTCCGCGGAGAGCCATTCGGCATCATGCCGGACCTGATGGCCGTTGCGGAGACCGTTACGAAGCTCCAGGCCGTCTGTTCCGTCTGCGGATCGCCCGCGAGCCGGACACAGCGTCTCATTGACGGCAAACCAGCCGCCTACCAGGACCCCATCATTCTTGTCGGAGCAAGCGAATCCTACGAACCGCGCTGTCGCCACCATCACGAGGTGCCGGGCAAGCCGGCTTTTAAAAAAGAAGAAAGTGAAGCTTCGCATAATTAAGCGAAGCCTTCCTTACCAAAGCAAAAAATGCACAGATCATGATCTGTGCATTTTTTTTGCGCTCTGGTAAGGATTTAGTTTAGTTTTTGAATGCGTACTCCCCCGTGTTGCCTCCGACCCCCGCTATGCTAAAGCGATAAAACCTCTAAAGATATGCTAGGGCGTACAGCGGATGCAATGGCCTCCGACCCCCGCTCTGCTAAAGCGTTAAACCTCCGGCCCCGCTCTCTTAACCCCTTACTGCGCAAAGGTTTAGCCGGCCTCTTCTCCGTCCCCATTCGGGCGGAAAAAAGGGGACGGAGGCAGCCTCCGTCCCCAATTATGTCAACTGAACATGCTCTGTCCCCCTGGGCTCAAAAGCGTTGTGGGAGTAAGGGTAAACAGTTCCTGTCTCCGTCCCCCGATCCTTTACCGAAACGGGGGACGGAGGTAATACCGCCTTCACAACTGAAGAAACCCCTTTTCATGCCTGTTAAGCCGCCAAGGTCATTTATACAGCTTTATCCAAAATGTGGTACGATTAAATTGAAACACTTACATAGGAGGAGAAGCCGTGATTGTCCAAAATAACCAGGAAGTCTACAGTGTAATTGAGCAGCTGGAAACACAGAATGCCACATTTAAGATTGTGGAGTTTAATGACCTGAATGGAAGCACCTATCTGACCTCTCCCACAGATATGTACTACGCGAAGAAGCTTGGCATGGGGCTTCGCCAGATCGCCATCGAACTGAGAAACGGCAGCATTACGACAGAAGCCGGCGCCCTCCACTACATGCTCGGCAGCATCGAAATGGACAACTCTCTTGGCGGGGCAAAAGGCATGATGAAAAAATTCGCAAGCAATGTCCTGACAAACGAATCAGGGGTTAAACCAAAATACAAGGGCTCAGGTGACATTTTCCTCGAACCGAGCTTCGGCCATTTTCTGATGCTTGAAATCGACAGCGATTCCATCATCGTCGACAGAGGCATGTTCTATTGCTGTGAATCGACGGTGGAGGTGGGCATTGAGTCCATGAAGAACCTCTCATCGGCAGCAAGAGGAGGAGAAGGCCTATTTCAGACGAAGCTGACCGGCTCAGGAATTATTGTATTAAGCAGCCCGGTGCCAGCAAACGCTGTCGTAAAAGTGGACTTGAATAACGACACCCTTAAAGTAGACGGGAACTTTGCCATCTTAAGAACGGGCGGCATCCAATTTACCGTGGAACGCTCCGCCAAAGGCATCATCGGTTCAGCCACAAGCGGGGAAGGATACTTGCAGACCTTCCGCGGCACCGGCCAGGTATGGCTTTCGCCAACCACCTCAAGAGGACCGCTGCTGGGATAATAGCGGGGAAAGGCGCCTGACCCCAACTTCGCTAAAGCACTAAAGCTCCGGCACCGTCTCGCCAATCGCTTGCCCCGCAGTGGGTTTGAGACGCGGGTCTCTGTCCCCGCTTGCGGTGAAGCATGTGGGGTCAGGCCCTGTGCCATATCGCGGCACAGGCCAGGTATGGCTCTCGCCAACCACCTCAAGAGGACCGCTGCTGGAATAATAGCGGGGAAAGGCGCCTGACCCCAACTCCGCTAAAGCACTAAAGCTCCGGCACCGTCTCGCCAATCGCTTGCCCCGCAGTGGGTTTGAGACGCAGGTCTCTGTCCCCGCTTGCGGTGAAGCATGTCGGGTCAGGCCCTGTGCCTGACCCCAACTCTGCTAAAGCACTAAAGCTCCGGCACCGTCTCGCCAATCGCTTGCCCCGCAGCGGGTTTGAGACGCGGGTCTCTGTCCCTCACTGCGGTGAAGCAGCAGGGGACTGGCACCTTGGCCAGTCCCCGCTTTCCCCCTGCTATACTAAAGCTCAGGCACCAACACCAAACTCCATCCGTCAAACACCAAAATCCCCGCCAAACCCCAACCCTACAAACTAAAGATCGACTTCAGCAGCCCTTTGCGTTTATTCAGCTTTTGATTTTCGAACATGAGGACGGGCTCCAGATTGGCTTCGGGAAGCTGGGCAAAGAGGATATCAATCGTTTGCTCGAGTTTATGGATCTTTTTATTCAGTTCCTCCATCTCTCTGCGGTGCTGGAGAAGCTGGTAGGAAACGACGGCATCTGCTTTATGGTTTAATTTTTGCTCCATCAGGTTCAGGCGGTCTTCAAGCTCGGCAGCCCGGGGGCCGGCACTGTTTGAAACGGGGACTGCTTCGGCTTCGGGAGGGGCAGCGTGCGGTGCGGTTTCTGCTTTAATATCCTGAAGGAGGACACCGCTGTGAAGCTGTTCCTTTACGCCTTTCAATGTATTTAGATCCTCTTCCCGGAAATGATAGTGTCCAAGCTCGTTGCGCTCCATTGGCAGCTCCAGCTGTTTTACCCAGCGCTGTACAGTTTTCGTAGAAACCCCAAGCTCTTTAGCAACGGCGGCAGTGTTCATCAGACATTCCCCCTATCTATTGATAAGAAGGAATTCGCTTCTTTTCCCCTTTCTCCTTTCCGGTAGACAAAAGAAGAACCTGTTCGGCAAAGGTAGTGGGAATGCGGGAATGATTGTCGAATTAGCTTTCGTAAAGCTCGAGTGGCAAGTCATCCGGATCTTTGAAGAAGGTGAATCGTTTTCCGGTGAGCTCATCCATCCGGACCGGTTCACATTCAACCCCGTACCCGGCAAGTTTTCTTACTGCTTCGTCCAGGTTGTCTGTGGAGAAGGCGAGGTGCCTCAAGCCCTGTGCTTCAGGCTGAGTCGGGCGGGGAGGCGGATCTGGAAAAGAGAACAGTTCAATTTGCCCGCTGCTGCCTACGCTGAGATCGAGTTTGTAAGAATTTCTCTCTTCCCGGAAGGTTTCCTGGATGACCCGGCAGCCGAGAATATCAATATAAAAAGCTTTGGAACGTTCATAGTTAGAGCAAATAATGGCGATATGATGGATATTGGTCAGCATACGAATCTCCTTTTATTCTTTTTTGCGGACTTGGCGCTGGAAATATAGAAAGACTGGATATGGAATGACAATCCATCCAAGACTTTTTATGATGCCGTTTAACGCATGGCTCCGGGCCCGCTGTTTTTCGTTCTCTTCAGCTTCTTCGTATTGCTTGCGGATTTCCGCCTCGGATCGCGTGTTTTGCGGATCTTCCTGCTTCATGGTTTTAAAGTCGCTGAAGCTTTGGTAATAGGAGGGAGGGGAAACATAGTCTGCTGCGGACATAAAGACCCCGACTGAGCCTCCAATTGACATCATCAGTGTCGCGAACAGCACAAGATAAATGTAAAGACTTTTAAATGACATGTCCAGCTCCCCTTTATGATCATTTTTCCGGCAATAAGAACCGCCGTTATAAAAGCGGTGATGAAATGAGCAGCGATGAGTAAAATGGCTGCAGCAATCCTGTCATCAGCCGCGTTCCCTTGTTTTCTCTCTATACTTTACCATATGAAATTGCTTTTGATTGTTTGCCCTTCCTGTACTATAATTAGAATGTTATGGATAAAATGAGACTTCCAGCTATGGGGGTTCATTTCGTCTCCCTGCAGCTGAACGCATCGCCACGCTATAAAGAGGCGGTTTTACGGTTCATCCAGTGCGGGGGTTAAAATTAGACCGGCTGAATGTATTAGCTAGGAAACTCCAGAGGTGAAGAACGTGTTAGATCGTTTGCAAGCGGTTGAAGAACGTTATGAAAAATTAAATCAGCTCCTGATGGATCCTGATATTATCAGTGACACCAAAAAGCTGAGAGAATATTCAAAAGAACAGTCTGATCTGTCTGATACAGTGGAAGCATACAGAGAATACAAAGCGGTAAGAGAGCAAATAGCGGATGCGAAAGCGATGCTTGATGAAAAGCTTGATGCAGATATGCGCGAAATGGTTAAAGAAGAGCTGTCCGAGCTTCAGGAACAGGAAACGGCGCTCAATGACAAATTGAAGCTCCTGCTCGTTCCGAAGGATCCGAATGATGATAAGAACGTAATCATGGAGATTCGGGGTGCAGCCGGCGGGGATGAAGCGGCTCTGTTCGCAGGAGACTTATACCGGATGTACAGCCGTTTTGCGGAGGCTCAGGGCTGGAAAACGGAAGTAATGGAAGCGAACTCAACAGGGGTAGGCGGCTATAAAGAAATTATCTTTATGCTCACCGGTAAGGGCGCTTATTCCAAAATGAAGTTTGAAAACGGTGCACACCGTGTACAGCGGGTGCCTGAAACAGAATCCGGCGGGCGGATCCATACATCAACCGCTACGGTTGCGTGCCTGCCTGAAGCAGAGGAAGTCGAAGTGGAGATCCATGAAAAGGATATTCGTGTCGACACGTTTGCTTCAAGCGGACCAGGAGGGCAAAGTGTCAATACAACCATGTCAGCGGTTCGTTTGACTCACCTTCCGACGATGACCGTTGTAAGCTGCCAGGATGAAAAATCCCAGATTAAAAACAAAGAAAAGGCGATGAAGGTACTGCGTGCCCGCGTCTATGATAAATTCCAGCGTGAAGCCCAGGCTGAGTACGATCAAAACCGAAAGCTTGCCGTAGGCTCCGGGGACCGTTCTGAACGGATCCGCACCTATAATTTTCCTCAAAACCGTGTCACAGACCACCGCATCGGTCTGACCATTCAAAAGCTTGACCAAATCCTTGAAGGAAAGCTTGATGAAGTCATCGAAGCTCTCATCGTTGAGGATCAGTCCAGCAGGCTGGAACAGGCGGATATTTGATGACAACTGTATTTGAAGCCCTTAAATGGGCTTCTCTTTTTTTAACGGATGCGGGCAGGGATGAAAATGCGGGGGAATGGCTGTTAAGGCACCACCTTCAGATGAACAGGTCCTCGCTGCTGGCTAATTTTCGCATGGAAGTCAGCGGAGATATACTGGAAGCCTTTCAATCGGATGTGAAAAAGCATTCAGAAGGTGTTCCGGTTCAGCACTTAACCGGATATGAAGAATTTTACGGACGAAAGTTCGAAGTAAATAAGGAAGTACTGATTCCAAGACCCGAAACAGAGGAATTGATTGAGGGCTTAAAAAAAAGAGTTCAATCCCATCTGCCGGAAGATAAGCCGCTGGCTGCGGCAGATATCGGAACCGGGTCAGGGGCCATTGCCATCACGCTCGCCCTGGAATTGAAAAATTTGACCGTGACCGGAACAGATATCGCTGAGCAATCACTGGAAGTGGCGGCCAGGAATGCCGCTGCAAACGGAGCAGATGTCCAGTTCCTTCATGGCGATCTGCTTGAGCCGCTTTTTGGCCAGACGTTTGATCTTATCGTTTCCAACCCTCCTTACATACCGGACGAAGACATTGTAAAGCTGTCAGAAGTGGTGAAGGATCATGAACCGGTAAGGGCGCTCGCAGGGGGAAAAGATGGGCTTGATTTCTACCGGAGGCTCTGCGCCGGCATGCCGGCCCTTATGAGCAAGCCGGGACTGGCTGCTTTTGAAATTGGTGCAGGCCAGGGGGAAGCAGTGGCGGATCTGCTGCGAAAAGCCTTTCCGGAAGCAAAAGTTGAAGTCGTTTGGGACATCAATGGCAAAGATCGGATGGTATTTGCGGAAATATAGAGGGGCCGGGGGAGGAGAAAGAAGATGGATCAGGAGCTTCTGAGAATTTTTGACGTCAAGGGCCGTCCGATTGGCACGGCGTCAAGGCAGGAAGTTCATAAGAAGGGGTTCTGGCATGAGACGTTCCACTGCTGGATTGCGGAGCGGTCTGAAGACGGAATCGATCTGTACTTTCAGCTTCGGAGCCCATTGAAAAAGGACTATCCTTCGCTTTACGACATTACCGCTGCCGGCCATCTGCTTGCCGGCGAGACAGCGGCGGATGGGATTAGAGAAGTGAAGGAAGAATTGGGCTTAAGCGTTTGTTTCCATGAATTGCATCCTCTCGGAGTGATTCCCTGGACCGGGGGAAGCGGGGAGATCATCGATAAAGAGCTCGCCCATGTCTATGTTTACTTGGCTGCAGCTCCTATCCGGGAATTTTCTCTGCAGAAGGAAGAAGTGGCGGGTGTGGTCAAAGCGAACCTGGCTGACTATGAAGAAATGATTCTCGGAGGCGGAAGCCGGGTGCGCGTCACCGGTTTTCGGGAAGACATCTCAGGGAAGAGAACGGCGTTTGAGGAATGGGCCGGCAAAGCTGCGTTCGTTCCCCATGCAGCGGGCTACTATAAAAAGCTTTTTAAGGAAATACGGTCACTCTCACAAGAATAGATTCATAGTTTTAGAAATTCCATGTTTAGGTTTTTTCTCTCCCGGCCATACTGTTGCTAGAGAAGGGATGGTTGAGGAGAAATGAAAAAACAAACATTGGCTATCATTTATTTATTGATTATGACAGCGGGAGCGCTTTTAAATACGCAGCAGCAGCCGGCAGGTGCCCAGAGAGCGGAGGCGGCAGAGCAGAACGGACCGGTCGTTATTCCGGAGGAGGCCATCCGCCTGAGAATCCTCGCAAACAGTGATGGACCGCAGGATCAGGCTTTAAAATTGAAAATAAGAGATGAAGTGAACAAAGAGATTACGAAATGGGTAAAAGATCTTTCTTCTATTGAAGATGCGAGGGAATTGATCCGCTCTAAGATGGAAACGGTAGAGAGCATCGCCAAAAAAGTGATGGAAAAAGAAGGAGTCAGCCAAAGCATTCAAGTAGAATACGGCAGCAGCGTCCACTTCCCGACAAAGCTGTACGGAGAGTTCATTTATCCGGCAGGAGACTATGAGGCGATCCTCATCACCCTCGGGAATGGAGAAGGCGCGAACTGGTGGTGTGTTCTTTTCCCTCCGCTATGCTTTCTGGACTTTTCAACCGGAGAGGCGGTAGAAGCCCAGGAAAAAGAAGCAGAGCAGGAAGAGAAGAAGCTCGCCGAAGTAACGTCAGAGAGCAGGGAAAATGCAGAGCCTGAAGTGAAATTCTTTCTGGCTGAATGGCTGGGCGGGCTGTTTTCATAAACCTTTCCGCATATTTGAGAGTTTTCCGCATACATTGGGAGTAACAAAGGACAATGGGGTGGAACGATGTTTTATCAGCTCAAATTAGCGGAAGCAGCCGATGCCGGCCGTTTGATAGAGTTTGTGGAAGCAGCGGGGTCCAATGCTGCGGGAATAGAAGAAAAAATAGACCAGTTCGTTATGATGACAGATGCCGATCACAACGTAGCCGCCTGCATCGGGCTTGAAGTGTTTGGCGAAATCGGGCTTCTTCGATCTTTAGTTGTATCGGACAAGCTGGACCAGGCTTACATTCTATCGCTCTTTAAGAGCATTCATGAGGTTGGCCGGAAAAAAAAGCTCAAACATTATTATCTTATTGCAGGCGGCGCCGGCTCAATCGAATTCCTGAGACTTATCGGATTTCAGCAGGCTGCGGAGACAGAACTTCCCGAAGTGCTCCGGAATTCCAAGCATGTCCAGACATCCATTGCAGCAGAGGGCTCAGCCGTTATGGTTAAGAATACCTGAAAAATTCATGAAAAATATAGGTCAAATTACTTTATCAACATACTTATCCACTGAAAATGAAGCTTTATCCACATTTTGTGGATAAAGCTTATTGCTGTTCCCCGCTTTTACTTAGGGACAGTCGGTGGTAGACTAGTTGGGAAAGCCTTAAAGACAAGGTAAATAAGGAGTCAGATAAAAATGGATACGATTCACTGGACTGTGGATAAAAACCTGGACTCATCCAAGCTTTATCCACAAGTTATTCAAGCAGCTGAATTGCTTGCCAACAATGAAACCGTTGCTTTTCCGACTGAGACTGTATATGGACTTGGAGCCAATGCAGGTTCGGATGAAGCCGTTGAAAAAATATATAAAGCAAAAGGAAGACCTGGGGATAACCCTCTTATTGTTCATGTATCCAATCATAAACAGGCGGTAGAGCTTGTAAGGGAAATCCCCGCCTATGCCATGAAAATTATGAGCATGTTCTGGCCAGGCGCGCTTACTGTTATTTTGCCTGTAAAAGAAGGAATGCTCTCTTCACGCGTAACAGCCGGTTTATCAACGGTAGCAATCCGTATGCCGGATCATCCGATTGCCCTCGCACTGATTGAACAATCCGGCGTGCCGATTGCGGCCCCAAGTGCAAATCTTTCAGGCAAACCAAGCCCGACAGAAGCGGAGCATGTCGCTCAGGACCTGGACGGAAGAATTGCCGGAATTGTGGATGGAGGGCCTACAGGGGTCGGAGTAGAGTCTACTGTCCTGGATTGTACGAAACAAGTCCCGGTCATTTTAAGACCCGGCGGCATCACGAAGGAACAGCTTGAAGAGGTGATCGGACCAGTGGCCATGGACGAGGCGTTGACGGATCAAACACAAGCGCCCAAATCCCCTGGCATGAAATACACCCATTATGCTCCGAATGCTCCGCTGACAATCGTAAAAGGCTCGCTGTCCTTTCTCCAGAGTCTCGCCGATGAGGCAATGGCAGAAGGGAAAAAGGTAGGCATATTAACCACGGAAGAAAACAAACAGGTGCTCCATGCAGATGAAATCATTGCCTGCGGCAGCCTGGCAAGCCCTGAAACCATCGCTGCCAACCTGTACAGTGTTCTCCGCCGCTTTAATCAAAACAGGGAGCTTGATCTCATCTACAGCGAAGCGTTTCCGGAGGACGGCGTCGGACAGGCGGTCATGAATCGGCTGAAGAAAGCCGCCGGACACCGGGTAACCATCGAATAACCCGTTCTAACCCTCATTGGACAGACATATGCTGAAACAGGCATGTCCGAGGAGGGAATACATGAGTTTAGAAGCGTTAATCGGGGAGATTCTAACCCTTTTTATGATGGCCTTTGCACTGGGAATGGATGCCTTCTCTGTCGGCTTGGGAATGGGCATGATTTCCCTGAGACTCCGGCAAATTTTTTTCATCGGCTTGGTCATCGGTCTTTTTCATATCGCGATGCCGCTCGCCGGCATGGGACTCGGCAAGCTGTTATCCGATAAACTGGGTGCGATTGCTGCCTATGCAGGAGGAGGGCTCCTCATTCTTCTCGGCATTCAAATGGTGATCGCCTCCTTTAAAAAAGAAGAAGCTCCCCTCATTACCCCAGTGGGATTCGGCCTGCTCTTATTTGCCCTAAGTGTAAGCCTGGACAGCTTCTCTGTCGGCTTGACGCTCGGGATATACGGCGCAAGGACGATGCTTGCCATTTTGATGTTCGGCATCGTCAGCATGGTGCTTACATGGTCCGGACTCATCATCGGCAAAAGGGTGCAGGGGTGGCTTGGCAATTATAGCGAAATATTGGGAGGAACCATCCTTTTAGCCTTTGGGGTCAAGCTTTTGCTTCCTTTGTAGAAGGCTTGCCGAACGGAGAAAGAGCCGTATCCTTTAGAGAGGATGCGGCTCTTTCACTTGTTTTAGGGCTTTTGGATAAGTGAGTGTCTGCAGCAGCCCGGGAAGCTTACTTACTCCGTAATAGTGAAACTGTAGGAGTTAGTCAATTGGTTATGAATAACCAACTCATATTCAAGGTTTTGCTCCTCTGCTTTTTCTGTTAATAGATTGATTTCAGAGGAATGAAAATAACGTTGGATAGCCGTCAGCAGCAATGCCAGCAGAGCAATGAATAGCAGCGTTAAAAGGATGTATGGTCCTGCTGATTTTTTTAAAAGCATAGTGGGGGTTCCTCCTTCATGATAAGAAACAGGTTGAATTCGCTTATGTATGAGAAAAAAATGAAATGGACAAGCTTCTTATTCTATTATAATCCAATGCGGTGCAAACATTTACAGAGAGTTCTTAAAGTAGTCTAAGATGAGCTTGGGGTGAGTGGTTTTTTCTGATCCTTGATTCAGATCCCTGAATCTACCCCAAACCGGTTTGGAGGACTTGGTCCTCTGTCCAGTTAGTAGTACAATATAGATAATTACGATTATTAATCACCCGAGAATCGGGAGCAGCGATAAATAGCGAGACGAAAGCAGAGGAGTGGAAGCGGTGCCGAATGTCCTTTTTGTTTGCACAGGCAATACATGCAGAAGCCCGATGGCCGAAGCGCTTATGCAGTTTATGAAGCGGTCGGAAGAAATAAAGGTGAGATCAGCCGGGGTTTTTGCAATGGATGGAAGCGATGCTTCGCGTTATACAAAAGATGTCCTTTTAGAAAAAGGGATCGCCTTCAATCATTGTTCCACCCTGCTGAGTGAGGAAAGCGTCGATTGGGCTACACATATTTTCACCATGACAGCCAGTCACAAGCAGCTCATGCTTGAGCGGTTTCCGCTATCTCAAAATAAAATCTGGACCCTGTCCGAATTTGTCCACAGCGATTCCGAACAAAGAGATGTCACTGATCCTTACGGAGGCCCCCAGGAAATGTACCGGGCCACGAGAGACGAATTGGAAAACATGATGAAGCTTCTTCTTGAAAAACTGGAAAACTAACTGAACCTGGAGGCAGCATAATGAAAGTTGCAATCGCATCAGATCACGGCGGAATGAAAATCCGCGAAGAAATCAAATCCCTTATGGATGAAATGGGCATTTCCTATGAAGACCTTGGCTGCGAGTGCAATCAATCAGTTGACTACCCTGATTACGCAGTTCCTGTTGCCGAAAAAGTCGCATCGGGAGAAGCCGACAGAGGCATCCTGATCTGCGGGACCGGCATCGGCATGAGCATTGCAGCAAACAAAGTAAAAGGTATACGCTGCGCCCTTGTCCATGACGTATACAGTGCAAGGCTCACACGCGAGCATAACGACAGCAACGTCCTCGCCATGGGTGAGCGTGTCATCGGTCCGGGGCTTGCCCGCGACATCGCCAAAACATGGCTGCAATCCAATTTTGAAGGCGGAAGGCACGCGAACCGCATCGGTAAAATCGGGCAATACGAAAACAACTAACAAGAGGTGAACCAACATGGAAGAAGTCCAAGTATGGCGCTCCGAACTCCAAACAATCCTGGATGACCTCGAAAGCCAAATCACCTTTGAAAAAAACAGCCTATTCGTCATCGGCTGCAGCACGAGTGAAATCATTGGCGAAAAAATCGGTACATCCGGAACCTTTGATGCCGCAGCCATGATTTTTGAAGAACTCTCCCGGTTTAGCAAAAAACACGAAATTTTCCTTGCTTTTCAATGCTGTGAACATCTGAACCGGGCACTGGTTGTAGAAAAAACGGCAGCCGAAAAGCACGGCCTCGAGACCGTCACCGTCATCCCGGTCAGGAAAGCCGGCGGAGCCATGGCGGCGCATGCCTTTAAATCCATGGCCAATCCAGCTGTCGTCGAACATATAAAAGCAGACGCCGGCCTCGACATCGGAGACACCTTCATCGGCATGCATCTGAAGCACGTCGCCGTTCCGGTCCGAAGCACCCTCAGCCAAATCGGACACGCCCATGTTACCATGGCTAAAACGCGTCCGAAGCTGATTGGCGGGGTCCGTGCCGTTTATGAAGCGGCAAATGAAAATGAATCCTGCAAATAGGAAGAACCGCTCTGCGAGGCGGTTCTTTTTGCGTTATGAAATGTTCGGGGGTATCATCGACATTGTTTCCTTTATAAAAGCGGTACGGTTTGGTTTATGTGGACCGTGTTAGTGAGGGCAACGGGTCCAAGAAGCGCTGTAAGAAGGATTCTCTTCAGTGGTATAAAAAAGGTATTGAGAGAATGGCGGGGCCTTGGGATAACATGTTGAAGCAGAGAGCGTTGTCTCCCTGTTTTTTATTTTGTTGGTCCCTTTTCCTTCTCAATATTATTATTTGACTAATCAGTCCAAAAAGGATAATCTGTACTTGAAGGGGGGAATGCAATTGGCAAGAAGCAAAGAATTTGATACGGTCACTGTTTTGCGCAAAGCGGCTGAAGTGTTTGGGCAGCTGGGCTATCAAGGTGCCTCGCTTCCAGAGCTGCTCAAGCATTTGGAGATTGGCCGGCAAAGTTTATACGACACGTTTGGCACGAAAAAGGACCTTTTCCTTTCCGCCGTCAAAGCGTATTTGGAGGCAAAAAATCAGCTGGTTGTCCAAAGACTGAGTGAAGCGGGTTCAGTTAAAGAAGCTGTCCATGATATTTTTGCTGAAGGTATCAGGGCTTTGAAGGACCCGGAAAGTTCTGCCGCCTGCTACATTATCAATAGTGCAGTCGAACAGCTTCCTTTTCAAAAAGAGCTTGCCGAATACTTCAGCAGGCAGTCGCTGCTGCTTGAAGATGCCTTTTATGATGCTCTTTTGCGCGGAAAGCAAGAGGGTGAGTTCACAAATCGGCACGGTGATTTAAGAAACCTTGCCCGCTACCTGAATCAATCAAGACTGTCCCTTACCTTTATTGCGAAAACGAACAAAAGCTTTGATGCACTGGAAAGCTATGCGAAAGTCAGCCTGTCTGTTCTGGATTGAATAGGAGGCTATTCTTTCACTTATTTTGGACTAATCAGTCAAAAAAGGAGCTGCAATGATGATGAATGAATACGTAAAGATCATGGATCAATTTTTTCAAGGCATGCTGGAAAACAATATTGAACAGTGGATGACAATCTGGCATAAAGACGCCGTATTTGAAATTCCCTATGCCCCTTCTGGTGTTTTAACAAAACTGGAAGGGATTGATGCCATCTACAATCATGTGAAGGATTTTCCCGAAAAAATGAATTTCACCCATTTTTCTGAGCCGAACTACTACCCAGTCGAAGGCCAAAATACAGTAATCGTGGAGTTTGAATGCGAAGCAGTGATTCTGGAAACAGGACTGCCTTACAACCAAAAATATATTAGTGTCATTGAGTATGAGGATGGAAAAATTCTCCGTTATAAAGATTACTGGAATCCGCTTATCTTTATTGGCGCTTACAATAATGAACCTCAGGCATTTCTAAAATTTCTAAAAAGGAGTCAATAGCATGACTATTTTACTTACTGGCGGAACCGGCACAACAGGAAGCCGCATTGCTTCCAAGCTTCTGGAACGCGGCTATTCTATCCGCATTGCCAGCAGATCGGTTCCCAGGCTTGCTGGTGCAGAGCATGTGCCTTTCGACTGGCACAGCGGGCAATGTCCTGCTGAAATATTTAAAGGGATTGAAAAATTGTACCTGGTTGCACCGGTCGGTGTGCTTGATCCGCTGCCAGCCGTTCTGCCTTTTTTGAAAAAAGCTTTGAATTCCGGAGTGAAACGGGTGGTCATGCTCGGTGCGGCCATCGTCTCTGATGACGGTCAAGTGTTTGGGAAGCTGCAGCTCGCTGTCAAGCAGCTGGCACCTGAATATGCCATTCTCCGTCCTTCTTATTTTATGGAGAATTTCCTGGCCCCTTACCACCTTCACACCATTAAATCAGAAAACAAGCTTTGGTCGGCAGCCGGTGATGGAAAAATCGGTTTTGTCAGTGCAGATGACATTGCGGAAGTTGGCGTTCGTGCATTGATCGATCAAGAGCCGCATAACACGAGCCACATCATTACCGGTCCGGAGAGCTTGAGCTATTCAGAAGCTGTCTCGATCATCGGCCATGCAGCCGGCACCCCCATTCAATACGGAAACCTTCCTCTTAGCCAGTATCAGCAGGCTATGGTTCAAGGAGGCTTAACACCAGAGTATGCCGCTTTTATGACAGGACTGGAAGAAAAGATTTCAAACGGTGCAGAAGACCGTGTTACCAATACAGTTGAAACGGTCACTGGGAAGAAGCCGGTTAGTTTAAGTGAATTTGCTGGCGCCCATAGAGAGGCCTGGGGGTAATACTGGAGGAGAAGCAGTTTGAACTGCTTCTCCTTTTCATTTTTCTGTTAATCAACCGAAGAGCATTACATAAAACAGCAGGCCTCCCATAGGCTAAACTTGAATGATATAGCAGGGTAAAAAGTGGTTAGTTTTGGCCGGGGAAGGGGTGGAAACGGCGGGATTAATTGAAGTTCTGGGCAGAAAACCTGTTAAAGCGCCAAAAACCGTTCCATTTTATTTGGGGATTATACCGCCTTATTTATGCGTTCCTCTCACGAATCTGATCGATCCTATTTGTCCATTCCCCCCAGATGATTTGTCCGTTTCGCTCACGAATCTGTCCAATTCATATAGCCCCCCTTTGCCAAAACTGCTCCTTCAATAATTCCCTGCTTTCCGCCATCCCCCTTATTTCGAACAATCTCTTTCAATCAACTCTCTATAGTTCGGTATTAGCTCTATTTTTTCAAAAATCAGCCGATTGTCTTTTACATTTCGTTCAGAATGTGTGTAAAATAGGAGCATATAAGCAAGCCACTACTGTCCAATCAAGGGGGATATAAACATGACATTTTTGCAGAAGCAGGATCCATCCGTATTTGAAGCGATGCAGCAGGAGCTAAAACGGCAGCAGACGAAGATCGAGCTCATTGCATCTGAGAACTTTGTAAGTGAAGCGGTAATGGAAGCGCAAGGTTCTGTGCTGACGAACAAATATGCAGAAGGCTATCCGGGTAAACGCTATTACGGAGGCTGTGAGTACGTGGATATTGTTGAGAATATTGCGCGCGACCGCGCGAAGGAAATCTTCGGTGCTGAGCATGCAAACGTTCAGCCGCATTCCGGTGCCCAGGCAAACATGGCCGTTTACTTTACCATCCTGGAGCATGGAGATACAGTACTTGGTATGAATCTTTCCCACGGCGGCCACCTTACCCACGGCAGCCCCGTTAATTTCAGCGGTGTTCAGTACAACTTTGTGGAATACGGAGTAGACGAAGAAACGCACCGCATCAACTATGAAGATGTTCGCCAGAAGGCGCTTGAGCACAAGCCGAAGCTGATCGTTGCAGGTGCAAGTGCGTACCCGCGCGAAATCGACTTCCAGAAGTTCCGTGAGATTGCGGATGAAGTGGGTGCATACTTCATGGTGGATATGGCTCATATTGCGGGTCTTGTAGCAGTAGGGCTTCATTCAAACCCCGTCCCTTACGCGGATTTCGTAACGACAACGACTCACAAGACACTTCGCGGTCCCCGTGGTGGAATGATTCTTTGTAAAGAAGAATTTGCTAAAAAGATTGATAAATCCATCTTTCCTGGAATTCAGGGCGGTCCGCTTATGCATGTCATCGCGGCTAAAGCTGTTGCTTTCGGAGAAGCCCTGCAGCCGGAATTCAAAGAATACGGCGAAAAAATCATTGAGAACGCGAAACGCCTTGGTGAGTCCCTTGTTAAAGAAGGTATGAATCTCGTATCCGGCGGTACGGACAATCATCTCGTTCTTCTTGATGTCCGGTCACTCAGCCTGACGGGCAAAACCGCAGAAAAAATTCTGGATGAGATCGGCATAACAACAAACAAAAACACGATTCCATTCGATCCGGAAAGCCCGTTTGTAACAAGCGGCATTAGAATTGGAACAGCCGCTGTAACGACACGCGGCTTTGGGCTGGAAGCAATGGACGAAATTGCTTCGATTATTGCTCTTGCATTAAACAACAGCGAAGATGAGGAAAAGCAGAAAGAAGCAGCGGAACGCGTTGAGGCTCTTACCTCCAGATTTCCGCTTTACTGAAGGATCCGATCCGGACAGGAAGGGAGCAGCTGATGCGGCTGCTCCTTTTCCAGCTTTTTCATAAAAACCTTCCTCTTGAAACCCTTGCCCTTTTTCTGTAGAATCAATGGAAGTGCGATGAAACAGGTACGAGATATTGATAAGGAGTTGAGCGGTTTGGGGAAAGTATACGTTTTTGATCACCCGTTAATTCAGCATAAGCTTACGTACATAAGAGATGTAAAAACAGGAACGAAGGATTTCCGTGAACTGGTAGATGAAGTGGCGACCCTGATGGCCTTCGAAATTACCCGTGACCTTCCTTTGGAAGAAGTAGAAGTGGAAACACCGGTCACGATTGCAAAATCTAACGTGCTTGGCGGAAAAAAATTGGCGATCATTCCGATACTGCGCGCAGGCCTTGGGATGGTTGACGGGATTCTTAAGCTCATCCCGGCAGCGAAGGTAGGGCACGTCGGCCTTTACCGTGATCCTGAAACACTCAAGCCCGTTGAATACTATGCAAAGCTTCCTTCCGATGTGGAAGAGCGTGATTTCATCGTAGTGGATCCGATGCTTGCTACTGGCGGATCGGCAATCGAAGCGATCAACAGCCTTAAAAAACGCGGTGCAAAAAACATTAAATTCATGTGTTTAATCGCAGCTCCGGAGGGCGTTGAAGAATTTAAGCTCGTGCATCCGGATGTGGACATTTTTATCGCGGCCCTCGACGAAAAGCTGAATGAAAAAGGATACATTGTCCCTGGTCTCGGAGATGCAGGCGACAGAATGTTCGGAACAAAATAATCAGCAAGGCTCAGACTTAAAATAAAGTCTGAGCCTTTTTTACGGTCATAAAACCGCTCTTTCCGGAGAACGCTAACGGACAAGAGGTGTTCCCATGAAAAAACGAATGATGTCTTTTTTTATCCTGTTTTCACTCCTTCTTCCCCATGCCTCATCCGCCACCTATACCTTTCCTGAAAAACCGCCTCTCCCTGACCGGAACCGTCCGGACAAGGCTGCGAGACGAATTTTTGCTGTTGCCCCTGAGCGGTGGGAAGCGTTTAAAAGCGAGCTGAAAACGGACTTTCGGAATGTGGAAATCCGCCGGGAATACAGCGAAGTGTTTAAAGGTGCATCAATTGAAGGATCATCTGAAGACCTGGCTTTGCTGTCATCGCGTCCGTATGTCGAAGATTTGGGACCTGTGGCTGCCTATAAAGCTGAAGCAGCAGATTACGTGGCTTTTGTAGGGGGAGACCGGGTGAGAGGTTTATTTGACGGGGAGAATCAGCGCCTGACCGGGAAAGGGATTAAGGTAGGAGTCATCGACACCGGAATGGATTACCGCCATCCGGATTTGCGGAAAAATTATGCAGGCGGGTACGATCTCGTAGACGATGACCGGGATCCGATGGAAACGATGGGGGATGAGGATGTGGCGACATTGCATGGAACCCATGTAGCCGGCATAATTGCTGCAAACGGCAAGATCAGAGGCATCGCACCGGATGCATCCCTTTATATTTACAGAGCACTCGGGCCAGGGGGGACGGGAACCTCTGAACAAATCATCGCCGCTATCGACAGGGCCGTAAAGGATAAGGTGGATATTTTAAACCTATCATTAGGAAATGACGTAAATGGACCGGATTGGCCGACGAGTCTTGCGTTAAACAAAGCGGTGGAAAAAGGCATTGTTGCAGTCGCGGCAGGCGGCAATTCAGGTCCGGGGAAATGGACGCTCGGCTCTCCCGGAACAGCAGAGAAGGCGATTTCGGTAGGGGCTTCCACTCCGCCAATTAAGGCGTTTACACTTCGTACATCCGGCATGCCGGAGCCTGTCCGCCTGATTCCTTTTCAGGGGGCGGCGCAATGGAAAACCATCCGCTCTGCCGGAATGGTGTATGCAGGGTTTGGAAGGGAAAAAGAGTTTCCGGCCGACAGCAAAGGAAAGCTCGTGATCGCTCAAAGAGGGAAAATACCGTTTACTGAAATGGCGCTGGCAGCGCAGAAAAAGGGGGCTGCCGGAATTCTCGTTCATAACAATCAGAAGGGGTCTTTCTCCGGCAATATGAAAAACATCACGATCCCGGCTGCTTCCATTTCCAAAGAAGACGGGCTGAGGCTCCGGAAGCTTCTTCACGAACGGGCAGATATTTCTCAAACGAATGAACAGGATACATTGGCAAGCTTCAGCTCAAGGGGGCCAGTCACAGGAAACTGGGGGATAAAGCCGGATGTTGTAGCACCTGGAGTGGAGATTTTAAGCACGATTCCCGGCAATCAATATAAAAAGCTGCAGGGGACAAGTATGGCCTCGCCGCTTGTTGCAGGAGCGGCTGCCCTTGTAAAGCAAGCCCATCCGGACTGGAGCCCCGGGGAAATAAAGGCTGCACTGATGAACACGGCAAAACCGCTGATGGACCGGCATGCCGCCCTTTACGAACCGATTGGGCAGGGGGCAGGGAGGATTGATGTATGGAAAGCGGTCAACACAGAAGTATTGGCTGTACCCGGATCCCTTGTTTTCTCACAATTTTCTTCTGGACAGCGCAGATCTGTGCACAAAGCCAGGCTGAACCTGATTAATCATTCAGGGAAAGTCCAGCGTTTTTCCTTTATTTATCCCGGGAGAGCGGACGGTCTGACATGGCGGTTTCCTAAAACCCAGTACGTGCAGCCCCGATCCTCGAGGGAGGTGGAAATCGTCCTTGAAGGGACGCCAATTCACCTGGCTGACGGAACCCACCAGGGGTGGCTTAAGATGAACGCCGGCCGTGAAGAAATCGACATTCCATATCTCTTTATGATGAATGAGCCGGATTATCCGAGGCTGATGGGCTTTGATCTGCAGCCGGGTGATGAACCGGGGACTCTTCAGTATGAACTGTACCTGCCGGGCGGGGCGGATGAAATTGGCATTGCATTATACGACCCTGCATCGTATCATTTTATTGGATATCTTGACTGGGTGAAAAATGCAGGAAAAGGCCGGTTAAAAAAAGTGCTGAGCAGGAAAGAAATAAACGTGCCCGACGGGACCTATAAAGCCCTCATTTTTGCGGAGAAAGGCAATTCAGAAGATATCATCGAAGCCGTAATCACAATCGATTTTCATAGTCAACACTAATTTTTTCAGCAAATGTGAACAATTTGTGCCGGGCTGATGGGTTTGTGAATTTTTAGCATGGATTCACATTGACACAGCCCAGCGCCAATTGATATGCTATACGAGGGTAATGATAAGGTTTTCAAAACCTTCTAATTACTAGAACATTCCCTCAAAAAAACCTTTAAAACCGTGATTGCGGGGTGCTGTCGATGAACAGTAAAAATCGTCATCCGTTGCAGGCGATGGCCCTTATGTCTGGCATTCTATCACATTTGGTAGGATCAGTTTTAGTAGGGATTTTCGCCGGAAGATGGCTAGACGGCTACCTTCATACGGCACCGCTGTTTTTAATCATTGGCCTTCTTTCAGGACTGGCAGCAGGCATTTACGGCATGCTGAAACTAGTCCGCCACTACTTTCCAGGAGACTGAGCATTTCATGTCTGAACTGCATCCCATGTTCCAGCGTTATCTGAAATACATACTATACCTTCTGGCAATTTATACAGCCTGCTGGGGGTTAACTGAATACAAAGAAGTGTTTCTGGGTCTGATTATTGGAACAGGCTTCGGTCTATTTAATCTGTGGACGATGCTGAGAGGGCAAAAACGGTTTTCGGATGCAGTTGAACACGGGGGCAGGACGGGCTCGATGGGCATGCTCTCGAGAATGGCTGCAGCCGGCCTTGCTGTGCTTATCGCGATGCGGTATCCGGAACATATAGCTCTGATTCCTGCAGTTATTGGATTAATAACAATATACATTGTTATTATGATAGATTTTATGGTTCAACACTTACGCAAATAGCTGGAAGAGAGGTGAATATTATTGGATCATGGAGCACCTGTAGTTGAGTTTATGGGACTGTATTTCAACCTGGCTAACCTTATGATGATTACAGTGTCCAGTATCATTGTTTTTGTAATTGCTGTCGCCGCTACCCGCACTCTTTCTCTTAGACCGACAGGGGCGCAGAATTTTATAGAATGGGTTATGGATTTTGTAAAAAACATCATCAACAGTACAATGGACTGGAAAACAGGCGGCCGGTTCCTTACTCTCGGGATGACCATTCTCATGTACATATTCGTGTCGAATATGCTGGGTCTTCCGTTCTCAGTTGTCATTGATGGAAACCTGTGGTGGAAATCTCCGACCGCTGATCCAGTCGTTACAATGACCCTGGCCGTAATGATTGTCGCACTGACCCATTATTATGGCATTAAAATGAAGGGGACAGGAGAATATCTGCGAGAATATGTAAGGCCGATGAAATTTTTATTCCCTATTAAGATCATAGAAGAATTTGCCAACACTTTAACTCTCGGTTTGCGTTTGTTTGGTAATATATATGCCGGTGAAATCCTGCTCACATTGCTTGCGGGTCTGGCGACAAGCGGGTATGCCGATGGTTTAATGGGAGGCATAGTAGGCACCGTTACTGCAATTGTGCCAATGCTTGCATGGCAGGGATTCAGTATCTTTGTAGGTGCAATTCAGGCATTTATTTTTGTAATGCTGACCATGGTTTACATGGCTCACAAAGTAAGCACAGATCACTAACAGCAGATTTATGATTTATAAAATAAAATTTTAGCCATTACAAGGAGGACATACAGATGAGTTTAGGAGTAATCGCAGCTGCAATCGCAGTAGGTTTGGGAGCACTTGGTGCAGGTATCGGTAACGGAATGATTGTCAGCCGTACAATTGAGGGGATTGCACGTCAGCCGGAACTGCGCGGAACGCTGCAAACGACAATGTTCATTGGTGTCGCATTGGTTGAGGCACTTCCGATTATCGCGGTTGTTATTGCATTTATCGTAATGGGCCAATAGGAGGCACAGCAGATAAGAAGAAGTGGCGAAGATCATCTTTATAAAAGACCTTCGCCATTCTCTTATGTGCAAGACCGTCTCTTTTTTTTGTCCGCAAACTAGCCATAAAACATCCTTTTTATCATGTAACCCTTGGAGGGAGTGAATTAACGCAATGCCCAATTTATTTATATTAGGTGCTGCTGCCGGTGAAGGACATTTTAACGGCGGGGATATTTTGTTCCAGCTCTTGGCGTTTTTAATTCTTCTTGCGCTGTTAAAGAAATTTGCCTGGAAGCCGCTTATTGGAATCATGAAGGAACGCGAAGAATTCATTGCGAACGAAATTAATTCAGCAGAAGAAAGAAACACTGAGGCTGCTAAATTGATTGAAGAACAGCGCGAATTGCTGAAGCAGGCTCGTCAGGAAGCACAAGGCCTGATTGAAAATGCGAAGAAAATCGGCGAACAGCAGAAGGAAGAAATCGTTGCTACAGCCCGTAACGAAGCAATGCGCCTTAAAGAATCTGCACGTAAAGAAATTGAACAGGAAAAGGATCAGGCTGTTGCAGCACTGCGCAGTCAGGTTGCGTCCCTATCCGTTATGATCGCTTCCAAAGTTATTGAAAAAGAGCTGAATGAACAGGCGCAGGAAAAGCTGATCAGCGATTACCTGAAAGAAGCAGGGGATAGCCGATGAGCAATCCCGCAGTTTCCAAACGATATGCATCAGCGCTTTTTGAAATTGCCAAGGAAACTAAAATGCTTGATCAATTTGAAGATGATCTGATGACGGTGAAGGAAGTTTTTCGGCAGAACCCAAAGCTTATGGCTCTGCTTCAGCATCCAAAGATGGATTTGCGAAAGAAAAAAGATCTGATTAAGGAAGGTTTCAGCTCCTTGACCAGTCAGGTATTGAATACGTTCTGCATCCTTGTGGAACGGCACCGGACAGACAGCATTCCTGAAATTGCGGACGAGTTTGCAAAACTTGCGAATGACGCACGCGGTACAGAAAATGCAATCGTCTACTCCGTACGCCTGCTTAGCGAACAGGAACTCTCCGAACTATCCGCAAGCTTTGCCGGAAGAATCGGAAAGACTGCTCTGAAGCTTCATAACGTTATTGATCAAACGCTGATCGGCGGAGTAAAGCTGAGAATCGGCAACCGTATTTATGACGGAAGCGTAAGCGGCAAACTTGCACGGATCGAGAAACAGCTCGTTACAAAATAGATCACAGATAGGGGTGAAACTCATGAGCATCAAAGCTGAAGAAATTAGTGCTCTTATAAAGAAGCAGATTGAAACCTATCAGTCTGAAATTGAAGTTAGTGATGTAGGTACAGTTATCCAGGTTGGTGACGGTATCGCCCGTGCTCATGGCCTCGACAATGTCATGGCTGGTGAGCTTGTTGAGTTTTCAAACGGCGTTTTGGGAATGGCTCAAAACCTTGAAGAAAGCAATGTCGGGATTATCATTCTGGGACCATACAAGGACATTCGCGAAGGCGATGAAGTCAAACGTACAGGACGCATCATGGAGGTTCCTGTTGGTGAGGCTCTTATCGGACGTGTAGTGAACCCGCTTGGACAGCCTGTTGACGGCCTTGGTCCGATTGAAACAACGAAAACCCGTCCTATCGAGAGTCCTGCTCCTGGAGTTATGGACCGTAAATCTGTTCATGAACCGCTTCAAACCGGTATTAAAGCAATCGATGCGCTTGTTCCAATCGGCCGCGGCCAGCGTGAGCTGATTATCGGAGACCGTCAAACAGGGAAAACATCTGTAGCAATTGACGCGATTTTGAACCAAAAAGATCAGGATATGGTTTGCGTGTACGTAGCAATCGGACAGAAAGAATCCACGGTTCGCGGTGTTGTTGAAACACTTCGCAAACATGGAGCTCTTGATTACACGATTGTAGTCACTGCGTCTGCTTCCCAGCCGGCACCGCTCTTGTTCCTTGCTCCATATGCAGGAGTAACATTCGGTGAAGAATTCATGTACAACGGCAAGCACGTTCTGGTTGTTTATGATGATCTTTCCAAGCAGGCTGCTGCTTACCGTGAGCTTTCTTTGCTTCTTCGCCGTCCTCCGGGCCGTGAAGCATATCCAGGGGATGTCTTCTACTTGCACTCCCGCTTGCTAGAGCGCGCAGCGAAGCTAAGCGATGCAAAAGGCGCTGGTTCCCTGACAGCTCTTCCGTTCGTTGAAACACAGGCAGGAGATATCTCCGCTTACATTCCAACGAACGTTATCTCCATCACCGACGGACAAATCTTCCTGCAGTCTGACTTGTTCTTCTCAGGCGTACGTCCTGCGATCAACGCCGGTCTTTCTGTATCCCGTGTTGGAGGTTCTGCTCAAATTAAAGCAATGAAAAAGGTAGCAGGTACGCTGCGTCTTGACCTTGCTTCTTACCGTGAGCTTGAAGCATTCGCTCAATTCGGGTCCGATCTTGATAAAGCAACTCAGGCTAAGCTTGCACGCGGTGCGCGTACAGTAGAAGTTCTAAAACAGGATCTTCACAAGCCGCTGAAAGTTGAAAAACAGGTTGCGATTCTTTATGCCCTTACAAAAGGACACCTGGATGATATTCCTGTACAGGATATCAACCGTTTCGAGAGCGAAATGTCTGCTTACCTTGATCAAAACCATGCTGATATGATGGAGCAGATCCGTAAAACCGGAAATCTTCCTGAAGATGAAGCATTCGTTTCTGCTATCAAAGGCTTCAAAAAGACATTCGTCGTATCTGAGTAATGAACGGCAGAGGGATCGCCGGAACGGTGCTTCCCCTCTTATATTCCAGCACGAACGGGCATTGCGGCAGCTGCTTTGAGCTGTTGAAAACAGGGTGGCGCAAATTGCCCGTAAGTGCCCGATTTGTTCAAGTAACCATGAACAGCGGGAAATGCCTCTGTTAATGGAAGCTTCCCTTTATGAATAAAACCGGAGTTTAAAAACAAGGTGGTGAGTACCTTTGGCATCATTACGCGATATAAAATCAAAAATCAATTCAACAAAAAAGACGAGCCAGATCACGAAAGCGATGGAAATGGTTTCGGCTGCTAAACTGAACCGTGCTGAGAATAATGCAAAATCGTTCGTTCCGTATATGAACAAGATGCAGGAAGTCGTAGCGAATGTGGCAAACGGAATTACCGGAGCCACCCACCCTATGCTTTTAAAACGCGAGGTAAAGAAGACCGGCTATCTTGTCATTACGTCTGACCGCGGACTTGCAGGTGCTTTTAACAGCAGCATTCTTCGTTCTGTTTATCAGACCATCCAAAACCGCCATGCTTCAAGTGATGAGTATGCGGTCATCGCAATCGGAAAAATTGGCCGGGATTTCTTTAAGCGCCGCGGAATTGCCGTGACACAGGAAATCGTCGGGCTCGGAGATCAGCCGGGCTTCTCCGACATTAAAAACATTGCGAGCCAGACAGTCAGCATGTTTGTAGAAGAAACGTTCGATGAGCTTTATCTTTTCTACAATCATTACGTCAGTGCGATTCAGCAGGATGTAACACAGACAAAGCTGCTTCCTCTTACAGACATTGCAGCTGAAGGCAAACGTACTTCTTATGAATTTGAACCAGATGAAGAAGAAATTCTTGAAGTGCTGCTTCCTCAGTATGCAGAAAGCTTGATTTACGGAGCTCTGCTGGACAGCAAAGCGTCTGAGCATGCTGCCCGTATGACAGCGATGCGAAATGCAACAGATAATGCCAAGGATTTGATCAACAGCTACACACTCACGTTCAACCGCGCCCGCCAGGCTGCCATTACTCAGGAAATTACCGAGATTGTCGGCGGAGCTGCAGCGCTAGAATAGATCGAAAAAATACACTGTTTTATATAGCTAGTTAGGAGGGAAAGCGATCATGAAAGGACGCGTTACACAGGTTATGGGTCCCGTCGTTGACGTTAAGTTCGAAAGCGGTCACCTGCCGGAGATTTACAACGCTCTTACAATTAAGCAAGCTGCAAAAAGCGAAGCTGATGCATCTTTCTCACTTACTTTGGAGGTTGCCCTTCATCTTGGAGATGATACTGTACGGACGATCGCGATGGCATCGACGGACGGATTGCAGCGTAATACGGAAGTAACGGATACTGGTGCGCCAATCTCTGTTCCAGTTGGAGATTTGACACTTGGCCGCGTATTTAACGTACTTGGTGAGAACATTGATTTGGACACTCCAATTGCTGCTGAGTCCCGCCGTGATCCAATTCACAGACAGGCACCTACATTTGAACATCTTTCCACAGAGGTTGAAATTCTTGAAACAGGAATCAAGGTTGTAGACTTGCTTGCTCCTTACATCAAGGGCGGTAAGATCGGTCTTTTCGGAGGAGCGGGTGTAGGTAAAACCGTTCTGATCCAGGAATTGATCAACAACATCGCTCAGGAGCACGGCGGTATCTCTGTATTCGCCGGTGTTGGTGAGCGTACACGTGAAGGAAATGACCTTTACCATGAAATGACGGATTCCGGCGTTATCAAGAAAACAGCCATGGTATTCGGACAGATGAACGAGCCGCCTGGAGCACGTATGCGTGTTGCCCTGACTGGTTTGACAATGGCTGAATATTTCCGTGATGACCAGGGACAGGACGTTCTTTTCTTTATGGATAACATCTTCCGCTTCACGCAGGCAGGCTCTGAGGTTTCCGCCCTTCTTGGACGTATGCCCTCTGCCGTTGGTTACCAGCCGACACTTGCGACTGAAATGGGTCAGCTTCAAGAGCGTATCACTTCAACTAACGTAGGTTCTGTAACATCCATCCAGGCGATCTATGTACCAGCCGATGACTATACGGATCCGGCTCCTGCTACAACGTTCGCTCACCTTGATGCAACAACAAACCTTGAGCGTAAATTGTCTGAGATGGGGATCTACCCGGCGGTGGATCCGCTTGCTTCCACTTCACGCGCCCTTTCTCCGGAAATCGTTGGAGAAGAGCACTACAATGTGGCACGTCAAGTTCAGCAGACTTTGCAAAAATACAAAGAGCTTCAGGACATCATCGCCATCCTGGGTATGGACGAGCTTTCTGAAGAAGATAAACTGGTTGTTCACCGTGCGCGCCGCATCCAGTTCTTCCTGTCTCAGAACTTCCACGTAGCCGAGCAGTTCACTGGCCAAAAAGGTTCCTATGTACCTGTTAAAGAGACGGTCAAAGGCTTCAGAGAAATTCTTGACGGCAAGTACGACCATCTTCCTGAAGATGCGTTCCGTCTTGTAGGACGCATTGAAGATGTAGTGGAAAGTGCAAAAGGCATGGGTGTTGAAGTCTAATCTGGTCCATAGGAGGGTATGAGTATGAAGACAGTAAAAGTCAATGTCGTTACTCCTGATGGCCCAGTTTACGATGCGGAAGTGGAAATGGTCAGTGTAAAAGCTCAAAGCGGTGAGCTTGGAATCCTGCCAGGACATATTCCGATGGTTGCTCCTCTGAAAACGGGAGCGGTACGCCTGAAAAAAGGAAGCAGCACGGAACTCGTGGCTGTTAGCGGGGGCTTCATTGAAGTCCGCCCCGATAACGTAACGATCTTAGCTCAGGCTGCAGAAGCTGCAGAAGACATCGATCTTGAACGCGCTCAAGCTTCAAGGGAGCGCGCCGAAAGCCGCCTGAACGATAAAGCGGAACAAATTGATGCTCATCGTGCAGAGCTTGCTTTGCGCCGGGCCATTAACCGAATTGACGTAAGAAATAACCGAATGTAAACTGAAAACCCCTGGTTCCATTATTGGAAACAGGGGTTTTTGCGTATGGTCTGTATTTCGTATGCGATCTGTTTCCGTTTTTTTTTGCTATATAAATGGAAGTGTTCTATACAGCAACTCCAAAACCTATTAGTCAATTTGCTAAGTCTCTTAAAAAGGGAACGAAAAATTACTATAATAGGAGAAAACACTAAAAGGTCTCTCCCGGCATGGGAGAAACCCGCTTTTCTTTCTATATAATCATTATTTAAAATGTGGTGGTTGCTTCTGGATGTGCCTCGCTTCGGGAGCCATTCTAGTAGCCTCTCACTTAAATTCCATGGCCGAACATTCAAAGGACAGCCCCAGTTAAGAGACAGCTGCAGGGTCTTGACCCAGCTCCATGGCTTCAAGGATGTTTTCTTCAGAAAAACCAATCATTTGGCTAATGGCGGGAATGGTAAGAGGGATGGTGATCCCGCGTTTCTTCGTTTCTCTTACCGCTTTCTTCACCTTATAAAGAATAATCGAGTGTCTGTTGCTGATTCGAATTAATATAGTAATCACTTCTCCTTTAGCGCTCCCTAAAGAAAGGTTGAAAGACCGAATTAAACTTTTCCCTCTTTTTTAAAATCTTAAACCTTTTTGCAGACTGCAGCCCCTTTTCATGAAATAGACAAAAAATCAGAATGCGAAATCAATTGGAAGAATTATACTTTTGTCAAAGGAGGGAAAGAAATGACGGCTTCTGCAATTTCTGCTCCAAGGTGGGGCAGGATGCTTTTGATGGTCTTCCTCATTCTGGGCTCAAATACCCTGATATACAGGGTGCCTGGCTCTCCGGCGGGTAATCCTGAAGTAGAGTGATCGGCTCCTTATTAGACTGCATCCTTATCCTGCCGCTTGCGGCCTACCTGCTTATCATTCGCAAACGATATTCTTCGAGCAGCATCATCCCCGTCATAATGGCCGGACTCGCTGCTGCCTGGCTGATCATCCCCATGGAATATATGGGCTTATATCCGTATCTGCCCTATTTCGTCATCGGGGGAGAAGCCATTTTCATGCTCTTCTTTCTTACCAGGCTTGTCAGAGAGCTTCCAGGCTTCATTCGGAATGTTCAAGCTTCATCTGCCGACTCATTTACATACAGACTCGACCTGGCATTACAAGGCTCTAAGAACCCTTCCCGAATTGCAGATGTTCTTGCCAGTGAAGCTCTCCTCTTCTATTACAGTCTTTTTTCCTGGAAAAGAAAGCCTGCTGCAGCATCCAATACCTTCACCTTCCATAAAAAAAACGAGTGCCATTGCTTTCAACGTGATGATTATTCATGCCATTGCCATTGAATCGATTGCTTTTCATGTGCTTTTTCATACTTTTAGCCCAACGCTGTCCATCGTAATGCTCCTGCTTAATATTTACACCATCCTCTTTTTACTTGGGGAAATTCAAGCTGTCCGGCTGGAACCATTCATATTGACGGAGGACGCGCTTTGCCTCCAGCTTGGCCTGAAAAAAAGACTGTTTGCTTCATACAGTGAGATTCAGTCTGTCTCCTATTATGAAAAAGAGGCACACGGGAACGATAAAAATGTATTTGATGGAATCCTGGAAGACTTTGTTAAAGAAGACCCTGCCATCGTTATAGAGTTTATCAAGCCGGTTAAGGTGAGGAAAATGTATGGTTTTACGGACAAAGCAGCCTCAGCCCACATACGTCCGGACAATCCGGATGAATTTTACAACGGCTTGAAAACGAAGCTGTTAAAAGAATGATGAACTTTCTGGTAAACTAGCAGGTAACGGAATCCGAAAGGGAGTGAACCTATGAAATTTGATTTTCATACACACCATGATCGATGCGGTCATGCTGTCCAGCCAATCCGGGACTATATTGAAGCAGCGATAGAACGAAACCTCGACATGATTGGCATTTCTGATCATTCGCCGCACCTGTATTCTGAAGAGGATCATCTATTTCCCCGCATATCCATGGCAAAAAGCCATTTTCCGGAATATGTGGAGGAAGTGCTCCGGCTGAAAAAGGAATATGAAGGCAGAATTGAAGTACTTCTTGGAGTAGAATCCGATTTTTTTCCGGAACATTTGCCTCAATATAAGAAGTTTTACGAAAAGTTCCCGCTTGATTACATCATTGGGTCGGTCCACTTTGTAGACGGCGCCAGCATTTTCAAGAAAGACCGCTGGGAAGGGTTAAGCGCGAATCAAAAGCAGCAAACAAAAGAAAACTACTACAGCCTCATTGCACAATCTGTCCGCAGCGGAGTATTCCAGATTCTCGGTCACATAGATGCGATGAAGGGCTACTACCCTGAGTTCTCCGCCATCCAGACGGATGCAGCAGAGCGGACGCTTCAAATCATAGCGGAGGCCGATACAGCGATCGAAATTAACACATCCGGCAAGAATAAATACTGCGGCGGGTGGTATCCGTCAGAAGAACTCCTGGAACGGGCCCTTCATTATGGAGTGAACGTGACCTTCGGCTCCGATGCCCACAAACCGGAGCGGGTCGGCGACGAATTTGAGGAAGTCCGCAGTAAACTGAAGGAAATTGGCTTCAAAGAATGGGCCATTTTCCGGCAGAAAGAGAGAAGGATGGTCCCGCTGTAACGGACTTCTAAAAAAGAGCCGGGTTTCCGGCTCTTATAATAAAATATCTGTGAAAATAATGGAATAACTATCGAACCGCATCCCGTCAAATTCTGGCTTCAATTCTTTTAAACCGCTTATATAGATAGTGTTCCTCTTCATTCTTCACGGTCAGATAATGATCCTCAAACAAATTATTAAAGTAATCCGTATGCTTCCCCCGATTCAGCCCGAGAACATATTTTTTTTCATCAAACGGATATGGCTGAACGGCCCAATCTGAATCTGGAAGATGACGGGTCACTACCTCTCCGAAGTAGATGGACATCATTGTTTCAAATTCGTGAATCGTCAGCTGAAGCTCTTTCCAGCCATTTGTGCGGAAGAATGTGAAGTAAAGCGTTTCAAGTTCTATCAGGCTCTCCGGAGTGTAATTCAGCTCTTTACCGTTCATATATTCAGCAGCTTCACTTAAAATAGCAAGCTGTTCAAATCGATAGTCAAAATAATAGGCGATCGCTTCAAATTCTGTTTTGAATTCCGGCAGGTTCCGGCCATACTCTTCTTCGATGTGGAATGATTCGTGCATCAAAATAGAATCCCCCTTTCTAATTGTCCTTAGCCAGTATAACACGGTAAATGTAAGAAAATAGGAGTTAGAAGCCTTTTCCTAATTCAAGAAAAATATAGTAAATGAAGCATAATTTAGGTAGAATGAAAGAAACAGATCGGAAGGGCAAGGAGGAGCAGGATGGGAGTTTGGATCGTTTCCCTGGTTGCAGGGCTGTTTATACTGAGGCTGCTTATACACGTTGCCTGGACCAAAACCATTGCATTTCACGTCAGCCGCATAAAAGACCATCCTAATGAATTACAGGCTGCCATATTTTTAAAAGCAATGAAGAAGGTCTTAAAGATTCCAAATAAGCCGGAGCTTTGGCTCGATTTAAAAGAGGCTTATTTCGTGATTCTTAACAGCCGCCATATTGAATTCGAAACAAAGCTCCAAATCCATAGTCTCTTAACAAAAAGAAGAGTGTACGGACTGAGAAAACCATATAAGAGGCTGCATTCCACAGCTGTTACCGAGCCCTCTGCTTAGCAGGGGGTTTTTGCATGCCAGCTCTTGCGGCACACTTTCGCCAAAAACAGTAATGAAAATACTCCTCCGTCATAGTTATAAAGAAAAGAATGTTTGTCCGGCTTGCATGATTGATCCATCCGGGTTATCGACACTTCCAGGATATGTTTGCTATAATGATAGCGGTTACATTATTAGAATATTTAGAAGGTTTAAATAATCAGCAGAGTGGAGGGGGATCATGGATTCACTTTATCCATACTGGAATAATTATTTAATCATCGTCGTTTTTCTTCTTCTCGGCTTGCTGCTTCCTGCTGTTGCCCTTACGATTGGGCGGCTGCTTCGGCCCCATGCTCCTACACAGGCTAAAATGACTACGTACGAAAGCGGAATGGACCCTTTTCATGACTCCAGAATTCAATTTAATGTCCGGTATTACATATTTGCCCTGATGTTTGTCATTTTTGATGTAGAAACCGTGTTTATGTATCCGTGGGCGGTCGCCTATGAGAAGCTTGGTCTTTTTGCTCTGATTGAAATGCTGATCTTTGTGGTGATGCTGCTGATTGGTCTGATGTACGCATGGAAAAAAGGGGTGCTTAAATGGACTTGAAACTTGAAAATCTGCCTCCTGGAGAATTGGAGGAAATCAGACAAAGTGTCTTCCTATCCACACTGGAAGAGCTGAAAGCCTGGGCGCGCAGCAATTCCTTATGGCCCCTTACATTCGGCCTCGCCTGCTGTGCTATTGAGATGATGGGAGTCGGCGCTTCCCACTACGATCTTGACCGATTTGGGTCTTTCTTTCGGACATCTCCAAGGCAATCGGACGTGATGATTGTTTCCGGAACCGTTACGAAGAAGATGGCTCCAATCCTGAAACGGCTGTATGATCAGATGCCCGAACCGAAATGGGTGATCGCGATGGGTTCATGCGCAACGGCTGGCGGTCCATATATAAAATCCTACGCGGTCGTCAAAGGCGTCGATCAAATAGTTCCGGTGGATGTGTATATCCCCGGCTGTCCTCCAAATCCCGCTGCCCTCATTTACGGAATTAATAAACTGAAAGAAAAAATCCGCTACGAGGCGAAAACCGGAAAGCGGGTGCTCTAATTCATGGCAGATGAAAAAGAAAGGGAGCAGCTGAAAAAAGAAGCAGCTGCCAGAGCGAAAGAAGAAGCGAAGAAAAAGCTGGAAGAACGAAACCGGAACATGGAAGCAGCTGTTACCGCTGAAGCGAACCAGGAGCAAAAAGCCGAAGCCCTCGAGCTCGCAAAGCAAAAAGCCGCCGCTGCAGCAAAAGCAAAGGCGGCCGCCCTGGCCAAGCAAAAAAGGCAGGAGGGGGAGCAGCCTGAATCAGGCGTGAGTGCAGAAGAGCTCGCAAAGCAAAAAGCCGCTGCCGCTGCAAAAGCAAAGGCCGCCGCCCTGGCCAAGCAAAAAAGGCAGGAGGGGGGGCAGCCTGAATCAGGCGTGAGTGCAGAAGAGCTCGCAAAGCAAAAAGCCGCCGCTGCAGCAAAAGCAAAGGCGGCCGCCCTTGCGAAGGCTTCCCGGACGGAAAGTTTTGCGGAGGATGATGCCGCTAAGGCGAAAGCAAAGGCTGTGGCTGCTGCCAAAGCTAAAGCGGCTGCCGCGGCGAAGGCGAAGCTTGCCGCAAAAGAAACTCCGGAACCTGTAAAACCCTTGCCATCTGTTCATGAACCGAGGCTTAACCGGACGGCAGCACTGCTTCGGGAAGCGTTTGGCGATGAGAGTGTGGAGGAGGCTTCAATTAACCGGCTCTCTAAGGAAGTGCCGACCATTACGGTGAGAAGAGAACGGTATTTGGAGGCAGCGACGCTGCTACGCCACCATAAGGATATGGAGTACGATTATTTATCGGAAATGCACGGCACGGATTTTCAGACTCATATGGAAATTTACCTCTATTTATTCTCCTATACCCATAAGCAAAGCCTTGTTTTAAAGACGAAGCTGGACCGCGGTCAGCCGGAGGTTGAATCTGTGGCCAATTTGTGGAGGGGTGCAGACTGGCCGGAGCGCGAGACCTTTGATCTTTTGGGCATTCATTTTACGAATCACCCGAATTTAAAGCGGATTATGCTTCCGGATGAGTGGGTCGGCCATCCGCTCAGAAAAGATTATGAACCGTATGATGTGGAGGTGTAGCTGGTGATGCGCACAGAGGAAATGCTGTTAAATGTAGGCCCGCAGCACCCGAGCACACACGGGGTCTTTCGCCTCGTCATTAAGATTGACGGGGAAATCATCAAAGAAGCCACCCCGGTCGTCGGCTATCTTCACCGCGGAACGGAAAAGCTTGCAGAAAATCTGCAGTATACCCAGATTATCCCCTACACCGACCGCATGGATTATTTATCGGCGATGACGAACAATTACGTGATCTGCCATGCGGTGGAGACAATGGCTGGTATTGAGCCACCCGAAAGAGCAGAATATTTGAGGATTCTCGCTATGGAGCTCGGCCGGGTAGCGAGCCACCTTGTCTGGTGGGGGACCTATCTCCTTGATATCGGAGCGGTCAGCCCGTTTTTATATGCGTTCAGGGAACGGGAGATGATTATCAATCTATTAACGGAGCTGTCGGGAGCCCGGCTGACCTTTAATTACATGAGAGTCGGCGGGGTCAAGTGGGACGCTCCGGATGGGTGGCTTGAGAAGGCTGCTGAATTTGTTCCATATATGAGAGAACAGCTGAAGGGGTATCACGACCTCGTATCGGGAAACGAAATCTTTTTGAACCGGGTGAAGAACGTTGGCATTTATACGCAAGAAGAAGCGATTGAATACTCATTGAGCGGAGCGAATCTGAGGTGTACTGGAACAGAGTGGGATTTAAGGAAGGATGAGCCTTACTCCATTTATGACCGGTTTGACTTTGAGATTCCGGTCCGGACAAAAGGGGATGCATTTGCCCGGTATGAATGCAGGATGGCTGAAATTGAAGAATCGCTGAAAATTATTGAACAGGCTCTCGGGCAATTCCCGGGTGACGGTCCGATTATGGCGAAGGTGCCGAAGATTATTAAGCCGCCAAAGGGCGAAACGTACGTCCGGATCGAATCGCCCAGAGGAGAAATCGGCTGCTACATTGCCTCGGAAGGAAAGAAAGAGCCGTACCGCTTGAAATTCAGAAGACCGTCCTTTTACAATCTGCAAATTCTTCCAAAGCTGCTGGAAGGAGAAAACATGGCGAACCTGATTACCATTTTAGGGGCCATTGATATCGTTCTCGGGGAGGTGGATGGCTGATGATGCAGGATCTCATTTCCTCTCAGCCGAGCTGGCTCAATTTTCTCGCCTTTTTCTCTCTTGCCCTGCTCTTTATGTTTGTGGTGCTGGGATTTGTGACGTACGGTATTTTAGCCGAACGGAAGGTGATGGGATTTATGCAGGGCCGGATCGGACCGAATCAGGTGGGCGGACGATGGGGGCTGCTGCAAACGGTCTCTGACGTGCTTAAGCTGCTGTTAAAGGAAGATACGATTCCAAAGCTTGCCGACCGTCCGCTGTTCATTCTTGCTCCGATTATTGCCTTTGCACCGGCTTTCCTCGTTCTGGCGGTCATTCCGTTTACAGACGCCTTTCAGTTCTCGGACATCGGGGTGGGTTTGCTTTACTATATAGCGGTTTCCGGACTGACGACTGTGGGTGTGGTAGCGGGTGGCTGGGCATCGAACAATAAATACTCGCTTTTGGGCGGAATGCGGGCAGCCGCGCAGATGATTTCCTATGAAATACCGCTTGTGATGAGTGTCATTGGCGTGGTTTTGCTTTCCGGAAGCCTGAATTTAAATGAAATTGTCGGGGCGCAGGAGAACGTCTGGTTTATCTTTGTCCAGCCGGTCGGCTTCCTCATTTTCCTGATTGCATCTGTTGCAGAGCTGAACCGGACGCCGTTTGATCTCCCGGAAGCAGAGTCAGAGCTCGTGGCAGGCTATCATGTGGAGTACTCCGGTTTCCGGTGGGCATTTTTCATGCTATCTGAATATGTGTACTTTTTTGCGATGGCCTCCCTGACCACCGTTCTGTTCCTGGGCGGCTGGCATGCCATTCCGTTTCTTGGCTTCATACCCGGAGCCGTATGGTTTGCCCTGAAATTCAGCATGGTCGTGTTCGTCCTTATTTGGTTTCGTGTTACGTTTCCGCGTCTCCGCGCCGATCAGCTGATGGAATTTGGCTGGAAGGTTCTCCTTCCCGCTGCGCTGGCAAACATTTTTATCACCGCACTCATAAAGGAATGGTTTTTCCGATAAAACGATAAAGGGAGTGGCATCATGCGGGGTTTGGGGAAAGGACTTTCCTACACGCTGAAAAATCTGACGAAGAAAAAAGTGACATATGATTATCCGAATGAGGCGCTGCAGCTTCCCGACCGGTTCAGAGGCATCCAAAAATTTTATCCGGAAAAATGCATCGTCTGCAATCAATGCGTCCACATCTGCCCGACAGACTGCATTTCGCTAACCGGAAAAAAACACCCCGATCCGTCGAAAAAGGGAAAAATCATCGAGACCTATGACATTAACTTTGAAATATGCATTCTTTGCGATTTATGCACGGAGGTCTGCCCGACCGAAGCGATTGTCATGACCAATCATTTTGAGCTGGCGGAATACAGCCGGGACCATCTTTTCAAGGATATGAAATGGCTCGATGAAAATGATACCCATGTCCGAAAGGAGAATAAAGTCGAATGATTTCAGGTGAGTTTGCCGCATTCGCCATTCTCTCTTTAACAGCCATATCAGGCGGGATCCTCATGCTGAATGTCACAAAGGTGATCCATATGCTCGTGTCACTCGTGCTGACCTTCCTGAGCATCGCTGGCCTGTACATTCTGCTGACAGCTGAATTTATTGCCGTTGTTCAAATCCTTATTTACTCAGGTGCGGTGACGATCATCATGCTGTTCGGTATCATGCTGACCCGGAAAACCGATGAGGAAGAGACGGCCTCAGGACGGTTGAAAAAGTGGCTTGTTTTTGCGGGGATCGCCGTGTTTGCCGTAGTCATGTACATCGGGATTTACAATCTCGATCTAACCGGGGAGCCTGCTGCCCTTCATGAAAATAATACGGAGCAAATCGGAATCGCGCTCTTTACCGGGCATATAATTCCGTTTGAGCTGACCTCAGTTCTGCTGCTGGCCGCCTTAATTGGTGCGATTGTTCTCGCAAAAAAAGAGGAAGAGGAGGAGAAGCAATGAGCTCGGTTCCGCTTTCCGGCTATCTCGTTCTGGCCCTGATCCTTTTCTGCATCGGTCTTTACGGAGCCCTGACTAAACGAAATACGGTGATTGTTCTTATTTGTGTAGAGCTTATGCTGAATGCCGTGAACATCAACCTCGTTGCCTTCAGCAAGCTTGGAGCCGCCCCTGCGATCACCGGGCAGGTTTTCGCGCTGTTTTCGATCACGATAGCAGCGGCAGAGGCAGCGGTTGGACTGGCTATTTTGTTCGCTCTTTACCGCAGCCGCAAATCCGTCCGAATCGATGATTACAATACGATGAAGCATTAGAAAAACAGAACCTAGAAAAAGGGGATAGGGAATATGATGCAATTCGCCTGGCTGATACCGCTTTTTCCGCTCGTTTCCTTCCTGCTTCTGCTCCTCTCCGGGAAGAAGCTGGCCCAATGGAGTGCATGGCTTGGAACAGGCCTTATGCTGCTTTCCTTTTTGCTTTCCATTCTTGTTCTTGCGGACCGTTTTCAGCACGAAACCTTTAAAGCAGAGGGCATTTGGCTTTCCATCGGAGATTTTCACATTACAGCAGGCTTTGAAATCACCCAGCTTAATGCTCTTATGCTGATTACGGTTTCCCTCGTCAGTCTTCTCGTACATATGTATTCCAAGGTTTATATGGCAGAGGATGAGCGGATACCCATTTTCTATGCGTACCTTGGTCTGTTTACGTTTGCCATGCTCGGGCTTGTGATGACAGCCAATCTCCTGCAGCTTTACGTTTTCTGGGAGCTTGTCGGACTTGGCTCATTCCTGCTGATCGGCTTTTATTTTTCAAAGGAATCGGCCAAAAAAGCAGCACAGAAAGCCTTTATCATGACTAGAATCGGGGACGTCGGGCTTTTAGTAGGGATGCTCCTTCTTTTCTCTCAAACAGGCAGCTTTGAATATGATGTGATTTTTCAATACGTCGGTGCGGGAGCCATTTCTAACGGGATGCTGACTCTTATTGCCCTGTTGATTTTTGCCGGGGCCATCGGAAAGTCAGGGCAATTTCCGCTGCATACGTGGCTTCCGGATGCGATGGAAGGTCCGACGCCAGTCTCGGCTCTCATCCATGCGGCTACGATGGTGGCAGCGGGTGTGTACCTCACTGCCCTGATGTACCCGCTGTTCGAAGCGAGCGGAACGGCTCTGACCGTTGTGGCGGTGACAGGTGGGTTTACAGCTATTTTCGCGGCAAGCATCGGGCTTGTGCAGACGGATATGAAGCGGGTGCTCGCCTATTCAACCGTCAGCCAGCTCGGCTTTATGATGGTTGCTCTTGGTTCATCAGGCTACACGGCCGGAATTTTTCATCTGCTGACCCATGCCTTCTTCAAAGCTCTCCTGTTTTTAGCGGCCGGAAGCGTCATCCATGCCGTTCATACACAGGACATCCGGAAAATGGGAGGCCTTTGGAGAAGGCTTCCGTGGACAGGACCCTTATTTCTGACCGGGGCCTTATCGATTAGCGGGTTTCCGCTGTTTGCCGGATTTTTCAGCAAGGATGAAATTCTCGCCTCGGTCTGGCTTCATGGCAATCCGGGTTTGTTCTGGATCTCCGTCCTCGCTTCCTTTTTCACAGCCTTCTATATGTTCCGCCTGTTCTTCCTCGTTTTCGGAAACGGAACGGGAGAGGCGGCCGCAGCGGTCAGTCCGGAAGTACAGACCGGCGTAAAGCTTGAGAGAGGGGCAGAATCGGGACCACTTATGATTGTCCCGATGTTGGTTCTTGCTGTACTTGCGATTTTTGCCGGATTCATTAATACGCCGTGGTTTCCGGGTCTGGGCGAATGGCTGCAGCCCGGAGAGGCACATGAACCGGCTCCGCTGTGGATCATGATCACGGCGGTAACAGCTTCACTTGCAGGAATCGGGCTTGCTTACGCCATTTACGAAAAAGGCTGGATCCAAAGAAACGCGATCCGGAAAAAAATTCCGATGATCCATCAGGTGCTGCTGGATAAATACTATATCGATGAGCTGTATAAAGTGACCATCCTTGCAGCGGTAAGGGCCATCGCTTTCCTTTGCCAATTGATTGAGCGCTATTTGGTAGATACCCTGGTTAAAGGAGCCGCAGCGCTTGTGCAGGGGCTTGGGACAGCCGGCTCCAGCCTGCAAAGCGGCCAGACCCAGGTGTATGCAGCTGCAGCATTTCTGGGCCTTGCGCTGCTCGCTGCCGTCTTTATGCTGACAGGGGGGATCTTAAAATGAACAGTCTTGTTTTGACTTTGCTCGTGTTTTCCCCGCTTGCCGGAGCAGCCGTTCTTCTGTTTATCCCCAAAAAACATGTGCGGGCGGTTAGGCTTACCGGAGTTTTTGCTGCGATGCCGGCTCTCATCCTTTCAAGTATCATTCTCGTCCAGTATGCGCTTGGGGCCGGAATTGAGCGGTTCACGGTTTCCGTCCCCTGGTTCAAAATGGGCAGCGTCAGTCTTGGCGGAGAGTATTTTTTTACAGTGGATTATGAGCTTGGCATCGACGGCTTTTCTTTGATCATGCTCATCCTTGCCTCTGTCCTGGCAGTGCTTGCTGCCTTTTCATCCGCATTGATTCAATCCGGCCTGAAGGCTTACTTTTCCCTGCTGCTGATTGTAGAGACCGGCATGCTCGGGGTTTTTGCTGCTGAGAATCTGATTCTGTTTTTCATCTTTCTTGAAGTGACCCTCGTTCCGATGTTTTTTCTGATTGGAAAATGGGGCTTCCGCGAGCGGGAAAAAGCAGCCTGGTATTACCTCCTCTTTAATGGAGCGGGTTCGGCCGTGCTTCTGATTGTCATCGTTTACTTATTTGCCCTCACCGGAACGGTGAACATCGGGAAGCTGATTGATCTGGCTAAGGATTTTCCAGAACCTCTTCAGCTTGGCCTGATGCTTGCACTCCTTGTTTCGTTCGGTGTAAAGCTTCCGATTGTGCCATTGCATACCTGGATGGTGCACGTTCATGCCCAGGCGCCGCCGCCGGTGGTCATGCTTCACTCAGGCGTACTCCTGAAAATCGGAGCTTACGGGCTGATCCGCTTCGGTATGGGAATTTTCCCCGAAGCGTTTCAGACACTTGGAACGGCCTTCCTGATTTTAGGAACGGTCAACTTTCTATACGGGGCTCTTCTCGCACTCATCCAGACAGACTTCAAAAGGATTCTTGCCTATTCAAGTGTCTCGCATATGGGCATCGTCCTAATCGGCCTGGGAGCCGTGAATGAAGCAGGAATTCAGGGAGCCATTTTTCAGACGGTTTCCCACGGCTTCATCTCCGCCCTGCTGTTCCTCCTCGCCGGACAGCTGGCGATGCGCTTTCAGACTACTGACATCAGGGAGCTCGGCGGGCTGGCCAAAAGGCTTCCGCAGCTTTCCGGTATTCTGCTGGCCGGCGGGATGGCATCACTCGGACTTCCGGGAATGTCCGGATTTATCAGTGAATTAATGGCCTTTATGGGGATCTTTCTCGTTCAGCCGGAGCTTGGCGCCGTTGCTGCGCTTGGTCTCATTTTAACGGCTGTTTATGTGCTGAGGGCGATTTTGTCCATGACCTTCGGCAAAGAAAAAGGACTGGCTGAGCCCACACAGGACTTGAGATGGCAGGAAGCAGGCCCCGCCTGGGTGCTGCTCGTCCTGATTATTTCAATCGGTATTTTCCCGGATGGACTCGCCGTACCGCTGCAGCCCGCCATTGAAACCATTATGAAAGGGATTGGAGGATAAAGAAATGGATGCCCAAACACTGCTTTCCTACAATTGGCTGCTGATGACACCGGAATGGATCATTCTTGGCGGAGTCATCCTCATTTCTGTCCTGGACCTGCTGCTGCCGAAAAAATTCAACAAGGATTGGCTTGGCTATATAGGGCTTGCCTCCATCGTTGGAGCAGGATCGGTCCTCCTGTTTTTAAATCCGGATGATGCAAACGGCATTCTTGGAGAAAGCTTCGTGCTCGATGGCTTCGCAAAACTGTTTAAAACCTTGCTGCTGGCCGGTGCTGCTCTCATCTATCTCCTATCCTTCCAGGAGAAAAAATCAGAAGTGACGCACCGGAGTGAATTTTTCACTCTCTGGCTCACTGCCCTTCTCGGGGGGATGTTCATGAGCTCGAGCAGGGATCTCATCACCCTTTTTGTCGGCCTTGAGCTTCTATCCATTTCCTCCTACATTTTAGCCGGCTTCAAGAAAAACAACAGCAAATCCAATGAAGCCGCCCTGAAATACGTTGTCAACGGCGGAGCCGCAACGGCCATTACTCTTTTTGGAATGAGCTACCTGTACGGCATCACCGGCACGGTCTCATTAACGGAAATGAGCGCTGCGCTTCAAAGCCTGGAAAATACCAATCACCTGTTTATTCTCGGCCTGTCCTTTTTCATCATTTTTACCGGTCTTTCCTTTAAAATTGCAGCCGCCCCTTACCATATGTGGGTTCCGGATGTGTATGAAGGAGCACCAACCTCGGTTACAGCATTCCTGAGCGTAGTTTCGAAAACAGCAGGATTTATCCTGATCATCCGGCTCTTTTATACCATTTTCATAAATGCATCCATTCTGGATGGAGAGCCTCTTTTCATTGAATTGCAGCCTTATATAGCCGTCCTAGCGGCCATTACGATGATTGCCGGCAATGTCATTGCATTGAAACAGCGGAATGTGAAGAGAATGCTTGCCTATTCCTCAATCGGACATGCCGGATATGTACTTGTCGCCTTCGCATCCCCGGGCTCGCCGCTCGTGTTCGATGCCATTTGGTTTTACTTGTTTGCCTATCTGTTTATGAACGCCGGAGCTTTCGCCATTCTGATGCTGACTGAGCAGCAGACGGGTTCGGGAGATATGGCTTCCTTTGCGGGGATGTATAGAAGATCTCCTGTTCTTGCCGTGCTGATGGGGATTTTTCTGCTGTCCCTGGCAGGTATTCCGGGCACAGCCGGATTCATGGCGAAGCTGACCATCCTGTTAAGCGCATTTACAGGAGAAACACCGATGATTTTTCTCGCCGCCATCATGCTCGGAACGACGATCATTTCGTACGTGTATTATTTTCAGGTATTCACCCAGATCTTTTTTAGACAGGGAAAGGAACAAAAGCCCCTCCGCTTTCACCCTGCTGCGGGGGCAGTCATCATCATCTGCACAGCTGGTACTGTTTTCTTCGGGATTTTCCCGCACATCTTTTAATTATTAAACATTTTACAGCGGCCGGGCGATATAATAGGAGAGGTGAAAACCTCTTTTTTTTACTGCATAAGAAATGATAAAATAGCATTTTGCTTTGCGGTGAAAGCATGCCCATCTCCAGTGATTTACTGAAATCAGCATACAAAACCGCTCACTAATCGCATTTGGAGGAATAGGATGATTGAAATCACACAAAATGCTTTAACCGGACTCGTGTCGCATTTATTTTTTATTGCTGTCACCTGGTGGGCGCTTCAGTCGCTAAATTTCGACAAATTTATCAGAAGCGGCCGCGTCGTGCAGGCGCGGGTTCTGTTTATATTGCTGACCATCAGCATCGCCTACCTTGCCAGCAGCTTCTTTCTTGACTATTTTTTCTGGTCAAAAGAACTCCCTTCGCTTTTTTAAGTTTACCGCCGGAATCCTCTGGGAATATAGGTGGAGAAGGGGTTGCAGTAGAACAATCCCAGCGGCACAATTTTGCTGACCAGCATGGGTCTGGCCGAAGAATCAAAGCGCTTTCTGATTCTGTTAAACCCCACGCTGAACAGTACAAAAGACCTTGTAAAATGCTTCAATCTGTAGAAGAATGACGACTTTTTCCACGTATGTCCAAACGCTCTCCGGCAACACTGTTAGTAAGGAGAGGACGTGGACGGAATGGATAAAATAAAACAGATCATCATTACTGGAATCATGTTTGCTGTCGTCGCTTCAGTATACGGGAACTTTGGCGAGGCCGCTGAAACGCCTGAGGTTCAGCAGCTGGCAGAAGCCTTCATAAAACAAGGCATTGAAGTGGAAGAGTGGACACTCTACACAAAAAAGAATATTTCGCTGCCAGCCGGAAAATTTTCCGAAAATGTGAAACGTTTTACACAGAAGCATCGTCTTTATAATTGGTCGATTGAACGGACCAGCAATGGATGGAAGGCGGCGGGCACCAGAATGAACAAAGATCTGGGTGCCACGGAAACGCTGCAGATTATTTCAACCGACACAAACACTCAATCGAATTCGTATATCCTGTATCAGGTCCATGGACGTGGAAATGCTTCCAAAAAATGGACCGGCATTTATCAGTATGTTAAAAAGCAATCATTCGACATTATTCATGAAAATCCCACAATTTTCTCTTGTATTAAAGGCAGTAGAGATGATAAGATGGTAGGTGTTTTGCATCTTGCTGATGCTTTGCTCAACGAATTTAACGCAGAACCGCTTGAACAGCTTAAAGAAGAAGCGTTCGTATCGGTATCCGCATACACAGCACGCTGGAAGGGAACGATTCCAGCTGAACAAGGCAGAATGAATGTGCAAATAGCCGTTAGATCCGGCGGATTGGGCGAAAATACTAGTGTAGTCGCAGGAACACCAATCATCACGACTGAATATTAATATAGAGAATTTGGGACGCGGAGGGGAATACCTTGGAAAAAATCATCGTCCGCGGCGGTCAGAAGTTGAACGGCACAGTTAAGGTAGAAGGTGCCAAAAACGCCGTTTTGCCGGTTATCGCTGCATCCTTATTAGCCAGTGAAGAAAAGAGCATTATTTGTGATGTACCTACGCTCTCCGATGTATATACGATTAATGAAGTTCTGCGCCACCTCGGTGCAGATGTTCATTTTGAAAACAATCAGGTAATTGTAGATGCATCCAGCGAGCTTCGTACAGAAGCACCGTTTGAATATGTGCGCAAAATGCGTGCATCCGTCCTTGTGATGGGTCCGCTTTTGGCAAGACTTGGCCGCGCCAGAGTTGCGCTGCCGGGCGGCTGTGCCATCGGGTCACGTCCGATTGATCAGCATCTTAAAGGCTTCGAAGCGATGGGAGCCGTCATTAAAGTAGGAAATGGCTTCATCGACGCCGAAGTAAAAGGCAGACTGCAGGGAGCTAAAATTTATTTGGATTTCCCAAGTGTCGGCGCCACTGAAAATATCATTATGGCGGCTGCACTTGCAGAGGGCACAACCACCCTCGAAAACTGTGCAAAAGAGCCGGAGATCGTTGACCTGGCAAACTACATCAATGCAATGGGCGGAAAAATCCGCGGTGCCGGAACAGGCACAATCCGGATTGAAGGAGTCGCATCCTTAAAAGGCGCCCGTCATAACATCATTCCTGACCGTATTGAAGCAGGAACCTTCATGGTCGCTGCTGCGATCACAGGCGGAAACGTACTTGTGCAAGGTGCCGTACCTGAACACCTCGCATCACTCGTTGCAAAAATGAAGGAAATGGGTATCGAAATCATCGAGGAAAAGGATGGTTTGCGAGTCATTGGACCTGAAGAATTAAAAGCGATCGACATTAAAACCATGCCTCACCCTGGATTCCCGACAGACATGCAATCTCAAATGATGGCATTGCTGCTTCAGGCCAAGGGAACAAGCATGATTACAGAAACGGTATTCGAAAACCGCTTTATGCATGTGGAAGAATTCCGCCGCATGAACGGGGATATTAAAATTGAAGGACGTTCCGTTATCATCGAAGGACCGGGAGCGCTTCAAGGAGCTGAAGTAGCAGCAACCGATCTTCGTGCAGGTGCTGCACTCGTTCTGGCAGGCCTTGTGTCAGAAGGCTACACACGTGTAACTGAACTTAAGCACATCGACCGCGGCTACGTAAATTTCCACGGCAAGCTTGCCGGAATCGGAGCCGACATCGAACGGATCTCGCAAAATGAAGAATCCATCACAGCAGAACCAAAAGCTGTCTCGGACTTAAATGCATAATTTTATACGCTAAAACGGGACTCGCCATCTGGGCGGGTTCTTTTTATTGGCTGTGCTAAGCTGGAACACTATCAGTATACCTGGATTTGAACAAAATCATTCCTTTCCGCTTTTAAAAAACTGAATTTTTTGAAATTAAATGATTAAAATGGGGAGAAAGAAGACAGGCAGATGCAGAAACAACCGGACATGACTTATTTCGTCTTTTTTCCACCGGCGCTTCTATAATAGCGGTCCTGACGATGCAGAAAACAATCCATATTGACAGAATAGATGATAAAACAACGAAAGGAGAGCTGAACAGGAGCACCGGCAGCCGGGGAGAATAAGAGAACAGGCGCTTGCGGGCAGGACGGCGCTTGTTTGCCAATATAAGTAATAAATGGTTGTCCAAGCCCATAGGATGGAGTATAAGCATACTCAACCAGGAGGCTCAAGTGGATGAATTCATTGAAACCGCTATGGATCGGACTAGCCGGACTTTTTGTATTAGTTCTCATGATTCCGGCACTGCTAGTTTCTCCCTTTGTCAGCAAATCTGGCGGACAGCTGGGAGAAGAAATCGAGCAGAAGGAAAAACAGGAGAACCAGATTAAATCCGAAACGGACGTAGCCGTATCCGTGTACCGGACAGCAGCGAAAAAAGTAGAAAACGTGCCACTCGAAGAATACGTATTCGGGGTCGTCGCCTCTGAAATGCCGGCGGACTTTGAGGAGGAGGCGTTAAAAGCACAGGCGCTCGCAGCAAGAACCGTCATCGTTAAACAGCTCACAGCCGGCACCGGCATTGCCACTCCGGCTGGCTCTAAAGCAAACGTAACAGACACAGTCATCCATCAAGTGTACAAAAACAAAGAAGAATTAAAAAGAATCTGGGGAAGCGACTACAGCTGGCGTGCAGAAAAAGTCCAGACTGCCGTATCAGGAACAGCCGGGCAAATCCTCACGTACGAAGACAAGCCCATCACCGCGTCCTTCTTCTCCACAAGCAATGGCTATACCGAAAATTCAGAAGACTACTGGGCCAACGCCCTTCCATATTTACGCAGCGTCAAAAGCCCATGGGACGAGGAATCACCGAAATACTATAATCAGCAAATTTTCCCGGTCGCTGAGTTTGAAAAAAAACTCGGCGTCAAACTAACATCCGCAGGCTCCGTCGGAAAAGTAACCGAACGAACATCCAGCAACCGCGTAGCAAAAGTAGAAATCGGAGGCAAGACCTTAACTGGCCGGGACGTGCGCTCCAAGCTCGCCTTAAAATCGACCGACTTCACCTGGACGCTGAAAGACGGAAACGTGGTCATCCAAACAAAAGGCTACGGCCACGGTGTCGGAATGAGCCAATACGGAGCCAACTTCATGGCCATGGACGGAAAATCCTACAAGGAAATTGTCAGCTACTACTACAACGGCACCACTCTCGCAGCCGCCGACTCCTTCCTCACAAAGCTGACAGCCCGGCAATAAACCGCAGCCTTCCACGGAAGGCTGTATTTCTTTTTAGAAACAAACATCCGATGGCGGGTGCTAATAATGTAAGCGGCGATCCTGACGCCCGGATCCCGCATGAATTGACCGGTCGGAAAAGAGGGTAGGGAGCAGCTCAGGTGCCGCCTGTACGATCAGCAGCGCAGCCTATGGATCCGGCACCAATTGCCGGCCCTCCATAAAACAGCTCCTCTTCAGCAGCTCTTAAAGTAGCTTCCGAACACAATCAAGCTATCCTCTATCCCATTTTCCAAGTACTTGCCTACTTTTTGAAGAGGGAGGACTGTGTGATCGGCTGCGCTGCAGTACAGCACGGCTTTCGTGTCAATCTGCTCTCCCCATATCCCGAGGATCGGCTGAAGCTGGATGGCTTCCTTATAATCGTACCAATGATACTCACGTTCAGCGTTCCTGCGGATGACTTCTCCGGTATAGGCTCCGATCCGGAGAATGACGCGGGAGTAATCCGCTGCAAGCTCTCTGGAGCCATTAATAGAATCCAGGTAGTGCTCAATTAATATAAGACTCTCAATCGTGTAGTCGTACAGGCTGGATTGCAGGAGTGCCTGACTGGGCATCGGCGCAGTGGGATCGTTAAACAGCAGCTGGGAAATCTCAAAAAGCTCCGCATCAATCATAGGTTGTTTTTTTTCCAAGGAATCGTCCCCCCGCTTGAAAGAAATAATTTCCATACCTTATGATTCTGCGAAATAATCCCTTATTCCTGCACCCTTTTTCCTAAAATCACCAAATCCCGCTCGGTTCCTTCCAGGTTGGCGATATTAGGGAAGGTTCCCCATCGTTCAAAGCCGAAACGTTCAAAAAGACGGATGCTCGGTTCGTTATGGCCAAAAACAAATCCGAGCAGCGTGTAGATATGAAGGGCCGGACATTGATCGATGGCAGCCTGGAGCAGTTTTTTACCAAGACCTGCTCCCCGGCAGGCGGGATCGATATAAATGCTGACCTCTGCTGTATGCTTATAGGCTTCCCGGCCGTAAAACGGCTGAAAGCTGATCCAGCTCGTAATCACACCAGATTCATCCTCTGCGACCCATAGAGGGTAGCGTTCATTATGATCGTTAAACCATTGCTCCCGGCTTTCATAGCTGACCGGGTTCAGGTCAGCGGTGACCATCCGGGATGAAATGGTTGTATTATATATATCCACGATTCTCGGCAAATCCTCTTGTCTCGCTGCTCGCAGCTTCACTGTCCATTCCTCCGATCCAGGGTCTCAAGCCTTTGGAAAAAGCGGTGCATTCGCGATTCCTTCGATTTAAAATAAGTCATTCTCATTATAATAAAAGAAACGGCCACCCCCAGCGCATCTTTAAACAAATCAAACCAGGTTGCCGTGCGGTAAGGCGTGAACATTTGATGGATCTCATCGGCCGCTCCATAGGCAATGCATAGAATAACCACCATTAAGCTCGTCCGTTCACTCCACTTGCCATGAATGGCCAAAGCGAAAGCGAACAGCCAATAAAGAATGCCGAACTCTATCAGATGGAGAGAGTCTTTGAATACGGCTTCAAAGGAATTCTGGGCGTTTGGATCACCCGGAATACTTGATAGAGTCCAAATCAGCCACATATAAGCGACCGGTGCAATTGTCAGCACCCAATACAAAAGTTTCTTCAACCAACATCATCCTATCCTGCTGCATAATGACAGAATCACTGGCGCATACTAAGCGTTTTTAAATTTTTTTCGGTAAATGTATATATTTTCAGAATTGTGTTCAGAATGATTGCTGAGGTGATGAAGATGAGAGAGGAAGAAAAAAATCGTACTTCTCAACATTCAAAGATTCAGCAGTTTTTCAGAAAACGCTGGGTATTTCCGGCAATTTATCTAGTCAGTGCAGCGTTGATTTTAACGAGCGTTCTATGGTACCAGGCTTCAAACAGTGATCTGAAGCCAGTGGCTGACCAGCCAGGCAAAGCCCAAACTGAAAAGGGCAAAGAAGAAGCGGCTGAGGTTTCCAAGCCAGTAGAGAACGTCACAGCACCTGCTCTGAACAAAGAAGAAATCCAAGTCGTGAAAAAGTTCTATGATTCCAAGTCCTCTAAAGAAGAGCAGGAAGCGGCACTCGTATCCTATAATAACACGTACAGTCCGAACCAAGGAATTGACCTTGCGCAAAAGGACGGTAAGGAATTCGACGTGGCAGCTTCCCTAAGCGGAACAGTACTAAGAGCTGTAAAGGATCCGATTCTTGGATATGTAGTTGAAATCCAGCACGAAGATAATGTTACAACTGTCTATCAATCTTTAGCATCTGTAGCGGTTGAAGAAGGCGACACAGTCGCTCAGCATGCAGTAATCGGTAAGGCCGGGAAAAATCTATTAAATGAAAAGAACGGCGTACACGTACACTTTGAAATCCGTAAAGACGGAAAAGCATTGAACCCTGCAAACCTTCTAGACAAGCCTGCAACTGCCATTTCAGAAGAGGCGGAAGCAAGCAAAGAAACAGAAGCTAAGCCTCAGGAAGATAAGAAAGAGGAGAAGCAAGAGGACGCAAAGGACTCTGAAGCAGCTGTCCCTTCCGAAAACGCATAATGCAAAACCCGCCGGTGCACTGAGCCCGGCGGGTTTTCTTCTTTTAAGATTATGGTAAAATAAACTTGGATAACCATGGTCAAAGGAGAGATTGACATGATACGATTCGGAGTCATTGGAACAAACTGGATTACGGAAAAATTTATAGACGCAGCCGCTCAAACCGGTGAGCTTAAGCTTGCTGCCATCTATTCCCGCACAGAAGAGCGTGCAGCGGAATTTGCAGAAAAGCACGGTGCACCGCATACATACACAAGCCTTGAAGACTTTGCCGCAAGCAAAGAATTTGAAGCAGTCTACATAGCAAGCCCGAATTCGCTGCATGCTGAACAAGCGATCCTTTGCATGAACAGCGGAAAGCACGTTCTGTGCGAAAAGCCGATCGCCTCGAATTCAGCTGAATTAAAGAAAATGATCGAAGCCGCGAAAGCCAACCGGGTTCTGCTGATGGAAGCAATGAAAACCACCCTGCTGCCGAACTTTACATCCATCCGGAAAAACCTGCACAAAATCGGCAAAGTCCGCCGGTACGTAGCGAGCTACTGTCAATATTCCTCCCGCTACGATGCCTATAAAGAAGGGAAAATTCTAAACGCCTTCAAGCCCGAATATTCCAACGGCTCCATGATGGACATCGGGATATACTGCATCGCGCCGATGGTTGCGCTATTCGGAAGGCCGAATTCCATCCAGGCCACCGCTCACCTGCTTGAATCCGGAGTGGACGGCGAAGGCAGCATCCTCTTTCAGTACGAAGAGCACGATGCCATCGTCATGTTCTCGAAGATCACAGACTCCTACCTCCCCTCTGAAATTCAGGGAGAAGCAGGAAGCATCGTCATTGATAAGTTCAGCACAATGGAAAACGTCCGCATCCGTTACCGCAGCGGAGAAACAGAAGAAATCAATATGCACCAGCATGAAAATTCCATGTTTGATGAAGCGAAGGAATTTGCTTCCCTGATTCGGGAAGGAAAACTGGAATCTGAAACGAACACCCTCGAGAATTCGCTCATTACCCTTGAAATCATGGACCTTGCCCGGCGGGAAATCGGTTTGGTTTATCCGGCGGATGAAGTATCCTCAAACTAAACCTCGAATATAGAAAAAAGGAGCAGCTCACTGGAACTGCTCCTTTTTTCTGTCCAAAAAACAAATTCAGATTCTAAATTCCCATAACTTTCACATATTCTTTATCATATGCCCCTTGCCGCTTTAGAAAAAATCAACGAAACCCCTTGTCCCTGTTGACTTTTTAGCATATTACTGCAACCAAGCTAATAGAATGTTACAAACCTAACAAAGAGAGTGTTTGAGGTGAGGATCGTGGCTGTTTATTGTGAATCCAGCAGCGAAAGCATCTTTAGAGTCCATATCACCATTGCAGCTGATGTCTCTTAATATGCGGGTCTCATTTCACACTTCTCACATCCATTTTAGGGAGGTCGAGTGGTGTGCACGATTACATCAAAGAACGTACAATCAAGATTGGAAAGTATATCGTGGAGACTAAAAAAACAGTTCGCGTCATTGCGAAAGAGTTTGGGGTTTCCAAAAGTACAGTCCATAAAGATCTGACAGAGCGCTTGCCTGAAATTAACCCGGAACTGGCAGCAGAGGTCAAAGAAATCCTGGATTATCATAAATCCATCCGTCATCTAAGAGGCGGAGAAGCAACAAAGCTGAAATACCGCAAAGAAGATATCCTTGCCGAAGAAACGGTTAAATAAGGAAGCTTTTTGTAAATCCAATCCCTGAAAATTGTGTAGATTCTTAACAAATATCGCCTATAATTTGTATTCTGTGATACAATATGTAATTGGGTGCAATTATGGATATACACGGGAATCGTGATTTGCAAGGAGGAAAACGGAACAATGTTTGCTAGGGATATAGGAATTGATCTCGGTACAGCGAATGTACTGATACATGTTAAAGGGAAGGGCATTGTACTAAACGAACCTTCCGTAGTCGCAATGGATAAAAACACCGGAAAAGTGCTTGCTGTCGGTGAAGAAGCAAGAAGAATGGTAGGACGTACGCCTGGGAACATCGTTGCCATCCGTCCGTTAAAAGATGGAGTCATTGCTGATTTTGAAGTGACGGAAGCGATGCTGAAGCACTTCATCAACAAGCTGAATGTAAAAGGTATTTTTTCGAAACCGCGCATGCTGATCTGCTGCCCGACCAACATCACCTCTGTAGAACAGAAGGCGATTCGGGAAGCAGCGGAAAAAAGCGGCAGCAAAAACGTTTTTCTGGAAGAAGAACCTAAGGTTGCTGCCATCGGCGCCGGCATGGACATCTTCCAGCCAAGCGGAAATATGGTTGTGGATATAGGCGGTGGAACGACTGATATTGCTGTGCTTTCCATGGGCGATATTGTCACCGCCTCTTCCATTAAAATGGCAGGGGACAAGTTCGATGCTGAAATCCTCAATCATATTAAAAGAGAGTACAAGCTGTTAATCGGCGAACGTACCTCTGAAGACATTAAGATCAAGGTTGCAACGGTATTCCCAGGCGCACGTCAGGAAGAAATTGCAATCCGCGGCCGTGACATGGTAAGCGGATTGCCGCGGACCATTACCGTAACATCTGAAGAAATCGAACAAACCCTAAGAGAATCCGTAGCGGTCATCGTTCAGGCAGCCAAAAGCGTCCTCGAACGCACACCGCCTGAGCTGTCAGCTGACATCATCGACCGGGGCATCATCCTGACAGGCGGCGGAGCCCTCCTGAACGGAATTGACCAGCTCATGGCCGAAGAACTGAAAGTACCGGTGCTCGTAGCAGAAAATCCAATGGACTGTGTAGCAGTCGGAACAGGAATCATGCTCGACAACGTCGACAGATTAGCCAAAAGAAAACTCGTCTAAATAAAAGAAAAGCCCGATTCAGTTACAGAATCGGGCTTTTTCTATAGCGGTTGACAAAAAACAAATCAAAAGCTTACAATCTTATCATATGATAAGCAACAGAAGGGAAGGCAATTGAATGGCACCCAAACAAAACGCCGCAGCCGATATGGGACATACCCGAAGAAACATCATCAAGGCAGCGGAAGGACTCTTCATGGAATATGGGTACCGGGCCATCTCCACGAGAAAAATAGCGGACGCATGCGGCCTCACACAGCCAGCCCTATATCATCACTTTCCCAGCAAAAAAAACCTCTACGTAGAAGTCGTAAGAAATTACTTATACGAAATGAAAGTAGCCCTCCAGCGCATCATCAAACGGCATACGGCACTAGAAGACTCTTTATTTCGCGTCATCCGCTACATCCTGCTCCATCAGCCCAAAAAATTAAGCCAAATGTTTCACGATATAGAATACGAAATGACAGAGGAAGACCAGCTGCTGATCCGCCAAAGCTGGTGGGAGGCTTACCAGGTCCCCATTTCATCCATCTTCGTCAGAGCCGCAGAGGAAGGCAGTGTCAAAGATCCGGAAACGCTCGGAGCCAGCACCGACATCTATTCCCACCTGCTCATGAGCATGCTCAGCCATCCGCTCCCTGACAGCATCAGCACGCTCGACCGGCGTGCAGCGATTTACACTCAAGTCATACTTAACGGGTTAGCGTCAAACGATTAATTCAGGCTACTACATACAAGCCCCTTATCAACTGATAAGGAGCGGAAAGAAGACGGAGGAATGACCATGAACGAAGACCTTCATTTTCCTTACTTCAAAGGGCAAGAAATAACCAAAATCGAAAACGGCAAACCGCTTCCCCTCATCCTGCAGTTCTCAAACGGCGGCCTCGTCATCGAATGTCCATGGCGCCTCAAACTAAACGGACGCATTATCGTCGGCCAAACCGACTTCCAAACCCCGAGCTCAGCAGATGAATACTTAAACACCCTCATCACCCATCTGGCCGGACACGAAATCACCGATATCTGCTGGTGGAAAGAAGCCGAAATCCTCCGCCTCAAAACAGCAAACCAAGCCACCCTCGATATCTTCCACAACAGCGCCTCATTCGAAGGCTGGGAGCTATTCGGAGAAAACGACTTCTCCTTCATATCGCTGCCCGGCGGCGAAGTGGAAAATATATCATAAACAAGCTGGACAGCGCTCGTTGCTGTCTGTTTTTTTTGTTTAGTAAGGTGCCCGCGCGCGTTGAGCTTTGCGCGCACGCGTGCCAGACCCCACATCCTTCACCGCAAGTGGGGACAGAGACCGGCGAGCGCAAACCCTTGTGCAGCAAGGACTAGGGGAGTCAGTGCCGGAGCTTTAGTTTGGTAGCGGAAAGCGGGCCAGGCACCGTGCCAGACCCCACATGCTTCACCGCAAGTGGGGACAGAGACCGGCGAGCGCAAACCCTTGTGCAGCAAGGGCTAGAGGAGTCGGTGCCTGAGCTTTAGTCTATTGTCGAACAGCGGGCCAGGCACCGCCCCCGGTGCCTGCCTCCGACCCCTGTTACGGTAAAGCAATGGGGGCCAGAGGCAGAAAGCCATTCTTCCTTCTCCTCCAACGCTTTGACCAGTGTGGGGACAGAGCAATATGAGTAGACATAATCAGGGTCGGAGGCATCCTCCGACCCCTTCTTTCCGAAAAATGGGGACGGAGGCAAGAGCCTGAAATCCGTTGTGTGCTATGGGTCCGTTTAAAGTGGGGACGGAGGTTTAGCGCTTTAGCAGAGCGGGGGACGGAGGCAACCAGCAAAAAGCAGGTGTGGTGCGGACCGTGAACTGTGTATCGTGCCCGCCCACCCTGGACTGCCGGCTTTAGGCCGGATGCATGCCGGGTACAGGGCGGGTACGCCGGGTACATGCAGGCTGTACACCTGATGCACGCGTGCCAGACCCCACATGCTTCACCGCAAGTGGGGACAGAGACCGGCGAGCACGAGCCCTTGTGCAGCAAGGGCTAGAGGAGTCGGTGCCGGAGCTTTAGTTTGGTAGCGGAAAGCGGGCCAGGCACCGTGCCAGACCCCACATGCTTCACCGCGAGTGGGGACAGAGACCGGCGAGCGCGAACCCTTGTGCAGCAAGGGCTAGGAGAGTCGGTGCCGGAGCTTTAGTCTATTAGCGAACAGCGGGCCAGGCACCACCCCCACCCCCACCCCCACCTCCACCAATCCCCCAACCCACCCAAAAAAAAAGACACCCACCCCCGCCCTGAACAAGTCAGTGCAGAAGATGCGGTGCCAAAGGGATCCGGTATCGTGGGAACGAAACACCGGACCATACACAATTTGAAAGGGGAACCTGATTGATGTTCCAAGGCCATTATACGACATTTTGTCGAATTTTGCAGGGTTTTCTCTAAAGAAATGTAGGAAATTGTCGAAAAAAATAAAGTAGGAGTTTTATGGATTTGTCATTTATAATAGAAGATAGGAAAAAAGGCGCTTTCCATTGCGCCGATATGAGGTGAACTATGCTACGAGGGCTCTATACGGCTGCGGCCGGCATGCTTTCGCAACAGAAGCGGACAGAAATGCTGTCGAATAACATTGCAAATGTGAATACGCCGGGCTATAAGTCAGATCAGTCGGCAATCCGTGCTTTCCCTGAAATGCTGTTAAGCAGAATGGAAGGAAAAGACGCTCCAACCCAGACCCCCATGAATTTCGGAATCCAAACGCCAATCGGCACGTTAAATACAGGTGCATACGTTCAGGAACTTGTTCCCCAATTTACCCAAGGTGATATGAAAGAAACCGGTCTCCCATCAGATATAGCATTGCTTGAAGAAGCTGTGCCTAATAATGAAGAAACGGGCATGAAGGGATTCCTCCTTTTTGCCGTCAGTCTTCCGGATGGACAGGTCCGCTATACGCGCAACAGCCATTTTACATTAAATGACCAAAATCAGCTGACCTCCCAGGGCATTCCCGTGCTTTCCACAGACGGTACCCCAATTACAGTGGAAGGCGATTACGAGGTTCTCGCAGATGGACGTATCAGAATGAACGGACAGGAAGGCGCGCAGATTGATGTTCGGTTTGCGGAGGATGTCCGTAATCTTGTGAAGGAAAACAATGGCCTGTTCAGGACAGCGGATGAAACCGGCCTCCCTTCAGCCGCGGGAAATCCAAATGTCGGCTACTCACTGAAGCAAGGATTTATTGAAGGCTCCAATGTCGATACGGCTCGTGCCTATACAGAAATGATGACTGCCTACCGTTCATTTGAGGCGAACCAGAAAGTACTGCAGGCATATGACCGCAGTCTTGATAAAGCTGTGAATGAAATTGGCCGGCTAAGCTAATGAGGAGGAACCACCTATGCTGAACTCCATGATTGCAGCTTCCAATACGATGAATCAGGTCCAAAAGCAGCTTGATGCAATTGGGCATAATATAGCCAACGTGGATACTCAAGGCTTCAAGCGGACACAAACGACGTTCGGCGAGCTTGTGCGCCAGCAATATGACAACCAGCCGGACGAAACGAAAGAGGCCGGCCGCTCCACCGATTTCGGGATACGCCAGGGAGTCGGGGCACAGCTGATGCAATCCATTATTTTTACTCAGGGACCGGTCAAAGTAACGGACCGGAATCTGGATTTTTCCTTTACAAAACCCGGCCAGTTTTTGACTGTGCAAGCGGATGGCCAGACCCGTTTCACGAGGGATGGCGCTCTATACCTTTCCGCTGAAGCAGACGGAAGGCTGGCGGTCGTTAACGCAAGCGGCCACAGAATTACCGATGAGAACAATGAGCCGATTCTTTTTAATGCAGCCGCACAGGACTTCCGGATTTCGTCTTCAGGTACCATGACGGCATTAAATGCCGAAGGTCAGCCTGTTGGCTCCGTTAATCTCGGAATCATCCAGGCCAATAAGCCGCAGTCCCTGATTCAGGCGGGCGGGAACCTGTTCGCGCTGGTCAATCCGGAAGATCAGACGGCCATTACCAGTCTGGGTGGTGCACTTCGCGGTCAGATCTCTGTTGAACAGAAGGCTCTTGAATCATCCAATGTCGATATTTCCAAGGAAATGACCGATATGCTCGTTTCGCAGCGGGCCTACCAATTCAATGCAAAATCCATCTCAATCGGCGATCAGATGCTGGGATTAATCAACTCAGTCCGCTAATTCAGGTAAAGGGGTTTTCACATGTCTTCCAAAAACGCGTCCATGACCCGTGAAAAGTATAAGCAGGAAAAGAAAGCAAACGATACGGTTAAAGAGGAAGTTCAACCTGCGGAAAAAATCAAAATCCGGCTTTTTCCGATCTGGCTGCGTCTCTTAATTGTAATGGGAGTGTTCCTTTTGGCTGCGATTGCCGGAGCGATGGTCGGTTACGGAGTGATTGGGGACGGAAACCCGCTGGATGTTCTGAAGCCATCTACATGGCAGCACATCATTGACCTGGTTGAAAAAGAGGCCGGATAAGTCTATACTCTTTATGCAAAAGGAAGGGATGCGCCTTCCTTTTGCCGTATACATATAGTTAGTTGAAAGGAGCCATGCTATATGCTTGATATTCAGCAGATTAAAGAAATCATTCCTCACCGCTATCCGTTTTTGCTCGTGGACCGTGTCCTTGAAGTGGAAGAAGGAGTCCGTGCTGTCGGAATCAAAAATGTTTCTGCAAATGAAGAGTTTTTTAACGGGCACTTTCCGGATTACCAGGTCATGCCGGGTGTCTTAATTGTGGAAGCCCTCGCTCAGGTAGGGGCCGTTGCGATGCTGATCAAAGAAGAGAACAGGGGCCGGCTTGCCTTTTTCGCCGGAATTGACAGCTGCCGTTTTAAAAAACAGGTCGTCCCGGGGGATCAGCTGCGTTTAGAGGTTGAAATCACCCGTGCGCGCGGGAAAATCGGCAAAGGGAAAGCCGTGGCAACCGTTGATGGAGACATAGCCTGCGAAGCAGAAATCACCTTTGCACTGGGTGATAAGCAGGAGTAAGAAAAAAGCGGCCCCTTAGAGAAAATAAGGAATGACAAAAAAGCGTGATCTCCTAAACAGGGAGTCACGCTTTTTTCGTTGGGGCCTTCGCTTTACGGGGACGGGCAAAAAATACAGTGAGTCCCGCTAGGATTGCAGCTGCGTATTTCATGAAAATCCTCCTTCGAATGAGCCTTTTTTTGATGGGGCAAGCTAATGGTGAAAAACGCCACCATGAAAGGAGCATGCAGTATGAAAAAAATCGCTGGTTTACTATCTGGGCTTGTTCTGACGGCAGGACTCGCTACTGGCTGTGCAGATGACCCGGATCCGGAAGAAAAAATGGAAGAAAACCCGCCCGTCGAACAGGAGAATTACAACATGGAGCCTGAAAATATGGATCCTGAAGAAATCAGAAACGGAAACCGTCCAGATGAACAAGACGCCGATCTAAACAAGGATACGGAAAGACAGCAGGAAAAGAAAATGAAGCGGGATATGATGACCGACTGATCGGGAAATGAAGAAGCCAGTCATAGGTGACTGGCTCTTTTACTTGGAAGAAACGGTTTCCTGCGCCTCTGTCTTATGAAGCTTGGCGGAAAAAGCCTGTAAAAGGTCTTCCCCTTCCAGCCCCTCGTCCACAAGCTCGGTCAATATCTTCTCCGCATTGCCCGTCGGCCGGTTTGCCGCAATTTTTCCTGAAAACAGCACAGAAACCAAATTGTTTTCCAGCTCTACAATGTTCCTCACCCGGGCTTTTAGTTTAGCGGGGGTGTTCGTCCGCTTGGAAATGGTGATGACCAAAGTATGGTCTTCCTTTTCTTCCTGCAGCTTTTTGAACCGTTCTAAATGGACGCTACTGATCAAGGCTTCAAGAAGCCAGTCATTTTCTCCATCCTTTTTATTAATCACAAGACCATCAGCCAACGAAATTTCATCGTAGTGCAGGCCGTTCTCATCAATCCGTGCAATTTTCATGGAAACAAGCTTAAACGTCTTCAAAGCCATCCACCTCCGCATTGCTTTCCAGTTGTTTTCCTTAGTATAACACAGCCGATCATTTTTCTTTCTTTTTGTGAAAATCGATAAATGACCGCTGCAAATAAATAAATGTGGATGTTCATGCGGGCAAAGGGAAAGCTATAGAGCTCTAAAAGTGATTTTTCCTGATTTTCCCTTTGTGCTTTCGTCCGGTACAATACGGAGGAATACGAAAGAAAGGAGAATCAGGATGATCAATCATGTAACATTAGTCGGCAGGCTGACGAAGGATCCGGAAATCCGCTATACGAAAGACGGTGCAGCTGTCGCCCATATCACCCTCGCAGTCAGCCGGAATTTCAAAAATGCCGCCGGTGAAATCGAAACAGACTTCGTTAATTGCACCCTCTGGAGAAGAACCGCTGAAAACACCGCCAACTACTGTCAAAAGGGCTCGATCATAGGCGTCACGGGGAGAGTCCAATCCCGGAAGTATGAAAACAGCGAACGCAAAATGGTATACGTCACAGAAGTTGTCGCTGACTCTGTACGCTTCATGAGCGGCAGACCGCGGGAGCTCGCTGAACAAGAAGCTTAATCCTTCTTACAACCCCTCCGCTTAGAAAAAATCCCAAACTGCCTCAAACCCCCTCAATTTTAACCAGCTGATGACCAATCGGCTGGTTCTTTCATTTAAATAAATTGTTTCTTTAGCGCTGCGGCATTACAGAACTGCGCTTTCTCAATTATTCATCAAAAAAACCCTTCACGAAATCCGTAAAAACAGGTAAGGTTGTCAGTGGAAAGAAAAAACGGAGGAACGGTATGCTGCCTGCAAACAAAAGACTCCATGTAATCATACAAATCACCATCGTGTTTACAGGCTTCCTGTTATTCGGCTTATCAGAAAATATCAGAGGGCCGGCTGTCCCGCGGATTCAAGCAGATTTTCAGCTGGAGGAGTGGCAGATCGGCCACTTGTTCGCAATCAATTCCCTCGGTTTTCTGATTGCCTGCTCATTTACAGCCTATCTCACCCGCCACTGGGGATTAAAAACAGTCACTCAATTAACTTTCGGTTTAATGGCTTTATCAGGGGTCCTCATCTATTTTTCCCGGAATTTCGAAGCCCTTTCCGGCGCCTATTTTCTTCTCTACATAGGGAACGGGATGCTTGAGATTGTACTGGCGCTCATCGCCACGCGCATCTTTGTAAAGAATACCGGAACGATGATGAATCTGGCCCATTTCTTCTACGGATTAAGCTCGATTGCAGCTCCTATGATTGCAACAGGTGTAATGGAACTGACGATAGGAGGAGTGGTACTGGACTGGAGGGGAATGTACGCCGTAATTCTCGCTCTATGCGTACTGCCGATGATCCCGGCCTTTTACACGAGGTTTGCAGAACAGCCAATGGAAGAGGAAGAACCGCTTTCTGTAAAAAGGCTGCTCCGCGATCCGGTCATCTGGCTCATCTCGCTTTTGCTTTCGCTCGGGGTTATTGCCGAGCTGTCCGTTGGAGGATGGCTGATCCATTACCTGGAAAACGGCTTTGGATGGAGTACCCTTGAAGCGTCCAAAATGCTTTCAGCTTTTTTCCTCTTCTTCACCTTTGCCAGATTAATTCTCGGACCAATCACAGATAAGATCGGCTACCTCTTGTCGATCATCCTGTTTTCCGCCCTTTTCAGCGTGCTGATTATAGCCGGAATATACTTTGGGGAACGAGGAGCGATCCTCATTGCGATTGCCGGAGCAGGAGTGGCGCCAGTCTATCCGACAGCCAATGCATTCATCGCCAGGCGGTACAGGAGCGGCACTGACGCAGCCATTACCGTAGTTGTAACCATTGTGGGAATCAGCGGTGTATTGGGAAACTACGCCATCGGCGGGGTCATCTCCATCACCGAGACTTACGTTTCAGCTGTACAGATCCCGAAAAGCAGCCTGCTCGCCGGGCTTCAGGCCGGTTTTTGCTTTATCGCCGTCTGCGGCATTGCGTGCTCGGTCATTACGTTTTATTTATACCGCTATCTAAAAAGAAGAGATGAGATTTTATAAAGATGGACGCTTGTTTGCCCCGTGCCAGGTTTGGGAATTCTTTTAAAGGAATATTGAAACCTTTTAGGCTCTCATCCGTACTAATGGTTTCGGGGACGGTCACATCATTACAGGAGGATTTTAAATGGATAACTGGATTACGCAATTTATGGAGCAATTTGGGTACTTGGGAATCTTTTTAATGATTGCCTTAGAAAATATTTTCCCTCCGATTCCCTCAGAGGTGATCTTGCCGTTTGGAGGCTTCATGACGACGACCTCCGGCTTAACAATCCCCGGAGTCATTGCAGCTGCAACTGGAGGTTCAGTTCTGGGAGCCATCATCCTCTACTACGTCGGCAGGCTGCTGGACGTTGAACAGCTTGAGAAATTCGTGGACAAATATGGACACATTCTTCTTGTTTCCAAAAAAGAAATTCACCGGGGCGACGCCTGGTTTGATAAATACGGGAAGTGGACCGTATTCTTTTGCCGGATGGTTCCCTTCGTCCGAAGTGTCATCTCCATCCCGGCCGGCATGTCAAACATGAACGTTTGGCTCTTCCTCATCTACACCACAATCGGTACATTGATCTGGAATACGCTCCTCGTCATCCTTGGTTCCATGCTCGGAGAAGCGTGGCCAAAAATCGGCGAGTACATGAGCATCTATTCAAACTTCATCTATGCCATCCTGGCCATCCTGCTTGTTATGGTGGTTGTCTGGTACGTGAGAAGAAGGAAAAAGTACAAACAGGGTTAATTAAGGGGGCCAATGCGGTCCTCTTTTTTCACTAAGTGAAATAATTCACAAAATCACCTTGAAAACTAGCGGGAATTGTCGATAAATAGCATGTACTTATAACTCAGCATAGGAGTGCATGCCCATGTTCAAAAATATGAAAATCCGCAATCGACTAATTATCTTCGCTTTTGTGCTCCTTTTAATTCCCACTGTTTCAATAGGGGTATTTGGATACTTAACAGCCAAAAATGAAGTGCAAGACCAAATTGAATCAGCCGCAGGACAGCAGGTTCATCTCTTAAATGGACTGACGGATGAATTTTTTCAAAATAAACGGGATGTTGTAGAATTGTTCTCGAAAACCATCAGCAGCAGTGCGCTTGAGGACGAAGCCTACATGAATGAACGGTTAGGCTACATTAGCAACACTTTCCAGGAAGTGGTGTTCACTTATGTCGGAACAAACGAAGGCAGCATATACAGCTTTCCCCGTTCCGAGTTCCCGGATGGGTTCAATCCGACAGAACGAGATTGGTATAAAGAAGCATTAGCGAATAAAGGAGACTCCATCGTAACCAGTCCATATAAAGATGCAGTCAGCGGCAAAACCGTTGTAACCATTGCAAGCACATTAGCAGATGGAAATGGCGTTATGGCAATGGATATCGATTTAAATGTACTTGCTAAAACCTCTCTTGAGACAAAAATAGGAAATAAAGGATACCCGAGCATCCTCGACAAAGATGGGAAGGTTGTCGTTCATCCAACTCTTCAGCCAGGTGAAATGCTGGATAAAAGCATTAGTGAACCTATTTATCAATCGGACAAAGGCAATTTCACCTACACATTCAACGGTGCAAACAAAGCGATGATGTTTGAGACGAACGAACAGACCGGCTGGAAAATACTCGGGACAATGGATACCTCCGAATATTCCGAACAGTCAGCTCCCATTCTGGTAAACATGATCACCGTAATAGGTGTGTTTCTTGTTGTTGGAACTCTTTTTAACTATTTCACCATTCGCGCAATCGTGCGTCCGATCCGAAACCTGTCAGCCATCGCAAGCAAGGTCAGCCAGGGAGATCTGACGGAAAAGGCACAGGTGCGGTCCAAAGATGACCTCGGCCAGCTCGGTTCTGCATTCAATATGATGATTGATTCTTTACGGAACTTGATTTCACAAATCGAACACTCATCCGGCACTCTCGCTGCCTCTTCTGAACAGGTGAAAAATACCGCCATTCAGGTCAGCGGCATCACAAAGGAAATTGCTCAATCCGTTGACGAGCTATCAGAAGGTGCTGAAACCCAGATGGTCAGCACCGAAGAAACCGCCAAAGCGATCCAGGAAATCGCAACCGGTGTTCAATACGTAGCGGAGCGCGCAGGATCGGTCTCCCATTCCGTCTCAGAAGCCGCTGAACAGACCCAAAAAGGCAGCGTCTTTATCGAACGAGCCGTCAAACAAATGGATGAAATCTATGTATCCGTCGAAGAAACCACCCGCCACGTAAAAGAGCTGGGAGACAAATCAGAAGAAATCAATCAAATCGTCGACGTCATCACCGCCATCTCCGAGCAAACCAACCTGCTCGCACTCAATGCAGCCATCGAAGCAGCAAGGGCAGGAGAACACGGCAAAGGCTTCGCCGTCGTAGCTGACGAAGTAAGAAAACTGGCAGAGGGCTCCAAGCAATCAGCCGAGCAAATCACAGCTCTCATCCGCTCCATCCAAAAAAGAACCGACCTGGTCATGACCAACATGGACAAAGAAAAAGAGCAAGCTGCCGGCGGAATCAAGCTCATGAAAGAAACCGGAGAAAACTTCGACTCCATTCAAAAAGCAGTCGAAAACGTCAACACCCAAATCCAAGAAGTCTCAGCAACCGCCGAGCAAATGTCCGCAAGCTCAGAAGAAGTCACAGCATCAGTGGAAGAAATGGCCAGCATCGCCACCGAATCCGCAAGCTCCACCCAGCAAGTCGCAGCCGGAGCACAGCAGCAATTCTCTTCCATCGAAGAAATCGGCCAATCCATCAGCCAGCTCGCCGACCTCGCCGCTGACCTGCAAAAGGAAGTAGCAGCATTCAAAACCAAATAATAGAAAAGAAGCTAACCTGTGTTTGTGGGGTTAGCTTTTTTAGGAGATTAATATAGAGAGTCGCGGTTTCTTTAGTATAGACCACGTGAAAATAGAAAGTTGCGTTTGCTTGGTATGGAACATAGGAGTAAAATCACGTCTGCCTCCGACCCCAATTTTCTGCAGAAATGGGGACGGAGCAAGAACCTTGGAACCCATTATCGCCGTAAGGCTGCTTGAAAGTGGTGCCAGAGCTTTGCTGCTTTATCAGAGCGGGGGACGGAGGCTGCCTCCGTCCCCAATTTTCCACAAAAAAGGGGACGGAGCAAGATCACAGCAACCCATTCCCGCTGTAAGGCTGCAGGAAAGTGGTGCCAGAGCTTTACTGCATTATCAGGGCGGGGGACGGAGGAAAACGATGCTTAGATTATCAAAAAAAACCCAACCGAAGGATGTCTCCCCTGTATAAACTATTTTTTTCTACTAAAGCAAATCCAATATGCGATAAAGCCGCTTCCAGTGATTTTTTCGCTAAAATTCCATCCGCCAGCAAATTGCTTTGAACCATATTTCGCGCATGTTCTTGAAGGAACCAGTCAAGATTAGGGTTACCCCGATTATTTCCAGCATCTTGACCAATTGCAGGAGGTGATGCATGACCTCTTTGATCATCCTGATAATTCCAGATAAATCCAGAATGAGATATTGAAGGTGTCGGTTGGAGCTTTGCTTCAAGGTCGACTTAATACTGATTTATGCCCTCTTTTCACTAATGTCTCCAATAATGGGCAGAACGGCTATGTATTTTGTAAGCGGAACCGCCGGAGCGGATAGTTCCTCTACTTCCCGATTGACTCTATCCAAATCGAGAACATAGCTTAAGAGGGAAGCCATTGTAGTGAATAGCTCTACGTGTTCTTCCTCGAATTGCACGTTTTGTACATCCAGTCCGCAGATGGTTCCGTAGTTCTCCCCGGTACTGAAGTTGATAGGAATGCCGATAAAGCTTCCTCCCTTTAAATTACGGGTAACGGACATGTCCTTCGTCCTGTTATGCTGATTCAAATCATGAATGAGCAGGACGCGATCGCCATAATCTACACTCAATTTGCAGAATGTATCTTCAAAAGGCGAGCTCTCCCCTATTGTTAACAAAATCCTGTCCTGGTTTAAGACCTTTTCAATCTTATTGAATTTCTGATCGTTTTTCGCTATGAAAAGGGTGTTAATCGGGACAATGCTACCCATGAAAGGTAAAATCTTTTCTGCTGCTTCGTCAAGCAATCCTCATCCTTTACTGCTCATGTTTGGGCAGCAGATCTGTAATATTTTTAGCGTTCAAACAAAGATCCATTATATTAGACAATCTTCGTCAAAAGCCCTGTCAAACCAGCTGCCCGATATGCTGGAGGGATAAACGAAATAAATCCTGGTAAGCTAACTTGATAGAATGAACACCTTTGAATTTTTTATAAAGTAAAAGGTACCAATGATAAGTGCCGATTTTGGTAATGATAACCTTTTTTCGGGATATACGGCCAAGCAGTCTCTATCAAAATGAATACCATATGGTGAGTTCCAAATAAGAGTTTTGGAATATCATGTTGAAAAGAGGCATAAATATGTATAATTGTTTAAATGATTGTCCTTGCAGCACAGAGCTTTTACCAATCAACGAAACGTTTGCGATTCCTCCATGTGTTGCCAGAATCGGTACTCCAACAATATATAGCTGCCCGATCAATTTAAATGAAGATAAAGGATGCTGCTCCGCAGAAGCAGAGGTTGAAGTTTGCGGACAGACACTCCGATGCTTACTAGACCTATATTATGTTCGGTATTCAGGGAATCTTACCTTTACGATAGCACTTCCGGTTTTTGATGGAGAAAACTGTCCGGTACCGGAAATTATTACGTTGGTGATTCCATATGATATCGGGTCCCAAATCTGCTACTACTGTGAAAAATCCTGTCCGCCGGAACTGCCTTGTGAATCCTTTACGATCGAGAATCTGCAAATTGTCCTTGATACAGATAATGATACGGTTACAGTGACAGGTCAGCCCGTATTCGAGTGCCCGTTTACAGCTGAATAATCATATTCCAGAATGAAGCAGGCCCCGGCAGCAGAATTGCCGGGGCCTGCTTGCTGTTATGAACAAAGCAAGCTCTTAAAAGAGAGCTTTCAATCTATCTAAAAAGCGGGTATACCAAGGCTTTTTTTTATAGTAGTTTGAAGCAGATTTGCCAGAGGAACTTTTACTGCCACTCTTTACAATGATCTTTGCTTGCAGCACAGGTTTCCCCCCGCATCCGCACGGTTTCTTTTTGGCAGCAGCCGTATTATCGCCAGCCATGAACCATACCTCCTTATACGAATTCTATTTATAGTATGCTCTACCAAATCTTCCTGTTTGGACATCCATCTTTTTTTCTTGAATTGGTAAAATTACCGTTTTGGACGTCCAAGGTGCCTGGCCCCACACGCTTCACCGCAGCGGGGGACAGAGACCAATGCGGCCAGCCCCTTGGGCCGCAAGGGATCCGAAGCAAGGTGCCGGAGCTTTAGCTCGCTGCCGTAACACGGGCCAGGCACCGCGCCTGGCCCCACACGCTTCACCGCAGCGGGGGACAGAGACCAATGCATCCAGCCCCTTGTCCCGCAAGCGTTTGAAGACAAGGTGCCGGAGCTTTAGTCCTGCAGTGAAGAGCGGGCCAGGCCCCGCCGCCGCCTTTGCCACCGTCCGCCCTCGCCACCACCACCGCCGCCGCCTTTGCCACCGTCCGCCCTCGCCACCACCACCGCCGCCGCCTTTGCCACCGTCCGCCCTCGCCACCACCACCGCCGTCCCCGCCAGTCCCTGTCCACCCCCGCCCCCCCAACCCCCACCCAAAATCCTAAAAAAATAATGGTTTACCCAAAAAACCAAGTGGGAATATATGGTGTGAAAGGAAGTCCATTCCTCTTACAAAGGCTACGGAGGTGATTGTACATAGATCATAACAAACATAACAATCCCGTTACTTCGACAATACGTTTCTAACAATCTCGTAAACAAAGCACCACTATTTTACAAAATTAGTTTTATCTAAATTTTCTGTCGAAATGAGCAGTTGGGTACAATTTACGAAAGAAAATAAGAAAAATATCCTCTTTATTTATGGTTTATCACTTCCAATTTCGGGTATAAGTAGATAGAATTAACCAATTTTCTACTAATTTCTAAGTAACAATTGAAATTAGGTGCTGTTTAATTTTACAATTAAAGTAAATTCACGTAAGGGAGATGTTGAAGAATGTCAGGTTTAATTCAAGTAACACCGCAAGATCTTGAAACGAAGTCCCAGGAGTTTAGCGCAGAGAGCCAGGGTGTGGGCGAACAGGTAGGACGTATTTCAGGTAAAATCTCTGATCTTAGCGGAGTTTGGAAAGGTAGCTCAAGCACAGCTTTCGCTGATCAGTGGGAGCGTTTAAAGCCATCCCTTGTTGAAATGCAAACAATGCTTGATGAAGTAAGTCAGCAGCTTCAAAATACAGCGAACGCATTGCGTGATGCTGATGAAGAGATTGCGAACAAAATCCGCGGCTAATTGACAGCAAACGATTAATCCAGCAAAGACGCTAGGAGGCGCCATATTCTTCGCGGATTATGGCGCCTCTTCATTTTTGAGGTGAAAAGGCATGTATATAGAAGTGACTGTAGACTTAAAACATTATACGGGAGAAGTATTTGACCTTCGCCTATCAGACTATCATTCAGTAAAAAAAATGATTGATATTGTCTGGCAGGCTAAATGCATTTCTGACCCACCTCGAGAAGGGCATTGGGTTCGCATTCCGAATAAGCAGAAGGTCATCCCTGGTGACCGGCAGCTTGCGGAGAGCGGAATTATGACTGGAGATCGACTTGAAATACTCTAAAGGAGCCGGAACACATGGCAGAAAAAGAACTTGATTATTTAGAGCACCAGCTCGAATGCAAAGTAGAAAAAGACGGCACACAGCGAACCTTTATTTTTCAGCAGGAAAAGATCAAGCTTGACAGTGCGCTTGAAGTGGCGATGCTTGAAAGTCTTGGCGGTGACATTGACCGAAGCATCCAAATGACGGATGATGAGATGATCATCACGGCCCGGCCCGCCCCTTCCTATCAAAATTTTCAAGATTTGCTGGAGAAGGACCGGCACAGCAAATGGGTGTTTGCCCACCAGCTTGTCGAAAAAGTGAAGGCGCATTCTTATGCGCGCCTGCATTTGATTGTTTCGCCTGATAATCTGGCAATCTCAAAAGGTCTTGCCCCTGATTTCCTCCATTACGGCGTAAGAGAAAGCCTCCCTCCCTACGAGAAGGATGATGACCGGGTCTGGCAGGAGGTCAGAGCGGTGATTGCAGCGGCAGTGGACAGTAAGTTTTCCTTTGAACAGTACATTAAATTTCATGAAACGCTTCAGGTCTCTCCGTTGGTGAAAGAAATTTTTGAAACCAAAACACCGGAGGATCTTTCTGCGCTCATCAGCCGGAAGATTGAAAAGCTTGAGGATGATGAGCGGAGTCTCGTACATATCCCGAACAAGAAGTGGAAAACCTTCCGCTACGTTTCACTCGGATTTTTGGTTTTACTGATTCCAGCCCTGATTTATACCGTTTACTCTGTCTTTTTCCTGCAGCCGCAGGCGGAGGCTTACATTAAAAGCGGAGAGTATTTTCAAAACCGTGAGTTCAGCAGTGTCATTGATACGCTTGACCGCTATGAAGCGGAAGATATGCCGGACATTGTCAAATATCAGCTTGCCACTTCCATCATCTCAACCACGAAAGCCAAGCTGACGGAGGAGCAGCGGGAGAGTCTCCTCGGCCAGATCAGTCCGGAAACGAATGCCCAGTTTTTTGATTACTGGATTCATATCGGCCGCGGCAATAATGAGCAGGCGCTGGAGATTGCCCGCACGCTGCGCGATCAGTTCTCGATCGTTTATGCGCTCATTAATTATGAAGCAGAAGTAAGAGCGAGCGACGAGCTGAAGGGTGAAGAGAAGCAGGCCAAGCTTGACGATCTGCAGCAGGAAATTGAAGACTACAAAAAAGAGCAGGACGCTATAAAGAAAGCGGAAGAAGATGCAAAGGAAGAAGAAGAGCAGAAGAAACAGGCTCAGGAAGAAGAAAAGGCAAGGGAAGAGGCTGAAGCAAAGGCGAAGGAAGAGGCCGAAGCAAAAGCGGCAGCCGAGAAAGAAAAGCAGGAAGCGCAAGAAAAAGAGAAAAAGCCGGCTTCTTAACAGAACAGGAATCAAACCGTCCCGCCTATTAGCCTGAGGCGGCCGGCCTTTATTTGCACCATTTCTAGGAGGTAGCTTCTTATGAGCACGTTATGGGTCTTTTATCAGCGGACTTATCAGCCATATACCATATCCAGTATATCCACCCGTTCTCTGACGATTGGTCCTGAGTTCACGGACACGGTCACTGTGCGTTCGTTTCCATTTTCATCAGGATCCCTTGAACTGGAAAAGGAAGAGGGCAGTGGAGAATTTTCGGTTTTCCACAATGGAGAAAAGTCAGGAAGCCTTCCTGAAAAAGGCTCATTCGTGTGGGAAGAAGCCGGGCAGACCCTTGTTCTCTGTCTAACGCCTGATCCGGTGGAGGCAAAGCCGCTTTTTACCGGGTATCAGCATGAAATCCTTTTCTCACAGGATGAGGATGCGCAGATCGCAAGCTCAAGCCCGACCTCAGACGGCTGGTTCAGATTGAGAAAAGCAGAAGACGGCTGGGTCATCGAATCCAGCAGCAAGCATCTTTATAAAAATGGGCACAGTGTTACAGAAACAACCGATCTGCAGGTTGGAGATATTCTGCTGTGGGGCTTTATGACTGTCCACTTTACGGATCAGGATATTCTTTCCGTCAGCGATCTGCAGGAATTCCGGACTTCGCTTCCGGAAATAGAAAAGCCAGAAAGTGAAATGAAGAAGAAATATCCGGTTTACCGGCGCACACCGAGGATGATTTACGAGCTGCCGGAGGAAAAAGTAAACCTGAACATGCCGCTTCAGGAATCGGATGACAGCAACCGGGGGCTCTGGCTCATTATTCTGCCGCCGCTTGTGATGCTGATCCTGATGGGGCTCGTCGCTCTCATCCAGCCGCGGGGCATCTATATTATCATCACAATGGCGATGTTCGGAATGACCCTTATTACATCTTCTACCCAATATTTCAAAGACCGTAAAACGAGAAAACGAAGGGAAGCGAGGCGCGTGCGCGTTTACGCTGCCTATCTCGAGCGTTCCAGAAAGCAATTGCAGGAGCTTGCCGAAAAACAGAAAAACGTCCTTTTCTATCATTTTCCTTCCTTTGAAAAGATGAAATACATGACCGAGGATATCTCCGACAGGATCTGGGAGCGGACACTTGAAAGCGCCGATTTTCTGCAGCTCAGAATCGGAAACGGCAAGAGTCCGTCCAGCTATACCGTTTCAATGAGCTCCTCAGACCTGGCAAACAGGGAAATCGATGACCTGCTTGAACAGTCGCAGGAGCTTGAAGAAGCCTACAAGGAAATCGGGCCTGTTCCGATTCCTGTGAGCCTGAAAGAAGGGGCCATGGGACTGATTGGAAAAGAAAAAATCGTGAAAAAAGAGCTTCATCAGCTCATTGGACAGCTTGCTTTTTTCCACAGCTATCATGACCTCCGCTTCGTTTTCATTTTTGATGAAAAAGAGTATGAGGACTGGCAGTGGGTAAAATGGCTTCCGCATTTCCAGCTGCCGCATGCCTATGCTAAGGGGCTGATCTACAACGAGCAGACGCGCGATCAGCTTCTGTCCTCGCTGTACGAGCTGATCCGCGAGCGGGATATTCAGGAGGATAAAGAGCTGATCTTTTCGCCTCATATCGTCTTTATCGTGGCCAACCATCAGCTCATTGCCGACCATGTGATCCTTGAATACCTTGAAGGTGAAAACAGGAACATAGGCATTTCTGCGATTTTTGCAGCTGAAAATAAAGAAAGCCTGACCGAGCATATTCATACCCTCGTCCGCTATGTGAATGAAAATGAAGGCGACATTCTGATTAAGGAAAAGAAGGCGGTCCAAATTCCGTTTTCCCTTGATCACCATACAATGGAAAACAACGAAACGTTTGCACGGACACTCCGGACGCTCGATCACCAAACCGGAATGACCAACTCGATTCCGAACAGCGTCTCCTTCCTTGGCATGTTCAATGCAAAGGAAGTGGACGAGCTTCCGATTGAGCAGAACTGGCTCACGAGGGAGTCCGCAAAATCCCTTGCCGTACCGATCGGGCTGAAAGGGAAAGAGGACGTTGTCGAGCTGAACCTTCATGAAAAAGCACACGGGCCCCACGGCTTGCTCGCCGGTACGACGGGATCCGGAAAAAGTGAATTTTTGCAGACGTACATCCTGTCGCTCGCCGCGCACTTTCATCCGCACGAGGTGGCGTTCCTCCTGATCGACTATAAGGGGGGCGGAATGGCACAGCCGTTTAAAAACATGCCCCATTTGCTTGGAACGATTACAAACATTGAAGGCAGCAAAAACTTCAGCGCCCGGGCACTTGCCTCCATTAAAAGCGAACTGAAGCGCCGTCAGCGGCTGTTTGATCAGTACTTAGTGAATCACATCAATGACTATACGAAGCTTTACAAAAAAGGCGAAGCGGAGCTCCCGCTTCCCCATCTGTTCCTGATCTCCGATGAGTTCGCCGAGCTGAAGAGTGAAGAGCCGGACTTTATCCGGGAAATGGTCAGTGCTGCCCGGATTGGACGTAGCCTCGGGGTCCATCTGATCCTCGCGACCCAGAAGCCGACCGGCGTCATTGATAACCAGATCTGGAGCAACGCCCGTTTCCGTGTCGCCCTCAAAGTCCAGGATGCAAGTGACAGTAAGGAAATTTTAAAAAATGCGGACGCTGCTGCCATCACCGTTACAGGACGCGGATACCTGCAGGTTGGAAACAACGAGGTGTACGAGCTGTTCCAATCCGCATGGAGCGGCGCGCCTTACAACGAAGAAACGCAGGAAGGCGAGGATGAGGTTGCCCTCGTCACAGACCTTGGCTTCGTTCCGCTCTCCGACCTGTCCGGAACGGCAGAGAAAAAGCGGGACGCTCAGACTGAAATCGAAGTGGTCGTCGGGAAAATTGAAGAGACCCAGAAAAAGCTCGGCATCAAAAAGCTCGCAAGCCCGTGGCTGCCGCCGCTTGAAGAGCGCCTTTCAAGAATCGCCTACATGTCCGAGCGGCAAAATGAAGTGGTGATGGGCATGATCGATGAACCGGAAAAGCAAAGCCAGACTCCGTTCTCCTACAAGATGATCGACGATGGCAGCATCGGTATTTTCGGAACGTCAGGCTACGGGAAATCCGTTTCCGTCATGACGCTTCTGATGGGAATGGCCGCCAAGCTGACTCCGGAGGAGCTGCACATCTACATGCTCGACTTCGGCAACGGCGCGCTCCTTCCGCTCAGACAGCTTCCGCATACAGCGGACTATCTGCTCATGGACCAGCCGCGTAAAATTGAGAAATTCATGGTGCTTATTAAAGAAGAGCTAACCCGCCGGAAAAAGCTGTTCCAGCAGCATGAAGTGAGCAGCATCAAAATGTACAACAACCTGAACGACAATAAGCTTCCAATCATCATGCTCGCCATCGAAAACTTCGATATCATCCGCGAAGAAATGTATGATCTGGAAACAGAAATCAACCAGCTGCTCCGCGACGGGCAGTCACTCGGATTGTTCATGATCCTCACAGCGTCAAGAGGGAACTCCGTCCGCCATGCCATGATGAACAACCTGAAAACAAAAATTGTCCATTATATGCTCGACAGCTCCGAGGCGTTCGGCATCATCGGCAAGCCTCCATATGATATGGAAGCCTTGCCTGGACGGGCCTTCATCAAGAAGGATCAAACCTACTTTGCCCAAATGTTCCTGCCGGCTGACGGAGCAGATGACTATGAAATGATGGATCAGCTTAAAGAGGATATCCAGATGCTTGTTGAAAAATACAGCAGCTGTAAGCGTCCGAAGCCGGTGCCGATGCTCCCGTCCGAGCTCTCGACGATTACCTTTACCCAATACGTCGAGACCCAGCCAAAGCCAGGCATCATTCCAATCGGGCTTCATGAGGAGCTTGTGCAGCCAGTCAGCCTGAACCTGCTGAAAAACAAGCACTGCCTCATCATCGCCCAGGCTCAAAAAGGGAAAACCAATGTACTTAAAGTCATTATCAATACCGTTCTGAAAACACAGGAAGACCGGATCGCGGTATTTGACTCCATCGACCGCGGCCTCTCAAGCTACGCCTCCGAGGATCGGGTGGATTACGTCGAAGCGAAGGAAAGCATCACAGCATGGCTCGATCAAACCGAAGCGGTCCTAAATGAACGGGACAGACAGTATGTCCAGGCCGTTCAGGATGGAAAAGCCGGGGACCTGTTGTTCCCGCCGCTGATCCTTGCCATCGACGGCTATGGAAGATTCCTGCAGGCCGCTGAGCCGCTCTTGCTGGACCGCCTTTCAAAGGCTATGAAAAATTACGGCCACCTTGGCTTTAATATCATTGCTTCAGGAAATCCGAACGAAATATCAAAAGGCTTCGACGCTTTATCATCTGAACTCAAGCAGGTCCGCCAGGCTATTATTTTAATGAAAAAATCCGAACAATCGCTCGTGCAGCTGCCGTATGACCGCAAAGAACAAGAAATCAGCGCAGGCTTCGGCTACTATGCAGACAACGGAAAAGTGACCAAAATACAAATTCCTCTAAGCGCAATTGAAAGGAAGATCTATTCATGACGGAACAAACAAAACGTATGATGAAAATGATCATGGCTGTCATTCTCATTCTTACCGTCCCTGCCCTGTTTTTCCAGACAATCGGAGAAAATCCGATGGAGATCCGGAACAAATCAGCCAAAGCCATCGCTGTCGTCAATGAAGAAAACGGCAGCGAGGGGGACCTCGGAAAGGAAGTATTCCCGGTCTTCAAAAAAGACTCCAGCTACGAATGGATCGATACGACCCGCAGTGAAGCCGAAAACGGCCTGAAAAACGACTCCTACGATGCGGTTGTCTACATCCCGAGCGACTTTACAGAAAACATTATGACCTACGAAAGCGAAGCACCCGAAAAAGCGGAATTCAATTTCAAGGTAAAAGACCAGCTCACAGCCGTCGACAAAGAAAAGGTCCTCGGTGAAATCAAGGAAGCATCTGACCGCGCAAGCAAAACCATGTCTATCATCTACTGGGATTCCATTGCCCAGGAAATGGACGATGTAAAAGAAAAATTCGACGATATCCTTGAAAAAGAAGAAAACTTCCAGGCAACAATGGTCGCCTTCTACAAGCCAAGCTCCAAAGGACTGGCAGAGGAGATCCAGAACCAGCAGGAAATGCTCCAGCAGCTTCAGGGAACAATGGCCGACGCCTCCAAAGAAGCTCCTGACCGCGAGCAAAGCGCAGAAGAACTGGCCCAAAGCCTCGAAGGATTCTTAGGCTACGTCAACGACTACCGTGAATACCGGGAAAACCAAATTTCCCTCATGAACGAGGTCCAGCAGCAATCGCTGTCCGACCTGCAAAACACCATGCTGAGCTACACTGAAACAAACACCGGCTCCGCCGGCATGTTCGCAGCCCAGACAAACGCCTACTATGACGAACTGTTCGCAGCCAACGAATCGCTCAATGCCGGAAACACAAGCATCAGCGAGCTCGAGCGCAGCCTCCAGGAGCAATCCCGAAACCAGGAAACCGAACTGCAAACCGTCTACACCCAGTACATGGAGCTCTACCAGAAAGCCGTCAACCAAAACAGCCTCACCCAGCTCCAGCAGGACATGCAGCCGCTGAGAGCCGAGCTTGAAAAAGAAACCGAAGAACCGGAAACCCCAGATCTGCCGGACACACCTGACGAACCAGGCGAACCAGACGAACCGGGAGACCCGGATAACCCAGGCAACCCCGACCCGGACGACCCAGGCAATCCGGATGAACCGGGCAACCCTGATAACCCAGGCAACCCTGATAACCCAGGCAACCCAAACCCGGATAACCCGAACCCGGACGAGCCAGGTAATCCAGACGAGCCGGGCAGCCCGAATCCGGACGGGCCAGGTAATCCAGACCAGCCGGGCAACCCGGATGACTCCGGAACACCAGGGAACGAAGGAATTCCAGAACTCCCGGAAATTCCCGGAGCGGATCCAGCCCCTGTCAATATGTCGATTGCAGCATTCTCCCTGTTTGAAGAATTTGAACAGGTAAAAGACGAAGAAGGCGGCGGTGATTTCGGGGAACAAAGAAAAGCACTGACCGAAATCGAAAACGAAGCAAAAGCCCTTCAGGAAACACTGAACGCCATTCCGGATCCTAAACCGCAGGAAGCCGTTTCCGTAGCGGAAGGACTCGGCGGAATTGCTGAAAAAGCAAAGCAAATCGAACAGCAGCTCTCTGAAAAGAACAGCGACGGCCTGCTCGAACAGATCGCCAAGCTGACAAAAGAATATGAAACCCTCGCCAAACAGCTGGCGGATTTCGAAAAAAGGTTTGAACAGGTCAGCGAAAACAACAGCAAATGGAAAGAAGCCTACGGCCAGCTCCTAGAAGGCTATGAAATGCTGTCCGAGCAGCTCGCAGCCGTCCGCGGCAGCATGGATGGAGCCGTCCAGTCCATCGAAGCAAAAGAGCGCGCCATTCTGGAATCCTCCAACCTGTCAGAGGAACGCAGAACAGCGCTGGAAGAACTCTTTGAAAACCCGATCACGAACCAGGACACCACAGCCCTGCTGCAATACTATGCAAAGCTTGACGCATACGACGAAACCTTGAAAAAGCTTTACAGCAATGACCAGTCCGCCATCGACACCGTCATGGGCAACGAAAACCTGGACACCCAGACAACGGACCTCCTGAAACCCGAAGAGTCCGTAACCAAACCGGCAGAAGACATCAAAACCCTTCTCCCATCCGTCCAGCTTGAACTGTCCCGTCTCGAAGAATCGCTCAGAGGCTATGTAGAAGAATACAACCTGGCCACAACAGACGCCGAAGCCGCCATGATGGAAGAAATTGCAGCCATCCAGACGACATCAACCGACCTGCTCGCCCAAATCCAGTCACCAGGCGGTGAACCCGTACTCGGCCAAAACAGCCCGGTACCAGCACCCGAACAGCCGGCAGCAAGCGAAAGCGGCCTGGTGAGCGGAAGCCAAAGCGTCGCAACCCAAATCGGCCAAATGAACAGCCTGCTCGGAAGCCTCGGCGAACGGCAATCCGGTATCGTCACCTACACCGACGAGCTATTCGAAAAAGTAGACGAAGTCCAGGAAGAATCCGACGAACTCAACGCCAAATGGGCAGCCAACGTAGAAGCAACCGAACAATCCCGCGACCAAATCTTCGACGTCCTCAGCAACACCGACGTCGACGGCCAGGACAACGGCTACGTCTACGAGCATCTCGCAAGCCCAATCCAAATCTCAGGCGACGAACCAATCGAACAAGCCAAATCCGTACCACCGGTCGTCATCCTGGTCATCGTCATGCTCACAAGCCTGCTGATCGGATTCTTCAGCACCTATTTCAAAGCAGCACCAATCTGGCTGAGCGCACCGCTCTTCATCCTGCTCAACATCATCGCAGGACTCATCATCAGCCTATTCGGAGCAGACATCTACTCATTGCCTGAAGACAGAGCCATCCAATGGTCCATCTTCACCATTCTGCTCCTGCTCACAGCATCAAGCATCATCCGGGTCGCCTACATGCTCGGGAACACAGCCGGCATGCTCGCAAACATCGCCATCATCGCCCTGTTTGTCAGCCCGCTCCTGTCCCTGACCGTGCCAAACTTTACATTCAGCGACCCAATGTCAGCCGTCTACATCTCCATCCAGGAAGATGCAAGCAACCTATTCACGGAAGCCGCACTCGTCCTCGGAGGAATCCTTGTCATCCTGACCATCGTGCCGATCATCATCAAAACGATCATCGACAACCGCGAAGCCAAGGAAGCACAAGAAGCCTAACCAACAACGCCATGACCCAGGAGGGAACGGGCACATGAAAACCACCGGAAACACGAAAACCATGGGGTCCATGGAAATCACCGGAACCATGAAAACCATAGGTTCCATGGAAACGACCGGAACCACGAAAACCATGGGTTACATGGAAACGGTCGGCACCATTAAAACCAGGGAAACCATCGAAAGCACAAAATCAATCCAGGGTACAAAACCCATCGGAAAAGCAAAACCCAGAAACAACTGGAAAATGGCCGCACTGCTCACAGCGGCCCTTTTCTTCCTAATTCCAGCGGCACAGGCATCAGCAGAAGAAACCGACACCATCGACATCGAAGACCTGGAACCCAACATCTATCAAAAAGAAACCATCAAACCAAAAACCGACTACTTCAAAGACGAATCACTCTACAACAAACGCCAAGCCATACCCGAAGCCCAAAAAGACCTGGTCTTCACCATGCCCGACCCAGACCCATTCAAAGAAATCAGAAACGAACTCTTCACCGCCTACAGCATCGAAAACGACACAACCGGCGCCAAAGCCAAACAGCTCGAACTCTTCCTAAACAGCGACCAGCTATTCCAAACCGCCGCCACACCGGCCACCGAAGAAGAGCTGCAGGAAGCCGAGCAAGCCACCTCATCACTCACCATCCTCTACATGATCATCATCGGCATCGGCCTCCTGCTGATCCTCGTCCTGATCATCCCGAGAATGACAGCAGGGAAAAAAGAAGAACTGTAACGAATGAACAAAGCCTGGAGTGTGGGGGCTTTGTTTTTTTGGTTTTTGCGGTGACGTCAGAGGCGGAGTCCGGCGAGGAAAGGCTCCGGCGGCACCGTGCCAGACCCGCACTCCACTACCGAACTAAAGCTCCGGCACCACCTCTCCGATCGCTTGCTGCACAAGGCTTTTACCGCCCAAGCCTCTGACCCCGCATGCGTTAAAGCAAGTGGGGCCAGGCACCGTTCCAGACCCGCACTCCACTACCGAACTAAAGCTCCGGCACCACCTCTCCAATTGCGCGCCACACAAGGCTTTCACCGCCCAAGTCTCTGGCCCCACATGTGTTATAGCAAGTATGGCCAGGCACCAACCCCACCACAAAACTAGTAAAACTAACTTTCTTTGCGAAAAATCCCCATTTGCAGGATCTGGCAGCACCGTTCCAGACCCGCACTCCACTACCGAACTAAAGCTCCGGCACCACCTCTCCAATCGCTTGCTGTACAAGGCTTTCATCGCCCAAGCCTCTGACCCCGCATGCGTTAAAGCAAGTGGGGCCAGGCACCGGTCCAGACCCGCACTCCACTACCGAACTAAAGCTCCGGCACAACCTCTCCAAATGCGCACCACACAAGGCTTTCACCGCCCAAGCCTCTGACCCCACATGCGTTAAAGCAAGTGGGGCCAGGCACCAAGGCACCAACCCAACCCCACCCCACCACAAGACTAGTAAAACTACCTTTCTCCGCCCCAAAACCGAAAAATCCTCATTTGACCATCTCTGTCCCCAAAGCTATTCTAAACCCAACCATAGAAAGGAGTTCTAACCAATGCCGCGCAAACCGAGAAACTGGAAGCCCCACACTTTCTACCACGTCACAGCCAGAGGAAACCGTAGAATGGAAATCTTTCACTACAAAAAGGACCGTGAAAAATACTTAGAACTGATCGGTGAAGTCCGAACAGCCTACCCATTCAAACTTCATGCCTACTGCCTCATGTCCAACCACATTCATCTCCTTCTGGAAACCGGACGCGACCCGCTTGGCACCATTATCCGGGTCCTTCATTCCCGCTACGCCGTATTTGTGAACCACCGTCACAAATACGAAGGCCACCTCTTTCAGGGAAGATTCGATGCTGCTGAAATTGCAGACGATTATCAATTCAAAGAAACAAGCCGCTACATCCACATGAATCCCGTAAAAGCAAGCCTCGTCTACAATCCGGCTGAATACCTCTGGAGCAGCTACGAGAGCTACATCCGCAACCATCCAAATCCATATCTCACGAAAGAAAAACACCTCGCCCTTTTTCCGAAGCCGTTTGAGAAAAACTATCAGCGCTTTGTCGAATTAAAAAGGCCTTTGCAGGGCGGCAGCGCTACGGACTGATCAGAAAGGAAACCCGCCTTTCTGTCAGGCCGTACGCGTCGCTTCGGGACTAAATGGGCCGATAACCGCGGGCTGTACGGCTAACGCCTACACCCCGCAGGTTCCTGTCCCATTTGCGGCAAGCCGCCGCCCCGAACGAGCCGAAAACCCGCTCGAAATTTGTTTGCTAACATAATGTGGTTATAGAAAATAGGCAGCCGCATGGCTGCCTATTTTGGTTTTCGTACCTAGGAGTAAATTTTGCTAGTGCCAGACCCGCACTTCGCTACCGAACTAAAGCTCTGGCACCATCTCTGCAAAGACTTGCTGCACAAAGGATACAGTTCTTTAGTCTCCGTACCCGCATGCGTTAAAGCAAGTGGGGACAGGCACGGTGCCTGTCCCGCACTTCACTACCGAACTAAAGCTCCGGCACCACCCCCTGAAACCTCTTGCTGCGCAAGGGTTCAGCCACCAATGCCTCCGTCCCCACACACGTTAAAGCAAGTCGGGCCAGACCCCAAGGTTACCCCACACCTACACCGTCAAACTAAACAATTCCTCCAGCTCATCCGTACTCAGCTCCGTAATCCAGTTCTCGCTCGCCAGGATCTCGTCATTCAGCGATTGCTTCTTATCCAGCATGCCGTCGATTTTCTCTTCGATCGTGCCGGTTGTGATGAGCTTGTGCACGTGGACGAACCGTTCTTGGCCGATGCGGTAGGCTCTGTCGGTTGCCTGGTTTTCGACGGCTGGGTTCCACCAGCGGTCGAAGTGGATGACGTGGTTGGCGGCGGTCAGGTTCAGTCCGGTTCCGCCCGCTTTAAGCGACAGGATCAGGAACGGAATATCGCGGCTTTGGAAGCGTTCGACCATCCGATCGCGTTCGGTTTTGGCGACGCTGCCGTTTAGGAACAGGACGCCATCGCCGAATGAGCGCTCGAGCAGCTTTTTCATCATTTCGCCCATTCCGATATACTGGGTGAAAATCAGGCAGCTTTCGTCCTGCTCCCGGATCGCGGACACGAGCTCGATCAGTTTTTCCATCTTATTGGACCGTTCCACCACCTTGCTCGGGGACAGCTCCTTCAAGTAGAGCGCCGGGTGATCGCAAATTTGCTTCAGCTTGCCGAGCATCTTCAGGATCAGCGCCTTGCGCTGCATCCCGGCGACCTGGGCGACCTGTTCAAATGTATCCTTCACGACCTGCTCATACATCGACGCCTGCTCGACGGTGAGCGGGATGTATTCCTTCTGCTCGAGCTTTTCTGGCAGGTTCAGTGCGACCTGCTCATCGCGCTTTGTCCGTCTCAGCAGGAAGGGGCGGATGTATTTCCGCAGCTGCTCGACGAGCCCGGTCTCGCGGTCCTTCTCAATCGGCAGTACGAATTTCTTATGAAACGAGTGCAGGCTGCCGAGGTACCCGCGGTTAATAAAATCAAAAATGGACCAGAGCTCGGTCAGGCGGTTTTCCATCGGCGTTCCGGTCAGGGCGATATGCTGCTCACCCTTCAGCTTCCGGATCGCCCGCGATTGCTTCGTGTGGGCATTTTTGATGTTCTGCGCTTCATCGATGCATACCGAGCTCCACGTCACCTGTTCCAAGTCCTCGAGATCGGAGTGGGCAAGCCCGTACGACGTCAGCACAATATCCTGGCCGAGCACACTCGCGCCAAACAGCTCGCCGCGCGACCTCATCGGACCATAGTGCAGCCTCACCTTCAAGTGAGGCGCAAACTTCTCAATCTCTTTTTGCCAGTTGCCGAGAACGGACGTCGGGGCGATAATCAGGGCCGGCGTATCCGGCTTTTCGACTGCCTTTACATACGTAAAGTAGGCGATCATCTGAATCGTTTTTCCGAGTCCCATGTCGTCGGCGAGGCACGCCCCGAACCGGTTCTCACGCAAGCCCAGCAGCCAATCCACGCCCTGCTGCTGATAAGGCCGCAAATTTCCCAGGAAATCGCCAGGAACGTCATACGTCTTCTCGCTGCTCATCGTCGTCAGCCTCTTCATGATGCCGCGCATCTGCTTGCTGAGCTCGATCTCAATGTTCTCAAACGCGCCGCCGGCCTCACCGGTCTCGTCATCCCGTTCGCCGGAAAGCTCCTGGTGAAGCACATCGGAGACGTGCAGCCCTTCCTTTTCCGCCTTTTTCAAGAGCGTCTTCACCTGCTGAATAAACGCCGGGTCCAGCTTGATCCACTGGCCGCGGATCTGCACGAGCTTGCGCTGGTCATTCACGAGCCGGTTAAAATCCTCCTCCGACATCTCCACTCCGTTCGTCGCGAACCGCCAGTTAAAATCAACGAGCGTATTCATCCCGACAAAGGACTGTCCGCGCGGGGTGGAGGAGAGCTTCGCCTTCACCATCATCTGCGATTCCTTCACAACCTGCCACCACGATGGCAGCAGAATCTCAATCCCCATATTCACGAGCGTTTCGCTCGACTCCGTCAAAAACATCCACGCCTCGTCCTCGGTTACGAGCGTCACTCCGCCGGTAAAGCTTAAAAACGGAACAGCCTGCTGAAACCGGTCCAGCTCCCGTTCGACGTCATCGGCAAAGCCTTTCCAGCCGTGCGGGAGGCTGTTGGGACCTTCATACACATGCAAATCATCCAGCCGCTTCTTGCTCCGGAGCAGCACCTCAAGGCGCCACTCGCCGCCATCATACTCCGGCTCGTTCAGGCGCAGCCCGATCGTAAACGGCTTCTCGTCCACATACCAGCCGATCCGCTCAAGCCAATCCTTTTCATCCAAAAAATAACCCGTAAAATTCGTAAGCACCGGATGGGCATCGGTAATCTCTCCCCACGCTGTGCGCAGACTCTTTTTCATGGAAATCAAATCGGTCACCGCCGCGGAAAACCACTCCGCCGCAAACCCTTCCAGATCAGCACCAGCCGGCTTCCACCCGCTGATTCCTTTTTTCCATGCCTCATAATCCGGCATGTACGCGCCGTCTGCGACAAGCTCATAAATGCGCTTCGCCGCTGGCTGCAAGCCCTGATCGTGAACCGTAATCCCGGCCATCGAATTGAACGAATCATGTCCGATCAGCTCGGCCGTCATCCACGGCGACAGCAGAAAGGCAGGAGTGCCGATAAACGTAATATCCTCGAGATTCGTCCCATGATGAGAGGATTCATGCCAGGTGAAAAAAACCCGCCGCATCTCATGGAGGCTCACCGGCACCTCGTCCCCCTTAGTGGCCCAAACGGTAAAATGCCAGTCTTCTGTCTGTTCTATATGAAGTTCGTATCGCAAAGACCTATCCATCAATCAGCTTCCCTTTCACGAGTTCTTCCCGGAAGGCCCGCAGCCGTTTGTACCGTTCCTGGAGCATATCCAAATAGTCTTCCCATTCCTCTTCATTCTTCAGCTTTTTATAGAGGCGCTTCACTTTTTTCAGCAAACGGACTGCCCGCTTGTAGCTCTCCCGGTTGCGGATCTCCATCTCGAGGGAAATCGTCTGCTTGTAAAGGGCAAGCACCGCTTCCGGTTCATTTTTCTCCGCTTCATCCAGGTAATACCCCTCGACCTCATAAACCGGGTACCCCAGCAGCATATTCAGCTCTGCCCATTCGTAGTAGCGTTCATCCATGGAGAGGAGGTGTTCATATTCATTAAAGCTGAGCGGCAGCAAGTCCCGGCAGGCCTGCTCATACAGCTCATCTGCCTGTTTTTCATCTGCGTAGGACCCGACAGCGGCAAGCAGAAGCTCAGCTCCCCGTCTCAGCTCCACCTTGGATAAGTCCGACTGTACGTAGCCCGGGATGTTTTCAATTAAATAAGGCATCCACTTCTCGAGCCGGCGCCAGTTCTCGGTTTGGGCAAGCTCATGAACCCAGTTGAGAGAGCCGGGGAAAAGGAGGCTCCCCCCGTCCCGGAGAATGCCGATCAGCTCCTCATCCCGCTTTAGAAGAAAGAGAATCTGGAGCATGCCGTATAGATATCGGGATTCAATCCCGCCGTCCCTGTAATGGGACGTCAGCTTTTCATACTCCTTCTCGAGCCATTTTGGCCGGTTCAGAAGCTCCTCCCAAAGCATTTTATAAATGGGAAGCGCTGACGGATAAAATACCTCCGGCACATCGAGCAGCCGGCGGAAATAGTCCATGCTTTCCTCAAGCAGCGGATCGAGCGCGAACGGCGTTGCATAGCGGGACATCTCATCAAGCTCAAGCTCAATCGCATGCTCCATATGATTGAGGTACACCTGCGCCATATGCTGAAGCGAAGCATCCTTTGCCCTCGTCCGCTTGTAGCTCTCGAGCATCTTTTCAATCGTGATCAGACCTAAATGAATGGTAAAGAGCCGCTTTAGCTCCATTTTCTTCGGGGCGCGCTGCTTCAGCTTGTAAAAATACTGATGATACAGGCTCTGCATCGTCTTGACGGGCAGCTTGTCATATTCCATCTCAAAAAACTGATACCAGTTTTCAATCGAGTCATCCTTGAGCCGGAACTGGGCTTTTAACAGGTCACTCGCCTTTTTCATATTCAGCATCATTTGGGCGGCTGTATCCTCTTTCCACGCGTCCACAAACGTTCCGATGCGATCCGCGCTCGCATATACATACAAAAAAGCAGCCATTAAATGACGGCAAAACCCGTCCGCAGGACAGGAACAGCTGCTGGCCTGCACAAAATCCAAATCAAGCGTAACCGACACAGGAGCGACATCCTGCACCTTCGCAGAAATCCGCTCGGCGGAAACATTTACATTATAGACACTTCCCTGGCGGTATAAAATCAGCCCTTTTTTCACAAGATTCCGGTCTTCCTCATCAGCCGGATTTAATATCGTCCGCAGCCGTTCAGCCGTCAGCAGAACGCGCTCCTTATCAAGGTCTCGCATCAGCAAAAGAAATCTCTCCTTTCGGGCGGAAGGGACAAATGGCACGCCCGCTTATCGAAATCTTTAAAAGTCCTAGCACAATAGGCACTTCCAAAGAAAGTATCCATTCCTATATTATAACGTAGAAAAATGTTTCGTTAAAAGGTTTCGAAAAAGGAAAAAGCGGGGACTTAATTGTCAGAACAACTCGAAGAAAATAAATTCTTGTTGCCAATCCAGCAATCCGGCTTTATAATGTTTTTCATGCCAGATTGTATAAAACTGTAAAATGAGAGGGAACGACGAACAATGGACATGAAGCAGATGAAGCAAGAAGAGTTTCTGCAAATCCTTATGCACGCCTACCGCACTGGCGAGCAAAGAAACGTATCGACGAAAGAAATGCTAGAGGAAATCATCTTGCAAATGAAAAAAGTCTACGCATCCTAGATCAGGATCGCCATACATGATAAAAAAGAGTCCGGACACCCGCCCCGGACTCTTTTTCTGTCTTTACATAAATTTTACAAAAAAGCTACCCTAGAACATGAGTCTTTTGGTATAATTCCTTTGACCTAAATAAAAGGAGAGATATCCATTGACTTGTTCAGTATGCAGCACCCAGCAGCAGGACGGCAGCTTCTGCGGATCATGCGGAGCCGCTCTAATGGGCGGAAATGCAGCCGCGGTACAGCCGGCAGCCCCGAATGCCTATGTCCAAAAAGGAAAAGAACTAAGCGGCCTTTATTTTTCTTATTTCGCCAGAGCCCTAAAATCCCCGGTAAAAGCAGCAGAGAATGCAACGCAGCGTGATTTCACGAATGCGGTGATTACAATGGCCCTGTATGCATTAATCCTTCCCCTTATCGCCTTTATCATCGCAAACCGCCAGTCGTTTATCCGGGTTCCATTTGAGACCGTTGTGCTCATGCCGGCCATTACTCTTTTCCTCATTGTAGCCGTCATGGCAGGAGCTGTCTTTGCATGCCTGAAAATGGCAAGAGTGAACACCCGTTTTTCTGAGTCGTCCGCTGTATTCGGAACGTATTTGATCGTCCCTGTAGCCCTGTTCGCAGCTGCACTGTTCAGCACGTTCATCCAGGCGGATTCCCTGGCAGGAATTTTCGCCGGCCTCGGCCTCGCAGGATTTTTCCTGGCACTTAACTACACACTGACAAACTTTAAAAGCCGTTCAAATGGCGGGCTCGATCTATTTTACGCCGGCCTCATCCTGAATATCATTTTCACGATCGTGATGTATGTGGTGGGCAAAGGCGTTCTCGAAGCCATTGAAGACAGCCTCAGCAACTCGTTCTTTTTTTAACCAGCCTGCAAATCACGCAACAGGTAAACATTGCGGGAATTGCGTGTATATAGTAAAATAGACCTACAAGAACTTGTCGAATCTTTCCGATAAATCAAGTGGATGCTAGAAACCTTTGATTAAGGAGAGAGAAGATATGTCCAATATGTGGCTGACACCAGAAGAAGCAGAGCAGAAGAAAAAGCGCAAAAATCAAATGATCGTCATTGCGATTCCTGTCGTTACGATTCTCGCAGGGGCCGCGATCACCCTGCTGTCCCATAATCTGTAAAGCAGAACCGGTCAGTTCGCTGGCCGGATTTTTATTGGAGTCTTGTCAAATTTAGCAGTTTTGGAAAATGGTAGACGCTCACTCATTTTTTGTACCTTTGTAAATAATTTGTATCTTTTTCCTGAAACTTGTGGAAAAATGTAAATTTGCCAATTATAATAGCATGTATTGTTACTAGTTTACGAACATCGGAGGTCATCATGGAAGAAACCATCAGCTTAAAAGAGCTGTTTCAGACGCTGAAAAAGCGGCTAGCACTCATATTCATCATCACGGCTCTTGCCACCGCAACGAGCGGAATCATCAGTTACTTTTTCTTAACCCCCATCTATCAGTCGTCCACGCAGATCCTAGTCAACCAATCCAAAAACGATCAGGAAATGTACCAATTCAACCAGATTCAAACGAATGTACAGCTCATCAACACCTACAGCGTCATCATTAAAAGCCCGGCTGTCATCGACAAAGTAAAAGAACAGCTAAAGCTGGATAACGTGAACTTAAGTGAAACCATTTCTGTCGCAAGCGAAAAAGATTCCCAAGTCTTCACCGTAACGGTAGAGGACGAAAACCCTGCACAGGCAGCAGCCATCGCCAACGCAACGGCAAAAGTGTTTCAGCAGGAAGTAAAAACGATTATGAATGTCGATAACGTAAGTATCCTATCGGTTGCCGAAATGGGAGAGGATCCGTCTCCAATTAAGCCGAAGCCGGTTTTGAATATGGCGATCGCCATGGTAGTCGGTTTAATGGCCGGTGTGGGAGCAGCATTCCTTCTTGAATACTTGGATAACACCATCAAGACCGAACAGGATATCGAAAAGCTTCTTGGACTGCCGGTTCTTGGAGCAATCGCGACAATCAACCTGGATGAACAAGCTCAAGCCCAGGAACGAAACGCCAAAGTGAAAAGCTACAGAGGTGAAACATATGGCTCGTAAAGACCGTCAGCAAATTTTTCAGCTGCAGAACCGCAGCCTTATATCCATGGCAGATCCGAAATCACCGATTTCAGAGCAATACCGGACGATCCGGACGAACATTGAGTTCTCCAATGTGGAAAACGAATTAAATTCGATGATTGTGACCTCCGCCGGACCGGGTGAAGGGAAATCAACAACGGTCGCGAACCTCGCTGTAGTATTTGCGCAGCAGGGAAAACGGGTTCTTCTGATCGATGGAGACCTTAGGAAGCCGACGGTTCACTATACATTTAACGCAGAAAACCATACAGGCTTAACGAACGTGCTGACAAAGCAGGTCATGCTGGACCATGCCATTCAAACGACATCTGTCGACAGCCTGGATGTCCTGACAAGCGGTCCGATTCCGCCGAACCCATCTGAGCTTCTCGCATCACGCAACATGAGAGCGCTGCTTGAGGAAGCGAGTAAAATGTATCATCTAATCATTTTTGATACGCCGCCAGTCCTTGCGGTAACCGATGCCCAGGTGCTGTCCAATCAAACGGACGGAGTCGTTCTCGTAGTGGGAAGCGGCAAAACGGAAACCGATAAAGCTCAAAAAGCAAAAGAGCTTCTTCAGAATGCCAATGCGAAAATTCTTGGAGCGGTATTAAATAACAAAAAACAGGAAGATTCTCACTACTATTATTATTATGGGGTAAAAAAGTCATAATTCGACAAAATCCACCCCTTTCCCGACAATTCCAGGCATGGTAGTATTACCCTTGTGTTATTTTTTTGAAACCAATAATTCAAAAGTTGTAGGGAAAAAGAGGTGGATTTACTTGATTGATCTTCACAGTCATATTCTCCCGGGGATTGATGATGGGGCGCAAACGCTCACAGACACCATTGAGATGGCAAAAGCAGCGGTGAACGAGGGGATCACACAGATCATCGCAACCCCCCATCATCAAAACGGGAAATATATCAATATAAAGTCAGACATCCTAGTAAGAACAGAAGCAGCGAACAAAGCGCTGACCGAAGCAAACATTCCGCTCACCATTCTTCCTGGCCAGGAAACCCGTATTTACGGTGACATTCTGGAGGATCTGCAGAAAGAGGAGATCCTTGCCTTAAACGACTCGAACTATCTCTTTATCGAAATGCCAACAGGTCATGTACCAAGATACGCAGAAAAGCTACTATTCGACATCCAAATGGCCGGACTCACTCCAATCATCGTCCATCCCGAACGAAATAGCGAAATCATGCAAAACCCGGATATTCTTTACAACCTTGTCAAAAAAGGTGCCTTAACCCAAGTCACCGCAGGCAGCATCGCCGGCGGCTTCGGCAAAAAAATCAAAAAGCTGTCACTGGACCTAATCGAAGCCCAGCAGGCGCACTTCATCGCATCAGATGCCCATAACACCAGCTCAAGAGGATTTTATATGACAGACGCCTATTCCGAAATCAGCAAAGAATTCGGCCGGCAGGCAACCTACTATTTTAAGGAAAACGCCGAGCTGCTCATCGGTAATCAAACCGTGTACAAGCAAAACCCGGAACGGATCAAAAAGAAAAAGTTTCTAGGAATCTTTTAAACAATCATCAAAAGGTGATGCCTCCTAACCTCTATCAACGGAGACACTCGGCCGCACTGTGGGTGCAAACCTTAGACGCTTGTCGTCAGTAGTGCGGTGTGAGGGTGGGTTGAATGCCCAACTTTATTTAAATTGTTTGCTCGCCCGGATCAGCAATGGTCAAGGGGAGCAAACCATTTAAATCATAAAAATAAAGAGAAAAAACACAATTTGAAAGAGGGATTAACTTTGAAAAAAGTAAGAAAAGCCATCATTCCAGCGGCAGGACTTGGAACCCGGTTTTTACCGGCAACAAAAGCGATGCCAAAGGAAATGCTTCCAATCGTAGATAAACCGACCATCCAATACATCGTCGAAGAAGCCGTAGCATCCGGTATAGAAGACATCATCATCGTCACAGGGAAAGGAAAGCGCGCGATCGAAGATCATTTCGACTATGCTCCTGAGCTTGAGGAAAATCTTAGCTCAAAAGGGAAAACGGAGCTTCTGGACAAGGTCCGCTACTCTTCAGAGCTCGCCAACATCACCTACATCCGCCAAAAAGAGCCAAAAGGACTTGGCCATGCCGTATGGTGCGCAAGAAACTTCATCGGCAATGAACCATTCGCCGTCCTGCTTGGAGATGACATTGTCCAATCCGACACCCCATGCCTTCGCCAATTGATTAATCAATACGAAGAAACCGAGTCCTCCATCATCGGAGTGCAGCAGGTAGAGCACAGCGAAACACACCGCTACGGAATCGTCGACCCGCTTACAATAGAAGGAAAACGATGCGCCGTAAACAACTTTGTAGAAAAACCAGCACCGGGAACAGCCCCATCGAACCTTGCCATCATGGGCCGTTACGTATTTACTCCGGAAATCTTTGAGCTGCTAGGCAAACACGAAATTGGAGCAGGCGGAGAAATTCAGCTAACCGATGCGATCCAGCAGTTAAATCATTTGCAAAATGTGTATGCATATCAGTTTGAGGGTGAGCGGTTTGATGTGGGGGAAGTGCTGGGGTTTGTGAAAACGACTTTGGAGTTTGCTCTGCAGCATGAAGACCTTAAAACAGACTTGGTTGAACTCATGCAAGAACTGGTTGAACAGGAAACTCAAAAACTATCAAATTAAGGAAGTGGCGCGGAAATGTCAGAATGGGCAAAGGGAAGTACGGCACAATCTTCGCATCAGGAGTCAACCGTTGATTTTGGAAAAAAAACGACTACATACAATCTGGTAAAGCGCTTTATGGACGTAACAGGAGCACTTCTCGGAATAATACTTTTAAGTCTTTTATTTATTGTTGTAGCGTTAATAATTAAGCTGGAAGATCCGAAAGGGCCGATTTTCTTTACTCAGAAAAGAGTAGGTAAAAGTGGTCAAGAATTTAATATGTATAAATTCCGATCAATGGTTAGTGATGCAGAAGATAAGTTAAAAGAACTTCTTGTTTTCAATGAAGTATCTGGTGCAATGTTTAAAATGAAAAATGATCCAAGGGTTACAAAGGTTGGAAAATTTATTAGAAAAACAAGTATTGATGAACTTCCTCAATTGTTTAATGTATTAAAAGGTGATATGTCACTGGTTGGCCCAAGACCTCCGCTCCCACGTGAAGTACTTGACTATCATGAGTATCACATGAAAAGATTAAATGTAATTCCAGGATGTACTGGACTTTGGCAAGTTAGCGGTAGAAGTAACTTATCATTTGAAGAGATGATAGAACTAGATCTTAAATATATTGCAGAATGTAATATATTAATGGATTTAAAGATTATGTTTAAAACATTTAAAGTTTTATTAGGTTCAAAGGACGCTTTCTAAGTATATTCGAGGAGGGTACCTCCCCCCTCAAAAACATCATATTTTAAAATAGAGGAGAATTATATGAGTAAGAAGTACAAAGTACTTGTTTTCGCTTATTTTGAAGAAAATCTGGGAGATGATCTGTTTTTAAAAGTATTGTTTGACAGATACCCTGACGCAGAGTGGTATATGTTGGAATCCGTTGCTGGAAAGAATAGCAGTTTGGTTAATGAATATAACCTTAAATTCATATCAAAAAGAGAATTTATAAAAACGTTTTATAAATTTGATGCCATGATTAATATAGGTGGTTCGATTTTCATACAGACTAGAAGATGGTACGGACTTTTTCTTAAAAGACTTTTCTTTACAATTCCTTTGAAATTAGCAAGTAAGAAAGTTTTTATCATAGGAGCAAATTTTGGTCCTTTTAATAGTGATTTATTTAAAATTGCCTACAATATATATTTCAAGTTAATTAATGACATATGCTTTAGAGATGAAAAAAGTTTTAAATTATTCTCTAAAAATAAAAAAGTCCGATTAGCTCCGGATATTATTTATGGATATAAATCCGAGAGGGAAATACCGAAAAAGAAAAATAGTGTAGGTATATCTATAATGGATTTAGAAAATAGAAAAGAGCTTAAAGAATTTGATCAAGCTTATATTAACAAGATGATACTACTCATTGAAAAATTAATCGAAAATAAAAATGAAGTATTTCTCTTCTCTTTTTGTGAAAAAGAAGGAGATTTAAACGCTATAGGAAAAATAGTTAATTCTTTTAAAGAAGATTTCAAAAAAAATATTAAAGTAGTCAATTATTCTGGAAATATTGATGTTTTCTTAGAACAGTTTTCCAGTATTGAGTACATAATATCCCTAAGATTCCATTCCTTTATACTATCACAAGTTTACAAACAACCTGTGTTCCCAATAGTATATAGTGAAAAAACACTCAACGCTCTTATGGATATTCAATTAGATAATAAGTTCATTGAATTAAGAGATATAGAAAACTTAGAGATAAGTGGAATAATTAATAGCATTAGTGATAATTTCATTGACATTACAGAAATATCCGCCTCATCCGAAAACCATTTTTCGGAAGTTGATAAGCTGTTAGGTAAATAGTGATGCAAAATAATATAAGTTTTCAATTTATAATTACAATGCTATTAACATTGTTAATCCAGGTCATAATGTTAATGCAGAGTGCTATTGCAGCTTCTCACTTTGGTATTAGCGGTGAAATGGACGCTTATAACATTGCCTACAATATTACCACCTTTATTTTTAGTTTCTTTGCGGCAGCTATTACTACGATAATTATACCTAGTTTAGTCAAGGGGTATTATAGAAGTGTAAATACCTTCATCACTGTTTTAATCATTATATTATTGATATGTTTAGGCTCACTTTTAACTTTTAGAAACAGTATTGTTTCCCTAATAGGTGGTCAAGAACTTTATCACATTAATCTTGCTTCAGATCTATTAATAATTTTATTAATAGGTGGGTTTTTTAGGGCATTAACAGGTTTTACTAATGCGATTTATCAAGTTAATAATAAATATATATTCCCAAAATTCTCTCAGCTTACATCTGTAACTATTGCTATAATAATTATTGTATTTTCAAACAATCTAACAATATTTTACTTCACTGCAGCTATTTCACTAGGATTTATTATGGATTTTATATTTCAGTGTTTTATGATTAAAAAATCTATATACACCTATATTCCAAACTTTAGAATTAATGATAAAGAATTCAGAAAAATGTTTAAAAGTATATTGCCAATTTTTATAAGTACTGCATTCTTTCAAATCTCAATTCTAATAGATACAATTTTAGCGAGTAGATTAGGAGAAGGTAATGTTTCAATTCTAAGCTATAGTAATCAGATTGTTGCAATGGTTAATTCACTTGTGTTAGTTAATCTTATTGCTTTTATGTATCCTCAAATGGCAAAGCTTATGAAAAAAGATAAGGTCATATCACAATCAAACTTACAAAAGAATGTTTTATTAAGCACTTTAATAATGCTTTACATAGTATTGGTATATATATTATTAGGAAGACAAGCAATAACTATTTTTTTTGAGAGAGGATCATTTAATAGTAATGCAACAGATACCGTATATTTCCTTTCTGTTCTGTATTTTTTATCATTGCCTTTTTCTGCAGTAAGAGATTTAATTTACCGATATTTTTATGGAGATAATGACACAGTAACTCCGCTTAAAAACAGTCTATTAGTTACTTTAGTTAAAATATTCTTTAGTATTGTGTTATGTGCAGTTATGGGCATTAAAGGCATAGTGTTTGGAACTATAATTGCAAGTGTTGCTTCTGTAGTAATGATCACTCATAGGTTTAATAAAAAATATACATTAACATTTAATTTGAAATATACTTTAATTGAAGTGTTAAAAATATCTATAAGTGGACTATTTGCTCTCACCATCTCTATGGGGTTAGATTACTTTATTACTGATATGAACCTATTTTTAAAAGTTTTTGTCTTATTATTAATCTCAACATTATTATATGGGGGATTTTGTTATATTTTTCGCGTGAATATATTTAAGGAGAGTATATCGAATTTATTAAATCTGGAGGGAAAATGAAAAAAATTTACAAGAAACTAAAATTGAAATGGTTAAATAAAAAAGTTGAAATTTGCTCCGGTTTTAGTTGTGCTTACCCCGACCACATCCATTTTAAAGGATATGCCTATATAGGTCCAAATGCGAAATTTTGGGGAGAAGGTAAAGTAATAATAGAAAATAACGTCATTATAGGACCAAACATAACTATAATGACATCGAATCATGATTATAATGGTGATTTTTTACCATATGACTCTAGTAATATTTTAGGGGATGTAATTATCGAAGAGAATGTATGGATAGGTGCCAATGTAAATGTTGTTCCTGGAATTACAATTGGAGAAGGTGCTGTAATTGCTATGGGTTCAGTAGTTACGAGGGATGTTCCCAAGTATTCAATCATAGGCGGTAATCCGGCTAAACCTATTAAAACACGAGATGTCGATAAGTATAAAGAATTAAAAAATAAAAATTTGTTATATCTAGAAAAAAAATTTTCAAGGGGTTAAATAGTATTTTGATTACAAAAAAAAACCACTCATCGAAACTTGAGTATATATTTTTACTATTTTGGATACTAATATTTCTGCCCAAACCACTTCAATTGTTGCTAATTTGTATCACGTTAATTTTTATTGTAAACAAAAAAAGTTTTAAAATGGATTTTTTAACGTCAATATTTTTAAGTTATATTACAATTTACTCTTTTTCAATTATTTATAACTTACTTGTAAATAATCACGAATCTTCAAGAGTATTAGCTACATTTAACAATATATCTCTATGGATTGTAGCTTTGCTCTTTTATCTGATTTACAAGAACAATAAGATAAATATCCAAATTTTACACAAAATTATATTTGTAAATTATATTATTTTAATATTTTTTTATATTGTATGTTTGTTTATGTATCATGTATTGAATATGTCAAATTTTTCAATATTAGGCCAGTCTTTATTTAACCTTACATGGTTCGATAACACAATTAAAATGAGATTTACCGGTTTTTTTGATTATTCAAATTTAGTAATTATGTACTATTTTTTGTTCTATCCAATATTTCTAAAGGTATGCTTTAATCTAAAAAATATAATTCTTAAAGTAGTCCTTTTAGTTTTAAGTTTTAGTGTAGTCATCTCTACACTATCACGAAGTGGGTATATAATCTTAATACTAGCTTTTTTAATTTCAATATGTGTAATTTATATGAATAAGAACAATAAAATTCTTGTGTTTGCATTATCTTTTATTGGTCTTACAATAGTAATTATTATTCTTGTCTATACAAATATGACAAATCTAATTTTAAGTGAAATTAAAGAACTTATAGGATCTAGAGAAGGAAGTACTGAAACTAGATCATTAATACTTAATGATAGTATAAATATTGTCTTAAATGATTCTCTGTTAATTGGTATGGGAGTCAAAGATTCCTCTCCATATGATCAACTACCTTATGGCTCGCATTCAACTTTTGTTGGTTTTTTCTATAAGGCTGGCTTAATGGGATTAATTCTTGGAACCCTTTTGATACTATGGAACAATTTAAAGTTACTTTTCGTTACTTTTGAAAGACCCTTGATAATTAAGGTAACTAGTGTATTTTATCTTTTGATGACAGCAATGTTATTTGTAGAAGATATTGATGGTAGCAATTGGCTGCTAATATTCTATTTTACTCTGGCTGGAATCTATTTAAATAATGAAAATTGGAGAAGTGAAACATGAAAGTATGCTTTGCAACCTCAAGTGGTGGACATCTGACTCACTTGCTTATGCTAGAAGATTGGTACAAAGATTACGAGAGAATTTGGGTCACTTTTGATAAAGAAGATGCAAGATCTTCGTTGAAAAATGAAAAAAAATATTGGTGCTATCATCCAACTAACAGAAATATATTAAATCTCATTAAAAATACTTTATTAGCGTTTAAAGTGTTGTTAAAAGAGAAACCTGATGTGATTGTATCGACTGGTGCAGGTGTTGCTGTTCCATTTTTCTATTTAGCGAAATTTTCAAAATGTAAAACAGTATATATAGAGGTTTATGATAGGATTAGTAGTCCTACTTTAACTGGAAAAATGGTATATAGTGTGACAGATCTCTTTATAGTTCAATGGGAGTCACAAAAAGAATTCTATAAGAAAGCCCAAGTTCTTGGGCCAATAGTATAGGGTGGATATGTATGATTTTTGTAACTGTAGGAACACATGAACAGCAATTTGATAGATTAGTAAAAAGTGTAGATGATTATGTTGGAATTAATAATATTAATAAAACGGATGTGTTTATTCAAACAGGTTATACAAACTATAAACCAAAGAACACATTATATGAAGATATGTTGTCCTATGAAAGAATGAATCAGCTCTATATGGACTCAGATATTATTATTACTCACGGGGGTCCAGGCAGTATGTTCCTCCCTTGGAAATATGGGAAAAAAGTGATTGCCGTACCGCGTCTTGCTAAATTTGGTGAGCACGTTGATAATCACCAACTAGATTTTTGTAGAATTATGGAACAAGAAGAGAAGGTTATATGTGTAGAAGACATTAACAATTTAAATGGCATACTAAATAATGTAATCTATTCAAATGATAAAGAAGATGAGATAGAGCGATATGTTCCAAAAACTAATGAGTTTATAAGGAAATTCAGCATAGAAATTAATAATATAATGTAGGTGTGCTATATGAAACTAGATTTGAGCATTATAATTCCGGTTTTCAATCTTGAAGACTTTCTACATGAGTGTTTAGAAACATTAATTAATCAAAAACCAACCTCCGTTAGCTATGAAGTTATCTGTGTTAATGACGGAAGTACTGATTCGTCGAAACATATTTTAGATAACTTTGCTCAAAAGTACCCCAAATTGATTAAAGTTTTTCACAAGAATAATAGTGGGGTTTCAAGCGCTAGAAATTATGGACTTAAAAACTCTTCTGGAAAGTATGTTACATTTGTAGATGGAGATGATTGGGTTAGTGAAAACTTTGTAAATGCTTTAACTGAATCTATTGATACTGATTCTGATATAGCAATTTTTAATACAGTACATTCTTTTAATGAAAAAGAGATCATTGTTGATGAAAAGATAGATAGATTGCTTTTCAATACAGAAAATCATGCCTGCGGTAAAACCTTTAAGAGAGAATTAATCGAAAAGTATAATTTAAGGTTTCCTGAAGATGTTAAAATTGGTGAGGATCTATCTTTTACATTCTCATACCTTCTTGTTATTAAAAAATATATGAAAATTAATGAACCACTATACTTTTATAGGCGAGAAAGAGTTGGTTCTGCTATGAGTAATAGAACCAATAAAAGCTATTTAGATATATTTAAGGCGTGCAATTATGTTTTGGATTTTTCTAGAGAAAACAATTTATTTTTATTATTTTGTGATGAAATTGAATATGTATTAATTAAAAATATAATTGTAAGAACTTTTCCTAAAATAGTTTTAAAAGAGTTTCCTAATTATTTTATTTTAAAAAAATACATTCGCTTGCAGTTTAATTATATGGAGAAAAATTTTCCTAACTGGGAAAAAAACAAATATTATCAATTAGATGTTGAGAAATATTTTATTGGAAAGTTAGGTAAAAGATACCGATTGATAATTAGAGGGCTTAGTAAAGGTAAATTATATTATATTATTCTAATAATGAATCACATAATTTTAACGAAAATACTACAAAGTGGAAATAGTGAAAAGATACAATCTTAATAATCGGCGGAGCAGGCTACATCGGCAGTCATGTAGTCAAAGAACTCTTGAATATAAACACGAAGTGATCGTTCACCGTTGGGCCATTGACGAGAGAGCTACTTTTGTAGAAGGTGATTTGGGAAATGTCAGAGGCTTGAAGTTTCTTTTCTCAACATATTCTATTGAAGCAGTCATGCACTTTGCCTTGTTGGAGAATCAGTCATAAACCCAATGAAGTATTATATGAATAATGTCTCCTCAACACTGACTCTATTAAGTACTATGCTCGAATTTGGGATAAATAAGTTTATTTTCTCGTCTACTGCAGCTACTTATGGTATACCAAAGGTAGAGATGATTGCAGAAGAAACAGTTATGAACCCAATCAATCCTTATGGACAATCAAAGCTTATGGTTGAACGTATCTTATCTGACTAAGCTGTTGCACAAAAATTAAAATATGTTGTTTTACGATATTTTAATGTTGCTGGAGCATACAAAAATGGAGAAATTGGGGAAGAGCATGATCCCGAAACGCATGTGATCCCTATTCTTGCAGCTTTTGCTTGGACAGCGAGAAAATATATCGGTTTTCGGTTCAGATTACGATACGAATGATGGTACTTGCATCCGTGATTATATCCATGTTATTGACCTTGCAAATGCACACATTTTAGCCTTGGAAGCACTTCTAGATGGAACTAAAGATACCGCTACTTATAACTTAGGAAACGGTCTTGGTTATTCAGTAAAAGAAGTGATAGATATGTGTGAAAAGGTAACAAATAAAAAAGCGAATGCGTTGTTGAGTGAACGCCGTGCAGGAGATCCCGACCGGTTAGTAGCTACTTCTGACAAAATTTATAATGAATTGGGTTGGAAGGCTGAATACTCGCTGGAGGACATTATTTTAACGCCTTGGAATTGGCACAAAAAAAGAACTTTAGCAAAACAATAAGGTAAAGCAGTCGTGATTTATAATTAATGACTGCTTTTTGTTCCGCTATCGCACTAATAAGAAGTTAATTCATATTAGTAGAGCCAAAACTTAATTTTTCTATTAAGGTAATTGATCAGAATTTGCTTTTTGATAAAGTGCCTTTAGAGCTTTTTTGACTGCGTTTCTTCCACTCTTATGATCTAATTTTTCAACCAAATAATCTTGAAAGGCGGATCTTCTTGGTATATGGTAACAGTTGCATACCATTGGCTTTTTATTGAGGTTGTCACTATTTCCATTTCAACTCCGTGATCATTAATAATCCTTAATACTTTTCTTGTATTGTAATTCTGTTGCTTGTGCTTATCCCTCCGATTCATTCTGATATTCTCCACGTGTTTTAATGCATTGACTCCCATTAGCACACTACTTTTTGATGATTTGTGGGCAACAAAAAACTGAGGTTTAGTTGAACGAATCCTTAATTTTGGTGAAAAAAATCCTTATTAAACCAGAATTTTTATATAACAGCATCATCCTACTCTATCCCTCTTTATTTTTTCACTCGGCTCTTTCCGCGTCCAATCATACTTCCTAGGAACTTTAGCCACTTTAATAAGAGCGAAGAAAATACCAATGACCAAGAAAACAGCAGGCACCCCGCCCAAATTAGAAAGCATTCTAATTCCATCGATTTTAGGAAAACTGAATATCACCCAAGCGACCGAGCTAATGGTGATACCCCAAAAGACCTTGATGAATACACCTGGTTCTGGGCTTTCAGGTGTAATTCCCTTGGAACTTATTCCTCCCATTGCGTCCAGTGTAGAATCTGCTGAGGTTACGAAAGATATGTAGACAATAAACAGGTAAAGCGGGGCAGGGTTTCCAGTTTGATTGGGATCTGCGATGGTTTTTGGCATGGGTAGAAAACTCTCCGCTCTATGGAAAAAGTGCCCTCGCCAAAGCAGCTGACTATGCACTTAATCGAATCGACGGGCTAAAAGAATTCTTGAATGACGGCCGAATTGAGATCGATAACAATCCAGCTGAAAATGCCATCCGCCCAAGTGTCATTGGCCGTAAAAACTGGCTGTTCTCCGTCAGCGAAGCGGCGCTCAAGCAAATGCCATCTTTCTAAGCCTCGCAGAAACAGCAAAAGCGAACGGGCTGGATTTTTGTCAATATAAAATCACTGACCGATTTGCCTAATTTGGACTTCCGTCAAAAGCCAAAACTTTTACACCGCTATCTGCCATGGTCCAAGCACATTCATGAAGCATGCGGAAAAATAAAATAGCCGTAGATTTGATATAACAATCATTATCTATGGCTATTTGTCGTTCGCGCTGAAAGGGGCGCTTTATTTTGTATAATTCGGGCTTACCTTTGTAGACGTCAAGTTGATTTTTACACTTTTTGCTCATTTCCTTTTTACACTTTTGCTGAAAAGATGCTTCTCCGATTTTTCATTCGATGACTTTCTTCATCTTCTCTCCCATGAATGACTTCTACACGATGAAGTAATCGATCCAAAATGGCCGTTGTTATGCCTTGGTCCCCAATTAAATTTCCCCATTCATCCGGACTCTTATTTGAGGTTAAAACGATGGAACTTCCTTCGTATAAATGGTTGATCAAATGAAAGAATAAGTTCGCTTCTCTCTGATCCATCGCCATATACATCAAATCATCAATAATGACCAGGTCCGCACCTCTGAGTCTCTTAAGCTGTACCTTTGACTTGTTCAGGTATTCTTCTGTCTTTAAGAGCTGGATAAGTTCCCCCATTGTGACAAAGTAAACATGAAATCCTCTTTGAACCGCTTCAAGCCCCAATCCAATGGCAATATACGTTTTCCCAATCCCTGGTGGGCCTAGAAGGATTAAGTTGTACTGCTGCTCCAGCCAGCTCAATTCTCTAAGTTGGCTCAACTGACGGGCAGTCAAAACATTTTGTCCTTCCAATTCGAACTCATCTAATGATTTCACAAAAGGGAAGCAAGCCCATTTCATTCTTTTCTGTAGACTTTTGGCTTCTCGTTTAACCAATTCATAACGCGTGATGGACTCTAGAAACTCCAGGTAAGTCCATGATGCTTTTTCAGCTTCGCGAAGATGCTGTGGCAGCTCCTCCGCGGTTTCTGCTAAACGTAACTGACGGAATTGATTCTGCAGTTCATTCACTGTTTTATTCATCATGCGCGCCCTTCCAAAATAGAAGTATAGGTATTTAGGGAGCGGGCAGAGGCCTTAATACTGAAATGTCTAGTTGAATGGGTATGTAGGGACTTGATTTCCTCCACCGGCTCATGACTGGATGAATGATGGTGATGGGCCATATCACGGAAATTATTGGCACTAAACAGTCTTTCAGCCATGCACTTGGTCATAACCGCATCCATATTGGCTGGATACTTTTGAATCACCTCATTTATGATGGCGAACTGATCCCGCCGATACCTAGGGTATCGTTTACTGATTTCATCTAGATAGACGGCTGCTTGCCTCTGATCAGTAAAAGAGGAGATGAACCGTTGTTTTAATTCTTCGATTCCTTTAGAGCGATCACGTGTATGACTGCGATTTTGAATCAGCTTTCCTTTCTCTAAGCTAATCTCATGCTCCGCCAAAATTTCCCCTTCCACTTCTTCTCGAATGATAAGTGTTTGGGATTCTCCAGCTTTAACTTCAATGAAAACAAGGTTTTCAGGATGGGCTTGATAGGTCCCAAGCGGGACGGAATAACGATTTGACTTATAACGTATCGTGTTGTCCTTACTTACACTTCTTGTTATACTTTGGTTATGGGTGCTTTCATATGAAAGCATTGAAGAGACTGGCTGTAAGTGTTGCTTTTCGAGGAGAAACACTTCTGCTGGTCTTTTTTTCGTTGTTTGATGAACCTGATGGTTCCCGGTCCGTTGGAGCCATTGTAAAGCGCGCTGATTCCAGTCCTCTATGTCGCTGAACACTCGACTGTCCGCGAAATTGCTTTTTATGTACTTCACCACGTTTTCAATCATGCCCTTTGATTCCGGGTCAGCTCTTCTGCATAGATGAACCTTAAACTTGCGTTCACTCACATACCTTTGAAATTCAGCGGTTAAAAGTAGCTGTCCTGCATTTTCACTGACCGCAATTAAGTGATCCTGATCATAGACCATCTCTTCCGTGCGTCCTCCATAAAATTGAAAGGCATGCTTATGGCACCGGATGGCATCTCTTGTCGTGAAAGGACGGGTCTGCCATTCCATATATTTTTGTCTGGAGTGAGCCATCACAAACGCAATGAAGTGAAGCTTAATCTCTTTGTGGTCACTCGTCTTCTGCTTGGTTTCCCCCCAATCAACCTGGAGTTGTTTACCCATTGGCCGTTCAGGAACAGCTTCATACTGACGAACAGTCACTTTCTTTTCAATCTGATAGATCTCCCTGATTTCTCTTACATAAGATCGTACCGTACTTCCCACGACTGCCAAATCAGGATATCTCTTAAGCAGCCAATCATGAAATTGTGCGCTACTCAAATGAGGATACTCTTCTAACCAGGCGAGGATCCAGTCTTTGTAGTCATCTAATTTTTTCTTTTTTCCATGTGGCTGAACTGAATAGGCCCTTGCTTCCTCAAATGTCATTTCTAGATATTTATAAACTGTTGGCCTAGAGATCTTAAGCTCCATGGCAATTTGTGCTACTTTAAATTTCCGTTTATGCAATTCCTGAATCTTTACATACAACACTAACTTATCCTCCAAAATCCTATCCTCCAGTAAAATAACGTCTCATACTATTTTACTAGATTATTAGGTTAATAAAGCAAAAGTGTAAAATCTAATTAAGCAAAAACTGTTAACTTTATTCTAGCGTTTACAACCTTCTAACTAACGAAATTGTGACCGCTTTTTTTGTCTTCCTTAGCATAAACCTGAATTTCCCTAAATAGTGCAGAAAGAACCTCTGAAGAAGTCTCGGATGCACTGAAAGCTTCCCGTATCAAAGTCGTCATCAATCGAACGAAAGCTGGTACTGTAACAGTTTCAGCCTTGGCCAAAGGTGATGTTGTTAAAGTCTATACCGCAAGCTCCAAAGGGTCACTTCTTGGATCCAAGACCTCCAATGGATCCTCCGCTGTTGTTTCCATTAAGCAGTTAGGAAAGTACGGGAAGCACGGGGACGGTTCTCGCGCTCCCTTCTCGATACATTTTTTTTCCTCAGCATTAACCTGAATCTCCCTGAATAATGCAGATAGAACGTCCCAGGTGAAGGTCACCAATACAATAGGGGAATCAGATCGGGTGTCTGTCACCGGTCTTGTATAAGGAGATATTGTAAAAGTCTACAATGCCTCCTCCAAAGGAACGCTGCTTGGACAAATCGCTTCGCCAGGCACTTCAGCATCCAACTCCATTAAACAGCTTGAGGAAATGGCTGGAAAGATTTACGTAACCATAACGAAGCCGGGACAACTGGAGAGTTCGAGGACTGCAGTGTCTTATAAAGGTGAATAAGATAACAAGCCTGCTTACTTGAGTGGGCTTGTTTTTTTTCCCTCTCTATCCCTCTAACCTTTCACAATGTGGGTCCATTTCATCACGCACCCCTTCCAAATATCAGGTACACCTTCCTATTTTCACAATCTTTCAAAACAGAAGTGTGACTTTCTGCCAATAGGGAAATATGGTAAATAATGATAAAATTTTAGGTGGATTATAGGGGATTTTGACTTTTGCTAGAGTAACGGTTTCATAGAATGAGGCAGGAGGCTGTTTAGGATGTCGAAAACAATTAAATTGGATCATGCTCAAGTGATGAGCCAGCTGGAGGAGATCGAGAAGGCGCTAGATTCAGTGGCGATTGCGGCCCCTTCGGATTCAGCTGTGGGGGATAATAAGCTTTCGTATACGGATGCCTGGTTTGAGAATGAGAAAGCGATCCATGAGCAGCTTGAGCTGTATGTGAAGGCGGTCCGTCAGAACATTGCGGATACGAAGTCCAATGTGACGTCCCTGAAGGAGCAGGACGAAGCCATTACGAGCAAGTAACGGGAGAAAGGCAGCGTGAGGGATGGAAAAAATATATGATGCTGACAAGTTGACTTCAGCCATGGAAGAAAGAAAGAAGCTCTACAGCGATCTGGATGAAAAGCTTTCGGAGCTGAAGGGCAAAATGGGAATGCTCGCGGACAATGGGGAATTCCAGGGGAAGGGCGCGGACAACATCAAAAGCTTTTTCCAGGCGCATATGGCGCTCGTCTCCGACTGGAAAAACCTGATTGAATTCCTGACAAGTTTTCTGGAAAGCATTCCTAAACATATGTCCGACTACACCATTGGAGAGGGAACGAGGGTGACCGTTCCATTTCTCGAGGAGCAGCTGGAGAGCGGATCGAAGAAGAGTAAAGATCTGGTCGCGGCCCAGCAGGAAGACATCGCCAAAATTTTGGAAGGCATCCAGGACCTCGTGCCCCTGACCGCCTTTTCAACCGAGACCTTTGATGAGAAGATGAAGAAGGCGGATGAGAAAAGGGCAGAAACGGTGGAAGCGGTCAACACACTGGATGATCAAGTGATGACTCCGGCCTATTTAGACGGTGTTACCAAAGCCATGATGACCATTCAAAAAGGATACGGCGCCATCATCGAAGCGACGGTTCAGGGCGGAACGGCCCAGCCGATGAACTTCAGCGTGGAAGCCTACAAAAAGCATGACGTCCATGATGCGCGGGAAAGAATGGATGAATACATCAACGCCTTCCAGTACCGGGAGAAAAAAGCGGACGAGGTCCGCGCAGAGATTGCCGCCGAAAAAGCCCGGATCGCCGAGGAGCAGGCCCGGATCGAAGCCGAGAAAAACAAACCATGGTACGAAAAAGCATGGGAAGGCACAAAGGTGTTCGCCGGAGAAGTCAGCGGCTACAACGATACGGTACGCGCCACAACCGGGGTCGATCCCGTAACCGGCCGCAAGCTCTCCGAGGCTGAGCGCGTAGCCGCAGGCGCCATGGCAGCTGCCGGCTTCATCCCTGTTGTCGGATGGGCAGGCCGCGCCATCAAAGGCGGAGCCGCCATCGTCAAAACCGCCAAAACCATGAACGCCGCCACCCACTCCCTGGACGCCTACAAAACCACCAAAGGCATGGAAATCCTCAGCAAAACCGAAAAAGGCATCTACGGCCTCTACACCGGCAACAGCGCCTGGGAATTCGGCACCGGAACCGACATGTTCGGCAACCAGCTCACGGAGGAACAACGCATGAACGCACTCTGGGGCGGGTTGACAATGGGGGCTGCAGGGGGAGCGGCACACATAATTGATAAAGGCGGGCTGAGAAAATTAGCGGATAAGGCGCCTTATAGTACGGCGTACGTAAAAGACTACGTCGCAAAAGCACAGAACAACATGAAACAAATCGGAAAACAAGTTGGCACGAAAGCCCACCAATTTATCAAAGAAACCCCAGGCGCAGCTAAGCGGGCCCTCGCAGCAACGGGCAGGGAACTGGCAAAAGTAGATGTTCCAGTGGTAGTCAAGAGAGAGGTCGTTACTACAACTGGGGAATTCGTCAAAACTCTAGGCATGGAGAGTCGGAAGCTTGGGGGTTTTTCAAAGGGGAGTAGTAATAGAGGTACAGTTGATAAGATCCCTGTAAACTTAGTATCAAACAGAAAAAAAGCTTTAAATAAAGCCAAAGATGTAGCAGGCATTCCACGATCGCAGCAACCGGTAAGACAATGGGTAGTTGGAGAAAACATTACAAAAAAAGGATATGAATCTAAGAACTATGAGTATAACTCGAATAAAACCCACCATGGCCGTTACTATGAGTTTGATACACCATTAGGGAAGAGAGTTATTGTTGAGCATATCAAGGATGGTATTCTACACACGCATGCGGGGAAACCAAAAGAAGGTGCTGATCCAATGACATATGATTTTAAGAAAGAAAGATATTCAAATATTTATGGAGATAATGGAGATCATCACATCTACTACAAAAATTAAAGGGGAAGTATTATGGTATCTCAAAACATAAAGAAAAAAATAGCTATTCTTAACGCTAAGAATGAGATGAACAAATTTTCATTCTTGGAATTTTTTGAATATGAAATGGATGGTTCAGTTTGGGTAAGTCAGTTTGAAAAAACGTTAAAAAAATTTCGAAGTATTGACTCGACTCCACTATTAAATAAAGAGTATGGGGATTCACAAAGTAATAATCTTAAATGGATAGTGGATTCGTTAGGTTACTTTAAAGATAAACAAGAATTATTAATTTTAGTTCCAAACATCTTAGAACCAATTTGGGTTAACGTTAAAGTAATTAGTTTTGAAAAAAGTATCGAGGAACTCTTGACAATTTCTCAAACAAATGAATTTACAATTGGGGATAAAAGCACTGGGCGCATTGCTCAACTATTCTGTGAAGAAGAGGGCTATGAAATTCATACTGAGGTTAGTTATGTTGATGTAGAGAACTATTAATAAGAACGAACCTAAAATACTGAGTTCTATTTACCATTCAAAAAGAGGTTTGACGCAAAGCACTTGCTAGTCTGCAAAAGACAACGAGTGCTTTTTTGCTTATATTATTTTAGTCTCGAGGAGCAGCTGGATAGCGGATCGAAGAAGAGTAAAGATCTGGTCGCGGCCCAGCAGGAAGACATCGCCAAGATTTTAGAAGGCATCCAGGACCTCGTGCCCCTGACCGCCTTTTCAACCGAAACCTTTGATGAGAAGATGAAGAAGGCGGATGAGAAGAGGGCGGAAACGGTGGAAGCGGTCAACACGCTGGATGATCAAGTGATGGCTCCGGCCTATTTAGACGGTGTTACCAAAGCCATGATGACCATTCAAATCGGATACGGCGCCATCATTGAAGCGACGGTTCAGGGCGGAACGGCCCAGCCGATGAACTTCAGCGTGGAAGCCTACAAAAAGCATGATGTCCATGATGCGCGGGAACGAATGGACGAATACATCAACGCCTTCCAGTACCGGGAGAAAAAAGCGGACGAGGTCCGCGCAGAGATCGCCGCCGAAAAAGCCCGGATCGCCGAGGAGCAGGCCCGGATCGAAGCCGAGAAAAACAAACCATGGTATGAAAAAGCATGGGAAGGCACGAAGGTATTTGCCGGAGAAGTCAGCGGCTACAACGATACCGTACGCGCCACAACCGGGGTCGATCCCGTAACCGGCCGCAAGCTCTCCGAGGCCGAGCGCGTAGCCGCCGGCGCCATGGCAGCCGCCGGCTTCATCCCTGTTGTCGGATGGGCAGGCCGAGCCATCAAAGGCGGAGCCGCCATCGTCAAAACCGCCAAAACCATGAACGCCGCCACCCACTCCCTGGACGCCTACAAAACCACCAAAGGCATGGAAATCCTCAGCAAAACCGAAAAAGGCATCTACGGCCTCTACACCGGCAACAGCGCCTGGGAATTCGGCACCGGAACCGACATGTTCGGCAACAAGCTGACGGAAGAACAACGCATGAACGCACTCTGGGGCGGGTTGACCATGGGGGCTGCAGGGGGAGCGGCACACTTTATAGATAAAGGCGGGCTGAGGAAATTAGCGGATAAGGCGCCTTATAGTACGGCTTATGCAAAAGACTACGTCGCAAAAGCACAGAACAACATGATACAAATCGGAAAACAAGTTGGCACAAAAGCCCACCAATTGATCAAAGAAACCCCAGGGGCAGCTAAGCGGGCTCTTGCAGCAACGGGCAGGGAATTGGCTAAGGTAGATATCCCTGCTGTCGTGGTAAGAGAAGTTGTTACGACGAATGGAGACAAGGTTAAAACTCTGGGCATGGAGAGTAGGAAGCTTGGGGATGTTGTTGGTGGTGGAACGGGTGCTAAGGGTATAGATAATGCTTCTGTAACCAACAAAAGTAATTTATATAGGGGTGATAGTTTACTTCACTCTCCAACTAGACCAAATGGAATTGGTAAACCCCATATATCGAGTTCAGGTGATTTAGTTCCAGCCAGTAAGGATGGTTTATATAAAGGGCGACAAGTGACTGTTACAGAGCATATACTTGGAGGTTATAGAAAAGGTGCTAAATCTAATAGCCCTTATACTAGTTTTACAAATAATAAAAATGTGATCGGAAATTATGGAGAAAATTCAATTGAACTAGATATATCAGCCTTAAGGAAAGATATACAGTCTGGAAAGGTAAAAGATGTTGTTATACTTTCTCCAAAACAAATTAAAAAGTTAATTGAAAGAGATGTTATTTCTTCTGATTTTTGGAAGAATAGAGCAATTAACTGGACTAAAAGGGATAATGAGTATTTGATTAAAGGGGAAGTTCCTAGCCAATATATTAAGGTTTCGTCTAAGGAGTGAGAATTTTGAAACTATACTTTCTAAACGAGTTTTTAGGAGATATACGCAATATTAATGTTGATGGTATGTGGATTAATGCTGAGATTACTCCTTCAAAAAATATAGACAAATTCAACGATTTTTTTCTAGCGATTGTCGATGAGGAAAATGATTTTGAAGAAACTAATTATAACGAAGAATGGCTAGATGATAGCAATTGGTATATTATGGATGATGAAAATAGGAGAAAGGGTATATACATACCTGCAGTTTATCCTGATAGGGAAATTAACTGGAGGTGGAGATGATTTATAGATAGACAGTATTGATTATATCTATAGATTATAAAAAACCTTGAGTGGCAATGAACTGTACCCCGAATAATGGCCACCTTGAAAAAAGGCCTTATATTCGGGGTTTTTGTATGTTCAGATACTACAACTGGGGACGCAAATTCTGCTTTTAAAGTATTTAAGCAAAGGGAGGAAAAGAACTCCATTAGGAGAAGCACCGGGACGGTTCTCGTGCTTCTTTTTCCATTTTATAAAATAAATTTGTTTGTGAGGGCTCTTATGTGCAAGCCAATTATTGACTGACGGTACTGGAACTGACGAGTTTGTGCCCAATTTATTACCTCTTCAGCATTAACTTGAATCCTCTTGAATATTGCAGAGGTAATGAGCCACCTGATCCGGATAAGAAAGCCATCAAATGCGGGTTAATGAGCCACTTGATGGTTGTTGCTATATTTGGTTGGCTTATGATGCGCGGGAACGAATGGATGAATACATCAACGCCTTCCAGTACCGGGAGAAAAAAGCGGACGAGGTCCGCGCAGAAATTGCCGCCGAAAAAGCCCGGATCGCCGAGGAGCAGGCCCGGATCGAAGCCGAGAAAAACAAACCGTGGTACGAAAAGGCGTGGGAAGGCACGAAGGTGTTCGCCGGAGAAGTCAGCAGCTACAACGATACCGTACGCGCCACAACCGGGGTCGATCCCGTAACCGGCCGCAAGCTCTCCGAGGCCGAGCGCGTAGCCGCCGGCGCCATGGCAGCCGCCGGCTTCATCCCTGTTGTCGGCTGGGCCGGCCGCGCCATAAAAGGCGGAGCCGCCATCGTCAAAACCGCCAAAACCATGAACGCCGCCACCCACTCCCTGGACGCCTACAAAACCACCAAAGGCATGGAAATCCTCAGCAAAACCGAAAAAGGCATCTACGGCCTCTACACCGGCAACAGCGCCTGGGAATTCGGCACCGGCACCGACATGTTCGGCAACCAGCTGACGGAAGAACAACGCATGAACGCACTCTGGGGCGGGTTGACCATGGGGGCTGCAGGGGGAGCGGCACACATTATTGATAAAGGCGGGCTGAGGAAATTAGCGGATAAGGCGCCTTATAGTACGGCGTACGCAAAAGACTACGTCGCAAAAGCACAGAACAACATGAAACAAATCGGAAAACAAGTTGGCACGAAAGCTCACCAATTTATCAAAGAAACCCCAGGCGCAGATAAGCGGGCTCTTGCAGCAACGGGCAGGGAACTGGCTAAGGTAGATATCCCAGCTGTCGTGGTAAGAGAAGTTGTTACGACGAATGGAGACAAGGTTAAAACTCTGGGCATGGAGAGTAGGAAGCTTGGGGATGTTGTTGGTGGTGGGACGGGTGCTAAGGGTACGGGTAATGCTTCTAACAAGATAAACTTTGGTGAGCAATATACTAAGGTTAATCGAAAGAAAGCATTGAAACCAAATATAGAATATAAAACTAAAGAAGGTTACCATTATAAAACGGATAGTGAAGGAAGAATATCAAATGTAGAAGCGACGTTACAACTCGGAAAAGCAGACCGTAATAATTATGCACAAAGGACAGTTGGTAGAGAAGATAGGTTACCTAATGATGATGGGGGTCATTTGATAGCTAACATTTTCAGAGGTTCAGGGGAAATTGACAATTTAGTACCAATGAATGCTACGCTTAATAGGAAAGAATACAAAGCCTTGGAAACTTCTTGGAAAAAGGCTTTAGAAGCAGGGAAAGAAGTAATAGTTAAAGTGAAGCCAATTTACGTGGGGAACTCTTCTAGACCAAATGAGTTTAAAATTAGCTATACAATAGATGGTAAAAAATACTCAGATAGATTAACTAATTATTCAGGAGGTAAATGAGATGGAAACTAAGGTAACGGAACAAATATATCAGCAAATTGCAAATACACTAATAAATATAGTACCTGAAGAATGGGAAAGAATTTACTTATATGCTGAATTTAGAGAAGGTTATAAAAAGGTGTTTTTTTACTATTACACTCAATCTAGAGAAAAACCAGTATATTGCCTTGACATAACAGATTTATTTAATATAACCGAAGATGACTATGATGAATTGGAAAATGAACTATATACTTGTTTTACGAAATTGTGGGAAGAATTTAAGATACAAGAGCAGGACCAGTGGACGAATTTAACATTTATTTTAGATAGCACAGGTAAAATGAAAATTAACTATGGATATGAGGACATTTCTGAAATCAGCTCTATCGAGAAACAAAATATGTGGGAAGCTGAATACTTAGCGTAATCAACAGAAGGCTAATATACTTTTATATTACTTACTAACAAGCACTTGCATGTCAAATAGACAACAAGTGCTTTTTTGTTAGAAGTTTATGACTTGGGAAACAAAAAATAATTATATGAAATTCTTAGCTCATAAAGGTAGTACCATCATGTTTTGTGAGAAGTACGATAAATAGGCGAGATGACATTTGAAGTGGCAGGAATTCTTATGATACTACAAAACCTACAAACTAAAGACAATGACAAAGCTCATAATGCTAAAGGTGATTTTAATTCAATGTTAGAAGACGCACTAAAAATAAGGTTAGAGTAGAAGTTAATGAAGCTTAAGAAAATAAAAAACTTCAAGTATTAATAGTAGCAGAACTATAGAGAAAGACAAATCAAATGATGTCAAGTGTAGTGGTAAGAAGCTCTAAAGGGGTGTAGTATCCCTTTTAGGGCTTTTTTTAGTTAAAGCAGAAAAGATGAATGCGGTGAGTGCAAAGAGAAATCTCAGCCGCTGCATTCCTCGTTTGATTGGCTCACGGGATCATCAGAGGAAATCCTCTTTACTTGCAAAAGCACAGAACAACATGAAAACAGGTTGGCACGAAAGACCACCAATTTATGAAAGAAACCCCAGGCGCAGCTAAGCGAGCCCTTGCTGCAACGGGCAAGTAATTGTCTAAGGCAGATATCCCTGCTGTCGTGGTAAGAGAAGTTGTTACGACGAATGGAGACAAGGTTAAAACTCTGGGCATGGAGAGTAGGAAGCTTGGGGATGTTGTTGGTGGTGGAACGGTTAAGGAAGGTGCGCGTAATACTACTAAGGAAGTTAGAGAAGTTGACTTTGGAAAGCATATAATAAGAGGACAAAATGGCAAAAAAGAATTACTTCCAAATACAAAGTATATAACGAATGATAGGTATAAATATACAACAGATAAAATTGGAAGGATTGTTGGTGTAGAAGCTCCTGAACTTGTTTTGAAAAAAGCTGATAGAAATAAATATGCACAAGCAAATGTAGGAGGAAATGATAGATTGCCAGAGGATGATGGCGGACATTTAATAGGAGCACAATTTAATGGTTCTGGAGATATAGATAATCTTGTACCTCAAAATAGTCAGATTAATAGGAGGGGTGGGGTATGGTACGAAATGGAGACTGAGTGGGCCGATGCATTGAAAGAGGTACCGCCTAAGAAAGTCTCTGTTAGTATTGAACCGATCTATTCTAATAATTCAATGCGACCGGATTCCTTTATCATCGAATATGAAATTGATGGCCAATTTCCAGTGATTCGTGAGATTGCAAATAAATCAGGAGGCTGATATGGATGAGTTTTGAAATGGAATTAAACGAGTTATATAGAGAAATTGCACAACAGGTTCATGAAATGATTCCAACTGAATGGGATAATTTCTTTTTTAATGGTGAAGTTAAGGAGGGAGATGGAGGAGTTTTCTTCTTTTATACGGCCAAAGGTGAAGAGCAACACGTCTTTTCACATTATATTCCAAAGTTATATGGTGTAGATAAGAGGGCTTATAATAAAGAACTACATAAACTATTTAAACTAACTGTTGAACTCCAAAAAGTTTTTACTGATAATGACCAGGATCCTTGGTTTTCAGTGACATTAATATTAAATGATACAGGTAAATTAAACGTACATTTTGATTATACAAATTGGCAAGAAAGTGAATTTGGTCCCTCAGATAGAATTAAGTATTTTGAATATAAATATATAACTCAAAATAAAGAACAGCTTGATTTGAATCTAATAGAAAAAATGAAGGAGTTTGAAGAAAAATAAACAATAAAGCACTTGATTGCATTGACAACAAGTGCTTTATTGTGCGCCCGGCAAGGGTGTGACCTATAGTATGAAAGTCCCAAACCGTGAAGGCGGTTGTAGCGGTTGGCTTAACGCAAGCCTACGTTGGCAACAGTGCCTGGGAATTCGGCACCGGCACCGACATGTTCGGCAACCAGCTGACAGAGGAACAACGCATGAACGCACTCTGGGGCGGGTTGACGATGGGAGCTGCAGGGGGAGCGGCACACTTTATAGATAAAGGCGGGCTGAGGAAATTAGCGGATAAGGCGCCTTATAGTACGGCATACGCAAAAAATGTTAATGTGGAAAATGGTGTTGCCGTTAATCCAAAGGGGTACAAAGAGACCGGACAAGGCAAAGGGAATAAAGAGAATAAATTTTTAAAATTTGCAAAAATAAACGAAAGAAGTATTGCAAAAGTGGTCCCCAAAGGCAAGTTTGTGAAGAAAAAGTTTGATTGGGGAGAGCATTTCAGACATTCTGCAGAAGTGACTTTAAACTCAAACCCAGCCACAATGGGACTACAAGATCAAGTAAAAATGCTTACCGGTCATGACCTTCTTACTTTCAAAAAAGTATCGGATCTAGAAAGAAAGCAATCTGGATCAGCATGGGTGGACGGAATCCCCATTGCCTCAAACATCAAATCTGCTGTAGAAGTCAACACCGGTGTAAATACCATTACCGGAGAAAAGCTCTCTGGATTTGATAAAGCCGCAGCTGCCCTCACAATTGTAGGCGGAGCATATACCCGTCCAATCAAACCTGGGATTAAAGCAGTTAAAACCGTGCCGAAACAATTTGTCCGGAAAGCGGATGATGTGGTGGGTAGGGTGGATAAGGAGACGGGTGCATTTAGGGCTTTAAATAAGGGTATGGGTGAATATCAAGTTGGAGCATATAAAGATATTAAAGGAGTAGAAGGGCTTGATGCCCATCATGCAGGGCAAAAAGCTTTAATGAAGAAATTAGTGGAAAATTATGATTTAAACACTGCTCCTGCTATTAATGTTCCAAAGGTAGGACATACAATAAGTGGTCCAAATGGCATTGTTTCAAGGAGTACTAAAGGGATAGATAATCCAAGACAATTATTAGCAAGGGATATTAATGAATTGAGAAGAGTCTATGATGACATACCAAACTCTGCTTTGAAAGAACTTATTGAACTTAACAAAAAAATGTATCCGGAAATGAGGAAGTAAAATGAATGAGATTTTTGTTAAATCACTTTATGAGTCTATAGTTAAAGAAAACCTTCAACTATACAAAAACTTGTATGAAACAACGAATGTTACTCCTAAAACCGATGATTATTGGAAACAAGCTATTGGTTTTTACGATAGTTTAACTGATGAAAATAAAGAAACTTTAATGAGAATAATTGAACAAACCATGATTGATACCATTTCAAACATGCTAGGTGTAATTGATGGAAGCTCAACTTTAAATGATTGTCCGTTAGAACCCAAATTACTGCTTGATTCTAACGATACAGAAGGAGAACTACAAGATTTGTTTTTAGAATTCATAGAAGAAAGAGATAGCAACAGCTAATTGAAAGTTTGATTACAGAGGTTTCCATTATTAGCACAAAAGATGATTATATAGTTTAAATGAATTTTAGAACCTTGATTGGCTAAATGCCTTTCAAGGTTTTTTATGCTTTAACCTTCTTACGATTAAATCAGCCAAAATTATTTCAGGGTAATGCAGACATACGAGATTGGTTGCAGTGTCATTTGGAAGCACGGGGACGGTTCTCGCGCTCCCTTTTCGATACATTTTTTTCCTCAGCATTAACCTGAATCTCCCTGAATAATGCAGATAGAACGTCCCAGGTGAAGGTCACATGTGGAAAATGGTGTTGCCGTTAATCCAAAGGGGTACAAAGAGACCGGACAAGGCAAAGGGAATAAAGAGAATAAATTTTTAAAATTTGCAAAAATAAACGAAAGAAGTATTGCAAAAGTGGTCCCCAAAGGCAAGTTTGTGAAGAAAAAGTTTGATTGGGGAGAACATTTCAGACATTCTGCAGAAGTGACTTTAAACTCAAACCCAGCCACAATGGGATTACAAGATCAAGTAAAAATGCTTACCGGTCATGACCTTCTTACTTTCAAAAAAGTATCGGATCTAGAAAGAAAGCAATCTGCATCAGCATGGGTGGACGGAATCCCCATTGCCTCAAACATCAAATCTGCTGTAGAAGTCAACTCCGGTGTAAATACCATTACCGGAGAAAAACTCTCTGGTTTTGATAAAGCCGCAGCTGCCATCACAATTGTAGGCGGAGCATATACCCGTCCAATCAAACCTGGGATTAAAGCAGTTAAAACCGTGCCGAAACAATTTGTCCGGAAAGCGGATGATGTGGTGGGTAGAGTGGATAAGGAGACGGGTGCAGTTAAGGCTTTGAATAAGGGTATGGATAGTTCTATACAATATGGTGAAACTGGTGGAAGAAATATATCCCCAGAGCAGTTCTTTAAGGAAGAAGCTATTGCAGAAGAGATGTATGAAAAATTTAGAAATCTAGGAACAGAAGATGTGAACGCTATAGCTAAAAATTCAGGCTTTTCTGTTGCTAGAATACAAAGGATTAAAGATCATGTTTTTAATAACTCTCATATAAAGGATCATGGAGTTGGGAGATTTGATCCGGATTACGAACTTGGTCAAGCATGGCAAAGATTGATAGATGGGAAACAAGTAGATGCTGATATACAATTATTACATCACGAAATTTTCGATTCAAAATTTGAGGGTATATTCCAGACTAATTATAGAACAGCTCATGACAAAACAATAGAATCTGGAAGACCATGGAATTGGGAGAAAAACTATGAGGAGTGAAGATTCATGGCGGTTTTTATAATAATGTTGAAGGAATTTGAAGATGAAGATAGGGTAGTTTATCAATATGGACCGAATGAAGATTTAATGGGACGAATTGAATATGATAAAATAAATGGAGTTATCAACCAATTATCGCAAATTAATTCAAAAGAGTTCGCTGATGAATTTTTCTTTAAAAGAGCAGGAAGACGACTTTCAAGAATGATTATTAAAGAAAATCAAAATTTTGTTGATCGAACAACTATTGAATCTTAATTGCCTGCTTATGTTTATATAGATTTTTTATTAGATATAGGTATGCAAGAGATATAGCACAATATAAAAACCTTGATTAGGTAAATGCCTTTCAAGGTTTTTTACTTTAATTTATATTAAAACTGTCTATTTGACCTTGAATTCTTCCGAAATCCGCTCTGATGGATATGTCGTTCATTCCTTGGAAGCCGCCATATGGACACTCGGACATTCACATTCGTTTCAGGAAGCAGTCTTAAACGCGGTAAATTTGGGCGACGACACAGATACGGTAGGCTCCATAACTGGGAAGCACGGGGACGGTTCTCGCGCTTCCTTTTCGATACATTTTTTTCCTCAGCATTAACCTGAATCTCCCTGAATAATGCAGATAGAACGTCCCAGGTGAAGGTCACCAATACAATAGGGGAATCAGATCGGGTGTCTGTCACCGGTCTTGTATAAGGAGATATTGTAAAAGTCTACAATGACTCCTCCAAAGGAACGCTGCTTGGACAAATCGCTTCGCCAGGCACTTCAGCATCCAACTCCATTAAACATTCCTGACAAGTTTTCTGTAGAGCATTCCTAAACATATGTCCGACTACACCATCGGAGAGGGAACGAGGGTGACCGTTCCATTTCTCGAGGAGCAGCTGGAGAGCGGTTCAAAGAAAAGTAAAGACCTGGTCGCGGCCCAGCAGGAAGACATCGCCAAGATTTTAGAAGGGATCCAGGACCTCGTGCCCCTGACCGCCTTTTCAACCGAGACCTTTGATGAGAAGATGAAGAAGGCGGATGAGAAAAGGGCAGAAACGGTGGAAGCGGTCAACACACTGGATGATCAAGTAATGGCTCCGGCCTATTTAGACGGTGTCACAAAAGCCATGATGACCATTCAAATCGGATACGGCGCCATCATTGAAGCGACGGTTCAGGGCGGAACGGCCCAGCCGATGAACTTCAGCGTGGAAGCCTACAAAAAGCATGACGTCCATGATGCGCTGGAGCGAATGGATGAATACATCAACGCCTTCCAGTACCGGGAGAAAAAAGCGGACGAGGTCCGCGCAGAAATTGCCGCCGAAAAAGCCCGGATCGCCGAGGAGCAGGCCCGGATCGAAGCCGAGAAAAACAAACCGTGGTACGAAAAGGCGTGGGAAGGCACGAAGGTGTTCGCCGGAGAAGTCAGCGGCTACAACGATACCGTACGCGCCACAACCGGGGTCGATCCCGTAACCGGCCGCAAGCTCTCCGAGGCCGAGCGCGTAGCCGCCGGCGCCATGGCAGCCGCCGGCTTCATCCCTGTTGTCGGCTGGGCCGGCCGAGCGATTAAAGGCGGAAGCGCCATCGTCAAAACCGCTAAAGGTATGAACGCCGCGAACCATATGCTCGACGCCTACAAAGGCACAAAAGCCATGGACATACTAAACAAAACCGAAAAAGGAATCTACGGCCTCTACACCGCCAACAGTGCCTGGGAATTCGGCACCGGCACCGACATGTTCGGCAACAAGCTGACGGAAGAACAACGCATGAACGCACTCTGGGGCGGGTTGACCATGGGGGCTGCAGGGGGAGCGGCACACATTATTGATAAAGGCGGGCTGAGGAAATTAGCGGATAAGGCGCCTTATAGTACGGCATACGCAAAAGACTACGTCTCAAAAGCACAGAACAACATGAAACAAATCGGAAAACAAGTTGGCACAAAAGCCCACCAATTTATCAAAGAAACCCCAGGGGCAGCTAAGCGGGCTCTCGTAGCAACAGGTAGGGAACTGGCTAAGGTAGATATCCCTGCTGTGGTGGTAAGAGAAGTTGTTACGACAAATGGAGACAAGGTTAAAACTCTGGGCATGGAGAGTAGGAAGCTTGGGGATGTTGTTGGTGGTGGGACGGGTGCTAAGGGTACGGGTAATACTGTAAGTGATTATACAGATAATATAATTGTGAACGGTAAAGTAGATGCCGATAAGATGAATAAGCTTAAAAATGGTATTCAGAATAATATTTTTAGTATAGATGAGCTGTCTGAAATTAGAAAAAAGATGTCTGAATTAGGCATTACTAAAGACTATGATGAAGTATTGATTAAAATGGATTTTGGCAAATATCTCAGAGGACTAATAGGTGATCCCCCTACTGCTATGATAGATCCACATGCACATCATATTTTATTTAAAAAGGGTTTAGGTGAGGCTCAACGAGAACTGGTTCAAGAAGGTCAAGAAATATTAAGAAAATATGGTATTGAGCCTGTAATTGGTAAAGAAAATTTAGTTTGGGCACCGAATAGAGTTGCCGGACAACATAGTATTGTAGCTCTAGAAAATGTTGTTAACCAGTTGAAAGCAGTTGATGCGGCTGGTGCAGACATAGATGATATCATTGAAATACTAGAAGACCTTGGAAAACAAGCTGCTTCAAGGAAATAGAGGTTAAAGGAGAAATTAATATGGATAAGAATCAATATGCTAAAGATATTAGAAGGGCCATAAAAATTGGTCAATTGGATACTTTAAGAGGTTTACTTGAGAAAGAACCAGAAATGTTAACATGGATGACACCTTTTGGTACTTGGTTACATGTAGCGGCAGCACATGGACATTTAGAGATAGTAGAATATCTTATTAATGCTGGATTAGATATTAATGCACAGGGTGGAACTTTCTCTACAAATGCTCTTGAAAGAGCGTCTGCAAAAGGACATTTAGATATTGCTGATTATCTAATTAGTAAGAATGTGGAGATTGATATTAGTGAACCAGATAGAAATCCTCTGTTTGCTGCAATATATGGTGGACATTTGGAGATTGTAAAATTATTAGTTGAGAATAATATAAATATATCTATTAAATACACTGGAGAAACCATGAAAGATATGGATGCTTATGCATTTGCCATAGAAAGAGGACAAACAGAAATAGCTGAATATTTAAAACGGATGATGGATGAAAAAGAATAAATGAAGAGTTACGGTAAAAAAGCCTACAATTAAAAAATTAATAGGCTCATTTTTCCGAACCGATGACCACAAGAGGGTTTCTGCAAAAAACGCCTTCATCATCGTAGGATTCCACTATTCCACTCTATTATATATTGATTAACAACAATCATATGGTTTTAGAGACGTCTTCTTTCGCGCTACTGGTAATGGCCGACATTTTAGAAGGCGTCTTTTCCTTTCTTAAGGTGTTTAAGGACATTGTATCCCTCTATCAATCTATGGAAAAATAATGTCATTTGGTTGTATTTAGATAGCATTAACATAACTGAACTGAACACAGTGTTACTTTAAATTGTTAAATGGATTTCCATCCGAATTACTTCTCATATATCCGCCGCCTTGCTCTGCCGATTGATTCACAGCTGTATTTCCGTCACCATCACGGAAATAGCCTTCTACAAATGCCCCATCTTTCCGTACGTAACTGTCCACATAATGGGGGTCTACAAAATGCACACCTGATTGACTTAAAGATAATGGTTCAGGAAGCACGGGGACGGTTCTCGGGTTCAGGAAGCACGGGGACGGTTCTCGTGCTTCTTTTTCCATTTTATAAAATCAAGTTGTTTGTGAGGGCTCTTATGTGCAAGCTAATTATTGACTGACGGTCATGGAACTGACGGGTTTGTGCCCAATTTATTACCTCTTCAGCATTAACTTGAATCCTCTTGAATATTGCAGAGGTAATGAGCCACCTGATCCGGATAAGAAAGCCATCAAATGCGGGTTAATGAGCCACTTGATGGTTGCTGCTATATTTGGTGGGCTTTTACAAACGAAGGAACAGGAAATATAAAATAATCTGATGACCAAGTGATGACTCCCGCCTATACAGACGGTGTCACAAAAGCCATGATGACCATTCAAATCGGATACGGCGCCATCATTGAATCCACGGTTCAGGGCGGAACGGCCCAGCCGATGAACTTCAGCGTGGAAGCCTACAAAAAGCATGACGTCCATGATGCGCGGGAGCGAATGGATGAATACATCAACGCCTTCCAGTACCGGGAGAAAAAAGCGGACGAGGTCCGCGCAGAAATTGCCGCCGAAAAAGCCCGGATCGCCGAGGAGCAAGCCCGGATCGAAGCCGAGAAAAACAAACCATGGTACGAAAAAGCATGGGAAGGCACGAAGGTTTTCGCCGGAGAAGTCAGCGGCTACAACGATACCGTACGCGCCACAACCGGCGTCGATCCCGTAACCGGCCGCAAGCTCTCAGAGGCTGAGCGCGTAGCCGCAGGCGCCATGGCAGCTGCCGGCTTCATCCCCGTTGTCGGATGGGCAGGCCGAGCCGTCAAAGGCGGAGCCGCCATCGTCAAAACCGCCAAAACCATGAATGCCGCCACCCACTCCCTGGACGCCTACAAAACCACCAAAGGCATGGAAATCCTCAGCAAAACCGAGAAAGGCATCTATGGCCTCTACACCGGCAACAGCGCCTGGGAATTCGGCACCGGCACCGACATGTTCGGCAACAAGCTGACAGAAGAACAACGCATGAACGCACTCTGGGGCGGGTTGACGATGGGAGCTGCAGGGGGAGCGGCACACATAATTGATAAAGGCGGGCTGAGAAAATTAGCGGATAAGGCGCCTTATAGTACGGCGTACGCAAAAGACTACGTCGCAAAAGCACAGAACAACATGAAACAAATCGGAAAACAAGTTGGCACGAAAGCCCACCAATTGATCAAAGAAACCCCAGGCGCAGCTAAGCGGGCTCTTGCAGCAACGGGCAGGGAATTGGCTAAGGTAGATGTTCCAGTGGTAGTGAGGCGAGAGGTCGTTACTACAACTGGGGAATCCGTCAAAGCTCTAAGTATGGAGAGCCGGAAGCTTGAGGATGTTTTTGGTGGTGGGAAGGTAAATAAGGGTATAGGAAAAGGAGAACAAGTATTAGATAAGGTCAAAACATTTGAACAAGCTAGAAATAAGGCACTAGACTTAGTTGGAGATTTAGGTCCAAACTCACAGCCATATACAGGTACGCTTAAGTCAAGTGCTGGATATGGTCAAGTTGTTGGTAGGCAGTCTGCTGACGGAAAAGTAAGATGGAGATTAGATTATGATCCAAATAAGGGGACACATATAAATATTGAGGATTTTCGTAATGGTAAAGGGGCTAATGCCCGAAAAATCGCTATACCGTTTGAGGGTAATGAAAGCACCTTTAAATCTTTATTAAAACATTTGAATAGATAAGGGGACTTTAGATGAGTTTATTTGATGAGTGTATTGAAGCACTAGGTGAGGATGTACATGTCTTTTCTGATAATAATAGAGACCAAATATTAAGTGATTTTGAAAATTCCTTTCCATTTGCTGAGTGGGGGCGTATTGAATGGGAGAAAGTGTCTAGTCATGCTGAAGTGAATGCAGTCGATGAGATAATCTCCTTTTTAGACCAAAACGTGGATGAATACAGTAATGTTGTTTATGTAATTTGGGACGAAGGGACTTTACCTATTATTCAATCTACTTTAGATAAAGTATTTAAAGTTATAGATGATGTTACTGCTGTAAGTTTTGATACATGGATATTTTCGCCATCTTCAGGATATGTTATTGAAATATTTCATGATGGTGAAGTAAGAGTAGGATTTAAATAAAATTGATTTAACCTTGATTGGTTTAATGCCTTTCAAGGTTTCTTTTTTGTTGGAGGGCTATCCAGTGACGAATATTTCATTTTTTATGCAGAGAATAAGAGTATCTCCTATAAGCCCCATATCATGTTTTTATGAATTATATAGTACGTACAATACCTTTAAAACGTATGCCCTATTTACTCTTTATTTCGTTAAGCAAGTAACCATATAATCATTAGTTACCACCATTGCTATTCTCCAAAGCAATATCTTCGCTTTCTCTCTGCCTTTAAGAAGCACCGGGACGGTTCTCGTGCTTCTTTTTCCATTTTATAAAATAAAGTTGTTTGTGAGGGCTCTTATGTGCAAGCTAATTATTGACTGACGGTCATGGAACTGACGGGTTTGTGCCCAATTTATTACCTCTTCAGCATTAACTTGAATCCTCTTGAATATTGCAGAGGTAATGAGCCACCTTCCGGATAAGAAAGCCATCAAATGCGGGTTAATGAGCCACTTGATGGTTGTTGCTATACTTGGTGGGCTTATGATGCGCGGGAACGAATGGATGAATACATCAACGCCTTCCAGTACCGGGAGAAAAAAGCGGACGAGGTCCGCGCAGAAATTGCCGCCGAAAAAGCCCGGATCGCCGAGGAGCAGGCCCGGATCGAAGCCGAGAAAAACAAACCGTGGTACGAAAAAGCATGGGAAGGCACAAAGGTGTTCGCCGGAGAAGTCAGCGGCTACAACGATACCGTACGCGCCACAACCGGGGTCGATCCCGTAACCGGCCGCAAGCTCTCCGAGGCCGAGCGCGTAGCCGCAGGCGCCATGGCAGCTGCCGGCTTCATCCCTGTTGTCGGATGGGCAGGCCGAGCCATCAAAGGCGGAGCCGCCATCGTCAAAACCGCCAAACCCGCCAAAACCATGAACGCCGCCACCCACTCCCTGGACGCCTACAAAACCACCAAAGGCATGGAAATCCTCAGCAAAACCGAAAAAGGCATCTACGGCCTCTACACCGGCAACAGCGCCTGGGAATTCGGCACCGGCACCGACATGTTCGGCAACCAGCTGACAGAGGAACAACGCATGAACGCACTCTGGGGCGGGTTGACCATGGGGGCTGCAGGGGGAGCGGCACACATAATTGATAAAGGCGGGCTGAGGAAATTAGCGGATAAGGCGCCTTATAGTACGGCGTACGTCAAAGAACAAACCGGCAAAGCGAATCAGACGCTGAAACAAATGGGCAACCGGGTAGGCTCTAAAGCAGAAGACGCCCTTCGAAGCTCCGCCAATGCAGCCAATAAACTGGCCACCCACACAAAAGGAGCTGTAAATCAAGTAACAAAGAAGATGGCAAATATCAATGTACCTTCATCCGTCCGGGTTTACTCTATGGATGCAAATGGTGTAAGAATACCAGTTGTGGATGTGGAGAAGAAGCGGCTTGGGGATATGATTGAGTTAACTGAACATAGGGGTAAATTAAAAGGAAAAGATATTCTATTGAGGGATATTGTTGAAAAGGAAATAATCTATACTAAACGTGATAGACAAGAATTTAAACAATTAAGAAATAAATTTAATAGTTCTGTGCGGAAGTTATTTTTGAAAGATATTGTGAATGATGAGAAAAAAGTAAAACAATTAATTAATGCTGGTTTAACTGACATAGATATAAAAAATCTAAAAAATGGATTAGTGCCAGATGGATATCAGGTTCATCACAAGTTGCCTTTAGATGATGGAGGTACAAATGATTTTAAGAATCTTATTTTGATAGAGAATGATCCATTTCATAAAGTTTTAACTAATTCACAAAAAAGTTTAACTAAAGGTTTAAAGGTTGGAGAACAAGTTATAATTAACTGGCCGCTCCCTGAAGGATTTATATATCCTACTTCTAAAAAATGAGGTGAGAGAACATGATTTTGGATCTACTAATGGAGATTGAAAAAATTAAACAACAAGATGGAAAATCAATTATGCAACCAGCAAATGTTGAAAATATTGCAGCTATAAAAGAGTGGATTGCAAAAAGCGTCATGGATAATGTATCTATAGAAGAATATGAAAAATTACTAAATTTAGTTAATGGGATAGAGTTTAATGGGTTGGTAATCTATAATGCAGATCTCAATGATGAGAATAATGGCTTTATCGCGGCTAATGAAATTTGGCGTGAAAATGAGTGGGAAAGTAATTATTTATTTTTTGGTGATGCAAATATTTCATGGTATTGCCTAGACGTTGACAAACGTGTATACCTTGAATTAGATAAACCAAGTGGGGAAGTTTTAGAAAAATATATCAACTTCCAAGCAATGGTAACAGAAGCCATAAAGAATGTTTTATAGACTTTATATAGCAAAAATTAAACAAAAGTAAAAAGAGATTGATTTTAAAGTTGGTGGAAAGAATGAAGTCAATCGAAGTGAAATAATTATATTGCACCTGATGGGCATTTTGGACATTTTTAATGGGGAAATAGGTTTAAAAGAGAAATCCTAAAATAAAACCGTTGCTTAATCATAAAAAGCTATTATAGAAAGGAGCGATAGATAGAGACAGTCAAGAATAACAGTCCGGAAACCGCCGGGCTGTTATTAAACTTGTACGAATAGGCTGGGAAACTTTCAAGGCTTTTACCCGGCACTGGTGGCCTAATGGATCGGGATGTTTCTTACTCTTCCAAGTGTAAAAACGCATGAACGCCGCCACCCACTCCCTGGACGCCTATAAAGCATGGAAATCCTCAGCAAAACTGAAAAAGTCATCTACGGCCTGCCCACCGAGGCTGCCTTAACCACAAGCGACAAGACAAATGCTTTGGTATAAAATTAAATTAAGATATTCAGAACTCAGTTTTCATAGCTTTCTCAATTATAGTAGACAGGCAGGTGCTCCCACTGAAAGAAGCAAGTCTGGAATACAAGAAAATGATGGCAGCCCTCTACGGCGGCGTAATAGGGGATCTTCTGGGCGTTCCGGTAGAATTCAAAAAGAGAGGAACGTTTCAGGTGGATGGGGTTACTGGCTACGGAACGTATAACCAGCCCCCTGGCACATGGTCCGATGATACATCTCTAACTTTGTGTTTAATAGAAAATTTGATTGAGAACGGGAACATGGCTGACTTAATGACCAAATTTGCTTTGTATAGTGAACAAGGGTATTGGACGCCTTTTGGTGAGATGTTTGATATCGGAATTGCGACGAAGGATGCGATTTTGCGTTTTAGAGAAGGACTTTCCCCGGAGGAATGCGGGGGACAACGGGAGTATGATAATGGGAATGGGGCTTTGATGAGGATCGCTCCAATCGCCTTTGTTCTCTTTCATCATCCTGATTTTCGTGAGAGAGCAGCCATCATTAGGAACTATACAGAAGTCACCCACGCTCATCCGCGGTCTATTGTCGGGTCGATCATTTATGTTGAACTTTTGCTGCAGTTAATTGACCACATCTCTCTGGAAGAGGCCTTAAACAAAATCAAACAGCTTTTTATTGAAAATTATGATGAAGGGCATGAATATAGGGAGGAACTTAAAGAATACTCCAGACTATTTGACCGCGAATTCTTTCATTTGCCAGAAGGGGAGATCCGCTCTGATGGATATGTCGTTCATTCCTTGGAAGCCGCCATATGGACACTCGGACATTCACATTCGTTTCAGGAAGCAGTCTTAAAGGCGGTAAATTTGGGAGACGACACAGATACGGTAGGCTCCATAACAGGGACGTTAGCAGGAATCTATTATAGGGACATTCCCTCCGGCTGGATGGATGCAATTGCAAGAAAACAAGACATAGATGTTCTTCTAAACCGATTTTTTGAGTTCTGTGCTGCAAAAGCACTGAAAGAAGGAGACTTGTAGAAACGAAAAGCAGTCCAGGATATCACCGGACTGCTTTTTGCGTATATAGATCAATAAAAGGCGAGGAATTGTGCTTATTTACTGAATTTCTCCTAAGATAATAGATTTCTTATCCTACTCATTGTTTCCTCCCTGCTCATTCCATGGGTTAATACACCAAGCACCCCAGAAATTCCAAGGATCAACCAAATCATAGACTCTGTCGTTGAACCAGCCCGTAAAAAACCAGTGAAAAATCCGATTAATACGGCGACCAATAACATCGTTCTAAAACCCAATTTATCACTCCTTTGTATTTTTATAACACGAAAAATACCACATACTCAAGTAACGAGTTTATTATGATTGGTCCAGTAATTCTCTGCTGTTATTTTTAATACTTGGATTATTCAGGCGCGGGCTCAACCTTGAAGAAGTCTAATTGTATTATTCGCCTGATTTACTGCTGTCACTAACCTTGAGGCTGTCACTAACCATGAGGCTGTCGATCAGGGGCAATTGCTAAATAGGATTTCTTTGACGTTGTATCTCTTTTAAGGATGTTTTATTTGAAGCATGGGACAGTTTTCGTACTTCAGCATCTTATTTTAATCATTCTGAATAGATGCCCATGGTGTGACAAACAAAATCTTTTAGTCGTCTCCTGACCAGATAAATTGCTGCTAGGATTACTGTTTCTTTTTCTTCGAATAAAACTCGGCTGCTTTTTTGCGGTTGCCGCATAATTCCATGCTGCACCAGCGTCTCTTTCCTGCTTTAGATGTATCGACGAAATAGAGTCTGCATTCTTCATGATTACACTTCCGAATACGCTCGAGAGAAGGTTTTTTAAACGTATTCATAATAGAATCCATGATGTTGTACATTACGTGATCTTCAACGGTTTCCCCTTCAGTTGTCATCTTCAATTTTTCACTATCTGAATGTATGGTTAGGCTGACTTGCAGCTTTTCGACAGCTTTTTTTATTCTATTGATTGTATTTAGCGAAAGCTCTCCTCTTTGTTCGATCTCAGACAATACGGTGGTACAAAGAGTACGGATTGATCGAAGCTCAACAATTAAGGAATCCAGTAATTCTTTTTTTTCTAAAGCTACTATATCAGACTCTCGCAATAGATTATTTTCCTTCATCCATTGAAACGCACTTGATTCAGTAGCTAAGATGTCAATCTCTTGTTTATTAGAGATGTAAATGGTATTGACAAGGTTGATCCATGAAGTCCCACCTAAAGTGAATATTGATTTATCCATAATTTTATCACCTCACCACAATTATAACCACTAAAATAAATTTGACAAGTTATAAATAGTCATGTAACCTAAATTATAACTTCTAAAATAATTTTTAGAGGTTATATAATCCGATTTAAATATCAAATCCAAAATAAAAATGTATGAGGTGGTAATATGATGGTCAGTCACAAAACTGTTCGTGTTAAGGGTGTAAATATCTTCTATCGGGAAGCCGGTCAAAAGGAAAATCCCACAATTTTGCTGCTTCATGGTTTTCCTTCCTCTTCGCATATGTATAGAAACTTAATACCGGAATTAATGGAGAAATTTCATGTTGTGGCACCAGACTATCCGGGTTTTGGGAATAGCGATCAGCCAGAAATAAATGAGTTCGAATACACATTTAGTAACTATGCCCTTCTCATTAATGAATTTGTCGAGCAATTAAACTTAGAGAAATTTAGTATTTACGTCCATGATTATGGTGCTCCCGTAGGGTTCAGGCTGGCATGCGAACACCCTGAGCGTATTCAGGCCATTGTAACCCAAAACGGAAATGCTTATGAGGAGGGGTTAATGCCAGCTTGGGACCCTGTACGCACATATTGGGATAATCCTAATGAGGACAATAAGAATAACATTAGATTCCTTTTATCTGCAGACTTTACAAAGCATCAATATACAAACGGTACTCGTAACCCTGAACATATTAGTCCGGACGCTTGGAATATGGATCAGTTTGTTTTGGATCGTCCCGGAAATGACGAGATACAGCTTGCTTTGCAATATGACTATAGAAACAACGTAAAACAGTATCCAAACTGGCAGGAATTCTTCAGGACATACCAGCCGCCTGCACTAGCAATATGGGGCAAAAATGACATGTTTTTCGGACCCGAAGGTGCTTTAGCATTTCAGAGGGATCTAGATGACTGCGAAGTGCATTTATTAAATACTGGCCATTTCCCACTAGAGGAAGATTTGAAAACAAGCGCTAATTTAATTAAACAGTTCTTGCAAGACCGTCTGTAATGGGAGAACAATTCATTTTAAGTTATTGAAATAGAAAAATATGGATTCCTTATCAAAGGCGGCTCAATTGATATTTTAGTGTATCCTACTAGTGAGGAAAGTCGTTTATATAATTGCAAAGAAAGGTTCATTAGTGGAAATTTCACTTTATGATGATCCGCCAAGTGCAGTTTTTTTAACTGACGGAGAAAGTGTATGGAAAAGGGATAGTAAAAAATAAAAACGTTACTTTAAACATGTACCTTAATAGGCTAAAGAGTTCTGTGCTGCAAAAGCGCTGAAAGAAGGAGACCTGTAGAAACGAAAAGCAGTCCAGGAAATCACTGGATTGCTTTTTTGCGTATTCAGATAAACAAAAGGAGAGGAGAAGCTCTATAGTAAGTGGGAAAGTGTTTCAGCGAATGAAGTCGACTGTCAGGAAGGTGGCAAAAACAGCATATGAATTCACCTCCTGTCTATTGGACACAGGGCCTGCGTCTCTCATTGATTCATGGTACGATTATAAAAAATCCCATAAAACCCTATAGATAAAGGAGAGCCCCATGCTTATCCAATGCACAAAAAAGCTGCTAGATGAACTGAAGGTAACACCAGTGGAGCAGGCTGAAGAAGAAAACCCTTTGCTGTCGTGGCACGCCAACATGCTGAAGATCGGCAGGTACAAGTTCCTTGTGCTTTGCAACAACAAGAACCGTTACGCCATCGTCCTTTACGGAATGAAGGCAAAGGATAAGAAGAATGTGGACCAATTGATTGTGAAAGCGATTAGTGAAGTGTTTCAAGCAGAGTCAATTAAAGAAGAGATCATCAGAGGATATCTGAGCATGTCATCCAGCCTTACATTTACGAAAACAAAGAATCGAAAGCTGGTTGCGAGGTTAAATAAAGCCTGTGAAATGATTTATTTTTGCGATGAGTACCTGGATCCGAACGAGATCATCCAAGTGCAGATGAGCAAGCGGGTCAGTTCGATGTTGGTTGGTGATGGAAGTGGTAATTATTTTTATCCAAATGAGGTGATGTATCAGGATTTATCGAAGTTTTCAGATCAGCTTTAATCTCAGGACCATCCCATCCATTAATGAGGAGTAAAGAGAATAAAACAGATAAAAGTAAGCAGTCCGACAGCCGCCGGACTGCTTACTTTTGTAGAATGACATTTTTGGAAAAAAATGTTTACTATTTCGTGATTTGTGGAACAAAGAAGTAGTTTGACCGATTATGGCGTTTTGTTTCTCATTCTTCACACCGTTAGATTCCCCGCAGACAGAGGACACGCCTGATTTTAAAGGAGTGAAACGTTTTGCCGGATGTACTGGAAATGGAGGCGCGGCGGGCTGAACGGGAAGAGATCCGCAGGCGGATAGAATCTTTAAGGGACTACAAAGCGGATGTTGAGGAAGGGCTGGATGAGCTCGAAAAAGCAAAGAAAGGTCTTCATTATGTCAATGACCAGTATGCATCCGATTGGAAAGGCAAGGCTGCAGAAGCCTATAAAGAAGTGGCCGCCGAGCTGAAGCAGCTGGAGACGAATATGGACCAGGCGGGCAAAGAGACGGTGGATGAAATCGACAGGGAAATCAGCCGGCTGCTTCAGGAGTACAGTCAGGTATGACGGAGATCCTGATCAACGCAGATGACCTGCTGAACATGGCTCAGAAACTCGGCACGGCCAAAGGGTACGGAGAAGAAGCCAAACGCATTCTTGAAGGCGCTTCCGCTTATGTCAGCAACGGCGCCATTGAAAATGCTAAAATGGACGTAGAAAAGCATCTGAAAAGCTATGTGGAAAAGCTGGATAGCGGCCATCAAAACATCTTCATCGCCCGGGAGTCCATGCTCGGAACCGACCAGGATGCCTCCGGCCTTTTCAGCGAAAACCCTGGCGCCATCCCCCAATCAATTGAAAAGAACCCGCAGGCGATCATCGAATGGAAAAGAACCCATGTGCATGTGGAGGACGGGGAGCTGGTGAACCCAATGGGACACCGGGTGGCCAAAACCAAGCAGATTGAAAGTGCGGACCCTAAGCTTCACGGCACCTATTACGTCTATAACAACGGCCAGATTGTCCGGGAGTATAAAGATGAAAAGGGGAAGCTGCAGGTCCAGCTCGCTGAAAAAATCCCAAAGATTCAAAAGAAATGGGTCGCAAAGAAAAAAAGCGTAAAGGAATTCAATAAAAAAGTTGAGGAAGGTTCCGTCATCTTAAACTTCCTCCCGGGAATTTCGGCGTATAAAGTAACATCTGAACTCATGACAGGGCGCCACATGCTCACCGGAGAAAAAATCGAAAACATCGAACAAAAACGGGAAATCGCCTCAGAAGCTGCGGACCTCCTCCCCGTAAGCTCCAACATAAAAGGAGGCGTCGAAGCAGCCACCGGCTTCAACCCCATCACGCAAAAAGAAGTAGACAGCATCACCAGGGGAGTCGGCGCTCTCGGCCTATTCGGCGGCTTCCTTATCAAAGGCGGCTCTAAGCTGGTCCGAAAAGGGGATGACTTGTGGGGTGTCTTGAATAAGGAGACGAAGAAGGTTGAGGGTAGGGGGAAGGGTATAGATAAAACTGTTAAACCTAATGATGTAGTGCCATATCGACCTAGTAATTCACCTCTAGAAAATCATCATGGTGTTATGGATGTTTGGGCTAAATATAATGTTCCAAACTATGTAAGTAGAGGTGGGAATACCCCAACAGTAGCACTTACAAAAGAACAACATGCTGCTACAAAAGCTGTTTATAGAGAATGGTTATATGAAAAAACAGGTAAGAAGGTTGGAGGCAAAATTGATTGGCAATCAGTCTCTCCAAGGGAGATACAAGAACTTACAGAAAGAATGTTTGATGCTGCAATTGTTCCCAAATCAGCCAGACAAGAATATTATAATTCCTTTAATAAATATAATTATCGGGAGTGAAGCTAATGGAAAAGATAAAGCAGTTGCTCACACAAATAAAGACTTTACCACATTGTCGTATCTTTGAGCCTTCTGGAATACCCATTATTGATGAAGAAAAGCATATTTTACCTAATGATTTAAAAGAGTTTTATAGTCTTTGTGGGGGATTAGTTCTATTTGAAAATGAGGAATATCCAATTTATATTGTATCTCCTGATAAGTTTGTATTAGCAAATCCAATAATTGTAGGAGAATTATGTGAAGAAGATATTTCATCTAACTGGTATATTATTGGTAATGATGGAACGGATGATTACTTAACGATTGACCTCAAAGAAGATAGACTAGGTAGATGCTACGATAGTTTTTTTGACCTCCATGGGCTTGTAGGTGAGTCCCAGATAATAGCTACTTCGTTTACTGATTTACTTGAACGACTTATAAAAAATAAAGGGCAATATTGGTATTGGCTAAGAAGTGATTTTATCTCCCTAGGTGATGCATATGATGATATTGAATAGCCAATAATTTGTATAAAGAAAAAAGTTGACCTTGATTGGCACTATGCCTTTCAAGGTTTCTTTTTTGTTGGTGGGGCTACCCAGTGACGAATAGTTCATTTTTTATGTGGAGAATATGAGTAACTCCAGTAAGCCCCGTATTATGTTTTTACGAAGTATATAGTACGTACAACACCTTTTAAACGTATGCCCTATTTATTCTTTATTTTGTTAAGCAAATAACCATAATTTCATTAGTTACCACCATTTTTATTCTCCAAAGCTATACCTTCGCTTTCTCCCTGCCTTTTAAATATTTTCGCAACTTTTACGTACATAGAACAATTACTAGAGCAAGAGGACTACTCCACCTCAATTAACTCCTGAATGTCGATGTCTAACACTTTGCAAACTGTTTCTAGTGTCGATAGATAAACCCTGTCCACATTGTCTGAACAAAGGTGACTTATCGTATTGGGCCGCAGCCCTGTTTGGAAATGAACTCTTACTCGCTTAACAAAAAATACTTAACAACATGTGATGGATGATTGATTGGATGAAATTTTTTATAGAAGAAATAATATGACCTAATGCTGGGAAATGTGATGATCCGAACATAGGTTAACCTTCTAATCCTTGATTGGCCAAATGCCTTTCAAGGTTTTTTTCGTAATAATTTAAGTGGGAGAAAGAAAATATGACTACTTTGAGAATCGAGACCTCATGATAGGATATACCATTTGAGTGGCGTGAGAGAGGGGTTCGAATTAAAAATTAAGGATCCTTTTAAAGGGTTCATTGAGAGATAATAAATGTGGGGGTTTACTTGGGAAGAACACATAAGGAGTTAGATGATTTAGCAAAAGACCCATCACATGGGAGAAGAATCGAAATCAAGGTAAACTAGGCAAAATTGTAAGAGATCAAGATGCTGATAAAGGTACCGAATTTATAAACGTCAATACAGGAAATAAATGGGATTTTAAAAGTTTCGTTTCATATCCTAATGGTCATACCTCTCCAAAAAAAGGAGCATTTACAGTTGAAAAATCTATAAGAAAAATAAACGAAGAATTCGATCGAGGACATTGCGTAATAATTGATACAAGAGATTTATCTTCAGAGGATACTGATCAACTAAAGAAAGCTATAACAGATATAGGAGCTTCAGGTAAAGTAATTCGGTATGAATAAAGGTGGTGCTAACAATTGGAAGTATTTAATCGCGTAGAGATTGTAAAACTTATAGAATTGCATAAAGTCTGGATTGAGTCAGTAGGGAATAAAGGGGAAAAGCTAAGTGTTGATGAAATAGATTTTCGAGATTTGGATTTAACAGGTTATCCCTTAAATCAAACAATTTTGACAGGGGGGATTTTTGACGGGATGGATCTGCGTAATATAGATATGTCCTCATCATTATTGTGTTCATCAACGTTAAGAAATACAAATTTAGTGAATGCTGATTTTTATAAGGCAGATTTATCATATGCAGATCTGACAAATGCAAACGCCACAAATGCTAGATTTGCTAAAACAGATTGTTCTGAAGCAATATTTTGTAAGGATCATTTAGTAAACTCAAAGCTAATTTCCTGGTCTCTATTTCTTACTGATTTTCAAAATGCAAATTTAACAAACGTAGACATAAGTTTATCTTCTTTTGAAGAGACTTTGTTAAAAGGGGCAAAACTGGCAGGGATTAAGGGTTTAAAAGAGGCTTTTATTAAAAGCATTAACATTGGTACTCAAGAAAATCCAATAATATTGTATGGGGAAAAAGCTATAGATTGGATACACAAAAGAGTATAGTAAATATTTTCGGGGAACTTGAGCATGCACTCTATGTGGCAGCTTCATTTACAAACTTCTCAAATAGACTTCGTACTTAGAATGAGACCACTAAATAACGGAGAGATACGTTATGCTGATGGTTAGTAATATCAAAAAACATATTGATTTTGAGTATTGTGCATTCTTGGATGAAGAGGGTTTTAATCTTTTAGAAGGAGAAAGCTGTCTTATTAGAATAAGTTCCAATGGTTTTTGAGTAGGATTACAAGTGTATGATGACCAACTGTGGGTTTATTATAACACGGAACTTATTGCACATTTAACGTCTGCAGCGGAAATCTACAGCCAAGTTTAACAGAGTGATTCATAAAATAAAACAAAATATGGACATTTATATCATAAAGTGATATATTCCGGGTGGGCAGATATATCACATTACGATATATCTGTAAGTGATAGGTGAGGTGATCAATTGGCCAGAATGGAGCAATTAACAGATTCGATGTTTTATATTATGGCTGCATTGACTAAGCCAAGGCATGGCTATGCAATTATGAACCTGATTGAGGAGACAACAAAAGGAGCAGTAATAATCGGTCCTGCTTCGATGTACACCATTATTAAAAAGCTGTTAAAGCAAGAGTGGATTTATTTGCATGATGGATCGGATTCAAGGCGCAAAACTTATCTCCTAACGGAAAAGGGCAGAGACGTCCTGAATGAAGATGTAAAGCTAAGAAAGCGTATGATTGCACTAGCGGAAGCTGGATTGGAGGAAGAAGAATGAAACGTACCAAATATATGATGTCAGGCGGATTGGCGTTCTCTGAGGATAAGGACATGGAAAAATTACGGCGGTTTTCCTTAAGGGGCTGGCATGTCAGCGGTTTTTCGTTCATGGGGTATGTGCTTGAAAAAGGCGAAAGCTTAGATTGCATTTACAGTATAGATTATCGTCCAATTAAAGAGGAGGAGGAAGAGGAATATGCTGAATTTTTTTCATCCTCCGGCTGGTCGCATATAGCCTCAGAAGGAGACGTCCATCTATTCCGGGCAAAACCCGGCACAAAGCCAATCTAAACGGACCGGGAAACAACTGTTGAGAAGTATGAAAATTCAGCAAGTCCCATCAATAAGCTAGCGGTGCCCCTGTTTTTGGCAACCGTACTTTTATGGTTTGGGTCCGTGGTAAGCTCTGGTGTTTTAAACTCATTCCTTTCTGCAGCATCGATTGTTTTCAGTGTAATAGCCATTCCGTCAGCCTGGACGGCCGTCGCAGCAGCCAGGAACAAATGGAAGGCAAACCATAAACAAACGTTTGTTTATGTGTCATACATCATACCAATCCGTGTTTTTTTGACAGCTGTTTTTGGATTTTTGCTTTTTGATATCCATGCTGTCCGCTTGCTGGGTTGTATGGTGATCGGAGGCATTGCGTTTCCAGCGGTTATTTGGACTGTTCAGTCTTTTTCTCTTAAAATGAGAAAGGATAGGGTCTAAAATTTCTATCGCAGCAGGGCCTTAAAGTATAATGTACATAAATAAGAAAAAGAAAGTGAGTATAGCATGTCATTCATTTCATTAGAAAACGTGATGAAACAGGAAGACCATCGTACGATCTTAAAGAATCTAAACTTAGCAGTCGATAAAACCTCCCAAATCGGAATAAAAATGTCCAGTGAAGAGAGTGCAATCCTTTTCGATTTAATAATGGGAGAGCTTCCGCCTTCCAGCGGGCATATCCGAAGAGAAGCGGGAAAGATTTTATCCGATAAAAAAGATGATGGGTTATACGAGACTTTATCGGTTCAAAGCTACCTGAACTTTTTTAAAGAACTTGCAGATTTTCCTCACCCTCTTGAAGAATACATTGCACAATTCTCTCTATTGGATGTTTGGCGGACAAAAATCAAGAAGCTGACAGGGGATCAGAAGAAAAGGGTTAGTTTATTCAGGATGTTCTTATTTTCCCCGGATGTTCTATTAATTGAGAACCCTCTCAGCAATTCCACAGGGGAAGGAATTGATTTGTATTTAAAAGCATTGGCCCAGATTCGGGTAGGGGATGCAGCCACATTGTTTACGTCCAATTCGATAGAAGATCTGCTGCTTTTGAGCAGTGAAATTTACCGCTATAACCGATTCACCGGACTGGAGCGAACAGACCTTGCTAATGAAACGGAGTCTGATTCAGAGGAGGACTATGAAAGTAAGCCGATTAAGCCAAACAACGTCTTTAAAGTGACGTGTAAATTGGCTGATAAGACGATCTTTTTCAGCCCTGATGAAATTGATTTTATTGAAAGCATCAATAGTGTCAGCAATCTGCGCATTGATGATGAATACTTCCCAACCGATTTAACGATGAATGAACTGGAAGAAAGATTAAGTAAATTTGGATTCTTCAGGTGTCACCGGTCATACTTAGTTAATCTGCAGCGGGTGTCTGAGCTGATCAGTTATTCAAAAAATAGCTATACGCTAATTTTAAAGGGCCATCCCCACGTAAAACTCCCCCTTTCCCGGAACCGTTTGGAAGATATGAAACAATTAATTGCTTTTTAGAGTACAGTTGAGGGTGAAATGAGTTCAATTCACCCTCTTTTTGCTGGATTTGAATTTTCTATACGTACCGTTCAACGGAATTTTACGACTTTTCCTTTGCTTTTATCTAAACTAATAAGCAGATGGGGCAGCGTAAAACAACGCTCCCTTAAAAAAGAAAAGGAGAGAAGCCAATGGAAAAAACGACAGTGATTGACGTTGAACAGATCAGCAAAACGTTCAAAGACGAAGTGGCTCTGAAAAATCTTAGCTTTTCCGTTCTTTCGGGTGAAATTTTTGGGTTTCTCGGACCCTCTGGTTCCGGGAAAACCACCACGATTAAAATCTTGACTGGCCAATTAGCGCAATCCTCGGGTACAGCAGCGGTTTTAGGTAAGCCTGTTGAAAAAATAAATGAACAGATTTATGAACAGGTAGGCATCGTTACAGACAACAGCGGATTGTATGAAAGAATGACCGTCTACAGTAATTTAAAGCTTTTTGCGAAAATTTTACGCGTTGAGAAAGAACGAATCGATCATCTTTTAAAAAGAGTGGGGTTGTTTGAACACAGAAATAAATTGGCCAATCAATTATCAAAAGGAATGACTCAGCGCTTAGTTCTTGCAAGAGCTCTATTGCATCAGCCGAAGGTGCTTTTCTTAGATGAACCAACGAGCGGATTGGATCCCAGCACGGCTGCAGCCGTTCATGAGCTGCTATTTGAACTGAAAGAGAGCGGGACCGCTATTTTCCTTACGACCCATAACATGGATGAGGCCACGAAGCTTTGCGATCACGTTGCCCTCCTGAATGATGGACTCATTGTGGAGCATGGTTCTCCCAGGGCTCTAAGCCTTAAGTACAATCAAAACAAAAGCTACCATATTGTATTAAAGGATGAGAGGGAATTTACGCTGCCCCATTCTGAAGAATCAAGGGAAACAATCAACCGGTGGATGGCAGATGATGAGCTTGTCACAATCCACTCCAATGAGCCCACGCTGGAAAGAGTTTTCTTGGAATTAACGGGGAGGGGATTACTATGAAGGTTTCATTCAGAAAAATCAGAGCCATCGCAGGAATGAAGCTTCAAACGATACTGAATAATACGGGTGTCATGCTGGGGCCGCTCCTTGCATTAGGGTTTGTTTTTGCGTTGAAAAATATCATGCCTGACTTAGATGTAAACAAAAACGGAGTAAGCTTCTCAACGAATGCATTCGTGCTTAGCTTCGGAATCGTTTTTAATATCGCCATAGCCGGTATTTCAATGAGCAGCGGCCCTTTAGCAGAAGAAAAGGAAAAAAACACACTGAGAGTGCTGATGACTTCTTCTGTAAACGGGTTAGAGTACTTAATAGGCACGTTGCTGCCGCCCCTGCTGATCCTTATCACCGTGAATATAGTGATGATTCCCGTAAGCGGATCCTCATTCGGCGAGGTTCAATTTGGAAGCTACTTGCTCATTACAACTGCGGCTAGCATAATCAGTCTGCTCATCGGCTACATCATAGGCATTTTTACAAAAAATCAGGCCCAAACATCACTGCTCACCATGCCCATCACCTTACTTTTAACCTCCGTTCCGGCAATAAAACTCTTACAGGAGGATTTATCGGATATGCTAAACTACACGTATACGGGCGTGTTAACCAACTATTCCAACAGGATTTTCTCGGAAAGCGGATACCAATGGAACCTGACAGACAGCAGTGTCCTCTTCGGCTGGTTCGTTATTACTCTGGGCATTTTCATTTACGCTTACAAGAAAAATGGCTTGGATCATTAACAATTCGAAAGGAATGATACGAAAATGTTTCGAAGCAAAAAAGAAAAACGTTTTGAAGAAAGGCACGTGCAAAATTCTCAGCAAGGCTTAATCTATATCTGGGTAGATCGTGAAACAGGTGTAAACTATTTATATACGTGGAATTCTCAAGGCTGTGCTCTCACCCCGCTATTGGATGAAAACGGAAACGTAATCGTTGAACCCGTTGAGGAGAAGTAAAAAGAGAGCTATCTATCTCCTCCTCCTCAAAAACAGCATATAATGCAAAGCATTCCCGGCTACCAGAATCCAGAAAATCAAAGCCAGGTAATCCCTCGCATGGATGGGTAAGTGAAAGTAAGCGAGAAGTGCGAAAACCACAGCACCCGCTATAAGATTAGCTAATGTATACTTAATCATGCAAATCACTTCCTAAATGGGGGATGTGGGACTGTAATAGCATGACATATCAGGGCGGGATTTCCATGAGAAAAAATCGTCACTTTTCATTGCGAAAAAAGTCAAAGGTTTTAAAGATGTATCTACCAAAGCACTTTGAAAGACCCAGGATTTATGGCTATTGGCAGGTGAAGGAATACATACAGGGGTACATTCCTGTTTATATGGTCGGACACAGATTAGAGGACTTGAGGCGCTGAATATGAAAAAAATTATTTCCATTGCGATCTCTTATTCAATCCGGAAAGCTGTGAACGCAAATGCCCGGAGCTGATACTCCAACCGGATGAGGGAATCTCTCGACCAGGAACGAGGCGAAGCGTTTATTGACACAGGAAAATCCGACATACAGCTTACACTAAGTTTCTTATCAACTGCTTCAATCAGCTGTTCAAAGCGGTGACAGTGTCATAGAGAGATTCGGAGTGGGGTCCTGAAGGAGTTCTCGGTTGACGTAATTGGAAGTAATCTATTGAGAAAATAATTGGTTGGGCGGAAGGACAAAAGTACGGGACAATAAAAAATTTCCGGGACCAAACCCGGGGGGCCGAAATCCGGATTATGATGCGCCCCGGTGCAGCTTGCAGGTCAAAAGCAGAAGGACCCGGCAACCAATGAGCCGAAATCTGGATCGTTTAACCGACTTAGTACAGCTTGTAACTCAAAAACAGAAGGACCCGGCAACCAATGAGCCCGCCCAGCCTGTCGAGTTTAGTCGAAAAGTCTTTATATGAAAAGTACGGACAATATATTGCGGAGTACGGACAATAAAACAAAAGTACGGACAATAAATTAAAAGTACGGACAATAAAACGAAGAGTACGGACAATAAATAATTTCCAGGACCAAACCCGGGCTGAAATCCGGATTGTTCAACCGACTCGGTCCAACTTGCAGCTCAAAAGCAGAAGGAACCGGTAACAAACAAGCCGAAATCTGGATCGTTTAACCGACTTAGTACAGCTTGTAACTCAAAAACAGAAGGACCCGGCAACCAATCAGTCCGCCCAATCTGTCGAATTTAATCGAAAAGTCTTTATATGAAAAGTACGGACAATAAATTGCGGAGTACGGACAATAAAACAAAAGTACGGACAATAAAACAAAAGTACGGACAATAAAACAAAAGTACGGACAATAAAACGAAGAGTACGGACAATAAAAAATTTCCAGGACCAAACCCGGGCCGAAATCCGGATTGTTCAACCGACTCGGTCCAGCTTGCAGCTCAAAAGCAGAAGGAACCGGTAACAAACAAGCCGAAATCTGGATCGTTTAACCGACTTAGTACAGCTTGTGACTCAAAACAGAAGGACCCGGCAACCAATGAGCCCGCCCAATCTGTCGAATTTAGTCGAAAAGTCTTTATATGGAAAGTACGGATAATAAATTGCGGAGTACGGACAATAAAATGAAGAGTACGGACAATAAAACAAAAGTACGGACAATAAAACGAAGAGTACGGACAATAAAAAATTTCCAGGACCAAACCCGGGCTGAAATCCGGATTGTTCAACCGACTCGGTCCAGCTTGCAGCTCAAAAGCAGAAGGAACCGGTAACAAACAAGCCGAAATCTGGATCGTTTAACTGACTTAGTACAGCTTGTAACTCAAAACAGAAGGACCCGGCAACCAATCAGTCCGCCCAATCTGTCGAATTTAGTCGAAAAGTCTTTATATGAAAAGTACGGACAATATATTGCGGGGTACGGACAATAAAACAAAAGTACGGACAATAAAATGAAGAGTACGGACAATAAAACGAAGAGTACGGACAATAAAAAATTTCCAGGACCAAACCCGGGCTGAAATCCGGATTGTTGTTGCTTTAAAATAAAGTTTGATCAAATCGATATTAATAACCTTGATAAACGATCATAGAAAAGAGCGTGTTTTGTAAAGAGGAATGATCAAAACACGCTCTAAATTTTTTTAATTGACTCATTCTTTTATAAAAAAGTTTGATCATTCCCTATCTATACAGCTCCAATATAAAGAGTAAAGAATTAGTGATCGTAAACCCCTTTATGTTACTTAAATAATTTAATAGAATTCCCCAGTATTCAAATCCATTAAATCTTTTAAAGAAATGGACGGTTTAAATTGATCGCCATATTTACCATTTCGAGTTTGTTCGTCATATTTAAATGAAATATTATAATATTTACCGGCCTTAGTTTTCGGTACTAACCCATTATCAACCAAAAATTTAGCTACACCCTTTAGAGCCTTTTCATCATCAGTAGAATACCAAATAATCACCAATGAGCCATCCTTTGCAAATGGATTAAAAGCAAGCATATCTGGATCAGTATGTTTAACTAATGGAGTGACACCTTGTTTGATTGCCTTAAGTATTAATTCTTGCGTTTCATTTGAAATATCCTCTTGTACAAAAGTCATAAATTTACCTACATTATCTGTTTCTCTAAATGTGTTAGTACCATACCAACACCATCCACCCATCTTACGACTTACTAATTCACCTTTCACTTATCTTCCCCTCTTTTCTTCATAATTAATAACTTAATTAGGCTATTAATATATAGTCCTCCATATGTAAGCCCTTTTTAATAGTATAACCATTATATATTTCTTCTTGAATCGTATATTCTCATATCAATTTACTCCATAATCTGGCCCCGATTGTGGAACTAGAAAAAATCCTGCACATCAATACAGGTTTCATAAACAAACTTTATTTTAAATGGACAATCTTTTTAATAAAACTACAATTGTTCAACCGACTCGGTCCAGCTTGCAGCTCAAAAGCAGAAGGAACCGGTAACAAACAAGCCGGAATCTGAATCGTTTAACCGACTTAGTACAGCTTGTAACTCAAAACAGAAGGACCCGGCAACCAATCAGTCCGCCCAATCTGTCGAATTTAGTCGAAAAGTCTTTATATGAAAAGTACGGACAATATAATGCGGAGTATGGACAATAAAACAAAAGTACGGACAATAAAACAAAAGTACGGACAATAAAACAAAAGTACGGACAATAAATAATTTCCAGGACCAAACCCGGGCCGAAATCCTGCTTAATACCGCCTCAAAACACCCTAAGAACCCCCAAAAGACAGGCGGAAAAGTAAATAATAAGCCCGCACACTCATCCGAAGCCAAAAAACCACAAAAAAGAGACGCGAAAGGCCGGATCCCCCTTCCACGTCTCACTACAAGAAAACATCCAACTGCCAAATCCCAACTGCTCAACCGCCAACTCCTGCTTAAGCCTGATCCTTAAGCATCTCGTAGACTGCATCATACGAAAGCGCGCCGGCAATGATGAGTCCGACTGAAACTGAGATGATAAACAAAAGAATGGCTACTGCTTTGTTCCCTTCCTCGACTTTCCTGGCGAGGGAGATTTTCGGGAAGAGAAGGTGCTCGACGATCCAGTATGACAGGATTTGAGCGGCGATTCCGAATGCGCTCCATAAAGTGTAGTCGAGAAGGTTCAGCGAGTATTGGGCGGCGGCCCAGATGACGACGGCGAGTCCGAGTATTTTGCCGCCGAGTTTGATGGCGGCTGCGGTATTTGCTTGCTCTAGTATTTGCTTACGCTCGCTCATTTTGGTGGTGATGCTGAAAAGGAAGGCGCCTGCGATTAAAAAGGCGAGCCCGATTCCTAAATAGGTGAGTGTGTGAAGCAACGCGTCCATTATTGATCCGCTCCTTTTTTGATTGGCTTGATGCCTGCCGGGAGAAAGCAGGCTTCGTTTCCGGTGATGGCGCTTCCGGCTCTTATTCCAAATGCTTCTGCTTTTTGCCCGATTACAAATGATCCGATGAGCAGACGGGCTGTTTCTTTCCCGAATGGCGTTTGAATCGCGGCGGCTGGGAGATCCTGATGCTGCTGATAAACCTTTAGCGAATCATCATAGGTTTTCAGCTTGTTCGCTTCAAGCGGCTGGCCGTCTGGTCCGAAAACGGTGATGGTATCTCCTTCTCTTCCGAAAGCGGGTTTTTCTACATATTTGACGCCTTTTTTCAAGAAGGGCTCGTTTTCCAGGTAAGTAGGCAGAAAGTGGTCCCGGATCCATTCATGCTCGGTTTCGTTAAAAAACGCATGATTGCTTTCATGCAATCCCCAGATCAGCGCCTGGACAGCTTTGGACTGGAGCAGAAAAGAAGAGAGCGGGTTGATCACCGCAAGCTTTTCATCCTTGACAAGCTTCAGCAGCTCGATGCCGATGGCTGTGCCGTCCTCGCTTTTGTCGTTTATCAAATGTTCAATCGGATAGGTTTGCCGGTACAGAATATCAATTTTTTTCCCATCAGGAGTGAACAGGCCTTCCTCTTCAATAAGCTGGAGCTGATCGAGAGGGATGGTTTCGTGCAAGTAGCCAAACGTCCGGCCGAGGTAAAGGGCGGTGTTCCAATCCTCTTCATGGTCAGAGTGGGCGGTAAAAACAACCTTTGGAGCCTGACGGCTGTTCCAAAGCTCCCGGACGGCACGGCGGATGGCGGTTTGCAGGACAAGCTCGGACCCGGCATTTGGATCCTTATAGCCGAAATGCCTGGCTGCAAGCCCGTTTACATGGAACAGCTCATAAATAAAGGTCGGAGTATCGGCGTTTATTTCAAAGTGCTTCCACCCGTCCGGAGTCTTGACAAGATCCACCCGCCGGATGACTCCCTCCTGAGTTAAGGGCTTTGTTTTTATGTATGGGATCGATTCTGCAGGGATTCCAAGCTCGGTCAGGGTCTCATCCGGCAGTGAACGGAGGAGGGGAGCGGTTTTGTCATAAATCGCTGCTATCCGGTCCGTTGCCGTTCGGATGGCAGCCGCTTCTTCCTCGGTTATGCTGTATACGTCATAAAGGGCGTAGGGCTCACCGAACAGGTCGTGCCAGAAGGCGGGAACCGTTTCGTAAAAGGCCTGCCGCTTTTGTTCATGACTGGCGTTTCTTGCTCTCATTATCCGCCGAAGCCGCCTCTCGTTCCGCTTCCAATTCCGGATTTTCCGCCCTTTACATACGATTTGTATTTGGAGCTTTTTTTCAAAGCATTCGCAGTGGCAAAAAATGCGCCGCCGTAAAAAAAGTGGCCATAATGCGGGCTTCGGTCATCGTCGCATTCCCAAACCTCTAACTCGTTATCCCACTCCCAGTCATCACAAGACTGATCATCCGGCGGATCAGGGCGGTCGGCCGACTGGGAGGAGCAGCCGGACATCCCGATCGCGAATATGGAGGCTGTCGCTGTAACGAGCACTTGTTTCATCATTCGTTCCGTCTTCCTCATTTGCTGGACCTCCTTTTCAATACCGTCTTAATGAAGTGTATCATAATTTTTTCTGAAAAAAACACATTCTTCCATATATAATAAGGGAAGAAAGGAAGTGCTGACCGATGAAACGAAAGCTAGAGTACCGTTTGAATGATCCATCCCAAGGCTACCCGGCTATCTACCATTTTGATGACCTGGAACCGCTCCAGATCTTTTGCAGACGGAACTGTGATTTTTTCATATTGGAAGGAACCGTCTATGAGACAACGAGCTCTTTTTTAAAAGACAGCCGCTTCGTCATTTACGTGAAAAAAAGCGACGACGAAAAGCCATTCCGCCAGGCAGAAGCCGAACGGCGCCTCGGAGTGGAGGTCCGTCTTTATAAAGAATACGCAGAAAGCCCCGAAATCATGTTTTTGCCGTGCTTTGACCATGTCGAAGTGTTCTCATACCTGGATAATACCTATCTCGTTCTGGAAGGAAAGGAATACGAAAGAGTGAGTGCGGAAATGGATCAGGACCGGCTGATGTATGTGCTTTATGTGAGGGAGACGGGGGAGAGGGTTTAATTAAAAAAAGGCGGTCTTACCCGCCTTCTCCAGTTTACTTGCTTTCCTGTTCTTCTTGCAGCTCGTCCTTGTCATCATTCTTGTTCATCTCATCGTTTTGTTCTGACGGCTCCTCTGTCGGATCGGGTTCTTCTTCATCATTTGGCGCATTGCATCCGGCAAGCAGTCCTATGCTTAAAAGAGAAGCTGCCGATAAAGTCATCCATTTTTTTAGCTTCATGATTCGTTCCTCCTTTTTTGCTTAGGATGTGGCGGAGGAGACATTTTATGCATGCTTATGGAAAAATGGAGGGATTGGATGGTGTGATTAAGATTCAGGGTCAGATGATGAAGGATACAATCTACCCCAGAGTTCATTGGGTTCTTCGGTTGGAAGGCCATGGCTGGTATGATTTTACCGTCTTTATACAGCAGATTCTTCGTTATTGGGGGGCGATTCCTCAATTTGTATGCTCCTCCTTTTTTTTTGCCTGTTTTTTAAATGGTTTTAGCTATTCCGGAGGGTGCCCTATCAGGATATCGACCGTACTTTTGCTTTATCGACCGAAAATGACGGGAAATCGATCGAAATGGAAATATATCGGCCGAAATCTGTATAAATCGACCGAAATCAAATTATATCGACTTTTCGACAAGGTTCGTGCTTCCTCGCCGTCCGCAATGCCCATCCCAGCCAGCAAACCAGCTTAATCCTCAATCATCAAACCCCACCCATCGACTTTCCGATAAGGTTGGTCCACCCGCCGTCCGCAATGCCCATCCCATCCAGCAAACCAGCTCAATCCTCAATCATCAAACCCCACCCATCGACTTTTCGACAAGGTTCGTGCTTCCTCGCCGTCCGCCAATCCATCCCAGCCAGCAAACCAGCTCAATCCTCCATCATCACGCCCCAGCCATCGACCTCGCCCCCATAAGGCTCACATAATTCCTGAAGACGCTCCTGTATCCCGGTAATGTTCTCATACGTAAGCATCAGTTGAATAAAGCAAGCAACGGTCCATTCCTCCAATTCCCTATCCATTTCCAGCTCGCTGTTAATCCCTTCTTCTTTCAAAGCTCCAGCAACCGCCTGGCCGCTTACCTGGTCTGGGACAGCAATGAAAAAGTCAACGTTTTGAGGCTTGCTGAAGTCCACTCCCTCTTTATAGAGCATCTTTAAAATCTTGCCGTCTTCATCTTTTGGAAATTTCATGCAGGATTCTCCCATCTATTGTTTGTTTATGTCTAATTATACGGAACCCGTTCTCTTTAAAAAACCCCGGGATTTGCCGATATAAGGGGAAAGGATAATACGAAGGAGACTTTTACATAGATGGAACATGTATATCATATCCCCATTGTCATTTTATCGATTATTATTGCAGTGATGGCCTCGTTCGCTGCCCTTGATTTGAGCATAAAAGTGAGCCGGGCCAGGCCTCCAGCCCGCTATATCTGGCTTTCATCCGGTGCCATAGCGATGGGGCTTGGCATTTGGGCGATGCATTTTGTTGCCATGCTTGCGTTTCATTTATCCATTCCTGTTTCCTATCATCTCGGATGGGTTGTCCTGTCCATTATTCCGGCGATTATTGCCTCTGCCTTGGCGCTCTATATCATAAGCCGGCCTGCTCAGGGGCTGCGGCAAAATGCATGGGGGGCCCTGTTTATGGCAGCAGGTATTGTGTCGATGCATTATACGGGGATGGAAGCGATGGAAATGGCGGCGGATATTGAATATGATCCGTTCCTCTGGTCACTTTCGGCCATCATTGCTTTCGCAGCCTCCATCGTGGCTTTATACCTCCTGCAATACGTAAGCCAGCGCTACAATCAGCCCGGGATTTGGAAAAGCAAAGCCGGAAGCGCTGTACTCATGGGGTTTGCGATATCCGGAATGCATTATACAGGGATGGCTGCAGCGAAATTCAAACCACACTCCCACGACGGCCATCAGATGCAAGGGGGCTTTGACAGCACCATATTAGCCTACTCGGTTGCTTTTGGCATCCTGATCATACTCAGCGCTGTCTTTATCAGTATTTTTGTCGACCGGCGGTTTGAATATCAATCGATTCGGTCAGAACGGAAATTCCGATCAGTCATTGAGTCAGCGAATGATGCCATTATCTTAGCTGATTCTAAAGGGGAGATCATCTCATGGAATATGGGGGCCCAGCGCATGTTTGGCTTTGAAGAGGCCGAGATTCTTGGCAAAAGACTGCAGCTGATCATTCCTGACCGGTTTAAAGAAGCCCACCAAAAAGGCATGGAGCGCTATCTTTCGACAGGAACCGCTAAGGTTATCGGAAGAACAATGGAGCTTTTCGGTCTGAATAAACAGGGAACCGAATTTCCCATTGAACTGTCTCTTGCTTCCTGGAAGGAAGAGGGGAAAACCTTTCTCAGCAGCATCATCCGGGATATAACGGAGCGGAAGCGAAACGAGGAAAAAATAAATCAAATGGTGTATCGGGACGCATTGACGGGACTGCCGAACAGGCTATTGTTCAATGACCGCTTATCCTCGGCGATTGATCAGGCAGATGAAACGAAGCACACCCTCGCCGTTCTGTTTATTGATTTAGACCGCTTTAAAAATATCAACGATACACTAGGTCATGATTCAGGAGATTTATTGCTGATTGAAGTAGCGGCCCGGATTCAATCCGCCGTTGGAAAATCAGATACCGTCTGCAGGCAGGGGGGAGATGAATTTATTATTCTCTTCCCGCACGCAACATCAAGCGAAGCGACAAAGAAAGCCCAAAAGGTGATTGACCTTTTCCACCAATCCATCCTCGTCAACGGGCATGAACTGTTTGTCACTCCGTCCATCGGAATTGCCATGTACCCCTCTGATGGAAAAGAAATCGAGAGCCTGATAAAAAATGCGGATACCGCCATGTACCGGGTGAAGGAGCAAGGGAAAAACAGCTTTCAGTTTTATGCCCCAATCATGAATGAACTCATCTCGAAAAAAATGAAGCTCGAAACCGGTCTCCGCAAAGCTCTGCAGCAAAAAGAGCTAAAGGTCGTCTATCAGCCGCAGGTAGAGGTCAAAACCGGTAAGCTGATTGGAGCTGAGGCGCTGCTGCGGTGGCATCACCCGGAATGGGGACTCATATCCCCTGCGGAATTCATCCCAATCGCAGAAGAAACCGGCCTGATTATCCCGATTGGAGAATGGGTGCTCCGTGAGGCATGTTTTCAAAACAAATCATGGCAAAATAACGGCTACCCGCCATTAAGGATAGCGGTCAATATCTCCTCCCGGCAATTTAAGCAAAGCAATCTCGTTGAAAAGGTGAGCAATATTTTAGCGCTTGCAAACCTTGAACCGCAATATTTAGAGCTGGAGCTCACAGAGAGCATCATCCAGGACTCTGAGCATGCCGTTATGAAAATGCAGCAGCTGAGGGATATGGGGATTCACCTTTCCATCGATGACTTTGGCACAGGCTACTCATCCCTCAGCTATCTGAAAACATTTCCAATCAACACCCTGAAAATCGACCAAACCTTTACACGAAACATCTATACAGACCCAAAAGACGCATCGCTCGTGGACACCATCATTAACATGGCCCACAACCTGAACCTGAAGGTCATTGCCGAAGGAGTAGAAACAAAGGAACAGCTCCACTTCCTTCAGAAAAAACAATGCAACGAAGCTCAAGGCTACTATTTCAGCCGCCCGATCCCACCGGAGGAAATGCAGGTGCTGCTGGAAGACCAGGCAATATAAATGGAAAGAGGATTCATCTCAAGTGGATGAATCCTCATTTTCATTACTTCGTGACGTTTTTAACTTCCCCTGTACTTGGAACAGTATAAGAAAGCTTCAGCATTTCACCGTCATTGTTCTTTTTAAAGTACATGACATCTCCGCCGGCAATTTCCCCGCTGTTAATTGGCCTTTTACAGTACCATTAACCGTAACGTTTACAGGAACTCCATTTGGATTAGATAAGCGATGTGTTCTTTCGTTTTCTCCGTCTTTAGGTTCGTCTTGATTTGTAACGACTGTAAATACAAGTGCTTCACCGACTACTTGAACATCACTATGATCTACTACCCTCTCGCTGATGACATTTTTATCTAATACTTCAACTGCTTGAGCTGTAAGCAACTTTACACTTTCTCACCTATCCTTTAGAAAAATAAAGACAGGATGAACGTCCACACACAGACAAACGCCAGCAGACCAAAGCTGTATTTAATCGTCATTTTCATAAGGTCCGCTTCCTTTCCTGTTTCACCGACAGCAGCGGCTGCAATGGCAATCGATTGCGGAGAGATCAGTTTTGCCATAACGCCGCCTGCTGTGTTTGCGGATACGAGCAGAGCGGGATTGGTCCCAAGGATTGTGGCTGCTGTAGCCTGCATGGGGGCGAATAACGTATTATTGTTCACGACTGAGCCGGTCATAAATACGCCAATCCAGCCGAGAATGGGAGCAAGCAGCGGGAAGGCTCCGCCGGTTGTGGCCATTGCTTCACCGAGAACGGCTGTCATTCCTGCATAGGTCATCAGCTTTGCAATGCCAAGAATGAAGCAGATCATAAGGATCGGAATCCAGAATTCGGAGATGGTTTTGGTAAACAAGGCAAAGCCTTTTGCAAATCCAAAGCCTTTCGCAGTCAAAATAGTGGTTAAGACAGCCAGTAATATCGCGGTTCCTGTAGCACTGACTAAGTCCAGAGCGGAGATCAGGCTTGACCCCGGGATAGGGAAAGTTATTTTGGTAAAGGCCAGTGGTCCGCCCTCCGCAAACAGGGTCTTAAATGCGGGAAGACTCCAGATCAGGACGAAGAGACTTAATAAGTAAAAAGGAGACCACGCCTTAATCACTTCCTGAAGCGGGTATTTTTTTATCTCAGTCTGCTGTTCGCCATGCAGAAGAAGGTGTTTAGGCTTCCACTTCCTTAAGAATAAAGCCAGTGCACCCATAGCCATCAAAGAAGGAATGATATCAGCAAGCTCAGGTCCTAAAAATACTGTAATGATTGCCTGGGAGATTGTATAAATAGAAGATACGACAAGGATTGCCGGGAGCACATCCTTTATTCCTTTAAGCCCGTTCAGCAGAAAAATAAGTAAAAATGGAATCGTAAAGTTGATGATTGGGAGAGTCAGAGCTGTCAGCACCGATACATCCATGGCAGTCACATTGCCTTCGAGGTTCAGAGTTCCCGTAATGGCTACCGGAATTCCAATGGCACCGAACGCACCGGAAGCGCCGTTTGCAATCAGGCACAGCATGGCTGCCTCAAGCGGTTTAAACCCAAGAGAGACAAGCAGTACAGCGCAGATCGCAATGGGTACCCCAAATCCCGCTGCCCCTTCCAAAAACGCGTTAAAACAGAAGCCGATCAGCAGAAGCTGAATGCGTTTATCATTTGAAATTCCTCCAATACTTGCCCGCAGCACTTCAAATTTTCCTGATTCAACAGAAATCTTGTAAAGCCACACAGCCATCACGATGATATAGCCAATCGGCCACATCCCTTGGATTGCTCCCTGGACCACACTTCCTGCAGCTTCAGGCAGGGGAAGTTTGAAAATCAGAGCGGCAATAAGGAATGTAACCCCCAAATTCAGGAAAGCAGCATAAATTCCTTTCATCTTAAAGACGGTCAAGCATAAAAGAAACAATACAATCGGTACAGCAGCAGTCAAAGAGGAAAGCAGCAAATTGTCAAAGGGATTCAGGGAAGGTGACAGCATAGCAATCGGCTCCTTTTTAATCTTTTATGTGAAAAGATTCACAAGAACAGCCAAAAAATATAGTTTGTTTTGTGAAGTCCTTCACATGTAATATTTTACTCTTCTTTCAGAAAAAAACAACCGTTATTTTACAAGAAAGCTATAATAGAAGTCAGCTCTGCAAAGTTTAATAAAAGGAGTATGCTATGCACCGAAACCGGATTATTTATGCCGCAGTGATGATCTTAGTCATAGCGATGGGATTGCTCTCCCGGAGGCTTTCCATATATCTCCCCGGCTGGGTCAATGCTTATTTGGGTGATGCACTCTGGGCCGCTATGGTCTTTGTTGGCTTCGCCTTTCTCTTTAACAGAAAAAAAACCTCCCTCATTGCAAGTATCGCTGCCCTGTACTGCTTACTGACCGAGTGCAGTCAGCTGATTCAAACGTCTTGGCTCAATGAGATCCGGGACACGATGCTCGGCGGACTTGTGCTCGGGTATGGGTTTCTTTGGACTGATTTAGCAGCGTATGGCATAGGGATTGCGCTTTGTGCGGTGATGGAATGGAAGTGGAAGAGGGGAATCAATTGATTTCCAATGGTCTGCAGGAGAGGCTCCGCCCTGCAATAGGGTGGGGCCTGTCCCCGAAAATTTTACTGTACTAAAGCTCCGGCACCGCCTCCGGAAATGCTTGCAGCGCAAGGCGCTGGAAAGCAGGTACTCCGTCCCCTGCTGCGGTGAAACGAGTGGGGCCAGGCACCGTGCCTGTCCCCGAGAATTTTACCGTACTAAAGCTCCGGCACCGCCCCCGGAAATGCTTGCTGTAGAAGGAATTGGAAAGCAGTCCCTCCGCCCCCCGCTGCGGTGAAGCAAGTGGGGCCAGGCACCGCCGCTACCCGCCGCTAACCCCGCCAACTGCCCCGCTTCTCAAAATACAAAAACCCCCCGCCAAACGGCAGAGGGCCACCATCATTATATAAACTCCGTTTTCCTAATCGCTTCCTCCACAAGGGTAGACAGCTCTGTTCCTTCTTTATCATCAATCCACTTGGCTAGTGCCTTCATGGTGCTTGCGAAGTCCTTGCGCTGGGTTTTGCTTGTATCGTAATAAAGGCCGATCAGATCTTTTTTGAATAGGTGGGTCCAAAATTTCTGGCCGCAGTCTTCCCAGCTTTCCGCGGTCTTCATTTCAAGAATTTCCCGCAGATCCAACAGGTTGTTGCGGTATTTTCTCACCGTATTGACCGATTTGCCTGTGGCTTTTTCCCTGTAAAAGGACATCAGGTCATGGGCATAAAAATTTTGGATGGTATCCGGCCTGAAACCGAGTTGTTCATAATAGGGAATCTCATCCTGCTGAACTTTACCGGACCGCTCTTTTTCCGGCGGGTTTGCCGGTTTGAGGGATGAGGTCCTTTCTTCACTGCCTGAAACAAATGGCGACACCGGAAGTCCGAGGGTCCTGCGAATCGTGTTCATATCCGCTGTCTGTCCGGAGGCCCCCACATCTATGTTCTTGTACAGGTTGTGCTCGTATTGACTCAGCCACAGCTCCGCATCAGCTTCTCTGCCGGCTGCGCACAATTCGCGAAGAGAGAGGTGATCATACATTGGGATTTTTTGATTAGGGTCCATATTCATTATGGCTTGAGCAAGATATCCGAAATGATGGTCATCCGCTGATTCAGGCTGAAAGACCATATTGCTTATTTCAGCATTGACAGGGAGGCTAATGGATTGGGAGGTTTCGTCTATTAGGGAAATTGCCGAACCAGTCTTCCCCATCAGTGTTTTAAAGCCACTCGCATTTTTGCTGCCTATCGCTGACAGCTTCATCATGCCGTCTTCAATTTCAAGGGAGCCGTAAATCTCTCCGATTCTGGCGCTTTTTTTCATTTCACTGTCTTTATAAAGCTTCCAGTTTCCGCCCCAGCTCACTGATTTCTCTTCAGGGGTCCATTCATCAATTAAGAACTCGCTGTTCGTGTGTAAAAATTGAAACAGAGAATTTTCATTGTGAATTCGATAGGTTATTTCATAGCGTTCAATGACAGTTTCCTGACTTTGATCATTCTGTAATCCATTTTCCTTTTCAACGACCTCTGCCATAATTTCGAGATAATAATCAAGCAGTACCTCTTCGTGAGAAAGGTTCTTTTCCTTCATTAATTTTTCAGTCATGTTCTTGGCTGCATCCAGTCCCTGAGGAGTGGTAAAAGCCCGGACTCCATGAAAAATGTGCTGATTCCCGTAGGGCTCAAGCATGGAGAGGGTACCGTACCATGGGATAAACTGGCCGGTGTTTTCCTCTGAACGGGGGACCTCAAACGTTTCGTCTGTAAAGAGATCTTTAAACATAATCTGTTCCTGCGAAGCATCGACCGCCTGCACAAGACGCGGCCGCAGAGCAACCCAGGCTTCGGTCATTTCCTGATGGGGGGAACTCAGCTTACCTTGAGCAGACTCTGCAAACAGCTCGATCCCGCGCTTCCCGTTTTCAAAACGGCAGAAAAAGTACAGCCAAAATTCGAGTACGGCTTCTTCGCGGTTATAGGGAATGGTTTGATTAGAACGGTCACTTAATTGCTTGCGGTACTTTTCCAATTGCATAAAATCCAGCTTATGATAGATAAAATCATGCAGTAAGTGAACAAGCTCTGCCTTGTGACGATAAAATCGTTCCAGTCTGGCTTCTGTCATATGAATAACATCTTCATTTTTAAGACAGCATTTCTTGTATTTTTTTCCGCTGCCGCATGGACACGGAGCATTTCGGTTAATCGACATCATACTCACCTTTTTATTTAGACTACTAATAAGTTAAATGGATTTTGGTCCTCAGGTCAACCTTAGAGGAAGGATGGATAAAAAAAGAAAAAGCCCGGGTCATCTGATGACAGATGGTCCGGACTTTAACCTAGGCCCCGAATTTTCCATTTGTTGAATTCAAGGAACTCTTTGAACTGCTCCTTCGATACACCGGACTGCATTGCTTCGCGGACGAGACTGGACCATTCGTTATCAAGATCCCCCTGGTCTTCGGCCGCACTTCCGTTAACCAATGTATTCACAGGCTCACCCAGAACAGAAGAGACCTTTTCCAAAAATAAAATAGAAGGGTTGGACTGAAGGTTCCGTTCGATGGAGCTTAAATAAGACTTGGCTACACCTGCACGGTTTGCAAGCTCTGACAACGACAAATTTTGTTCTTTGCGGTATTTGCGAATACGTTCACCAATCATATTTACCAGATCCTATCCTATGTTTGGTTCTATAATACCATATAACGAATTGGAAATTGCTATAAAAAGAACAATTTCGACAATTTTTGTTCGACAAATTTTTTATTTTCGGGATAATCAGCTTTTTACGGCTGCTTCTTCAATTTTCACTTTATCCGCACCCATTCTTGTCTTCATCCCAGCCGAAAGCTTCTCCAAAATTTCTGAAGTGGTGTAATCTTTATATTGGATTTCCTGCCTTAAAAAGTCTGCGCACGTATGAATGAATGAGCTGGCAATCAGCTCTGTGACTTTTCGGTTAAAGCTCCCGGCCACAAGTCCAACAACCGGAGAAATGAGAATATTTGCCTTGCCGATGGTTTTGCCGGCAAGTTTGGCTAAGGTAGAGGCGCCTTCCTTGCTCATTTGCTTTGTCCCGTACTTAAGGGCTGCCTTGCCGAGTGCGCGTCCGCCTTCAGAAGCGACAAATGGCAGCAGGATTGATTGCAGGAGCGGCTTCGCTTCCTTCGTAAATCTCAAAAAATTGCGATTCACAGGGATGCCCATAACCGTCATGATGTCCCTCGCCATATACAAATACACAGCGCTTCGTCCCATCACATCCATCCCGATCGGAAAAGCCTCCGCCGCATGGGCGAGATTTTTATAGCTCACCGGGCTGTTTGAGTCGAGCCGCTCCTGGATGAGCTTTTTTGCCGAATCAATCTTCCTTTCCACCTCAATCTTCTGAGCTGCGGTAAAGGCGCGCTTCGTCGCATCCGGAATCACATCAAGCGTCCGGTCAATCAGCTGCGTCAATCCATGTGTCGGAATTCTGACTTCCCCAAGCATCACTTTTTCCTTCGCAAGCACCCGGCAGATCGGCAAATGAGGCAATTCTTTTTGCAAAAACTTAAAGAACGCCTCATTGTGATCAAACGTCTGAGTCAGCACAACGATAACCGGCATGTACTCGGCAAAGCTGCGGATCCACTCAATCTCCGTCGACTCAAGCCGCCTGCTTTCATTCGAAATGCAATACCACATAATATGAAGATGATCCGCCGCATCCGTCGAAGCCGCACGCTTCCGGATCTCGCTCACAATCTGCTTACGCGAAACCTCGCGCTGCTCTAAATCAAGTTCCATCCCCTTCGTGTCAAAAAGATGAACAGGCGCCTCCGGAATCCGATACTCCGTCAAAGCCTGTGAAACCGGCCGTCCGACACCCGTCTCCGCCTCGTCAAAACCAAAAACCGCGTTAATCAGCGTACTCTTTCCAACTCCGGTTTTCCCTGACAGCACAATGTTCGGGATCATAAAATTTCGGTTAAAATCCTCATTCAGCTCACTCAGCTCATCCTGAAGCCGCGCCAAAACCTCACTCCACTCAATCTCATTGCCGGATTTCTCCATGCTGCATCCTCCTTAGGCATAGTACTCATCCATACCCGCTTTCCTATGGGTATATAACCTCCGCCATTGCCTGTATAATGGAAACAAACCAAAAAACGGAGGCATCCCATGACCAACTTATCTTTCTGGATGTGGTACATAATCGCAGCCGTCTGCGGCGGACCCATCCTCTACTCAATCTTTGGAAGCGACACAACCAAGCTTCTCATCGCGAGCGGTATTTATTTTCTCGTAGTCTATATTATCCTCACCCAATGGAAAAACAACAAGACAAAGGTTTAAAACCCCGCAAAACGGGTATTACATCTTATACCACTATGATGAACTGAGAGGTAGTACCGATGTTTAACTTTGACCACACAGCCTATCTAGCCTATTTGAAGCTTGTCCGGAACGTTTCAATCCTGGGAATGATCGTATTTATAGGATATTACACAATCAGCCAGCTCCAATCCGGCACAGGCCAAATCGAGTTCATCTACGCAGGCCTCGGCTCCGCCGCCGCCGCCCTCACCATGGGCTTAGCCATTGGAAGAATGAAAAGTGCAGCAACCAGCAGATAAGCAAAGAAGGGGGAACCCTTCTTTTTTTGTGGAGTCCCCTTCTGGCAGAAAAGGATTGGGGAGGGCCTTTCTGCAGGAAGTGAGAAACAGGGCCCCGGAAAGGGAAGCCTTCGATCCCTGATGAATTAGCGCATGGGGGTTGGGGGAAAAGCAACTTGTATGCATCATGCATGGGGATTGGGGAAAAGGCAGGCTTCGATCCTTTTTGCATCACCGCTTGGGGATTGGGGAAAAGGCAGGCTTCGATCCCTGTTGCATCACCGCATGGGGATCTGGAAAAAGTCTGCTTTCGACCCTTGTTGCACCACTCCATGGAGATTTGAAAAAAAGCAGGCTTTACCCCTGTTGCACCACCGCATGGGGTTCTGGAAAAAGTCTGCCTTCGACCCTTGTTGCATCACCGTATGGGATCTGAAAAAAGTCTGCCCTCGATCCCTGTTGCATCACCGTAGGGGATCTGAAAAAAGTCTGCCTTCTATCCCTGTTGAATCACCGCATGGGGATCTGAAAAAAAGTCTGACTTCGATCCCTGTTGAATCACCGCATGGGGATCTGAAAAAAGTTTGCCTTCGACCCTTGTTGCATCATCGTGTGGGGATCTGAAAAAAATGTCTGCCTCCGACCCTTGTTGCACCATCGTGTGGGGATCTGAAAAAAATGTCTGCCTCCGACCCTTGTTGCATCACCGCATCAGGGGACAGAGGCAGGATGCTCACTGTCCTTCTGCAGCAATGGATTAGCTGGCATGGGGACGGAGGAAAGCTAGTAGACATAACAGGGGACGGAGGAAACCTCCGACCCCTTTATTATGCGTTTTCGGGGACGGAGCCGCAGCGCTCAAAACCCTTGTGCTGTAAGGGGTTGTAAAGGATGGTGCCGGAGCTTTCATGCTTTAGCAGTGCGGGGGTCGGAGGCAAAGGTGTTTTTTCACCAGATCAAAGCCGATCCCCGCCCCTTCAATCAGTTCCCGACCAGCCTCACGATCCACTCAATGCGGTGCCAGGGCTTTCGTGCTTCACCGTACTCAGGGACAGAGACAAGTGCTCGAAAACCCTTGCACAGCAAGGGTTTAAAGTGCAGGTGCCAGAGCTTTAATCCGCTAATAGACGTGGGGACAGGCACGGTGTCTGTCCCCACGTGCTTCACCGCAAGTGGGGACAGAGACCTAGATTAATAAAGTCTTATCCCCCAAGGCCTCGCAAAGGAGGTGCCAGAGCTTTCATGCTTTAGCAGAGCGGGGGCCAGGCACTCCCGGCCACCCCCTGCTTCAGCAAATCAGGTCCAGCCACTCCCGGCCTCGTCCCGCTTCAGCCGATCAGATCCAGGCACTCCCGGTCTCTCCACGCCCCGCAGGTCCCACCCCCCAACCACCCCCCACCCCCGCCTGCAACCACCCCTACCCCCCCCGCCAAAAACCCCTCTTCCCAACCACCTCCAAATCTCCTACAATAGAAATAAAACGCTTACAAAAGGAGCCCTTAGATGGCGTACCTCAGACGATTTCTTTACTTTTCTGCTATGGTTACGTTTTTGATGACAGCGGTTTTGACGATTTATTATGGGAAGGAAACGTTTCATGTGACGGGGACGGTGTCTGGGCAGATGAAGATGAAGTCTGCTTACCATTTTGTGCTGATTCCGGAGGAGCTGGATAATGAGTATTGGAAGCTGGTCCAGGATGGGGCGAGTGCGGCGGCTGTGAAGCATGGGGTGACGCTTGAGTATCTTGGGCCGAAGCAGGCGAATATGGATGAGCATTTGAAGACGATTGATATGGCGATTGCGGGCCAGGTGGATGGGTTGCTGACGCAGGGGATTGTGGATGCGGAGTTTACGCCTTTGCTGAATAAGGCGGTTCAGAAAGGGATTCCGGTGGTGACGATTGATACAGATGCACCGAACAGCGATCGGGCGGTGTATATCGGGACGGATAATTATTATGCGGGGTTTTTGGCGGGGAAGGCGCTGCTTGCAGATACGAGGGGGCCGCAGACGGTTGGGATTATAACGGGCCGGTTTGAGGCGTCCCACCAGAAGCTTCGGGTTCAAGGGTTTTTGGATGCGGTGAAGAATGAGACGCGGGTCCGGGTTGCGGATACGAAAGAGTCGAGTATTACGAAAGCGGGTGCGGTCAAGGCGGCGTACGAATTGGTAAAGGAATTTCCCGATCTCAGCGCTTTTTACGGAACAAGCGCTCTTGACGGAATTGGCATTGCGCAGGTTATGGAATATCTGAAAAAGAAGGCGTATGTCGTAAGCTTTGATACTCTTCCGGAAACGCTCCAATACATGGAAGAGGGCTTGATTCAGGCAACGGTGGTGCAGTATCCGTATGAGATGGGATATAAAGGGGTCGAGACGATGCTGCAAATTAAGCAGGGAAAGGCTCCGGAGGGGGTTCAGCATACCGGGACGGAAGTGATCCGGAAGCAGGATCTGCCGCTGATTCCGTCAAAACCGGAGGGGGCGCAGGTAAAATGAAGTCAATCCGCAATAAGCTGCTTGTTTACTTTTCCGTTTTTGCCGCGCTGTTTAACGTTGTGACCTTTTCCATCTATCTGAGCAGCAGCCGGATTGTGTCAGAGTATCACCAGAGTTTTCAAGGCTTTCTCCTGTTTAATGAAGTTTCCCAGCAGGCGAATACCATCTACGAAAAAATCAATGGCTATGCGGTGGAAAAGGATCGGAAGTTTGTCAGGGAATATGAACAGGTGAAGCAATCATTCAGCAGAAATTTGGAGCGAATGAACGAAGAGAAGCCTGCAGGAGTGGATGACCCGCAGCTGCAAAAATACAAGAATATGATGCAAAGTCTGCTGACGGAGAGTGAGGAGACCATCCGGGAGGTGAATACGAGTCAGATCGAGGACTATCTTCTTCATTTGAGGGAGGTCCGGAGCATTTCCTCGTATCTTCAGGAATCGACGCTTACGCTGCTGAACATGGAATTGTCTGAGTACCGTACTTTTTATCAGGGTATGGAAGAGCGGAACCAGGCGTTTCAGTGGTTTGCGGTGAGTCTTTTCACGTCTACCTTGCTTTTGGCGCTGCTGCTGGCACTTTTTTTCTCAAGAGGGGTGACCCGTCCGATCCGTCAGCTGTCGCGCGCTGCCCGTGAAATTGCCTCGGGACGGTTTGAAGGACCGCCGATTAGGCTGAAGTCCAAGGATGAAATCAGTGTGCTCGGCGAGTCGTTCAATTACATGCGCAGCAATTTAAAGCGGCTGATTGAAGAGATGGAGGAAAAATCCGAGCTGGATCAGCTGCTCAAGGAGCTCGAATTGAAGCATTTGCAAAATCAGATTAATCCGCATTTTTTATTTAATACATTGAATACGATTTCCCGGATGGCATATCTGGAAGATGCAGGAGTCACAAGCAGGCTGATTGAGTCTGTTTCAAAGCTGCTCCGGTATAGTCTTGGAGATTTGAATAAAACCGTCACGCTCTCAGAGGAAGCAAGTGTCGTTCAGGAGTATTTTTATATTCAAAAAACGAGATTCGCCGACAGGATTACATTTAAAACGGAAATTGACGAGAGCTGTCTGGAGAGCCTGATTCCAAGCTTAACGCTTCAGCCTCTTGTGGAAAATGCCTTTATTCACGGGGTTGAAAACAATGAAGCGGGCGGGGAAATTGGCTTGAGGATTTTTTCGGAAAAAGGCGTCCCGGTCATTGAAATACGCGACAACGGGGAAGGGATGACCGCCGAACAGGTTAATAGAATCTTTGAGCAGCAGGAGCATGAGCATGACATCCGGAGCGGTCACTCAACAGGGATCGGCCTGCGGAATGTAATCAGGCGGCTTGAGCTTTTTTATAAAAGAAAAGATGTGCTGCAGATTGATTCGAAAAAGGGAGAGGGTACGACGATCCGAATCAGATTGGGGGAAGCGGGATGAAGGTAGTCATTGTTGACGATGAGATGATTGAGCGAAGGGCGATGCGCAAGTTTATTGAAGAGAGCATGGCAGGATTTGAGGTAGCCGGGGAGGCAGCGAACGGCCGGCTGGCGGTGGAGCTTGCCTCTAAGCTTCGGCCGGATCTAATGCTCATGGATATTAAAATGCCGGGCATGGATGGACTGGAAGCGATCCGGAAAATAAGGGTAAGCGAGCCGGAAATCCGTTTTATTATGGTTTCCGCCTATGATTCGTTTGACTACGCGAAGGAAGCCATGAAGGAAGGGGTCAAGGAGTACATTTTAAAGCCGGGAAAAAAAGAAGAAACAATCGAAGCCCTTTTCCGAATCAAAAAGGAGATTTTGGGAGAGCGCAGCGCTTCTCTGGAAAAGGAAGAAGCTGTTCAGCTCGTGAAGAAGCATTTGGCAGAACGGCTCAGCCACCGGAATCCTGCTCCGGCAGAGGTGGACCGGTTCCATCAGCTGTTTCCCGGGATAAGGGGCGGGTTTTTCCTGATTCTCTCCGGCTGTTCGCCTAAGGAAGCAGAGCCTGTTCTTGGTCGGCATTCCCCTGTTCCGTATATTTGCACACAGCAGAACGGCAATCGGATGAGCTATCTGTTTCTTGCATCGGAGGAAGAAGAATCCGGTCTGAGGACGGCAGCACTTCGGCTGGCAAGATCCATGACGCTCTCGATTCAAGGAAGCCGAGCAGGAGTCGGCTACCCGGTTCTGTCTCTCAAAAAACTGTGGAAATCCTATCAGGAAGCCTTTGCTGCCTGGGAATCCATTGAACCGGGTGCGGATGTTCCTTACCGGTTTTATCATGAATCGGAAGAAGGGGAGGCACAGTCCCTCGCTGAGAAGCTCCGGCCGCTCATTTTTTCGGGGAAAACGGAGGAAGCCTTGCTTTTATTTGACAGGTCGCAAGTGGAGATCGAAGCGCTGAAAGAAGGGCTCGCTGCTGTAAAGTATGAGCTTGAAAAGCAGGGGATCGATGTCCAGCGTGTTCCGCTTATGAATGCCGGAAATCAGGAGGAACTGAGGGAAATCCTCTATACGTTCTGTGAAAAAGTCCAATGGGCAGCAGGCGAAAAAGAGGTCGCGGTGAAAGCGAGACAGTATATTCAAGCCAACTTTACAGAGCCAATAACGCTTGAGGAGGTGGCCGGGCAGACAAACCTGAGCCCGACTTATTTCACGAAAATCTTCAAAGAGCAAACCGGGCAGACCTTTATTGACTGTGTCACAGAGCTTAGAATGAAGCGGGCAAAGGAGCTGCTCGCAGGCAGGGACCTCAGTTTAAAGGAAATTGCGTATGCGGTCGGATACCGGGACCCCAGCTATTTCAGCCGTGTTTTCAGGAAAACAGCGGGGCAGACCCCGAAGCAATTTCGTAAACACATCATAAAAAAGTCCTGATTTTCATAAAAAAGTGCAGGGAATCGTTCCAATATGAACCGCTTTTTATCTTTATAATTAATCTTGTTAACGCTTACAAAAAACGTTTCAAGGGGGATGAAGATGAAAAAGGGGTTCTTTTTGGCATTATTGTTACTTTTCTCGCTTGTTATCTCGGCCTGCGGCAATGCTTCGACCAGCGGAGAAAAAGCGGAAGGCGGCGGAAAAGAAGGAAAATTAGATATCTTCAGCTGGTGGACCGGGGCAGGTGAGGAGGACGGCTTAAAAGCGCTGATCAAGCTGTTTGAAGAAAAACACCCGGATGTTCCGCTTGAAAATGCGGCGGTTGCCGGAGGAGCCGGAACGAATGCAAAGGCGGTTCTTGCTTCCCGGATGCAAGGAAATGATCCGCCCGCCACATTTCAGGTTCACGGCGGTGCTGAACTGAATGAAGGCTGGGTCAAAGCAGGTAAAATGGAATCGCTGAATGACCTTTACGAAAAAGAAGGCTGGATGGATAAATTCCCTGAATCGTTAATTGACCTTGTGTCTAAGGATGGCGAAATTTACTCCGTGCCTGTAAATATTCACCGTGGAAATGTGCTTTGGTACAACAAAAAAGTATTCGAAGACAATGGACTTGAGCCGCCGGCTACATTTGAAGAGTTTTTCAAAGTGGCTGATGCTTTGAAGGCAAAAGGCATTACACCGCTTGCTCTTGGTGATAAGGAGCCGTGGGCAGCAACGCATCTTCTGGAGGCGGTGTTATTGGGCACCCTCGGCACAGAGGATTACGGGGCATTATTTAATGGTGAATTAAAATGGGATGATGCAAAAGTAAAAACAGCACTCGACAACTACAAAAAAATGCTGGATTACGTTAACGAAGACCACAGCTCCCGCAACTGGCAGGACGCTTCCCAGCTCGTAGCAAACGGTGAAGCAGCGATGAACGTGATGGGGGACTGGGCTAAAGGCTACTTCGTAAACGATTTGAAGCTGAAAGTGAATGAAGACTTCGGCTACACGGCCACACCTGGAACAGACGGTAAATTCATCGTGATTACCGATACGTTCGGACTTCCTAAGGGCGTGGACAATCCCGAAAACGTCAAAAAATTCTTATCTGTACTCGGTTCCGTTGAAGGTCAGGATGCCTTCAACCCGCTAAAGGGCTCTATCCCGGCACGTACGGATGCGGATGTCAGCAAATATGACCAATATGGAAAAGACACCATTGAAGATTTCAATTCCGCTGAGCTTTCACCGAGCCTTGCGCACGGATCGGCTGCAGAGGAGGGCTTTGTTACAAAAGTAAACCAGGCCGTGAACATCTTCGTTACCCAAAAGGACGCCGATCAATTTATCAACGCAGTCAAATAACGGGGTGAGGCCTCCGGTCAAACCGGGGGTCACCCTTATTTTTTGGAGGTGCAAGGTTTGGAAACAGTCAAAGAAACACCGATCGCACCCTCTGTAAAGGTGCAATCCGCTAAAAAGCGGAAGCTGTCTGCGGACCATTTGACCGCCATCGGTTTCCTTCTGCCATCATTTTTGCTCATTTTAATCTTTGTCTACGGATTTATCGGCTGGACAGGGTACGTTTCCGTCAGCAGCTGGAACTCCCTCGTCCCTGATTTCAGCTTCGCAGGACTAGAGAACTATCTGTTCCTGTTTCAGGATTTCCGCTTTCAGGCAGATTTGCGAAATACGCTGTTCTTCACCATTCTCTTTATTGGCCTGGTGATTGTCATGGGCATCCTGCTCGCCATTTTGCTTGATCAGAAAATCAAGGGAGAATCCATCTTCCGCAACATCTTCTTTTTTCCGATGGCCTTATCGTTTGTTGTAACAGGAGTTGTATGGCAATGGATTTTAAATCCGTCTACCGGGGTGAACCTGTTCCTGAAAAATTTCGGCATCCAGCCAAAATGGTACACAGACACAAATATTCTCGCCGGCTTCAAGTGGGGAAGCATTGAATTTGGGCTGCCTGCCGCCCTTTTCGCTGTCGTCCTTGCAGCGGTCTGGCAAATGACCGGCTTCTCACTCGCGATGTACCTTGCAGGACTGCGCGGAATTTCAGAGGAAGTAAGAGAAGCGGCACGCATGGACGGAGCAAGCGAATTCACCATTTACCGGAAAATCATTTTGCCCCTGCTGCGCCCGATTACTGTGAGTGTCATCATTATCATGGCCCACATCTCGCTGAAAATTTTTGACCTGATCTACGCCATGACTGGTCCCGGAGCCAACTTCGTTACCGATGTACCGGGTGTATACATGTTCGAAACGACCTTCCGAGGAAATATGTACGCAAACGGGGCCGCCATCGCCATCATCATGCTCCTGACCGTCGCCATTTTTATCGTTCCATACCTAATTTCAAGCCGGAAAGGAGAGACCTGACATGGCAGTAAGACAAATCGGCAAGCCCATCCTATACCTGCTGCTCCTTGCAATGAGTCTGTTTTTCCTCATGCCGGTCTACGTCATGATCATCACAAGCCTAAAGCCGCTCGACCAGATCACAATGGCCGGAATGTGGAACCTGCCCTCCGCTCTGGATTTCTCAAGCTACGGCACCGCATTCGAAAAGCTTGCACCCAACCTGCTGAACTCGTTTTATCTCGTCATTCCAGCTACCCTGCTGTCCGCCCTGCTCGGAGCCATGAACGGCTACGTCCTGTCCAAATGGAAATTCCGCGGCGCAGACGCCATCTTTACGATGATCCTTTTCGGTATGTTTATTCCGTATCAGAGCATTCTCATCCCATTAATCCAATTCCTGCGTGACGCCGGTCTTTATAACACAATCGGAGGACTGATCTTCGTCCACGTCATCTACGGAATTCCAATCACAACACTCATGTTCCGGAACTTTTACGCCAGCATTCCGGACGAAATGATCGAAACCGCCAAAATCGACGGCGCCAGCTTCCTCGGAATCTTCCGCCACATCATGATTCCACTCTCCATCACAGGCTTCGTCGTCGTCGCCATCTGGCAATTCACCAACATCTGGAACGAATTTCTATTCGCCGTCACCATCACCACCTCCGGCCAGCAGCCCATCATGGTCGCCCTCCAGAATCTATCCGGCAGCCAAATCGTCCAATGGAACGTGCAAATGGCAGGCGCCCTGCTCGCCGCCCTGCCAACCCTGCTCGTCTACATCTTTTTAGGCAAATACTTCGTAAAAGGATTGCTTGCCGGATCCGTCAAAGGCTAAAGCATGAAAAAAGGAGCTGTCCGCTCTTTTTTCTGTTATCTATTAGTAGGAAGGCGGGGCCCCGCCAAGCAGAACAGCAGCCTTATCCAAATACACCCCGGCATTCAAAAGCGCTTCCGTACACTGCTCAATTCCCACAATGTCCATCGTATCAATTGCCTCCGGATAATTCTCCACCACATAAGCAATCTCCTCACCCGCCAAAAGCAGGTAGTGATGAGCCTCCTCCATCTGCGGCGGAGCGTCAATGCCCTTCAGCTCCTCACTCGCCCCCTCCATCATCAAAAGGGACTCCGCCATCTCAGCCACCCAGCGCGAATCCGTCAGAAGCGAAGGATCCCCGCTCGCCTCTATATTCAGCTGGCCAAACATCAAAAGCCCCTCACTAAGCTGGGTAAGAACCGGCTCAATCGCAGTCAGATAAGCCAGGCTCTCCGTATCCGCATCGGGTGCCGCAGGTTCTTCAGGTGCAGAAGGCTCCTCCGGAACAACAGGCTCTTCAGGTGCAGAAGGCTCCTCCGGAACAACAGGCTCTTCCAGCGCAGGCGGTTCTTCCGGCTCACGGGCCGGCTCTTCAGCCTGCACCGGTTTATCCGCAGCAGGCTCTCTATCCACAGCAGCCGGTTTCTCCTCCTGCTGCGGCTTTTCATTGACCACACATCCGCCTAAAATAAAAAATACAGCAATCAGCAAGGCAAAAGCTTTCCTCAAATAGAGTCCTCCTCAAAATGAAACCCATTTTGGTATGCGTTATCCTATGGAGGAGGGAAGAGGGCGGTGCCAGTACCGTAAGGCTTTAGCCAATCCAGGCACAGAGGCGAACAAACGGTAGTTAGTGAAAAGTCATGGGATTGGGAAGTGATTTTGGGTGCCCGGGTGGAGCTGGGATAAAGAGCAGCGGGCGGCGGGAAGAGCAGCATCCGGGGCGGTGCCGGAGGGAGGAGGATAAGCGGAGCACCGTCTAGTGCCGGAGATTAAGCCCTCCACCAAAGTCTGGGGCAGAGATCAGAACCCGCCAAAGCTTGCCGGTGCCTGGAATGGATACTAGTTAAAACCCGCTGCTCCGCCCCCCGGCCGCCCTAGATGGGTTCCAGTTAAAACCCGTGGCTCCAATCCGCCCGAAATGGGTTCCAGCTAAAACCCGTTGCGTTGCTCCGACCCGCCCGAAATGGGTTCTAGAAAAAAACCGTTGCGTTGCTCCGACCCCCGCCGCTTCACCGCGCTGGGGGCCAGAGGCAGGAAGCTCTCTCTCCGTCTCGCGCAAGGCTTTTAATGGATTGGTGCCGGAGAGAATTTAGTAGACATAATGGGGGACGGAGGCAGCCTCCGTCCCCATTTTTCGTGCTATTCGGTACCGGAGCAGCAACGCTTCAATCCCTTGTGCCACAAAGAGTAATCGAAGCAGGTGCCGGAGCTTTAGCCCTTTAGCGGAGTAGGGGACGGAGGCAACCAAATCATTCCAGTTTCAGCCGTTGTACCCGGAGGCAAGCGGAGCAACGCGGTGGCAGTCAGTTCAAGCAAATCAACACGGTGGCAGGCGGCCTACCAAGGCATGCGGAGCAACGCGGTGGCAGCCCGTGTACCGAAGACGACATAGATCTCTAAGCGGCTCATTTCCAAGTTGGCGAAGTGGATGAGCCGAAAACGGGCGCGGTGATTATGGAAATGATAATGGAACTCCGCAGGCCTTTCCAGAGCCACTAGAGGGAAAAAACACGCAAGAATAGCTATTGTACTGGGGGTTGAGCGATAAAAAGTCAAACGAGCAGTTTAAGCAGCATAAATTAGGAGTGGGAAAATTCGGAGTTGAAGGGGAGCTCCCACTGAAAAATGAGCCAGTCTGTCAGATTAAGTACCGGCATGGTGAGTGCACCTCCTGCTTATACTCAGAGACCGGGACACTCCATAGGTATTTCTCCGCCATCCAATTCGTCTTTCTGCACGCCATATAACTTGCTGGATGCTCGGAATCTTTATATCTATAAAACTTCTGCAAAACGAACCGTCAAATCCCTTTGACTTTCAATCCAAAGCAAGAATTTTGGGCTTTATGATTTTTTATATTCCGCGTATAAAAAGATGCCGTATAATCCCCCGTCAAATATGGCGAAGCAGGGTTACAAGTAAGGAGTGAAGGCCCTTTTCCAGGAGTTTTTCCCTCCCTCTGCGTTTAAATAGGGAGGCTGCATAAGAATCCTTCCTTAATAATATTTTTACAAAATAATTACAAATGCTCATTCTTCAGTCTTATATAATAATATGTGAAAATAGTTAAATTTTACTATTTTCACAAACTATTCCAGAGGTGATGTGTGATGTGATCAGCAGAAAGTCCATTCAAAAAATCTCCTAACACACATACCGTGCGGGGGATGCATGTTAAGAGTGGTGTTCAGCAGCTGTGCTGACTGCTGTCATCTTACCAATTATTGAATTATTGTTTAAGGGGAGAAGCTGAGTGGAGGAAGTCTTTGATGAATACTATATAAAGAGAAAGACAATGGCTCTGGAATCCAAGTGGGATGAGCATGGAAATGTTTTTACCCTTATCCATGAGTATGACGGAAAGCTTGAATATAAGAAAGCAGCTACAGCTATTATTGAGGATAATTGTGTATTTTACGGCAGCAGCTATGAAGGAAGGCTGAGAGCTTCAGGCGAGATTCTGCTGAGGCAAAAGCTTCTGCCTGTGTGTGTTTGTGAGTTTAATGATATTTATATGTTCCCTTCGATGTCACCCAAGAGTGATCAGGTGATCTGGCTTGCAGTGGATCATGTGAAGGATGTCCGCTCATATAAGAATAAGTCGGTTGTTGTCTTTTCGAATGGGGAAACGTTGTTTATTCCGCTGCTGAAGGAATACATAACAAGCAAAGTTGGGAAAACGGCCCAGCTTGCTCTGGCCTATCAGCAGCGAAGAAAAATTTTAATGGAGTCCAAGCCCTGGAAGGATGACCATTATTCATTCTAAGATGAGGCTTGTTAGCACACAAAGAAAAGCCGGGATTCTTTGCTCCGGCTTTTCTTCTATTTTGCCGCTTCCTGCAGAGGGAGAAGACGACCAAGAAGCTGTTCGATTGGCTGTGGTCTGCTGAATACGTAACCTTGGGCCTGGGGGCAGCCAACTGATTGGAGGAAAGAAGTATGCTCGGCTGTTTCCACGCCTTCTGCGATTACGGTCAGGTTTTTGCTGTCTGCAATCTGGATGATAGCTTGTACAATTGCGGCATCCTGTTCATTGGATAGGATATCCTTGATAAAGGAACGGTCAATTTTAACAATATCAATAGGCAGGATTTTCAAGTAATTCAATGAAGAAAATCCGGTTCCAAAATCATCGAGTGCGACTTGAATGCCTGCTTCCTTCAAGGTGTGAAGCTGATTAAGAACAAGGTCAAAATGATCAATGACCACACTTTCTGTTATTTCAATTTTAAAGAGAGAGCTTGGTACGCCATGCTCCTGCAGCTTGCTCAGGATAAACTCCGGAAGGGATTCATGATAAAACTGTTTAATCGAAATATTTACAGCCACGTTGATATCGTGAATGCCGGATTCCATTAACCCCTTCAGATCTCTTGCGGCCTGGTCAATCACCCATTCTCCAAGCTTCCGGACAATTCCTGTTTCTTCTGCAACAGGAATAAATTCGCCGGGAGAGACATGGCCGAGATTCGGATTATACCACCTGATCAGCGCCTCGAGACCCGTTATTTTCATCGTTTCAAGGGAAACCTGAGGCTGGTAATATAAGGTGAATTCGTTTAATTCCAGAGCTCGCTGAAGTTCTTTTTCAATGGCGACTCTTCTGGCCAGATTATTGTTTAGCTCGGGTGTGAAGAATTCATATGTGTTTTTTCCTTTTTCCTTCGCACTGTACATGGCAATATCTGCTGTAGAAATCAGGTCATCGATGGTCTCAGCATGCTGCGGAAAAAGACTGATGCCAATGCTGCAGGTTACGCTCACCTCATTGTCCCCGATCAGAATCGGTTTGGCCATTTCCTCCAGAAGCTGGGCTGAGATGTCTTCAAGATTTCTTTCTTCCGCCCCGCTGTTCGGAAGGGCAATCAAAAACTCATCCCCGCCGTGTCTGCAGAGAATAGCCCGCTCTCCGCATACTCTGCGGATCGTATCGGCTAATTCCTTCAGCAGCTCGTCTCCGGTATCGTGTCCAAGAGAGTCGTTAATCAATTTGAACCGGTCCAGATCACAGAACATAATTGCTACAGAGCGGTCAAACTGTGTGGCGAGACGGAGCTCTTTTTCCAGCTGCTCTGTAAACGAATACCGGTTGTGCATATTCGTCAGGACATCAAAATGAGCAAAGTATTCAAGCTTTTTTTGCTTTTGCCGCAGCTCTTGCATCACGCGGTTAAAATCTGTAATCAGCTGCTCAAAGCTCCTGATCAGCCGCGAAACCTCTGTAATGCTCGTTTTTGGCCAGGACGCCTTATGGTGTGTCAGCTTTGAAGCGGAAAGCTGTTCGGTGATGTTAGACAGCTGCCGGATGGATCGGACCAGCACGCTGCTCAGGTAATAGGCAATGGCAATGGAAAAGCCGATAATCATGAGCACAATACCTAAAAGACGGGTGTAGCTGGCATACAGCGCATTCTGGTAAGGTTCAACTTTTACTGTTGTCATAGGGCGCCACGGAATGGCGGGCACCTCAGCCACTTCTGCTAAGTACGATTGCTTCCACATGCTGATCTTGTTTGAGCCTGTATCCTCAAGAGGCTGCATGATAAATGGCTTGGAGTAATCATCCGTTCTCACGAATTGATTGTTTTTGAGTTGTCCAATGCGGAACATGCTAAGCTCATGCTCATTGTATAAACTCACTTCTATGTTCTCCGTCGGCTTCATGTTGTTCAGAAGCACCAGCAAATCCTTCATGCGGTAGGTGGCCACAGCAAAGCCTGTATAGCTCTTTTCATGAATCGGGACAACGATGCTCGTCATCTGCTCGCGTGTAAAATGATTAAAATAAACATCGGTAACATAAGGATACAGTTCTGACAGCTTTAAAAACTTAACATCGTAAAAAGGCAGATTAGAAGTCTCGGAGTAGATATGGTTCAAATCCTTGCGCTGGTTAAAAACATATATATCCTGCACATATGGCATTGTCCGGCCGAGCTCCCGCAAATGGCTGTCCATATTGCTGCTGCTCGTTATATAGAGGCGCAGAGTATTTAGAGAGGCGCGATGGGTCGATTCCCAGTTGGTCAGAGAGCTTTTGATCATCTGGGTTTTAAGAGATGCAGACTGGCTAATATTATCCAATTCTCCCCTGTATTCTTTGTTGCCTTCATAAACTAAAAGAAACACGGTCGGAATTAGAAAAACAGATGTAAATGTAATAAACAAAAGCTCCTGAAACCTTTTTGGCCGGGCTTTCTTTAAGACGTACTGCTGATACATAAGATAGAGGATGGAAAAAACAAGGCAGTTGAAAATCCCGTTCACCATATATTTGAGGCTTACAATAGCTGTATCGAGCAAATCCATGTCGAGAAATCCGAAATAAAACCAGAAAACGAGTGGAATTCCGATAAAAAGCCAAAAAAGTCCATCCATAATGGCCACATTCACCCGGTATTTTCGGTAAAGCAAGTACACTGACAAACTTTCCGCCGTTAAGATAACGAGACCGAATAAATGATTCCAAAGAAAATAAGTGGCTGCACCTGCCAGGACGGAAGCAGCCAGCCCCGGCTTGATGCCATAACAATAAACAATTAAAAAGACAAAAATTGAACCGAAAAGAAAATCAATTCCAAAAAAGATCTCGATGGAATAATAGTTTCCCAGCATGGCCAAAGCAGTTAGAACAGCAACACCAAGCCAGTTAAGGGGGTTTTTAATTTGAAAGGTCAATAGGATCACCATATTGGTTATTTTGTCGAATTTTGAAGTCTGCAAAGCTATTATAAGCGGGGATAGGAATTTTGCGCTAGAGGAAGAAACATACAAACCAGAAAAATGAGTCGAAATACCTAGTTTATTTTCTGGAAAAGGAGAATTAGGCGCCTGATTCATCTGGTGGTGGGGTGATGGTGCCGGAGATTTAGTACGCTAAAGGGATGGGGGACAGAGAAACTACGCCGTAATCCCTTATACGACAAGGATCTGCAGATCAGGTGCCGGAGCTTTAGTACGGCAGCGAAAGTGGGGACAGGCGCGGTGCCAGTCCCCCACTGCTTTAATGCAGAGCGGGACAGAGACCGATGCTCCGAATCCCTTGCAGCACAAAGGAATGCAGAGTTAGTGCCAGAGCTTTAATGCTTTATCAGGGTGAGGGCCAGACCCGGCCAGCTCCAGATTTAACCCGGAGGGCTCTCCTCCGGCCCCCGTCACAGTAAAGCAGTGGGGGAAGGAGGCAGAAATCTCTGATACCTACTCTCGGAACGTTTTCAAGGCTTAAGGGACAGAGCAAGATTGGTTGACATAATAGGGGACGGAGGAATCCTCCGTCCCCAATTTTCTGCCTCTGAGGGGACGGAGCTAAGACCTTACCATCCCTTGTGCGACAAAGTCTTATACAATATGGTGCCAGAGGTTTAGTGCTTTAGCAGAGCGGGGGACGGAGGCAGCCGCTTCCCGGTATCATGTTCCAAAGGTGTCCGATGCAGCCGCTTCCCAGCATCATGTTTCAAAGGTGTCCGATGCAGCCGCTTCCCAATGTCAGACATTGAACCTAAAAAAATTTAAACTCCCCCCCTGCAGCCTGCCCCGCTCCAAAGAAAAAAACCCGGTTCATCCGGGTTCTCATTTGCTGGCTGTGCTTGGAGCAATCTCCAGGCTGGCCTTTAGTTTGTCTGTGATGGCGTTGCGGTTCTCTTCAGGCACCTCAAGGTACCAGATGCCATCGATTTTCGTTCCATTGCCTTCAATTGTGTGCTGAACCATTGTTCCGCTTGCTTCGCGGTAGTTTGAGACCATGCTCCACATGTCGTCAAAGGAAAGGTTCGTTTTCACGTTGTTTTCGACAACTCCAAGCATGTCGCTGAATTTATTGATGGATTGAATGTTGGCTCCTTTTGCGATGACCGCTTCAATAATTTTTCGCTGACGCAGCTGGCGGCCTGTGTCTCCTGCCGGATCTTCATAACGCATTCTGGAGTATTTGAGTGCTGATTCCCCGTCCAGCTGAGTCGGTCCTTCCTGGAAGGATTCGCCTTCGTATTCGAATGCGAGGTGGTTATTAATTTCAACGCCACCGACTGCGTCGACAATTTGTTTGAAGCTCTCCATGTTTACTTTTACAAAATAATCGACATTGACGCCGAGGAAGTTCTGCACGGTTTCAATGGCCATTTTTGTTCCGCCGAACGCATAAGCGTGATTGATTTTGTCTGTCGTATTATGGCCGATGATTTCTGTCCGCGTATCCCGCGGGATGCTGACCATGTGCATTTCTTTTTTATTTGGGTTTACGGTCATATAGATAAGGGAGTCCGAGCGGCCGACATCGCCTTGTCTTTCATCCACTCCCATCAGGAGTATGGAAATGGGTTCTTTTTTGGCCAGGTCTGCAGGAGGCTCGAGACTTTCGATGTCTACCTTTTCCTGAATGACGGATACTGTATCGTTCGTCCGTTTGATTAAATAGCCTAAATACAGCGCTGAACCGATCAGCAATACACCAATTACAGAAAGCGTCACCCACAGCCAGGTTTTTTTCTTTTTCTTTTGTTGTGTTCTCAATCACTTTCGCCCTCGTTTCTAAAATATATGCAGTCCAATAGAATAAATGGATAGAATTGTTAGTGTAACTGAAAGAATTTTGACATAATTTGAGGAAAAAGTCTATCTTTTTTAAAAATATTATTCTTAAAAGGAAGGTTTGCAGATTCTCTCGTCCTGTATATATAGACGGATGGAGACTAGGAAATGTTTCACATATCAAACAGAAATCAAGAAGAAAATTGTAAATTTTTCTAATAAGTTCCTTCGCTGAAAATTAATGAACCCTTAAAGAACTCCCCGTTATGGCTTAGCATCAGTTTTGTAAAATGATGTTAACTATTTCTACCGGGAGGCACGTATGAGAAAACATGCAGCGATCTGGATTGGTTCGATAGCGATCTTTCTGTTATTAAACGGCTTTGGTTTCCTTTCTTCCTTTTTTAACCTTACGGCAGAAGCATTTAACCGTACGATGGGCCAGCCGGCTAAGGCGTCTCATCTGCTGATTACAGAAATATCCCCAAATAATGCAGGGGCTGATTCCTATGAATTTTTCGAACTGCATAATCCGACAGACGCTCCGATTGATTTATCTCAATTTACCTTTATCTATCAGTATACAAAGACCCCCGCAAGCGACAAAGAAATTCCTATTCCTGATCAGGTTATTGATCCTGGGAAATCCGCTGTTCTATGGTTCAACAATGGCGGCAAAACGGCAGAGGATTTTAATAAGCAGTACGGCGTCCGTCTCACGGCGGATGAGCTGATTCCGTTCACAGAAGGATTTGCCGGATTTTACAATGGAGGAGACAGAGGCCTTTTAATCAAGGACGGAGATGATTCAGTCGTATCCGCTTCTTATACAATGGATGATATAAGTGATGCGGGGCTTGATGTCCATTTCAGAGCACCAGAATCAGGCACAGCAATGAAAACCTATAAACGTCTGGCTGCTCCAACACCGGGTGCAATAGATGAGGAGCAGGCACTAAAGGAAACGAAAAGTGATTCCGTACCGCCTGAAATTAAGCATGAGCCAGTTTCCGGCGGCAAAGCTTTTTCGCCTGTGCCGGTTCAGGCTGAGGTTACAGATGACCAAAAGGTTGCTCAGGTGCAGGTCCATTATAAACGGACCGATCAGTCTGATTTTTCAACCGTTCCGATGAAAGCCTCTCAGGGTTCTCCGGCTGAATACAAGGGCGAGATCCCGGGAATGGAAGCTGTGTCGGATATGACGTACTACATAGAAGCAAGCGACGGGCAAAACACCGAGAAGACAAAAGAGTTCCCGGTTGCGATAGAGCCGGTAAAAGGCAAGCCTGAAAATGTTCCTCCGCTGCTTATAACGGAGGCGGTCCCGAATTCATCGAATACGGGAGCGGCAGATGGCTATGAATTCATTGAAGTCTATAACAATACAAACGAAGATGTGAATTTCAAAAACTATAAGCTTCAGTATCGTTCCGGTGCCGAAGCGGCGACAGATGTCGTCTGGCCGTCTATTCCGGATGATGTGGTCATTCCTTCCGGAAAAACGCTGACGTTCTGGATCATCAATTCCTCCAACGGGGATAAAACCACAGCGGATTTTAACCGGAATTACGGGAGTTCGCTTAAAGAAAATGAAGAGCTGGTGAAGGTTTACAGCGACGGCATGTCCAACACGTTAATGAGAGGACTGGTCGTGGCCACGAATGCCGGCAGGGAAGTGAATGTGGCGTATTACAACGATGTTCCAAATGTGCTGGATCCGGTGACGGATAAAGGAATCAATTATACGTTTCCGCAGGACGGATCTAAAACACAGCTTAAGGTGAACGCCGGGAAGGAAGCGGCCACTCCCGGAAAGGTCAGTTCCTACCAGGTGCCGTCTACACCTGTGCAAATAAAGGATGACCAAGAGAATCCGGCCATTGAGGATTTGACAAAGCGAACAGAAACGGACGAGTTAAAGGATTTCAAGATTACTGCAGAAGCGCTGGATGACCAGGAAGTGAAGTCGGTAAAGCTGTATGTGAGAACAGACAGCGGCGAATTCAAAGAAAAAATCATCAAGCAGGATTACAATGATACATTATTTCACCATACCGTCTATTCTCCTGATCTAATCGGGAAAAAGTCCCTTGAATATTATTTCGTTGTATCGGATGGGAAAAATGAAATTGAAACCGAGCCGGTCACAGTTAAGATTACCAGCACGTTAGATTCATCCCCTCTAAGGATGAACTTGAAAGAAGGGGAATTTGCAGCAGGGGAACGAGTTCTGAGGACAGCTCCCCGGGGTGGACAGCTTTTGTTGGACGGAAATCCTTTTGCAGCGAAGGCAGCCCCCTCTCTTGAGCATGAAGCTTATTTTGCCTTTGAGGTAAACAACGTTAATACGTTTTTCCAAAACGGGATTACGATGGGTGACGATGTCCTCCGCATTTTTGATGATTTTATTATGAACTGGCAGACCATATATGTGCCGGTAGACCCGAGCCGTCTTAAGGCCGGAGACAACGTCATCACTGTCCGTTCAGGGACGAAGGCGACCCCGTTTGATATGGACTCGCTTGAAAACAGGGACGATTTTGATATGAAGCATCCTCGGCTCATTCTTAGAGACGGAACAATTATTCATGACCCTGCCCACCCCGATCCGGATCAGAATGTAAATATTGGAGATGGCGCAGGCGGCTCAAAAATGATGGATTTTCATTTTGATTTGAAGGATGAGCACCTTCAGGCGAGCTCCTACATATGGAATACCGGAGAAGTAAAGGACGGCAAACACCAGCTGACGGTAAAGGATGAAAAACAGTCCTTTACGCGAAACGTCATCGTGGATAATACGGCTCCCGAGATAAAACCTACTATAATAGAAGGAAAAGAATACAAAGGTTCATTTAAATTGGATGCGCGGGTCAAAGACAAGCTTTCCGGCATCAGCAAAACAGAAGTGAAATTGGATGGCAAAATCATTGAGCTTCCTCAAAAGGCATCTGCCTCAAAGATGGAACCGGGAGACCATACCCTGTATATTAAAGCAGCTGATAAAGCGGGGAATGCCGCAGAACAGACGATCCGTTTTGAGACAGCGGCTGAAAACCCGAATCAGCCACGCCTGATCAGTCCGAAAATGAATGAAAAAGGTAAGAGTGATCCGATTCTGACCGTTCAGGCCTCGGATCCAACAGGTGATGACTTAACGGTGTCCTTTTTGAAAGGTTTCCGCTATGACGCGAGCCTAAAGGGGCAAGTAAACGCTTATAAAAACACAGCCGAAACAGAGCCGCCTGCCACCCAGGTACCGGAAGGGGAAAAAGCGTTTACTGATCAGGAGAGAGCACTCACAGAAAAGAATGACAATCAATATGTGACAACAGACTCGAGCACCGAGTTTCCGTATCACCGCTTTGATGTGAAAGTGGATAGCAGCGTCGATGAGAATGACCGGATTGAGCTTTCGTGGGAAGGACATTCTCTGGAAGGCCGTAAAGTGACGATGTACGCCTGGAACCATTCCATTTCCCATTGGTCTGTCATTGACGGGACCATTGCAGGAAAAGAGGATTTTGAGCTTAAAGGAGAGGCGGCTGCCGCTGATTTCGTAAAGGACAGCAAAATTAACGTGATGATTCAGGATGAAATCCCAGCCTCCTCTGATGACTATGATTATACGTTTGTCTGGATATCGGATACACAGTATTATTCAGAAACCTATCCGCACATTTACGATTCACAGACAAAGTGGATTGCAGACAAAAAAGAAGAAATGAAAATTAAGTACGTTTTTCACACCGGGGATCTCGTCAATATGGCGAACCAGGATTACCAGTGGAAAGCAGCCGATCAATATATGAAAACGCTCGAGGATGCGAACGTTCCATACGGGGTCCTGGCAGGCAATCACGATGTTGATCACAAAACAAGTGACTACAGCCAATACGGGAAATACTTTGGTGAAAACCGATTTAAAGACCAGCCGCATTATGGTGAATCCTACCAAAACAATAAAGGGCACTATGATTTAATCTCTGCGAATGGAAATGACTACATCATGGTGTATATGGGCTGGGGCGTGGATGATGAAAGCATTGCCTGGATGAATAAGGTGCTGAGCGAGCATCCAGACCGGAAAGCCATTCTTAATTTCCATGAGTATTTAATGGCAACCGGAACCAGACACCCTCTGGGAGAAAAGCTTTTCCAGGAAATCGTTGTTCCAAATCAAAATGTGATCGCGGTGCTGAGCGGCCACTACCATGAGAGCCGGGTTTACACCGATGAAATTGATGACAATGGGGACGGGAAACCGGACCGGTCTGTGCCGCAAATCCTTGCAGACTATCAATCCGGTCCAGAGGGCGGCCAAGGGTATATGAGGCTGCTGCACTTTGATGCAGATGACAACCGGATTATCGTCAATACGTATTCTCCTTATTTGGATGATTACAATTTTTATAACCCTGAAGATTTCCCGAATAAAGATGAATTCACGTTAAACCTGGATCTGTCCCCAATGGAAAAACGCGTAGCAACCGATTATTTCGCCGTAAACATTTTCACGGATGAGCGGATCGGTAAAAAACAAAAAATCAAAAGCGGGGGCATGGCATCAGTGAAGTGGAATGGATTAAGGGCCGGATCAGAGTACTCCTGGTATGCGGAAGTACGGGACCGGTATACGGGCAGAACCATTTCAGACATCTGGAGCTTTAAGAAAAAATAAGGCGAGCCACCGGAGTGCAGGATTACCTGCACTCCGACTTTTTGTGACCACAATCTCCATTCCCCGGGAAATTTTTCTCATATATTGTCGCATAAAAAATAGCTTTTTTGGGAAAGGAAATAGACCGGGTCCGTCGTATTTACATTAGTGGAATTATATTCCACATATGAGATGCCGGGGGTAACAGTGTGAAGAAGCCATAGAAAAATCATGAGCATGGTAATGGCAGCCGTATTGATGATCGGGGCTTTGCCGGGAGCTTCTGCTGCAGCAGCGGAAAAAGGGCCAAAAACAGAGACCGCCCTTAAAGAAATGCTTGCCGGCAGCCAGAGTGTAAAAACGAAAGACCAATCAGAACCCTTTGATCAGCACACGCTCATGATCAAATACAAAACACCAATCTCTGCGACTGCCCATCAAAAGGCGGGGGGAAGGCTCGTACAGAGGGTTTCAGGTTTGAGCTGTTATATCGTCAAGCCCTCAGGGAAAACGTCTCTTGAAAACAGTAAGGTAAATTATGGAATTATTAAAGCGCAGTATTAATTTTTACACCTGTTGAGTGGAGCGGAAGGCTGAGACTCCGAGCTAAGAGCAGCGAGGACAGGGGGCTTTGATTGTAGCAGACGCTGTAACCAGTCTTTTCGTAAAAAATACGTAAAGTTTTTCATGAAAGGAAATTCTACCCTGTAAAAAGGGACGATTCCCCTATATACTTTAAGGTAGAACAAGCTTACGGTGAGAAAGATAACAGCACAATAGGAGGAACAAAATGAAGAAAGTTTTACTGGCAGGAATCGGAACGTTTATGCTGATCAGTGCATTCCATACCGCCCCGGCCGCCGTTGCTGCATCACAGGCTTATGTCCAGGCTGACAAAAGCGGAAACGCTTTGGCCGCAAAAACAAAAGCTTATGAGCAAGCCATTGGAACGAAAAAAATGTCTGTCATTGACAGTCAGTACAATGGAGTACTGAACGCCATCAAATCGACGGAAATTTTAATTGGAAAAGTCTCAGGGGCAAGCAGGCGCCAGGCTCTTTTGACAAAGTACATCAGCCCTGCTAAAGCTGCAAGGGATAAAACAACATACGAGATCTCTCAATACCGTCTGCTGGAAAAAATGGAGACGAGAATTTACACGCCCGATTACAAAATTGATCAGGATCTCGGCGTTTTGGACCGGCTGAAAAGACGTACAGCTGAAGTGAAAAAATCAGCAAACCTGCCAGCCCTCGACCCGGAAATCACCAATTCCCTGCTCAAAAAAGAAGCGGTAGTGGAAGGTGAATATACCTCTACCTACATTGACGGCTACAGAATTTTAATTGATCAGGACAAGAGCATTTATTATGCCAATAATATGTATGATTACCTGAAAAAGCACATAAGTGAAACAGACAAGCGAATCGGCTACGTTTCAGGAAGAACGACGCGAAACCAGCTGCTGGAAGCCTACATTCAGCCCGGCAAAAAAGAAATCGCCCGTTCCATGTACGAAATCTCCCGCTACCGTCTCATGAGCGAATTGTTCAAACTGGCCCAGTCATCAGAGCAGGCTCAGAAAGATAAAGCAAAAGCCCGGCTGCCTGAATTGGATGCTCTGAAGAAAAAAGCAGAGGACCTGAAAAAAACAGGCGTGTACAAGCCGCTGCCAGAACAAATCCTAAATGATTTGAACGAAGATGAAGTCCAATTGAGGGAAATCATCAACGGGAAATAAGGACAGGATCAAAGTGCTCAGAGTTTATGCTCTGAGCACTTTTATTTTGAAACGCACTTCTTGCCTCCGTCCCTTGCTATGCTAAAGCACTAAACCTCTGTCCCCGCTCTGGTTGAACTCATAAACGACAAGGGATGACATGATCACCCCTCTGTCCCCGAAATGGCAGAAAATCCGGGTCGGAGGCAGCCTCCGACCCCAATTATGTCTACTAGCCCTTCTCCGTCCCCATGCCATCAAAACAGCTGAGAGAGTAAGGACAACCAGCTTCTGCCTCTGACCCCAGATGCTTTACCGTAACGGGGGTCGGAGGCACCAGCATCGCCACCTTTTAATACCAGGTAGAGCGGGCGGGTGCCGGAGCTTCACCGCTGTAAAGAGGTGGGGGACAGAGACATGACGTAACGAGACCTTATGCAGCAAGGGGCGGCAGATCCGGTGCCGGAGCTTTAGTACGGCAGCGAAAGTGGGGCCAGGCACGGTGCCTGGTCCTTAACGCTTTAAAGCAGTGCGGGCCAGAGGCGAGTGCTTTGAAAGCTCTGTGGCACAAGGGATAGACGGGATGGTACCGGAGCTTTAGTCCTTTATCACAGTGCGGGACAGACCCCGCCAGTAATCCCCGCCCCCAAGCTCTCTCCCCCCGCCTCCGCCAGTAAACCACCCCGCCCCCAAGTTCATTCCCCTACCAAACCAATCCCCTACACCAGACCCGCCTCCCCCACCCATTGTAAATACGTGTAAAATGTTCGACAAATTCCCCAATATTTCCACGTTTTGTAGTATACTATCAAAAGTTACTTTGACTATGGAGGAAATGCTTTGAAAAAGACAGCGGTCGTTCTTACTGCGCTCGTATCAATCAGCGGAATTACAGCAGGAAAACTATATTGGAATGAAAAAATAGAAAGTCAGACATCGGCTGTTTCGGGGAAAGCATTGGCTGAAACCGCACCAGCTGCTGATCAGCCGGCTGCAAACGCGATGGGGGAAGCGGAAGGTTTAACGAAAAACCTGCCTCCTGCCGCTGCTAAGGCAATCGTTCAGGCGGAAAAGACAGGGAAGCCGGCAAAGCTCGTTCTGTTCGGTTCGGATACTGCCTATGGCGAGAAGGATTCCTGGGCCAATCAGTTTACAGAACAGATCAAAGCGGAGTACCCGTCAGGCTTATTGGAGATCGAGACTATTTTTATTAAGGATAAGACGTCCAAAGAGGTAATCGGGGAAAAACTTTACAGCAAGGCAGCAGAAGCGAAGCCGGATCTTCTGTTATTTGAGCCGTTCATCCTTGAGGATAATGGAGAGGTTGGCATTCAGAATACCTTCGATAACCTTTCTGTGATGATTGAGGGGATCCGCAGTCAAAGCAAGGATGCCGTGATTATGCTCCAGCCTTCCTATCCTCTGCAGAATGCCATTTATTATCCAAAAGAAGTGGAGCAGCTTCAGGAGTTTGCGGATAAAGCAGGATATGCCTTTTTAAACCACTGGGGAAACTGGCCGGCGGGTGATTCTGAGGAGATGGCTGCTTACCTGCAGGAAGACGGGAATGGACCTTCTTCTAAGGGGCATAGTGCCTGGGCTGAATACCTGGCGAAAGTATTTATTAGCAAAAAATAATCAGGCGGGTTTAGGAAATTCGATAGGATGGGTAAAGAAGCTTAGCGGCGCACCTCAAAAAAAATTTAGAAAACGGTGCTCGCAAAAGCGAATAGACCGGCGAATCATTTTAAGGGAAAATTCCCACATTCCTTTACAAAAAATTTACCTGGCATATGCAACCATTTCAGAAACAGTTCGTCATATGTATATGTATGGCAAGGAAGCCTTATGTTTGCGTGGCTGGGCCCGCTTGCTTTCAGTTATCCAGATTAATGCAGAGTTCTCTTTAAAACGGGCGCATTAAGTGCTGGATTTACTCAAACAATAAAGGCAGATTACTGCAAGTACCAAAAGCCGGGTATACTGCTAAAGGATGCGGTTTGTCCATGCTTTATGGGCGCTGCACATTTCAGTACAGATCCTTTAATTTTGTCCAGTCTATGAACGTTTCATTGCACAGTATGTCCTCAATCTGAATTTTATTGACCTTTTTTTTAACAAGTGATATTGTTCTTATGAGTGAATTCATGAACCAAGCTTCAAACTTGACACAAAAATTTATAAAGTTAGCCGAAAGAAATTTAGAGGTGATTTTGGTGGCGATTAATCGGGCAGAATCCAATTTGTATCGTAAGTATCAATCCGTTGCCTACGCACAAACAGCAGAAATTAACCCGAAAAAGACAGCATATAACGAATATGGCAAACGTTTGACGGATATTTTTTTAGCAATAATCGGTCTTATATTCTCAGCACCCATCGTACTCATAACCATGCTTGCAATCAAGTTGGAATCCCCGGGTGCGGCGCTGTTCTTTCAGGAGCGCGTCGGATTAAAGGGACATAAATTTAACGTAATCAAGCTTCGTTCCATGAGGACGGACGCAGAAAAAAACGGAGCGCAGTGGGCATCTAAAAATGATCCCCGCGTGACGAAAATCGGAGCTTTCATCAGAAAAACGCGCATCGATGAGCTGCCTCAGTTTTACAATGTACTGAGAGGGGACATGAGCCTGATCGGTCCAAGACCTGAGCGCCCGATGTTTGCAGAGGCTTTTGAACGTGAAATTCCAGGATTCGCTCATCGCCTTGCTGTTAAGCCCGGGTTAACCGGGTGGGCACAGGTGAACGGAGGCTACGATATAACTCCAAAGGAAAAACTGCAGCATGATTTGTACTACATTTCCAACATGAGTCTTGTACTTGATCTGAAAATTATTTTCAAAACAATACGTGTTATCTTTACTGGTGAAGGCGCTAGGTAAGATCTGTCTAGGAGGATTCCCTCAATTATGAAAGTTTTGGTAACAGGCGGCTGCGGATTTATCGGCTCGCATATTGTAGACCTATTGGTGCAGGAGCAGCACGACGTAATGGTTGTGGATGATCTGAGCACAGGGAAAGAACAAAACGTCAATAAAGAAGCACAGTATATTGTAGGCAGCATTAATTCTCCGGAATTTGATGCGGCAGTCGAACAGTTTCAGCCTGAAGCGATCATTCATCAGGCGGCGCAGGTGAGTGTTCCCAGATCGATTGAAAATCCTTTTACAGATGAGGAAATCAATATAAGGGGCTCTCTTCATGTGATTGAAAGTGCTAAGAAGCACGGGGTCCGCAAAATTGTATTTGCTTCTTCGGCAGCCGTTTACGGAAATCCGGAGTATCTTCCTGTTGACGTAAACCATGAGACGAAGCCGATGGCTCCATACGGCGTGTCCAAATTCGCTGTAGAAAAATATCTTCAAATGGCGCAAATCCTTTATGGAATTGATTTTACGATTCTCCGCTACGGCAACGTATACGGCCCGCGCCAAGATGCGCTTGGAGAAGGCGGCGTTATTGCCATTTTTGCCGAGGCGTTTGGACGGGGAGAGGCACCGTTTATTTTTGGTGATGGAGAACAGACGCGCGACTTTGTCTATGTAGGCGATGTTGCGAAAGCGAATGTGAAAGCATTAACGAGCGGGGATAACAGGATTTTAAATGTATCCTCGGCGGACAAAATTACGGTGAATGAACTGTTTTTCCTTATGAACGAAATTTCCGGAAACAGCCTTGATCCGGTCTACAAAGAAGAACGCAGCGGTGATATAAGGGATAGCGTGCTATCCAACAGCGACACCATTTTGGCCCTGGACTGGAATGCTGAGGTTACGCTTCCACAGGGTCTTGCCAACACTCTGGAATTTTATAAAAGTGCATCAAAATGATGGATCGAAATCTCCCGCTGCCATTCGCATAAACCAGGTTAAATGGATTGCGAAGCGGGAGATTTTTTTATGGAAAAATATCTGCCGGCAGGTCAACAAGCCGTTAAACTAACCTATAGAGGAGATTCTCATGAAACACGCCATTGTCTATTTTCCATATGAGCTTCAAACAAACCCAAGAAGCGGATCGGGTGTCCGCCCGAAACGGATGGTAGAGGCCTTTACGCGCTTTGGAGAAAGGGAAAACCTTAAAATTGTTGTCATCTCCGGCCAGTCCCGTGCCCGGAAAGAACGAATCCGGGAGTACTTGGAAAATCACGATGTGAAGGATGCACAATTCTGCTACATGGAAACGAGCACAATGCCCTACTGGCTGACAGATAAGGACCACGTTCCCCGGGCGGTTGGATTGGATTATCCTTTTTGGAAAAAACTAAAAGATAACGGAGTAGCGATTGGCTGCTTTTATCGGGATGTTTACTGGCAGTTTGACGATATGTATGTGCCGCCATTCCGTAAAAAAGCGCTCACTCCTGTCATGAGAAATATTTACAGAAAAGAGTTAAGCACGTATCATAAAGTATTAGAGAAGCTGTACCTTCCGTCACTGGAAATGAACCGCTTTGTTCAATGGGAAAAGGATTTTGATGAGCTTCCTCCCGGAATGGGACATGCAACATCCAGAAACCACGAACTCCCGGAAGTTCCGACAGCGATTTATGTCGGGGGAATCACGGATACTGCCGGCATACTGAATATGCTTGAAGCCTTCAGGATTCTGAATCATGATGCCGTAAACGTAAAACTGCAATTCATCTGCCGGGATTTTGAATTTGAAAAATATCCTGAAGTGCAGAAATTTAAGGATGAACCCTGGATCAGCATTCAGCACTTGTCCGGTGATGCGCTCCATGAAGTATACAAAACGGCAGATTTGGCATTGATTCCTTACAGAAAAAATACGTATCATGATTTTGCCATGCCGGTAAAATTATTTGAATATTTGTCCTACAGCCTCCCCATTGTCGCGACGAATTGCGACGCACAATCACGATTTATTGAGGACAATCATTTTGGCGTGACTGCCGCCGTTACAAAGGAAGATTTCGCAGAAGCGGTTAAGCAGGCCTTAAAGCCTGAAATTTATCAGGAACTGGTTCGTTCCATTCAAGAGCATGCATTTGAAAAAAACAGCTGGGATGCAAGGGTTCAGAAGGTTGCTCATGATCTGACAGCGGCCCGCAAATAAGAGGTGAAAGAAATGAAGATTGCCATTTTAGCTCCGGCAAATAATGTTCATACAAAAAAGTGGCTGGATTTTTACAACAGCAAGGGCTATCAAGTCCTGAATATCAGTTTTGACAGCCACACGGATCACGAGGACCGTACCATGTGGCCCAATGTCCAAACACATTATTTAAAGCTGAAGTTTTCAAACAAGCTTTCCTATTTTCTGACCGTGCCTGAAATCAAACAGCAGCTTAAAAGCTTTCGCCCGGATATTCTTCATAGTCATTATGTTTCAAGCTATGGCCTTGTCGGCGCAATGGCCAACTTCCACCCTTATATGATTTCAGTATGGGGTATGGATATTTACGATTTTCCGAAAGAAGGAAAGCTGAATACATACATGGTCAAGTATGCGCTCGGCAAAGCGGATGTTATCGGGTCCACAAGCCACGTCATGAAAGAAGTGACGGCGCAGTATACAAACAAGCCTATTGATGTCACCCCATTCGGCGTGGATATGGAAAAATTCAAGCCGCTCCCTGACCGGAAACCAAATGAGATCGTTACATTCGGGATTGTGAAAACGATGGCTGAAAAGTACGGGATCCGCTACCTGCTGGAGGGCTATGCAGAGCTGAAACAGATGGTTCCTCCTGAAGCGTTTGAAATGACAAAGCTTGAAATTGTCGGACCCGGCCCAAAGCTTGAGGAATATCAGGAGCTGGCGAAATCTCTAAAAATTGATGGTCAGACCGTATTCCACGGGAGGGTTCCGCATGCAAAAGTGCCTGAGCTCATTAATTCCTTTGATGTCTTTTTTGTTCCTTCCACTCTGGACAGTGAAAGCTTCGGTGTAGCTGCTGTGGAAGCACAGGCGTGCGAGGTTCCGGTCGTTGTGGCGAATGTCGGCGGTCTTCCTGAGGTGGTAAAGGATGGAGAGACCGGCTTTATCGTGCCAACAAAAGACAGCACAGCTTTGGCAGAAAAAATGAAGCTGTTCATGGAAGATCCGGTTCTGGGCCGGGATATGGGAAGAAAAGGAAGAGAGCACGTTTTATCTCTCTACCGCTGGGAAGAAAATGCAGAGCTCATGTCTGATATTTATGAACGCACGTTGGCAGGAAGGGTGAGGTAGCGTGGAAAAACCGCTTGTATCCGTGATCACGCCTTCCTATAACAGTACGAAAACCATCGGGGACACGATTCGTTCTGTACAGGCCCAAACGTACAGCCACTGGGAGATGCTGATCGTCGATGACTGCTCCACCGATCATTCCAGAGACTATATCAGGGAATTTGCCGGAGCGGATTCCCGCATTCAGCTGATTGAGCTGGATGAAAACAGCGGGGCAGCCGTGGCTAGAAACACTGCGCTCAGGATGGCGAAGGGAAAATACGCAGCGTTCCTCGACAGTGATGATTTATGGCACCCGGAAAAGCTGGATAAGCAAATCCGATTTATGGAAGAGAACGATTATGCGTTTACGTATACTAAATACGAGCTGATGAAAGAGGATGGCGGGAGGCTGAATCAGGTAGTGGAAATTCCTGACAGCATCGGCTACCATGGACTGCTGAAAAACACGATCATCGGCTGCTTGACAGCGGTAGTGAATCTGGAAAAAACCGGTCCAATTCAAATGCCGAATATCCGGACGAGACAGGATTTTGCTCTCTGGCTGTCCATTTTGAAAAAAGGAATAACGGCACATGGTCTGCAGGAAACGCTTGCTTCTTACAGGCTCGTTCCGGGATCCATCTCCAGCAATAAAGTGAAAGCCGCGAAACAGACATGGAAGGTTTACAGAGAAGTAGAAAAACTGAGCCTTCCGTATTCAGCCGTCTGTTTTGCAGGGTATGCCTGGAATGCCGTCAAGAAAACCTATTTAAATAGAAAAAGCTAAGGGGAAATCCAATGCTGACGCTGAGTAAAGCGGGCGAAGCCATTTAACCTTGCTATATAAAATACACAATTGGGGGAATGAAAGATGACAAAAGTAAGAAAAGCGATTATACCGGCAGCAGGCCTCGGGACACGTTTCCTTCCTGCAACGAAAGCACAGCCGAAGGAAATGCTTCCAATCGTGGACAAGCCGACCATCCAATACATAATCGAAGAGGCAGTCGCTTCGGGCATTGAAGACATCATTATCGTCAGCGGACGAGGCAAGCGCGCGATTGAAGACCACTTTGATAAATCCTATGAGCTTGAAGAAACGCTTGCCAAAAAAGGCAAGGATAAAATACTTGAAGAGGTTCAGGCCATTTCCGGTCTTGCGAACATTCACTATATCCGCCAGAAGGAACCTAAAGGATTGGGCCATGCGATTAACTGTGCGAGCCGATTTGTAGGCGATGAGCCGTTCGCAGTTCTGCTTGGAGATGACATTGTCCGTTCTGAAACCCCGTGCACAAAGCAGCTGATTGATGCGTTTGATCAGCATCAGCGCAGTGTTGTAGGCGTTCAGCAGGTCCCGGATGAGGATGTCTCTAAGTATGGCATCATCGCTCCGCAGAAATCTCCAAACGGGGACAAAATGATTTCGGTTCATACGCTTGTAGAGAAACCGAAAAATGAAGAGGCTCCTTCCAACTATGCCATTATGGGCCGGTACATCTTAACGCCTGAGATTTTCTCTATTCTGGACGAGCTTCCACCTGGTGCAGGCGGTGAAATTCAGCTGACAGATGCACTGAAGGTTTTGAATGAAACACAGCCGATTTATGCTTACAATTTTGACGGACAGCGCTATGATGTAGGAGACAAGTTCGGATTCATTAAAGCGACTGTTGATTTTGCCCTTGAGCGCGATGATCTAAGAGATCAGGTAAACAGCTATTTAAAAGAAATAGTGAAAAAGTAAATACGCTGAGGCTATCAGCAATATGGAGGATTTTACATCATGCAAATCGCAGTAGTTGGAACAGGCTATGTCGGCCTGGTTACAGGAGTATGCCTGTCCGAAATCGGACATGAAGTAACATGTGTGGATATTGATGAAAAAAAGGTAGAGAGCATGAGACAGGGCTTGTCCCCAATCTATGAGCCCGGCCTTGATGAACTGATGAAGGCAAACATCGAGCGAGGAAGACTGCATTTTACAACGAAGCACAAGGACGCATTTGCCGGGGCAAAAGCAATCTACATCGCGGTAGGCACGCCTCAGCGTGAAGACGGACAGGCAGATCTGCGTTTTGTCGAGCAAGTTGCCATTGATATCGCCAATAACATCAACAATGATGTAGTCGTCGTAACCAAAAGCACCGTTCCAGTTGGAACAAATGAACGGGTTCAGTCCATCGTTAAAGAGCATCTTAAAGATGATTACAAGGTTTACTCTGTTTCCAATCCGGAGTTTCTCCGTGAAGGCTCAGCGGTAAAAGATACCTTTGAAGGGGACCGGATTGTCATTGGAGCAGACAGTGAGGAAGCAGCTGCACTGTTGGAGGAAATCAACCGCCCATTCGGCATTCCGATTTTTAAGACCGGGATCCGAAGCGCTGAAATGATTAAATATGCCTCCAATGCATTTCTTGCAACGAAGATCAGCTTTATTAACGAAATTGCGAACCTTTGTGAAAAGCTAGAAGCGGATGTTGAAGATGTTGCGGCAGGGATGGGGATGGATGACCGGATCGGCAGCAAATTCCTGAAAGCGGGAATTGGCTACGGCGGTTCGTGCTTCCCGAAAGACACAAGCGCCCTTGTTCAAATCGCAAGCTATGTTCAGCATGATTTCAACCTGCTGAAATCTGTCATTCAGGTGAATGCAGAGCAGCAGAAAATGCTTGTATCCAAAGCGAGAGAGCGCTTTGGTAATTTAAAAGGAAAGCGTGTCGCCATGCTCGGCCTTGCCTTTAAGCCGAACACGGATGATATGCGTGAAGCGGCCTCCATTACACTGGCTCACGAGCTTGTCAATGAAGGTGCCGAAGTCGTAGCGTACGATCCGATCGCGGCAGATAATGCGAAAAAGCTGCTTCCGGCAGAGACCCTTTATACAGACAGCCCGGAAGAAGCCATCACCGGAGCGGATTTTGCCATGATCGTAACGGAATGGGAGCAAGTGAAAGCATTGACCTTCCAGGACTATATAGAAAAATTAAATGAGCCGGTCATTTTCGACGGCCGCAACTGCTACTCCCTTGAGCAGGCAGCAGAGCATCCGGTAGAATATTACTCTGTCGGCCGCAAACCAATCCTTAACCGAAACTAGATGGAAATTTTCCATCTGGTTTTTTTTATTTTTTCGGATTACTATTAAGCAAAGGGCATGGTTGTTGCGTCGCCAAAATGAAAAAGAGAGAAGCGTGCTGAGAATGGGGAAATTGCTTAGATTCATGATTGTATGTTGTGTCTCCGGTTTGTTTTTTGTCTATTTGCCGCAGCAAGCGGAAGCAGCTTCATTCCGCTATTTGGCCGAACTCAAAGGAGAGCCTTCACAGGTTAAAGAACAGCTGAAGCCATGGAGAATCACAAAAACCTTTTCTCTGGATGGCCGCCATTATGCTGTTTTAACAGGAAGCGGATCCATCAGAAAGCTAAAAAAGAACCCGGTCATTATCTCTGCACAGCACGACTTAAAAACATCGGGAGCCGCTGCCTTTAAAGCCCCGCGCTACTCGCAGCAGATTTCATGGGGAGTGAAAAACTCCCAAAGCCACCGTCTCGCCTCTAAGCCCTGTGCCTGCAAAATTGCCATCGTAGATTCCGGGATTGCCGAGCATGAGGATTTAAAGGGAAGGGTCATCTCGAGGGTTTCATTCATAAATGGCGAAAAGCGGGGGATGGCGCCTGACACCGGGAAGCTTCAGCATGGAACACATATTGCCGGCATTATCGGAGCGAATTTTAATACATTCGGCTCGGTAGGAATGGTCCCTGAAGCTAAACTGCTAGCTGTGAAAGTGTTAGATGAAAATGACGAGGGCTACGCCTCTGACCAGGCAGCCGGAATCGCCTGGGCCGCCAATAACGGAGCGGACATCATTAATGTAAGCTTAAGCGACGAATCCGGCAGGAATGAAATAACCGAGCAGGTTTTAAAAAGTGCTTACAATAAAGGTGTTGTCATCATTGCGGCAAGCGGAAATAAAGGGAAGCGAGTCGAGTATCCGGCGTCCTCCCCCTATACCATTTCTGTCGGTGCTGTGGATCAAACTAACAGAATTGCTTCTTTTTCAAGCTTCGGAAGCAGCCTCGATCTTCTTGCTCCGGGAGTGGACATTCGTTCTACCGTTTTTAAGAGCTCCTATAAAAATCTCAGCGGCACCTCCCAGGCTGCGCCGCATGCAGCAGGAGGCGCGGCCAAGCTTCTTCCTCTTTATCACGGACCGAAAAACGGAGCAAGAGTTGAATGGGTAAGAAAGAGATTAAAAGATTATGGGGACTTGAGAAGAGTGACCGTTAATGGACGCGCGTATAAAGTCCCGGTTTTAAATGTGTACAAAAGCTATTATGGAATAAAATAATCATGAAAAAGAGCTGATCCGTTTTCGGACAGCTCTTTTTTTGACGCTTTATCCCCTTGTCAGCGACCTGCTGAAAGTCCCTAATTTATTGTAAATATAATAATCTGTTTACAAATTAAACAATTAATTTACAATTTTCTCATAGAAACAGCTCTGATGTTGCGATAGAATTTTAGTTGGGACCGAAACCGCTTTAATAAATCCGTTTTACCATTTTTTAATTTGAGAGGGGAATATCTGAATGTTCAAAAGCAAAGCACTAACTGCGGGTATTGCAGCTGCCGTACTTTCTTCTGGTTTAGCAGCCACACCGGCATCCGCTGCCACAGGCACTTTCGCGTCAAAAACCGTACATAAAGCCGAAACTCTTGCAAGCTCCCTGCATAGATACTACACCAATGTTACCCCGAACGGACCTGAAATCACTCCTGAATTCGAAGCGAGATACAACTTGACCAAGGATGCAATCGAAGAAGGCTGGGACGTTATTAATGAAGTGTCCAGCCCGCGGATCAAACGCATTCTTAGAGAACGCCTTGAAATGGCTGTTGAGCGTCAAATGCGCGCCGCCTATTACTTCGATGCTGTAAGATACGGAGAAAAACTTAAGCGGGCCACCAATGATTTCCGCGCACAATACAGCGAAACTCCAAGCAAAGAAATGCAGTCCGCGTATTTTGACCTGATTGATCAAACCGAAAACTACGGCAAGCTCGTCGGAAAAGTATACCGCTCCAATGTCCGCGAAGCGATGGGATCCGAATACATCCTTCCTGCAAAGGTAGCTTATCAGCTGGTTGGCTTTGACCTTACTCAGTTCAAATACAATCTAAAAGCAGATCAGGCTATTTCTGACAATGATAAAGAAGCTGCACTTAAAATGATCGAAATTTCAGAGAAGCTGGAAGAAAAGGATCAGGAAATTACAAACGCACTTTTAGCCCTATTCCCGAACTCTGCAGAACTGAAGAAGGATGCAGACAAGGTAGAAGAAAACATTGATCCTGCCATCATGGAGGAAATCGAGCGCCTGAAAGAAGAGATTGACGCTGCGTTTGCAAGCTTCGATCTATCCATCCTTCATTCCAACGATACACATGCAAATGTTGAAAAAGCTCCAAAAAGAATTACAGCTATTAAAGAAATGAGAGAGGCGAAAGAAAACTCCCTTCTTCTTGATGCCGGCGATGTTTTCTCTGGAACTCTATATTTCAACGAATTTAAGGGACAAGCAGACCTTGAGCTTATGAATCTTGCAGGCTACGATGCGATGGTGTACGGAAACCATGAATTTGATCTTGGAACAGAGCCTTTGGCCCGTTTCGTAGAAAAAGCTGAATTTCCATTTGTCAGTGCAAACGTAGATTTCTCAAATGATGCAAACATGAAAAACCTTCACAGCGATACGATTTCCGAAGCTCCTGAAGACGGAAAATCCTACAGCGCCATCGTAAAAGAAGTCAATGGCGAAGAAGTGGGAATCATTGGTTTGACGACTGCTGAGACAGCGACTATCTCCAGCCCGGGAGAAGGCGTGAAATTCGAGGACTACATCGCAGAAGCGAAAAAAGCAGTAGCAGAGCTTGAAGGAAAAGGAATCAACAAAATTGTTGCCCTTACTCACATTGGATATGAAGATGGCGGCGGCGACAACGATGTAACCCTTGCGAAGGAAGTAGAAGGATTGGATGTCATCGTAGGCGGCCACTCCCATACACGTCTTGATGAACCTGTCTTTGACAAAACAGGAGAAGAACCGACTGTAATCGTTCAGGCTTACCAGTACAGCGACTTCCTTGGATCTCTTGATGTGGAATTTGACTACATGGGAAAAGTGATTTCACACGAAGGGCAATTGATTGATGTAAGCGCGAAAGCAGATGATGCTGAAGCGATGGAAATTGTTAATAAGTACAAGCCTCAAATCGAAGAAGTGAAAAACGAAGAGGTAGCCGAGACACCTGTTGCTCTTGACGGTGCACGTGATAATGTCCGAACAAAAGAAACGAACCTAGGAAACCTGATCACCGACGGTATGCTTGCGAAAGCGAAAACAATCGACCCTGATACTGTAATCGCTCTTCAAAATGGCGGCGGAATTCGTGCTTCCATTGATCAGGGAACCATTACGATGGGTGAAATCCTGACCGTTATGCCTTTCGGAAACTCCTTGGCCATCATGGACTTAAAGGGCTCAGAAATTAAAGAAGCTCTGGAGCACAGTGTCGATACGGCGCCAGCTCAATCCGGTGCATTCCTTCAGGTTGCCGGCATGAAGTTCACGTATGACAGCACAAAACCTGCCGGAGAACGTGTCACAGACGTTCAAGTGAAAGGAGACGGAGATGCTTATGCCGCTCTTGACCCTGAAAAAATGTACAAAGTAGCGACCAACACCTTTACAGCTGCAGGCGGAGACAACTACACTGTATTTGAAAATGCATACGGAGAAGGCCGTGTAAGCGAGCCTGGCTACGTAGACTGGGAAACATTCAGCGAGTACGTAAAAACGAATCCAGAGATTAAAGAAGGCGGAGAAGGACGCATCACGGACGCCGCTTCACAGCAATAATGGCATTTTAGGAAAAGGCTGGCTAAATTGCCAGCCTTTTTTACGGTTCCCGGATCATTTGTAGTATAATAGTCCTCGTGTTCAGGGAAGCTGGAGCAGACGTAAAAGGCAAACTTGTTGAAAGATAAGGACGCAAAGCCATGAGTCTAAAGCATTCATGCCAGGATTGTCAGGCTGCCAATTGCAATTCGGAAAGGCTATGTTCAAACACACATTTGGTTTTCACCCGCTGCCGCTAACCTGGCAAGAGCGAATCCGCCTGCCGTGTTTAACGAAGCCTTTCAGAAAAAGATGGCTTTCGTCTCAATGTAGATCATCCCAGACATTCGAGAACAAAATGAACTTTGATGGAGGATCAGCCATTGTATCGGGAACCGAACATGAGAATTCGAAACAACAAACAATTAAGGTATCAGACTTTAAGGCGGGAACTGACGGGTTTAATGAAAGAGAAAAACATCAAACGGAACCCGAAGACAGAGGAAGCGCTGGAATTGTTCAGCCAGTATTATATTAACTACACAAATTTGACCAGCGGAAAGCATATTGATGAAACCATCATCAGGGAGTACATCCACTTCCACCTCCATTCCAGCCAAAAACGAAAGGCCTACACCTCTATAAAAAGACTGAAGGAAGATGTGAAAATACTGGAAAGTCTTTTTGACCAGTCAGAGGGCTCTTTCCGGCAAGCCGACTTTTCTTTGCTGAATTATTCTTTATGGGTAAACAGTGACACAGACAGCAAAGGGTTATATCATTAAGGAAACAGGACCATGCGATAAAACAGAAGGTAGAATCTCACGGGCTTTTGTGTTTTTTTACGGTCAGCTGCTTGTTTCAAGCTGAATATTTCTCCGGACCTTGCACGATTTTGACATAATTTTTCAGCTGAATGCAGAACATAGTTGAAAGATCCAATGATGCAATATTGATCGTTATGGAGGATTTTCATGAAGTTACTTCGATTATTTTTTTCGTTTTTGCTCCTCATTTCATTGCTGACCTTTCCTGCATCGGCCACAGGAGGACCTTTTGAGAACCTTGGTCCTCAGGTTAAGTATGTAAATGTGATACGCGGAAAGGCGGGACTCGATCAATATGGCCAGCCTCGTTTTTACGCCCTGCTGCAGGGTGAGCCTGCCAAGCTTGCAGTGATTGACCTTCAGACAGAGAAAATCGTGGATATTGAAACACTCCCGGGCGCTTCTGCGGCCTGGTCCATTGAAATAGATCCCCAGCACCGTGTCTGGGTTGGATCCACCCCGAATGAGCATCTGTACCGCTACGATCCGGAAACGAAAGAAATTACGGATCTTGGAAAAGCAACCACCACTTCCAACACCACCATTTGGGATTTAACGTACGATAAAAAGTCCAACCGGATTTTTGGGGTAACCTCCTATGGCGGATCTGTTATTACTTACAGCGAAGAAGAAGGCTTTAAAAGTCTCGGAGGGGTAATGAAAGGCCGGCGGTACGCGAGAAGTGTCGAATACGATGAAAAAACAAACACTCTTTATGTAGGGGTAGGATCTCCTGCCGCCCTGATAAAATGGGATCTGGACACAAACCAGAAGACAAACATCCTTCCGGAAAAGTATCAAAAGGATGCATCCGTGTACGACCTGAATTTATCCCGCGGAAGAGTCTATGCCAAGATGGAAAACCAAAGTATGCTTTTAGTCATAAACACGAAAAATGATCAGGTTGAGCATGAAATCCCTGCGGATTCCAGAGGGATCTCCCAAGCATGGGACGGGGATACAGTTTTTTACAGCTATAAGAAAAAGCTGTACGAGCTGAATCCAAAGGACGGAAAAAGCAAGGAAGTCAATTCAGATCTACCGGCAACAGCCGCTTCTCTGGATATCATTTCGATAGACGGTCAGCCTAAGCTTGTCGGCCTCTCGGCAAACGGAGGGAAGTTTTATCAATATCATTTAAAAGAAGATAAATACAAGGACACCATGCTCAATCTCCCTTCCCAGGCTGTGGATATTTATAACGTCGGCCAGGGAGTTAACGGAAACATCTACAGCTCCGGCTTTATCTCCGGAAAGCTGGGAGTGTACAACCCTGAATCCAAAGAAACAAAAATGTACAAAGGCGTCGGCCAGGTGGAGGACATGGCGTCCGTTGGAAAGAAAATGTATTTTGGAGTCTATCCGAACGCCATCCTCTATGAATACGATACCGCCAAAAACTGGGTACCGGGAGAAAATCCTAAAAGAATCATCAATCTCGGAGACAGCGGGCAGGACCGTCCAAAGGCGCTGGCAGGAGACGAAGAAAAAGAAAGACTTTACGCCGGAACCATTCCGAAACGCGGAGAAAAAACAGGAATGTTCCTCGTCTATGATGTGAACAAACGAAAAATTTCTTATAAAGAAAAACTCTCCTACAATCAAAGTGCGTCCGCCATGGTTTACAGCGAACAAAAAGACATCCTGTATTTTGCGACCAGCGCCTATGACGGCAGCGGAAACCTGTCCAACAAAAGCGCACAGCTTTATGCTGTTGACACAAACAGCCCCAAATACAGAAAAAAAGTCATTCAGCTTCCGGGCGGCTATGCCGTAAAGATTTCAGCCTTAACAATCACACCCGATGGAAGGCTGTGGGGAATCGTCGACAATAAACTGCTTGTCTACGACCCTGAAAAGGAAAAACCAAGCTTATATCCAATCACACCAAACCAGATCAAAGGCATGTACAAAACCGAAAGCCTGCTCCTCGACCCATCGGGCAAAAACCTGTACGGAACATTCCAGGGAATGCTGTTCAAGGTGGATATCGAGAGCCTGGAAATCACAAGCTACCGGACAAGTGATGTATTCCAGCTAGCCAACGACAGCCAAGGAAATCTCTATTACAACAGCCGGTCCAACCTATGGAAAATCCGGCCGGAGGATTTAACAAAGGATCATATCCTAACACCGGGAGAGCTCACCCTGCCGAATGTCTCATCCACCAACTCTTCCTTTCCGGTCGCAAGAGTCTATTCCGAGCACACCATTCTTCTCTATCGGAAAAAAGGCTCCACCATGGTGCCGGTCAAACAGCTAAAGGCCGACTCTTCGTACCGTGTATATGGAACGTATAAAAACTATTACCATATAGGGAACGACTACTATATTTATAACGAGCCCCACAAGGTATCCGCATACGTCGGAAGAGTATACGCAATGGGAGAGGCTGCCATTCTCAAACCCGACGGCTCCGTATACCGGACGCTGAAGCCCGGTGAAAATATGAAGGTTTACAGCTACGATGATCAAAGCTACGACGTTGGAGAAGGCTACAAAATCCAGAAAAATGGCGCTGTAACTTTTTCCATCGGAACAGTAGAGCTGAATAGCAACTCCATGATGTTCCAATACGGCGAAAACCTTCCAATCTTCAAGCTCCAGGCAGGAGAAAAATTTGAAATCGTCAAAACAGAAGGAAACAAACTGATCTTAGGCAACGGCTACTATCTGGAATACAACAAACGCACCATGACCTATAAGAAAAACTAATTTGACCCCGGGTGAATGCTGCCGGGGTTTTTTTGTACCTAGCGTGCGAAAGACGGCTTTTCAAGATTTCTTGTTGCGGTTTTTGTTCTGTGCCTCCGATCTCCGCTCAAATATCGTGCTTGCAGCCTGGCTTCCTCCAGACTCTTCGAACATTGCACCTGCAGGGTCGCTGGTCGCTGCCTCCGACCCCGATTATGTCTACTAGACTCACTCCGTCCCCCAATCGCCAGAAGCGTTGGTATGAAAGGGAAGAGAGACGTCTGTCTCTGTCCCCTGATGCTTCACCGTACCGGGGGTCGGAGGCACTGTACTGCCCTTCAAGATCTTCACCACTTGCGCCAGGAGTCTCGCTTCCTCCGCCCCTTCAAATATTGCACCTGGAGTCTCGCTGCTTCCGCCCCTTCAAATATCGCACCTGCAGCCTTCCTGCCTCCGACCCCCACTCTGCTAAAGCACGAAAGCTCCGGCACCGTCTCTACGACTCTTACAGCGCCCAGGGTTTACGGCACGAGGTCTCTGACCCCACATGCGGTGAAGCAAGTGGGGTCAGGCAACGTGCCTGACCCGCAGTCCATTAGCAGGCTAAAGCTCCGGCACCGGCAGTCAAACCCCTTCCCGCCCAAGGCATGGCGGATCCCGGTCTCTGTCCCCACTTACGGTGAAGCGGAGCGGGCCAGACCCTTTAAATATTGAACCTGCGGCCTGGCTGCCTCCGACCCCCGCTCTGCTAAAGCACGAAAGCTCCGGCACCGCCTCTACGACTCTTACAGCGCCATGGGTTTGTGGTACCAGGTCTCTGACCCCACATGCGGTGAAGCAAGTGGGGTCGGGCACCGTGCCTGGCCCGCAGTCCATTAGCAGGCTAAAGCTCCGGCACCGGCAGTCAAACCCCTTCCCGCGCAAGGGCTGGCGGATAACGGTCTCTGTCCCCACTTACGGTGAAGCGGAGCGGGCCAGACCCCGCCCCGCAATTCCATCCGCCCTCGCCCTCGCCATCCGTCACCAGCCCCCGTCCGCCATCCCCGCCCTCGCCATCCGTCACCGCCGCCCCCGCCCCGGCAATCCTCTGCAACTTTCTAACCGTTTACAACGTTTCACAGATGAAGTCAAGTCTGGAAATGTATTGGTTTAATGGTAGATTATTAGAGAGATAGAAAAAGCTGAGAGGAATGTGAATGTGAGAAAATTAGCTGTATCATTGATCCTTTTTATTTGCTGTTTGGGAGTGTTTTTTCAAGACGGAAAAGCATCGGCTGCTTCTTTTTCTGTGAATGGAAATCAGACATACACGTACGAGATCATGAAAAGAGACATTCAGGCTTTAGCGGCTTCTTATCCGGAATTAATCCGGTATAAGTCAGTTGGAAAGTCTGAGTATGGACGCGATATTTATGCGGTTGCCATTGGGAAAGGGCCTGCTGAGGTTTTTGTAAATGGGTCACATCATGCAAGGGAATGGATGACGACCAGTGTCAATATGGTCATGATTGACCAGTATGCAAAAGCTTATTACGGCAACAAATCCATTAATGGCTTGCCTGCGAGATCCATCCTTGATAAGACGACGATGTGGTTTATTCCGATGGTCAATCCTGACGGGGTAACGCTCCAGCAATCGGGCATTAACTCGATTCCGGCTGGTGATCGTTCGGCAGTCCTGAAAATGAATGAGGGCAGCTATGATTTCAAACGCTGGAAAGCGAATGGAAAAGGGGTTGACCTGAATCGCCAATATGATGCGAAATGGTCCACTATCGTTAGTAATCCCGGAAAGCCGTATTGGCAAAATTATAAAGGCAAAAGTCCTGCATCCGCAGCTGAAGTGAAGGTGGTTCTTAATTTCCTGAAAACGATTGATGCGGAGATGTCTGTCAGCTATCATTCCAGCGGGGAAATCCTCTTCTGGAATTTTTACCAGACGGGATCACGCTATACGAGAGATCAAAATTATGCGAAGCAGCTTGGCAGAATGACGGGCTACCGTCTCGTTTACCCAGGCCCTAATCCTTCAGGCGGGGGCTTCACGGATTGGTTCCTTCATGTGAAAAAACGTCCTGCCTTTACCCTGGAGATCTCACCGTATGCAGGGAACACACATGTACCGCTAAAAAATTTCAATAGCATTTGGGAAGAGAATAAAGATGTGGGCCTTTACATAGCGAAGGAAGGGTACAATCTTTATCAGCAGAGGGAAGGCAAGACCTATGATGCGAAAGTGGCCCAGGTCAGTTCTTATTTGAGCTCCACCTATAAACTGAGACCGTACTACTCTTCCAATATTCAATCAACAGCGAACCTGTATATCATGTCTACTTTAGAAAACCGTTATTCTGCATCAGCCGCCGGCTTGAAAAAGGCGGAGCAGCTGGCAGCATCCCTGCCTTCGTATTACCGTGAAACCGCACAGCGTAAAATCAATGATGCGAAGCAGATTCATTCTAAAACGGGAGCGTTTATGGAAGCAGTCAGATCAGGCGATGATCTCACCATTCAGCGCTGGAACGTTGAGTCGTTTATGAAAAAGGGAACGCTTAACGATGCCGCTGTGAATGAGTACCATAAAATGCTTGACCTGCTAAGAAAAGAAGAGATTGCAATTGGTAAAGTGTATACCCGAAAAGTCCGGGATCTCTTCGGCGAAAAGTATTTGCTGCCGGCTAAAATCACGAGAGATACCATTCAATTTGAGATGTCCCAATATAAATTGCTTAAGTCGATCATAGGATTAAAGCAGTCCGGCGCCTCTCAAACTGTGATAAATGAAAAGATTGCGGTTTATGACCGCCTTAAGGCAAGAGGGATTTCCTCTAAAAAGGAATGGAACCAGAAATATCCAGGACAGTACCCGGATATCCCGGGATTTGAAACAGTGCTGCAACAATTAGAGAGCCAGATTAGATAACTATGGAAAGAAGGAGGTCTTTTGGCCTTCTTCTTTTTTATGTAATTTGAGGATCGGGCGAATAAAGTATGAGATTTTTGGAGAATAATAGCATAATTAATCGTAATATCACTTTATTGCAATCTTTTTGTAATATAAGGGCATAATGTAATAGAACTGTTATACTACTTCCTTCCTCCGTCCTGTATACTAATCTTGTGCTAAAGGAGGAAGAACATGAAAAAACCGATTATTGCATTTGGACTAGCAACGTCCCTTTTATTCAGTTCGTATCTGCCCGCCACTAAAGCCGAAGCTGCCTCTGTTTCTATCGAAAATAATATCGTTAATATAAGCAAACAATACATAGGTGTCCCATACAAATGGGGCGGAACAACACCTTCAGGGTTTGATTGCTCCGGGTTTGTAGGCTATGTATTCAATAAAGCGGGAATTTCGCTTCCGCGTACAGCAGATGGTCTGTACAATTCCAGCGATTCAAAAAAAGTGACTTCTAAAGCAGCAGGAGATCTCGTATTTTTCAAGACAACAAGCAAACCGACAGTATCCCATGTAGGAATCTACGTTGGCAACAACAGCTTTATTCACGCTTCTTCATCCAGGGGTGTCATGATCAGCTCACTCAGCAACAGCTACTGGAAGAGTGCTTACGTCGGAACGAAAAGACATTCCCGTCTATCAACGGTTAAAGCCGCATCCGTTGAAAACTATACAGCATCTTCTGAAAGACTATTTAAAAACCTAAAATCCAGGTACTCTTCTGTTTCAAAAATTAATAGTTTAGATTCCTCTCTATTAGGGGAATACAATAGGTTGAAAGGAAAAAGTACATCAGCGAGCTTTAATACAAACATGCTTCGTTCCGCTTATGTGCTGGACTCCGTAAAAAAAGGCCTTGCTCTTGATAAACTTGGCAGTGACTATAAGGCTATGGCTCTAAAAGGCCAGCACCGTACGGCTGCAGGCAAAAAGCTGTACAGTGAGTTTATTTCGAAGCTTAAGTACACAGAAGCCTCCATTGGCAACATGTACGGAGCCACTTCCCGCAAAATGTTCAATGACCGCTTTATTTCTAAAGCAAAAGTAATCCGCGATACGTACAAATAAAAACGGCGATTGAACATTTTGATGAACGGTTAAAAGGAACCCCGAGGTTAACAAAAAGTACTCAGAGCTTGGCTCTGAGTACTTTTTTGCCTGGATTTTCTATAGTGTGTCTGATCGGATTCAACTTTTTGCTGGAAATTTACATAAAAGATGATTGGAAAGGTTTACAAGTCCCGGGTCATCTGTTTTATTTTGCGGGTACTTGTGATATTGTGTATTAGGTGGAAATTTATCATTCTGATAGGTCTCCTATATCATAACCGAGTTGCGCAGTCAGCAGGAAAACATGTTAAACAGAATACAGTCCTAACAATTGTATGACGTTCGTTTGGCTCTGACAAAACACACCTTGATTATGCTAAAATAGGTAAGTATGAGTAAATGCTGGGCCGGCTGCTGCCGGTACTTAAATTAGATTATGTTAAGGAGAAGATACTGTATGAAAGTGCCTATGTTAGATCTTTCCGAACAATATTCCAACTTGCGGGATGAAATGCTGAAAGCACTGGATGACGTGATGACTTCAACACGTTTTATCCTTGGAAGCAATGTGAAAAAATTGGAGACTGACGTAGCTGAATTCAGTAATGTTCCATATGCTGTAGGCGTGGCCAACGGCAGTGACGCTATACATATTTCTTTGCAGGCTTGCGGCGTAACAGCTGGAGACGAGGTCATTACTACTCCATTTACGTTCTTTGCTACTGCGGGTGCGATTGCGCGCTGCGGAGCAACTCCTGTATTCGTTGATATTGATCCGGTAACCTTCAATATTAACCCTGAGCTGATTGAAGAAAAAATCACTCCTAAAACTAAAGCGATCATTCCTGTTCATCTATACGGACAAATGGCTGAGATGGACCGCATCATGGAGATTGCGGACAAGCATGGCATTTATGTAGTGGAAGATGCTGCACAGGCAATCGGCGCTACATATAAAGGAAAGAAAACGGGAGAATACGGCCACACGGCTACGTACAGCTTCTTCCCGACGAAAAACCTTGGCGCTTACGGCGATGCCGGGATGATCGTGACAAAGGATGAGGATCTGGCTGAAAAAATGAGCGTGATCCGCGTTCACGGAAGCAAGCCGAAGTATTATCACCACGTTCTTGGGTACAACAGCCGGCTGGATGAAATGCAGGCAGCTGTATTGAATGTGAAGTTCCCTCACCTGCAGGAGTGGAGCGAAAAGCGCCGTGCACGCGCAGATATTTATACGGCCCTGCTTAAGAATAAGCTAATGGATAAAGTGGTAACACCTGTAGAAGTAAGCGACCGCTATCATGTGTTTCATCAGTACACCATTCGTGTGGAACGCCGGGATGAGCTTCAGCAGTTCCTGAAGGAGCAAGGTGTGGCAACGATGATTTATTACCCGCTTCCATTAAATGTACAGCCTGTATTCGCTGAGCTAGGCTACAAAGACGGAGACTTCCCTGAGTCTGACAAGGCTGCCAGAGAAGCGATTTCCTTGCCAATGTTCCCTGAGCTTACGGAAGAACAGCAAAGCTATGTCGTGGAATGCATCGAAAAATTCTATAACTAAACGTAATCAGTCGCCTTTTACTGGGGAATTCTACCGGTAAAAGGGGCTTGTTTATTTGTATAGGCGGGCTTTTACTATTTAACAAGGAGTTTACGCATGGAAAAACGTGACTATTTATACGAATACCTCGTGTATTTTTGGAAAAAGAAATGGCTCATCGTCGGAATTCCGCTTGCGGCCGCTCTTCTCGCCTACGGGTTATCCATTGTGTCAAGCAGCGGATATGAAGGAAGTGCAAAGTTTTATACGTCTGAAATGATTTCAGATTATTTAACAGATCCAGAGCTTCTTCAAAAAGAGTACGGCGGGAAATATGATGATAAAGTACAAGTTGACGTTCTCGGCCAATACAAGGTGGAATTTTCCGTATCAGGGGAAGATAAAGCGTCGGTTGAAAAGGTACTGAATGAGGCATCTGCTGAATACTTCCAATCATTAGAAGATGAAGCTGAAATTATTAAAAGCGGTACAGAAGAAAAAAGGGCACGGAATCAGGAACTGCTTGAAACGGCAGAGAAATCCTATGAAGTTATGTCTGAAAGACTACAAAATGACTCAGAAAACCTGGACAGTGAACAAATGGCGATCATGAGTGATGCGATCGCGAAGCTGGATAAACAGATTGGTCTCTATACTGACACGGTTCTGGGCACTGAAAAGGATCTGAATTTTTATGAAGAGCCCGACATTCTGAGCCAAACCGTTTCTAAAGAAGATTCAAATTCAAAAGCAAACGCACTTGTCGGGTTTATTATGGGCTTGTTCCTTACGCTGCTCGGCTTAATGCTGGCGAAATACTTACAAGAAGCAAGGAAGGCGAGAATCGATGACTAATTTTGCGGTAGTAGGAATGGGATTTATTGCGAAAAAGCATATTCAGGCAATCGAGGATGCGGAAGGTGCGAACCTGGTCGCTGTTTGCGATACAAATGCAGAGCGTCTTGCTGAATATGAGGGAAAAGTGAACACGTATACAGACCTTGAGCAAATGCTGAAGGAACAGGAAGATCTGGACGTTGTTAATATTTGCACACCATCCGGCCTTCACAAGCCGCTTGCCGAGCTGACGGCTTCCTATGGCAAGCATATTATTGTTGAGAAACCGATGGCTCTTCTAAATGATGACAGCGAAAAGATTATGGAGGCTGCCGCGAAGAACGGGGTAAAGCTCTCCGTTGTTCATCCAAACCGTTTCCGACCGGCAATCCGCAAGCTGCGCGGGCAAATGGATGCCGGCAAGTTCGGCAAATTCAGCCACGCGAATGCGACAGTGCGCTGGAACCGCGGCCAGGCTTATTATGACCAGGCTCCATGGCGCGGTACGAAGAAGTTTGACGGCGGTGTCCTGATGAATCAGGCTATTCATAATCTGGATCTGCTTCTATGGTTCATGGGCCCTGTTAAAAGTGTACAGGCCATGGCCACTACACGCTTCCGTGATATTGAAACCGAAGACCTGGCTGTTAGTGTTGTGGAATTTGAGTCCGGAGCACTCGGTGTGATTGAAGCGGCAACGACGATCTATCCAAAAAACCTCGAGGAATCACTGGCGATATTTGGAGAGACAGGGAGCGCCAAAATCAGCGGACGCAATGCGAACTTTATTGAGACGTGGGATTTTGAAGGCGAGACCGATGAAGACCGTGAAGCAGCGATGAAAGAAATTGAGGCGGATCCGTTCGGAAAGCCTGGTCATCAGTGGATCATTGAAGATATGGCAGCGGCGGTAAAAGAAGACCGCGATCCGGTTGTCACAGGTCTTGATGGCTATGCCCCGATCCAGCTGATCAATGCCATCCTGGAGTCGGCTGAAACCGGAAAGAAAGTCTATCTTTCAAAACCGGCTGTTACGAACTAAGAGTGAGATATTTTAAGGAGATGAATGTTTATGGGAGCTCATATTGATGAGTTGCTTTCAAAGATAGAGTCGAAAAACGCAACAATTGGTGTTGTAGGTTTAGGATATGTAGGACTTCCGCTTGCAGTAGAAAAAGCAAAAGCAGGCTATAAAGTAATTGGCTTTGATGTACAGCAGTCCCGTGTGGATATGGTTAACGAAGGCACGAACTACATCGGGGATGTCGTGAATGAGGACCTGAAGGAAATCATCGATAACGGTCTTCTTCTGGCGACTACCGACTATTCAAAAATTCAGGATGTGGATGCGGTTGCGATTTGTGTTCCGACACCGCTTGACCATCATCAGCAGCCGGATACATCGTATGTGGAAAGCTCTTCTAAGCAAATTGCCAAGTACGCCCACAAAGGCATGCTCGTTGTCCTTGAATCCACAACCTACCCAGGCACTACAGAAGAGATTGTCGTGCATGCGTTTGAAAAACAGGGCTTTGTGATCGGGGAAGATATTTTCGTAGCGTACTCTCCTGAGCGCGTTGACCCCGGCAACAAGGAATTCAAAACAAAAAACACCCCGAAAGTTGTTGGCGGAATTACAGCTAATTGTACAAAAGTCGCTTCTTCCCTTTATCGCCACGTTTTAGAAGGAGAAGTGTTCGAGGTATCCAGCCCGGCGGTAGCAGAAATGGAAAAAATCTTCGAAAACACGTTCCGCCACATTAACATTGCGCTGGCAAATGAAATGGCGATCCTTTGCGAACGAATGGGAATTGATGTTTGGGAAGTAATTGATGCCGCGAAAACGAAGCCGTACGGTTTTATGGCATTCTATCCGGGACCGGGTCTTGGCGGACATTGTATTCCAATCGATCCATTCTACCTGACATGGAAAGCACGCGAGTACAATTACCATACACGCCTGATCGAGCTTGCCGGTGAAATCAACAATGCGATGCCTGAGCACGTTGTAGAACGCAGCATGCGTCTGTTGAACAAAGACGGAAAAGCGATGCGCGGTGCAAACATTACCGTTCTTGGTGTAGCTTACAAGAAAGACATTGACGATGTCCGTGAATCTCCGGTTCTTCACATCTTAGATTCTCTTGTCGAGGAAGGGGCATCGGTAAGTGTAGTAGATCCTTTCGTTACTTCCTTCAAGCTGCGCGGCGAAAAAGTAGAAACCGTTCCATTGACTGAAGGGCTGCTTGAGGATTCCGACCTTGTGCTACTGACAACAGACCACAGCACATTTGACTATGAGATGATCGGAAAACACAGCCGTTCCCTGTTTGACACGCGCAATGCGATGAAAAACACTGAGAACAAGCCTGCTAACTATACAAAACTGTAAGAGGGAGCGTTGTTCGATGAATGTAATCAACAACTCGGTGCAACTGGATGAATCCGTTGTAATGGGCCACTTCAATGTGATTGAAGAAGGCGTCCAAATGGGGAAAAATGTTTCAATCGGCCATCACGTTACGATTTACGCGGGAACCATCGTTGGAGACGGCGTCCGCATTGGAGATGGCGCTGTGATCGGCAAGCAGCCGACTCCGGGGAAAACGAGCACGGTGAAGCTTTCAGGCTCCATGCAGCCGCTGGAGCTTGGCGCTGACGTAACGATCGGCAGCAATGCCGTCCTTTACGCTGGAGCTAAAATCGGCCAGTCTACGCTGATCGCAGACCTTGCAAGCGTCCGGGAAAATGTAGCAATTGGAGACGAATGCATCGTCGGCCGCGGCGTAACCGTCGAAAACCATGTAAAAATCGGCAAGCGGGTCAAAATTCAATCAAACTCCTACATCACAGCCTATACCGAGCTCGAAGACTTTGTTTTTATCGCACCATGTGTGACGACGACAAACGACAACTTTATGGGCCGTACAGAAGAGCGCTTTGATAAAATCAAAGGCGCCACTGTAAAAAAAGGCGCCCGTGTAGGCGGGGCCTCCATCATCCTGCCAGGCATTACAGTCGCAGAAGAAACCTTTGTCGCAGCCGGCGCCCTTGTCACGAAAGACACAGAAGCCGAAACGGTTGTCAAAGGAATCCCTGCTAAATACCTCAGACCGGTAGATAAGAGGGAGCTGCTGTAAGTTGCTGAACCAGCTCAAGCGTTTTGGAGGGGATTCCCTCCTCTACGCGCTTATGAATGTAGGAACCAAGCTAATTGCATTTTTAATGCTTCCGATTTATACAAGCTTTGTAGGCAGCTCAGAGTACGGGATTTTTGATCTGGTCGAGTCTACGACCAACCTGCTGACGTTCCTTATTATTTTTGGAACGGACTCTGCCCTTGCCTATTTTTACTTTGAAAAAAAGCATGCGGAAAGGAAAATGGATTACGTCAGAAACGTCTTCCTATTCCGTTTTCTGATTGCTCTTGGCCTTGTGGTGCTGTCCTTTATCCTGGGCCCATGGCTTTCTGTCTGGCTTACCGGGGAACCGGGTCATGAATACGTCATTCAGCTGGCCTTTATCGTTTTGCTTATGGAAGCGATGATTACTGTCATTTTGACCTTTTTCAGGTTTGAATTTTTAACTTTGAAGGTAGTCATTCCAACTGTCGCAAGGCTTGCTATGGTTGCTGTCTTTTCCTACCTGTTTTTGCTTGTTTTTGCACAGGAAATCGACATGATCTTCTATGGCCGGATTGTGGCTGCCGGAGTCATTATTCTGTTTCTCCTTCCGCAATTTAAAAATTTCTTTACGATCCGATTCGATAAGACCATCATGAAAGAGCTGCTGATCTACGGAGCTCCGCTCGTTCCGGCTTCATTATCCTTCTGGCTCATCGCCCAGGCAAACCGCTTTTTCATTAATGGTTTTGAAGGCCTGGAAGCAAACGGTCTTTTCGGAGCAGCCATGAAGTTTGCAACGGTCATAACCCTGCTTACTTCCGGAGTGCAGATGGCCTGGCGTCCTTACTCGATGTCCATTAAAGACAAGCCGAATGCCAAAAGCATTTTTGCCAGCGTCTATGTGCTGATCTTCGCGATTGGAATGTTTGGATTAATGGGAATTGCCACGTTCATCCCGTTCATTTTTGAAGCAGTGATGACAAACGAAGAGTTCCACCCGGCAAGTGTGTATATCCCCTTGCTGAGTCTGGGAGCCTTTCTCAATTTCTATTACCTGATCATATCGGTCGGTCTCTTTATAAAAAAAGAAACAAAGCCGATTTCCATTCAGTTTGGTATAGCGGCTGCCATTAGCATCATACTAAATATCATTCTGATCCCGCTGTACTCCTTATGGGGAGCAGCCATGGCCATTACGATTTCCTACGGCTATGCAACGGTAGCCATCTTTATCCGTAGCCAGAAAACATACCACGTACCGGCACCAGTCGGAAAACTGATTTTCATGTTTATCACAAGTTTGCTGTCTATTGCAGCTGTTCAATATATTTTGGACTTCTCAAATTTAAGTATTTGGCTTGTCCTGATCCCTTGGGCATTTTTCTTATTAACGAATGGCGGAATATTGCTGACACTAAGAAAAAGAGGAAAAACAGACGCCGGAGACACGCAATAAGTCGAGCATCTCAACAAACAAAAAGCGGGTTCTTGTTTCGCCCGCTTATTCTTTACATAAAGGAGCTTCGGTCGTATTATGGTTTATTTTTTAATTTGGGCTGCGGTACTAGTTATTTCCTTTAATCTGTTCAAGAAAGTATCAGGTTCCATGTCCCTGCTTACCCCAAACCTATTATCCATAACCTTTTACTATTCTCTGCTCGCCTCCACCTTTATCGGGTCACTCCTCATTGTGCTGGAGATTGATGATCACTACATGATTAAATCTCTGTCAGACGATTATTACCGTTATCTGGGCTTCTTCTTCATTTGCTTTATCATGCTCGTGATGCCGCTTACGATGTTTCTGCTGAACAAGCTCGCAGGCTTTAACGGGGAAAAAGAATTCAAAAGCTACTTAGCAGCGCCTGTATACAAAGAAGAAAACGGCAGCCAGCTGTTTTATCTGTACTGCTTTTTTACAGCGATGTCCCTCGGGGCAATCGGCTACACTATCTTAAAAATCGATGCCATCCCGATCCTCCAGCTCCTTAAAGGCTCGGACAACCTGGCAGAATTGCGGATCGATGCCTCCCATAACTTCGGAGGAAGCACCGTCATCCGGAACATCTTCGGCGTTGCTCTCGCTCCAATCCTGTCGATGGTCACGTTCATCTATTTTTATCAGCGGAAAGAGCTCCGCTGGTTCGTCCTTTTTGCCCTGACAACAGGCGGAGCACTCTTTATGGCCGTCTATGACTTATCCAAAGCACCTATCTTTTTTTACGCCATCACCGTCCTGCTGCTGCTTATCTACCTGCGGATCATTAAGCTCACCTGGCTTCGCCTCGCCATCCTTGGTGGATTCGGAGTCATTCTGCTCGTCGTGATGTACGTATTTATTCAAGGTGTAACAGAACCATCAAGCTTTTTATCCTACAACAGCGGACCAATCGGTCGCATCCTGCTGTCACAGGTAGGACCCTTTTATCTTCACCTGGATCTGTTCACAGACCGGATGGACCTGCTGTATGGGCAAAGTCTGCCATCCTCGATCCTCGGCCTGTACGATATGGAACAGGTGCGCTCTGCAAGACTCGCAATGGAAGTCTTCTACCCGCAAAAAGTGGAAGAAGGAACAGCCGGCGTACTCAACACGATCTTCGCTGCTGAAGCGTATGCAAACTTCGGCTACGCAGGAATTCTGCTTGGAACCATCTATGTAGGAGCTGTCATTCAAATCATTTACATGCTCTTCATCAGATTGCCGAAAACTCCATTATTCCTGGCCCTGTTCATCTACTTCACCGTGAACATTCCAAGAATCGTAATCGGAGGCTTTGCCGACTTCCTATTCAACCCGATGTGGATCGCTGTACTCGTCATTCTTCTGACCCCATACGTACTGTTTTACCTGTACAGACTGGTAAAGAAATTCAGAAAAAACAGCATGAACGGACAATTATCCTGATCGAATGAAGACTGGCCTTTATAGGCTGGTCTTTTTTTGGTGGGCCGGGCGGAGGCAACTGTGGCAGTGGCAGTGGCAGTGGCAGTGGCAGTGGTAGCGACAGTGGCGAATTTTGTCGAAAAGTCTTTATATTAAGAATACGGACAATAAATCAAAAGTACGGACAATAAAATGGAGAGTATGGACAATAAAACGAAAGTACGGACAATAAATCCAAAGTACGGACAATAAATTAAGTTGACAGCTTAATTGACTGGTATGAGGATCATTTAGGTACCCGTGAATCATAGAAAACCGCATCTTACGGGCCAAATATTCAGCATCAGAAGCAAAAATTGAGGCTTTTCATTCTGTTTTAAGCTGGTTAGAGAAGAGTAGTCTCTGGGCGCTGGTCTTTTTTTCGCGGACCGAGCGGCGGCGAGAGAAGGAGCGGCGAATTTTGTCGAAAAGTCTTTATATTGAGAATACGGACAATATATCCAGAATACGGACAATAAATCGAAAGTACGGACAATAAATCAAAAGTACGGACAATAAATTTAAAAAACAGCCAATAATTGATCAAATCAGGTAGTATCACGATCATGTTGGCACCAGAAAAGCATTGAAAACCTCAACTAGAGGGCAGGATGAGATCATCCGTGCTAAAAAATTTCAAAAAAAAACGAAAGATAGACCCAAATAAGTGGCTTCTTGCGGTGTGAATATAGAAGTGTTATGCGGATTTGTAGCCGTGCCTCCTACGTTTACGTGGAGGGTGGGGGCACAGCTATGCAAACGGGGTTTCTCCTTAACGTGCAGCCTGACGCACTCCAAAAAAACCCCCCGCCCAAAGCCATGGACGGAGGTTTCCGAAATACGTTATTTTCCTACAACCGTACCCGGGAAGTAGTGTTTGACAATGTCTTCTGCACTGGAGCCTTTGTTGGCAAAGCCGTTTGCACCGTATTGGCTCATGCCGATTCGGTGGCCCCAGCCTTTGCCGTTGACGGCAATTGTGGCAGGGTCAGCTTCTTTTGAAACGGGACCGGAGACGGTTTGGATCTGAACGGTGCTGTTTTGAACACTGACCGGTTTGCCGTCTGCGCCCATGATAGATGCACCTTTAACGGAGAATTGCTGTTGGACCGTATTCCCGGAACCTTGAACGGTAAAGGATTTTACAGGGTTCAGTGTGAACCAGTTGGAGCGCAGCATTCCGTAATAGCGATCAACAGGGAACAGTTTGCGGATGACGCTTTCGTTACCGGAAACGGTTTTGGTTCCTGCAGAGGTTACGGCGGTTACGCTTCCGATTTCACCGTTTTCTCCTTTAGGATTGGCTTTCAGGTCATAAAGAACGGTATTGGCTGTGTTGTAGCCGAATTTTTGCAGGATCGTACCTGATGCGAAATGATCCGTCCAGTTGCTGTGAGATGAGGCTTCATAAGGATCCTCTACGCTTTTCAGGTACGGGAAGGTCGTTTTGCTTGATCCCCAAACGTCCCAGGCATTGGCGGTTTGTCCGCCGCTTGTGGAGTAAAAGAAGGACTGAATCGGTTTCCCGTTATGCTTGACCATCACGCCAGCGGTTTCATCAACCGCTTTATTGCTGCGGCTGTGTTCCTTCGTGTAGCCGTTATAAGCCTGGCTTGAAGGGGTGTTGGTCAGGTTCATCGTGTTCACAGCATAGCTTCTTGCTACGATGGCTTGGGCCTTTAGAGCTTCCATGTGCCAGCTAGCCGGCATTTCGTTCGGCACGACCCCTTTTAAATATTCTTCGAGTCCGAGAACATTACGGAGGGAGCCGTCTGCTTTCGTTTCAAAGCCTCCTCTGTACTGTAGGCTGCCGTATTTAAATAGCGATAAGACCGTTGGGGAAGACTGAACGGCTGCTGTTTTTGACGAAACCCAGCCTTGCAGTCCGTTCGCAAGCTTGACATTATACCATTTGACTCCTGATACAGTTGTTTCTCCTGTATATTCAGCTGCTTCAATTTTTTTAACAGAAGCTACGGATGCTGCTTTGTCATCGGCTGCAGATCTTACCGTCGTCGGGCTGGTAAACTTGACGATCTTTTCTGGCAGATTGGTAAGCTCTGAAACTCTAAAACCATTAGCTGCAGAATAAGAATCCGTCCCTGCAGTAATTTTGGAGCTTCCGCTTCCGGCCGTAATCGTTAATGTTGATTCCGGCAGAAGAAGGGTTTTTTCACGTGTGCTTAAATTTTCAAGTTCAAATAATCCGTTAAGCTGAACCTGAAGGGAGGTTTTTGTGGCCAGCTTGACCTTAGTCTCCTGAGTATAGAACGCTTTTTCATAGGCCATACTGGCCGGGCTGAATCCAAATAGAAGGGCGGCTGTTAAGAGCGCTCCTCCGGCAAAGGCTCTTCCTTTCATTGGATTATCTCACCTCGCCGTTTGAGAGCTTTACGCATCCGTCAACGCCGTTAGGGAGCTTAACGTGAATCCAGACTTCGCCTGTAGAAGAATTTTTGAACGTGTTCAAGTATTGTACGGTTTGACCTGCATTAACGGTTCCTTTTTGTCTGTAGGAAGAATCGGCACCTCTCAATACTGGCGCAGTTTTTGATGCAACAAAGGATGTCGGCTTTTTAACAGCGGATGTGCTTACTTCCCAGTCCGCGATGTATCCCGTTTTTCCATTGTACGTTACGAGGAAGTAACGGCCGTCGCTGGAGATGAATTGATCCTTAACGGTTAAAGCTTGTCCCATTGGAGCGCTTGTTAAGGTGGAATAATGCTCCATCGCTCCGCGCAGGATATCCCCAACTGGTGTTTTTACGTAAATAGTAGAAGGAAGAGAAGGCTTTACATTGGAGATTTCAAGGTTTTTGATTTCTTTCTCAAGGTTTGCAACGCGGTTATTCAGAGGCGTTAGCTGAGAAGTTACCCATTCAACACTTGCTAATACAAGATTGCTGCTTGCGGATGAAGAGGCGATTGGCATAAATACACCGCCAGCTACGATTCCTGCACCAAATACTAGAGCAATTTTCATCTTTTTCATATTCTTCATTTCCTCCTTTAAAATAACGGCCACTTTATGAAAGCCAATGTATAAAGACGTAATGTGCCACTTATAACTTCGGCTAAAAATGTCAATTGTTTAGGAAAAATGTAAGGTTATATGAAAAGAGGTGCGGGAAATAAAAAAAAGGCCCCCTTTCCACAGGGGGCCTTGCAGATTATTTTGCCGGGTCTAAGCTGGATTCCTTCATCGTGTCCTCATTTTGCTCTTCGCGAATGCTGATTTTCTTGTGCTCAAGATGACTTTGAAGTTCTTCTCTGACTTCTTCCATCTTTTCTTCAATCGGCTGGTAATAATAGCCGCTGTTTAAGTTTAAATCTTCTCCTTCGATCTTTAGCTGGTCGATCTGATCTGTTTTAAATCCACTGTACGATTGCTGGAAGCCGAGTGCCTCTGAAATACGAAGATTGGTTTCCACATTTTCGGCAATTTGATTGGCGATATCATCTACCTTCATGATGTTCTGAGGTGCTGTCGCTTTTTTGATAATGGCCGTTATGATTTCCTTCTGACGGTCGTTTCGTCCAAAATCACCCCGCGGATCCTGTTTCCTCATCCGGGCATACGCAAGTGCTTCTTCACCGTCTAGGGTTTGCTTGCCTTCTGTAAAGTAAATGCGCTTTCCGGTTTCATCGCTTTTTTCGTAAAAATCGAACGGAACATCCACTTCTACGCCATTCAGTTCATCAATGACTTTTTTGAACGCTTCAAAATTAACGGTTGCGTAATAGTCGATTGGGATATCTAAAAAGTCCTCTACCGTCTGGACAGCCAGTTCCTTGCCGCCATACGAGTAGGCATGGGTTATTTTGGTTTCGCCGTGTCCTTCTACATCCACTAAAGTATCCCGCGGGATGCTCAGCATTTTCATAGATTTTTCCTTTGGGTTCAGTGTGACAACAATCAGGGTATCACTGCGTCCGCCTTCCCCGCCGGATGAATAATCTTCAACCCCCATAATCAGAATGGATACAGGGTCTTTGGCTAATTCAACCGCCTGCTCCCGGAGTGCTGATTTTTCTCCCCGCTCAAGTCCTTCATAGGACCTGTCAGCTGCCTGCCATGCCGAAACCCCGATAAAGGCCAGGTATCCTCCGCCAATCAGCAGCAAAAGGAGCAAAAAAAACAAAATTCGCTTAAAAACCGATTTTTTCTTTTTTTTCTTTCTGACTACTCGTCTATATTCAGCCATACCATCTTCTCCTAACTTACCTCTTCTTCCAAATATGTGACATCTCCTTGCGTAATTTCGCTCTGGCCGTTGGTCAGCTCTGTCATCCAATTGGTAAAGGTTTCCGTTTGTTCTGAAGCCACATACGTTTCGATCTCTACATCATGTAAATAATGAATATCTTTAATCAGGTACTCTGATGACCGGAGTTCATTTTCAAGTTTTCCAAGCCAGGTATAGTCAACTTTAGTATGCAAAATTTTCATTAATTTACGCTCTACTATACCTGTTTGGTTCAGGCCCTCTGAAACAGACTGTCCGTAAGCGCGGATTAAGCCTCCGGCTCCCAGTTTAATCCCGCCGAAGTACCTCGTAACAACAGCAGCGGTATCCTTAAGCTGGCGTTTCTTCAGCACCTCAAGCATCGGCACACCCGCTGTTCCGCTCGGCTCGCCGTCGTCATTTGCCTTTTGGATTTCATCTCTTTCTCCTATTAAATAGGCGGAACAGTTGTGGTTGGCATTGTGATGGAGTTTTTTGATCTCCTGTATAAAAGCTTGGGCTTCCTCTTCGGATGTAACCCGGCGGATATGGCAGATAAATCGCGATTTCTGGATGATTATCTCATGCTCTCCGCTTCCTTTTGCTGTATAATAAGCAGTAAGCATGTTTGTACACCTCCTGGTTCCATAACGGGGAAAACCGGTATCTTTATACATATCATCAAACCATAAAGGGAAGAAAAAATATTCAGTGTTTTTTAATCTGCATTATTCCATTATATAGCGCCTGTTTTACGACTTCAATTACAATCTCATAATATAATCATGATATTTAAAGCAATGGAGGTAATTTCTGGTGAATCCCAAGAAGATCGACAGCGTCCTGCTCGATGAAATTCTGAATAAGATGATCTCAACGGTGGACGGGAGCAAGGGTGAAATTTTTGCCATCGGTGAACAATCCCGCACTCAATATGAAACGCTTGTTGAAGAGCTCAGCATTATAAAAACACAGGTGAACGATGTCATTGAAGCCGGTGATAAGCTTGAAGTTCAGTCAAGGCATGCACGGAAAAGGCTGTCTGAGGTCAGCAAAAATTTTAACCGGTTTACAGAGGATGAGATTCGGGAAGCTTACGAAAGAGCTCATTCCCTGCAAGTGGAGCTAACCACGATGCAGCACCGGGAAAAACAGCTCCGTGACCGGCGGGACGAGCTTGAACGCAGACTGCTCGGATTGCAGGAAATTATTGAACGCTCAGAAGCGCTTGTCACCCAAATCAGTGTCGTGCTGAATTACTTGAGCCAGGACCTGCGTCAGGTAGGAATTCTCTTAGAGGATGCCCAGGCCAAACAGGACTTCGGACTCCGGATCATCGAAGCGCAGGAGGAGGAGCGCAAGAGAGTTTCGAGGGAAATCCACGACGGACCTGCGCAAATGCTCGCAAACGTCATGATGCGCTCGGAATTGCTTGAACGCATATTCCGTGATCGGGGAACCGAAGAAGGGTTCAATGAAATCCGCAATCTTCTCCAGAATGTCCGCAATGCTTTATATGAGGTGAGGAGAATTATCTACGATCTTAGGCCTATGGCTTTGGATGATCTTGGATTAATTCCGACTTTAAGGAAATACTTACATACAATCGAGGAATACAACGGAAAAACAAAAATGCACTTCCAAAGCTTTGGGGAAGCGGAGGAAAGAAGACTTCCTCCCCGTTTCGAAGTGGCGCTTTTCCGTCTTGCCCAGGAAGCCGTTACAAATGCACTGAAGCATGCCCAGGCATCAGAAATTTCCGTAAAAGTCGAAGTGTCGCCCGAGTACGTGAACCTTTTGATCAAGGATGACGGCAGCGGCTTTGATTTAAGCGAGATGAAAGAAAAGAAAAACAAATCATTCGGACTGGTCGGAATGAAAGAGCGTGTTGAACTTCTCGACGGGACCATGAACATCGATTCTGTCATTGGAAAAGGAACAAGTATTATGATCAAGGTTCCTTCCATATTTTAGATGTATGCTTCCGGGCCGTCCTGTTTTACCATAAGGACAGGAAATCTTTTAGCAAAAGATAAGAAAAACGTCATGAAATTGCGGGGTTTCTTCGCTGCGTCAAAGCAGGAAACTAGCGACGAAAGTCTCATTGACGGAAGGTATGAGGATAGGACTAGAATGAAGTGAGTGGGGAGGCGTATTAGTGACCATGAAAACAAGAATTGTAATTATTGACGATCACCAGTTATTCAGAGAAGGCGTAAAACGTATTCTTGATTTTGAACCATCATTTGAAGTAGTAGCAGAAGGCGACGACGGTGACGAGGCCATGCGCATTGTAGAAGAGCATAAGCCCGACACAGTCATCATGGATATAAATATGCCAAACGTAAACGGTGTGGAAGCGACAAAACAGCTCGTCGAAGCCAACCCGGACACAAAGGTTATCATCCTATCCATCCATGACGACGAAAACTACGTGACCCGTGCCCTTAAAACAGGTGCCCGCGGCTACCTTCTCAAAGAGATGGACGCAGACACCCTGATTGAAGCGGTTAAAGTTGTAGCGGAAGGCGGATCTTACCTGCATCCGAAGGTTACCCATAACCTCGTAAACGAATTCCGCAGACTGGCAACATCAGGAGCAGGCGGCGGCGGACAGCAGCTGCAGCCGGAAATTCGCAGACCTTTACATATCCTGACCAGACGCGAATGTGAAGTTCTTCAAATGCTCGCTGACGGAAAAAGCAACCGCGGAATCGGAGAAGCTCTTTTCATCAGTGAAAAAACCGTCAAAAACCACGTTTCCAACATCCTTCAAAAGATGAACGTAAACGACCGTACCCAAGCCGTCGTTGTGGCCATCAAAAACGGATGGGTGGAAGTGCGCTAAGCTTAATCAGCATATGAACCATAACAAAAAGCTGAAGACCCGGGTCCAGTTCCCTTGGTGTTCAGCTTTTTTTGTGCTGTGAGGCTGGATAGAGTGCGGGGGACCGCAATGGATGGCAGGTAAAAGCGGATTGGAGTCAGTGGGGGAGTGAGTTGTGCCTTGTTCTATTGGGAACGGGCTGCACTTTGTGGTACCGGGCGGGACTAGCGGCGGGGTCTCTTGGGGAACCACTGATAGAACCACCGGGACAAGTTTGGCGGGATCAGCGGTGGAATGAGCGGAGCTGGTGTGGTGGAGGCATTGGCGGGATGAGCGGACCTGGTCTGGTGGAGGCATTGGTGGAGTGAGGCATTGGCGGGGTCTGGCCCGCACCGCTTCACCGCAGGTGGGGACGGAGGCTGAGTCTGCTCAGGGCTAGAGCCCCAATGGATAAGAAGGATGGTGCCGGAGCTTTAGTTTGGTAGAGAAAGTGGGGCCAGGCACCGTGCCTGGCCCGCTGTCCTTTAGTGCAAGTGGGGACAGAGGCAGCATTGTTTTGCCCTTAGAGCCCCAACGAGTAGAGAAGCCGGTGCCGGAGCTTTAGTGCTTTAGAGAAGTCGGGGTCAGGCACCACGGAGGTGCACCGAAGGATCCGTATCCATCGGCAACTTCAAATCGGGCTGGAAACATTGGTTCAGTCTGTAAACACCGGTTCAACCTGCAGACACCGGTTCAACCTGCAGATACCGGTTCCTCCGTCCCCCGTTACGGTAAAGTACTAGGGGCCAGAGGCAGATATCTCTCATCCCTACTCCTGCAAAGCTTTTGAAGGAGAGGGGACAGAGGTCGATTTGTTGACATAATTGGGGACGGAGGCAGCCTCCGTCCCCATATTCCAGTCAAATCAGGGACGGAGCAGAACTTCTGTTAACCCTTGTGCCGTATAGTGTCAATCAGGATGGGGACGGAGGTTTAGTGCTTTAGCGGAGCGCGGGACGGAGGCAAGGGGCTTTACCAGGACGGCGTTTGGCGTAAGCAGGGTGAAATTAGGGTTTGATCGGGTGGCACAAGATTTTGGGGTCTGACCCGCACCGCTTCATCGTAAGTGGGGACGGAGGCAGATCCCGATCAGGCTTAGAACCCCAATGGACAAGAAGGATGGTGCCGGAGCTTTAGTTTGGTAGAGAAAGTGGGGCCAGGCACCGTGCCTGGCCCGCTGTGCTTTAGTGCAAGTGGGGACAGGGGCAGCATTGTTTTGCTCTTAGAGCCCCAACGAGTAGAGAAGCCGGTGCCGGAGCTTTAGTGCTTTAGAGAAGTCGGGGTCAGGCACCACGGAGTTGAACCACCAGGCCCGGTACGACCGCCACACCTAGTATCACCACCGCCACACCGAGTACCACCACCCCAAGTACCACCACCACACCAAATACCACCCACCCTTCCCCAAAAACTCCGTTTCCCCCACCCAACCTATCCAATCCACCCAAAATAAATGAAACATTTAATGAAATTTTACGTAAAGTTCTATAGAATAGAGAGTAATCATTCGAACTCATACTTTAAATACGTAATAAGGAAGGTTTCTTTTGACGATGAAAACGGCAATTTTAACCGATAGTACAGCATACATACCACAGGAACTGCTGAAGGAACTGGATATTCATCTGATTCCGCTCAGTGTCATTTTCGGGAATGAAACATACCAGGAGGAGCTGGAGCTGAGTGCAGAAGCTTTTTACACAGAGGTAAAAAGCCGCAATCAGCTTCCAACGACCTCACAGCCTCCTGTTGGAAGGTTCCTCGATTTATTCGAGGAGTTTTCCAAACAGTACGATGCGGTCATTTGCGTTCACTTGTCCTCCGGAATCAGCGGCACGTACAACGGTTCGATCGCAGCGGGGAATATGACGGACAACATTCAAGTCTTCTCGTTCGATTCCGAAATCAGCTGCATGGTGCAGGGGTTTTATGTGATTGAAGCGGCCGAAATGGCGCGGGAAGGAAAGGATCCGGAAGAGATTATGAAGCGGCTTGATGCGATGAAGCAAACGGTTCGTGCTTACTTTATGGTCGATGATCTGTCCAACCTTCAGCGCGGCGGCCGCTTAAATGGAGCGCAGGCATTGATTGGAAGCCTTCTTCAGGTCAAACCGCTGCTTCACTTTGTAGATAAAGTCATTGTCCCGTACGAAAAAATCCGAACGCGCAAAAGAGCGGTCAACCGGATTTATGAGCTTTTTGAAGAGGACGCCAAGCTTGGCCTTCCAATGAGGGCCGCTGTTATTCATGCCAACCGCCCGGAAGAAGCACAGGCAATGAAGGCAGAGCTTGAAGCGAAATACCCGCACGTCAAGTTTTACCTCAGCTATTTTGGCGCTGTAATCGGAACCCATTTAGGGGAAGGTGCACTTGGGCTGGGATGGTATATGGAATAACGAAAACAATCAGTCTTTGGCTGGTTGTTTTTTGTTTTTGTGTAAAAAAATGTTTATTATTTTCCGTATATTGTATAATTACCTTGACAATTCAAACTCGGGGTGGATTAGAGCATGAGAAAGCCAGATGATTATTTAGAATTGCTAGTAAAAGATGCTGATCCCTATATAAGCAATCTAAAAAAGGCTTTCAGTCTACTGAAAAAAAGTTAAGCACATCCTTAACCATCAAAAACATGGGAAAATACTTAGTCCGAAACATGAGGAATTATATTTTCAGGGGGAAGTTTTTTCTCCCATTTATTACAAGTGGCTCCCTATGGATTCCATACTATCCTTTCAATGCTTTCAATAGTGAGGCAAAGGTTTTCTTCCTATTCTGCATGTCTGTTTCAGCGGTATTGTATTGGAGGAGAGAGACTTTAAAAATAATGACTGTTCCCGGTAATGAGTTTTTTAATTTAGGAGCATTCGAAAAATATAGAAAAGAAGAGTATGAGGCCTTCATTAATCTAATTGATGACCAATTATTTTCTTTCGAAAAATTGAAAGAGGAATTAAAAATTCCAAATATTACGGAGAAATATTATACATCCACCGAATCGCGTATAAATGAACATAAAACTTACATATACGGGTTAGAACAAACAATTGATTCGAAAAATGAGGATATTCAAGATCTGAAAAACCAGTTGGATATGCTAAGGGACGAGCTTCAAAAGAACCAGCAGGATGATTCGGCTGTGAAAACTGTAATGGAAGAGCTGGAACAGGCCCTAAAGGTTACTCAAAAAGAAAAAGAGGTTTATAGCAGTATCGTTCGAAATTCGCAGCGCAACATGCAAATGTTTGTGGATAAAGATTTCCATTCTGATGTATTAAGGGAAATGAATTTCGATTATGATTACTCTGTTTATCAATTGAATAGAAAAAATGAATATGAATACTTAACTTCAAGTGGAGTTAATGAACATTTAATGGAAAAACAGATTATAATGAAAGAAAAAAGTAATGTGATCAATAGAGCGCATACCTATAAAGGGAAAACTGCTTTTGGAGAAAGTACAGTAGCAAAGTTAATCCCTATTTCTTTGAATAAAAAAATAGTGGTTCAGCTTCATTTATCGGATGAAGACATTGAAATACTGAACAACGAATTGCATGAGTTAAATAAAACGGCTAAAATTAAGATAGAATCCACATTTAATTTATTTTGGACTTGTTTGCTAATCCAACATTCTGTTGACGAGATAAAAAATCGATTAAAAGGGGCTGAAAATGTTGAGTAAATTAAAAGCTGCCTTGGAATGGAATAAAACTCTAGAGGAATTAATCTTAGAAGAACAAACAATTAGTAAAAAAAGAAATGAAGAAATTCTTGCACGAGCGGTTAAAATGAGAAAAAGCAAACTATCGATAACAAATAATAGAAAACCTATGAATGATCAAGGCTAGGAGCGGCCACTCCTAGCCTTTAATTTTTTTAGTAACTCTTTTGATTTTCGAAGAGCACTTTCATTTCGCTGCTTGCTAGCATCCGCTTCAGCATCGATCATCATATCCAAGCTTCTAGGATCAATCATGGGCATTAGTTTTTTCATTTTCGTCAACTCCAAAGAGTACTTTATTTTGTACTTTATTTTATGTCACAACTAAAGATTAATACACCAATTAGTACACTAGAAAATTTAATTTACTGCCTAATAATATCTTTTTACAGGTTAGACAATGGTCTCTCCTTCTGTTCATAATAAAAGGAAAAAGGAGTAAAACAATGTCCTCACTACAGCACCACCTCTTCGGCCGCCACCTTCTTGCCTCCGAAATTCCATTCCCCTTAGAAATGCACGATAACGAAAACATCCAAAAAGAGAGAGGCCTCACAGGAACAAAAGGTAGATTCCAATGCGCACGCTGCCTCAATAACCAGCGTCATTTATTCGCTTCCTTCCACTGTGCCAAATGCGGCAGGCTCTGCACCTACTGCCGGTCCTGCATCATGATGGGGCGGGTCAGTGAGTGTGAAACGCTTTATAGCTGGATTGGGGATCCTCCGGTTATCGAGTCTGGCTCAGGACTAGACTGGACCGGCACGCTTTCTCCTCTTCAAAGCAATGCATCGAATCGTATTATGGAGGCGATGGAGAATCGGTCAGAGCTCCTCGTCTGGGCCGTGTGCGGAGCGGGGAAAACGGAAATTCTATTCCAGGGCATTGAAGAAGCGCTGAAACAAAACAAGCGGATTTGCCTTGCCACACCGAGAACGGATGTGGTGCTCGAGTTATATCCGCGTTTTAAAAAGGCTTTTCCGAATGCCGATGCTGCTGCGTTGTACGGCGGAAGCGAGGACCGCTGCAAATCCTCCCTCCTCCTTCTATCCACGGTCCATCAGCTTTTCCGGTTTAAACAAACGTTTGATTGCATCATTATTGATGAGGTGGATGCCTTTCCTTTCTCGATGGACGAGACGCTGAATGCCGCTGTTCAGAAAGCGCGCAAGCCGGAGAGTGCGCTCATTTATCTGACCGCTACCCCATCCCGGGACATGCAAAAACGGGCCCATTCCAAAAAACTCCCCTCTGTTAGGATCCCCGCCAGATACCATGGCCATCCTCTGCCGGTTCCCCGTTTTCAATGGATTGGGAGGTGGAAGGGGACGCTTCAAAAGAATAAGCTTCCGAAGCCTCTATTAAAATGGATCACAAATCATTTAGACAATGAAAAGCAGGCTTTTCTTTTCGTACCGAGTATCCAGGTTCTTACGCAAGTGACATCCATTCTTCAAGCGCTTCATCCCTCCATTGAAGGGGTCCACTCTGAGGATCCCGCCCGCAAAGAAAAAGTCCAGCGGTTCCGGGATGGAATTTCTCCAATCATTGTCACGACCACTATTCTCGAACGGGGAGTGACAGTTCCAAGAGCGGATGCTGCGGTTCTCGGAGCGGAGGAGGAGATTTTCACCGAGAGCGCCCTCGTGCAAATAGCCGGCAGGGTGGGCCGGCATAAAGACTTTCCGGATGGAGACATCGTCTTTTTTCATCACGGGAAAACAAACGCGATGCTTGAAGCGAGAATGCATATACTCAACATGAATCGCGAAGCAGCCCGATGAGCTGGTGTATCCTCTGCCACAGTAAAATGCAGGAGCAGGTCACATGGGGGATGCTGCTTGGAACAGATCCCGATCCTGTGGCGTGCTCTCCCTGCCTGGAAAAAATGACGAAAATAACGGGCCCGGTGTGTGCGAAATGCGGCCGGCCGATGGATAGTGAGAGCCTTTGTACAGACTGCGTCAGATGGAACGAAAGGGAAGAGGGTATTTTAAAGGAGAACCGGTCTATCTACTCTTATACAGAAACCATGAAGGAAGTGATGAACCGCTTCAAATTCAGAGGTGATGCAGAGATCATCCGTCTTTTCGAACAGGACATCCGCACAGCGGCAAGAAAAATTCCCCGCAAGGCCGTGCTTGTTCCCATTCCGCTCTCAGCAGAACGGCTGCAGGAAAGAGGGTTTAACCAGGCCGAGTTAATCGCAGGGTGCATTCGACGTCCCATCGTTCATCCATTCATCAGGCTCACATCGGAAAAGCAGTCGAAAAAATCGAGAAAGGAACGGCTGGCCGGTGCCCCGCTATTTGCTTTAAATCCGGAAGTGACCGTAAAGAACCTCTACATCGTGATCATCGATGACATCTATACAACAGGAAACACTGTTTACCAGGCAGCAAAGCTACTTAAAAAAGCCGGTGCTCAAGACATTTCCTCTCTTACGTTGATCAGGGGCTAAAGGTTTTTCTCCTTCTTCCGATATTACAGGTAGAGTAAGATCATGAGGAGAATGTACAATGAATGAGTTAGCGAATTGCCCGAAATGCAATGCTCTCTATGTCCAGACACAATTTCGCACAGTATGCGCGGATTGCTATAAAATAGAAGAAAAGCAGTTTGAAACGGTGTACAGCTTTTTAAGAAAGCGGGAAAACCGGAAGGCGAAGCTTGAAGAGGTTGTGGAAGGAACGGGTGTACCGGAGGAGATGATCTTAAAGTTCATCCGGCTCGGAAGGCTGCAGCTCTCAAATTTTCCAAATCTCGGCTACCCATGTGACAAATGCGGAGGGGCAATCAGGGAAGGGAAGATTTGCCAATCCTGTACGAAAGACCTGCATGATCAGCTGGGCAGGCTCCAACGTGAGGAGGAGCATCAGCGTCAAATGGCCCAGAACAGTCAAAAAACGTTCTACTCCTTTACTCCCAAAAATTGAAAATACTATAAACTACCGGATAGAATAGACGATAAGAACGGTAGAAAGCACGTTAACTCTAATGGATGGAGGCGGTAAGCATGAAAATCAATAACTATAGTGTCAACGGAATCAATCCTTACAAGCGCAAGGACAGTCAGGTGGAGAGGGCAGGCCAGGTTCAGGCAAAGCAGGACAAAATTGAAATCTCCAGCGCAGCAAAGGAGCTTCAATCAACGAATAAGATCGCTGAAGCAAGACAGGAAAAAGTGGACCAGCTGAAAGCGAAAATCGAAAATGGCACGTATGAAATCAATCCGAAGGAAATTGCCCGCAAATTTGCGGACTATTATAAACAGCACTAAGAGGGAGGAACCGCCATGCATGCAGGCAAGCTCATACTGGCACTAGAGAGGCTCCTTGAGCTGCATCTGGACTTATATCAGACAGCTCTGGATAAAACAGAGCATCTGAAGCACAATCAAACGGAAGAGCTCAAGAAAGTATTGCAGCAGGAACAGCTTCTGGTGCAGGCCATTAAACAGACGGAAGCAGAACGGATCACCGAGGCTTCCCTGTTTCTCGGAAGGCACACAGATCTGACGCTTCGTGCATGCGCGGAAAAAGCAGAAGGAACGGATAAGGAGCGCCTGAACGGGTTAAAGGACGATTTTACCGAAGTCCTGGACAAGCTGAAGGCAGCGAACCAGCTGAACCAGCAAATGACCCAGCAGGCCCTTCAGTTTGTCACGATGTCTCTGGACATGCTGCTGCCGAGAGAACAGACCCCGAACTATCAGCGGCCAGATGCAATGAAAAAAACGGAACCGAATCGAAGATCCCTCTTTGATTCGAAAGCATAATCACGGAGGAGATCAAAGATGGGTTCAACCTTTGCAGGGCTCGAAATATCAAAACGCGGCATGTCCGCACAGCAATCCGCTCTTTACACGACCGGACACAACATTTCCAATGCGAATACACCAGGCTATACGCGCCAGCGTGTATCATTTGAAGCCACCCAGCCTTTCCCGTATCCCGGCCTTGAAAATCCAGCCATCGCTGGACAGCTTGGAACAGGAGTGGAAGCGGCTACCGTTGAACGGGTGCGCGATAGCTTTTTGGACGTTCAGTTCAGAGGCGAGAATACAAAGACGGGCTATTACAATGCGCGTGCCCAGGCGCTTGAAAAAATGGAAGAGATCATGAACGAGCCTTCTGAGACCGGCTTATCGAAAACACTGGACCGGTTCTGGCAATCGCTTCAGGATCTTGCAGCGAATCCCACCAATTCAGGTGCCCGTTCTGTAGTAAAGGAACGGGGAACGGCTGTAGCTGAAACTATTAAATATTTATCAACCTCCTTAAAACAAGTGCAGGAAGACATGAAAAGCGAGCTGGATCTGTCCGCGAAGCAGGTTCAGTCCCTTGCCGCCCAGCTCGGCAATATCAATAAGCAGATTTCAGAAATTGAACCGCACGGCTATCTTCCAAACGATCTGTATGATGAGCGGGACCGCATTATCGATGAGCTCTCCTCTTTAGTTCCGATCAAAGTAGGCGAGCCGAAGAAAAGCGGTGGAAATGCCCTGCCGATCGCCGAAGGAATGGCTGTCATTGAAATCGTCGGCAAGGATGGAGCTTCACTCGGCAAGCTTGTCGACGGGACCTCGGCTTCCACAGTGGCTGTTAATTACCAGGACGGGCTAGTGTCCGGCATCAGCCTGAACGGGACGGCTATTAATTTGACGGACCTTCAAAACACCGGTAAGATCCAGGGTCTCGCCAACACTCATGGCTACATCGATAACGGAGACGAAAAAGGGGTCTACACAGAGATGCTGAACGACCTTGACAGCCTCGCGGAATCGTTTGCTGCGGAGTTTAATAAAGTCCACAGCGATGGATATAACCTGAAGCATTTTGAAACCCCTCCAAAAGCAGATGGAACGGGAGTGGACTTCTTCACTTACACGGGCGGCAAAGGGGCATCCGAAAGCCTGCAGCTTTCAGCTAAGATCATGGAATCTCCTGATTACATTGCTGCTTCCAGCAAGGCTTCCGGCCAGATTGGAAATGGGGACAACGCGATTGCATTAGGCGAAGTGAAAAACGGGACCATTTCCATCAATGGGAAGAGCACGACCATTCAGAATTTTTACGAGGGCATGATCGGAAATATGGCCGTACAGGCTCAGGAAGCAAACCGGATGCTGAGCAACAGCACCATCCTTAAAGATTCCGTCGAGCTCCGCCGCCAATCGGTCAGCGCAGTCTCCCTGGATGAGGAAATGACGAATATGATTCAGTTCCAGCATGCGTATAACGCATCTGCCCGCATGATTACAATGCAGGATGAGCTGCTGGATACGATTATCAATAAAATGGGATTGTAGGTGAACGAACATGCGCGTAACACAAGGAATGCTAGCCAATAATTCACTCCGCCACCTTAGCTCGAGCTATGATCGCATGGGAAACCTGCAGGATCAGCTTTCGACAGGCAAAAAAATCACCAAGCCCTCTGATGACCCTGTTATCGCGATGAAGGGCATGCAGTACCGGACCGGGCTGACAGAGGTTGAGCAGTACAAACGGAATCTTTCCGAAGCGTATCAGTGGATGGAAAATTCAGAAGGCGGGATTGAACACGCAACTCAGGTGTTTCAGCGTGCCCGGGAGCTCTTTCTTCAGGCGAAAAACGGAACAAACAGTGCCGAGGATTTAAAAGCGATCGGTGCGGAAATCGGGCAGCTGAAGGAAGACTTGGCGAGTGTCGTCAATACCCAGGTAGCGGGACGCTACATCTTTAACGGGGATGCAACGAACAAGCCGCCGGCAACGGTCAATCCGGATGGAACGGTCACCTTTGCTCCGAATACGAATCAGGTTAAGATCGCGATTTCCAACGGGGTTCAGCTCGAAGTGAACACCAACCCATTAAAAGCCTTCGGTGGCGAAGTAGGCGGAGACAATCTGTTTGCGACTTTAAAGAGCATAGAAGACGCCATCAACAATGCGGACATGTCGAACTCTGATGAGCTGCTTGGCAAAATGGATCAGCATTTTGATACATTGAACGCCGAACGGGCGGTTCTCGGAGCCAGGTACAACCGACTTGAATTAATTGACGACCGCATCGGACAGCAGGAAGTAACAGCAAACCGTGTCCTTTCCGACAATGAAGATGCGGATATCGAACGGGTCATCACAGAGTTGAAAATGCAGGAAAGCGTCCACCGTGCTGCACTCAGTGTGAGCTCCCGAATCATCCAGCCTACATTAATGGACTTTCTCAGATAAAACCAAAGCTGTCTTTCTTAAAAGGCAGCTTTTCATTTAGGAGCTGATCTACATGCAGATTCCGCAAATCCGGCTTGAGAGCACACAAGGGAAAATCAGTTTAACGACTATCCAAGGAAAAATGGAGCAGCAGCAGCCAAAGGCTGATCTCTCCATTCGCCAGCCAAAGGCCGACCTGTCAATCGAAACGATTCCAGGCACTTTGACCATTGATACAACAGAAGCCCGGGCAGACGTCGATTTGAAGCATCTTTCAAGAAGAGTTCAGGAATTCGCCCAGCAGGGGTATCAGGACTGGCTGGACGGCATGGCAAGAGTAGCGGCCCAGGGGGATGAGCTGATGCGGATTGAAGCGGGAGGAAACCCCATTCCAGAGCAGGCCAGGCAAAACAGCGAGCCGCCGTTCTACGATTTCAATATCGGCTTTATACCAAAAGCCGGCAGCGTGAAGGTTCAGTACGAACCGGCAAAAGTGAAAATCGATGCCGAGCCCCGCAAGCCGGAAATCGACGTCCAGCTAAATAAACCACTTCTTGACTTTACTCCCGGGGAAGTTCAAGTCGGCATGCTGCAGTATCCAAGCCTCAAGATTGATTTTGTCAGCATCGACATCAAGGTATAATGAATAACAAAAAGGTGGGACATCATGCTCAAAACGAAATATCACGGTGAAGTGGATATCAACGAAGCGCAAATCCTGAAGTTTGAAGGGGGCATTCCCGGGTTTGTGGAGGAAAAAGAATTCGCCGTTCTCCCGCTCGAAGAGAACTCGCCCTTTCTGATTCTCCAGTCAGCCGCAACACCGGAGCTCGCCTTCGTCGTGACAAGCCCGTTTCTTTTCTTCAAAGACTATGAATTTGATTTAGACGAAAACACAGTGGAAGCCCTGCGCATTGAAGACGCCCAGCAGGTGCAAATTATGGTCATCCTCACCGTTCAGGACCCATTTGAAAAAACAACCGCCAACCTGCAGGCACCGATTGTCGTCAACGAAGTGACCAAGCAGGCAAAACAAGTCATCCTGAACCACCCATCCTACAAAACCAAGCACAGCATCGTGCAATAGGGAGGCAGGACTATGCTCGTACTGACTAGAAAACTCAATGAAACCATTCAGATCGGCGAAGACATCGAAATCACCGTCGTCGGCATCCAGGACGGCCAAATCAAGCTCGGCATCAGCGCCCCGAAACACGTCGACATCCACCGCAAAGAAATCTACTTATCCATTCAGGAAGAAAACAGCAGCGCTGCTTCCCTAACAGCAGACCTGCTCAAAAATTTGAAAAACCCCAAGCCTTGAGCCAAACACTCAAGGTTTTTATTTTTTTTCCAAAAACCTATTAAACCCCCACCAAAAAATCCGATATAAACTATGTAACAAGCAGTACCTAAAGGCGGCCGACTTGAAAGCACTGCTTGCAATTAACCACATGGATGTGGAACCGAAAATCAGGGAGGAAATAATAAAATGAGAATTAATCATAATATTGCTGCGCTTAACACGTATCGTCAGCTGAACACTGCAAACGTTGGACAATCTAAGTCTATGGAGAAATTGTCTTCAGGTCAACGGATCAATCGTGCTGGGGATGACGCTGCTGGTCTTGCGATTTCTGAAAAAATGCGTGGGCAAATTCGTGGTTTGGAAATGGCTGGAAAAAATGCACAAGATGGTATTTCATTAATTCAGACTGCTGAAGGTGCTTTAAACGAATCTCATGCAATTCTTCAACGTATGCGTGAATTAGCTGTTCAAGGTGGTAATGATACTAACGTAACTGCTGACCGTACTGCTATTCAAGATGAATTAAACCAATTAATGTCAGAAGTTGACAGGATTGCTACTACAACACAATTCAATACTCAAAATCTTTTAGGTGGTTCGTTCAACGGAACATTCCAAATTGGGGCGAATGATGGACAATATATCAATCTACAAATTGCTGATATGTCAACTACTGGATTAACTTTAAGTGCGGCGAACATCTCAGTAGGATCAAATAATCTTGCTAGTCTATCTATTGCTGCACTTGACCAAGCAATTGCAGCTGTATCTTCCCAACGTTCAAGCTTGGGTGCGAATCAAAACCGTTTAGAACATACAATTAACAACCTAGGTACATCTCAAGAAAACTTAACGGCAGCTGAATCTCGTGTGCGTGATGTGGATATGGCTAAAGAAATGATGGCTCAAACTAAAAACTCTATCCTTTCTCAAGCTGCTCAAGCGATGCTTGCTCAAGCAAATCAACAACCACAAGGTGTTCTTCAATTACTTCGTTAATTAATTAGTAATAGATTTAAAGAAATATCGTGCTATCATATTTTAGCACGATATTTTTATTGGGTTTATTACTCAAGGACTTACAGGAGGCTAACATAATGAAACCTTTTATTTCTTTGTGCATGATAGTAAAAAATGAAGAACAAGTAATTGATCGCTGTCTATCTACTGTAGCACATCTAGTTGATGAGGTTATAGTCGTAGACACAGGTTCCACTGATCATACAAAACTGATTGTAGCAGGTTATACATCTAACATCTACGACTTTGAATGGATAAATGATTTTTCTTCTGCCCGTAATTATGCTGCTTCTAAAGCTTCAGGCGAGTGGATAATTGTCTTAGATGCTGATGAGTATGTTGATGAAGATAACTTTAAATCTTTTGTAAAAGAGTTGAAAAGTTACAATGGATGTACAGAAGCGTTTAGTGCAAACATTCTAAACTTTACGGGGAGCTTTGGAGAAGGTCTAGTACAAAACCGTCATGATAGAATATATAAAAACAGTGGAGATATTTATTATTATCGCTCTATCCATGAACAACTTAAGCGGTCTGCTAATGAGGAAATAATAATACAAGATTCTAATCTGCTTATATTCCATTCAGGATATATACAGAAGACCCTTATTGAAAAAAATAAGAATGAAAGAAATAAAGACTTATTAAATAAAGAAATCCAAGAAAGCAATAATGCTTTTGATTATTTTAACTATGGAAATGAGTACTGTTCAGTAGGGGATTACTCCAAAGCTTTAGATTCTTACTTGAAGGCTTACAAGTTAAAAAAAGATTACAGATTATCCTGGGTTTCTGTTACATTAGTTCAGATAATAATCTGTTTGATACATTTACAACGATATAACGATGCTTTAGCAGTTATTAAAGACGCAGAGAGTATTTACTCAAGTTCACCAGAGTTTTTGTATTTAAAGGCAGAGATATTTTTGTTAAGAGGCCAAATAGAGGATTCAACAGAAATTTTTCATTTCATCGTTGAAAATTCTCATAAATTTAATTATATTATCCTTCGCCCGGACTTAAAGGATCAAAGTCCACATCTTAGATTGGGTGAAATTTACTTCGATCAAGGTAATTTTACTGCTGCTATTAATCATTATTCTAATGTGTTAAATATCAACAAATTTAGTGAAAATGCTATAACAAAAGTGGTATCTATTTTAAATGAATTTCACTCAAATGAAGAAATTAAGAATTTTTTACAAGAAAATAAATTAGTTAATAGCAAAAACATTAACCATTTTGTTAGGGCTTGTTTAGATATTGGGAATCCAGACCTTGCTTTGTCTTTGTATGATACTCCCGAAATAAACAGTGAATTATTATACAATATTGCATTGTTAAAAAAGATATGTATTGAAAAACATGGTGATATTGATAATCTTAAAGAAATATTCACCTTTGAAGTAATGAAAGACTTAATTAAGTCGAATTGGGTCAACGTAGTAGATTTAGTCATACTAAAAGAGATTCTAAAGGGATCGGAATATGAAAATATTATTTCACTATTTGAAGGCGATAAAGAGTTTATTTCATTAAATGCCATGTTACACAAAGGAGAAATTCAAGGAGAAATCAATGAAAACCTATTCCTATTCTCGTTAGAAACCTTCATTAATTATAATCATATTGAATCTGCAGAAACGTTATTCAACTACCTAGGAAAACTGAATGAGAGTGGGCTTTCAAAGGTTGCTGCTTTGCTATATTCAAAGGGATTCAGTGATGAAGCAATAAAGTTGTATGAAAAGGTAGATTGGAATCACTTATCAGTCAAAGATTTTCTAAATGTCATCGGATACTTAGTTTCTTCTAAGAACATGCAGATGGCAATGGATTTTAGTCAGAAAGCATTATCATACTATGCAAATGACTTCAGATTCTATAAATTGGTGCTAGATAATACAAGAGATGAGGAAGTTTTTAAAAACATAATTGAAAAAGCTAAAAAACATTTTTATCAGAGTAGATACCTTACCCAATATAAAATAACTTAGAGGTAATAAAACTTTTTTACTCCATTGAAAAGAGGTTATGGTTTGAAAATATCCCTAGCTATGATTGTGAAGAATGGTGAAAAGTTCATCGAGAGATCCTTGCAAAGTGTACAATCATTAGTTGATGAAATTGTAATTGTAGATACTGGGTCAACTGATAATACTATAAATATTATTAAAGCTAATAAGAATTATAAATTGTTTAACTTTGAGTGGTGTGATGATTTTTCATTAGTTCGTAACTTTGCTTTAAAAAAACGAGTGGTGACTATATCTTAGTTTTGGATAGTGATGAATATATCATTGAAGGTCACAGAAGTGAACTAGAAAGAATAGCTAACAAGGGATTAATTGGAAAAATTAAAATTATAAATAATTTTATTAGAGACAATCAAGAAATGAGTACTACTGAAATTGTTTCCAGATTCTTCCCGAAAGGGGTAGTGTATACTGGCTGTATTCACGAGCAACTGGATACCGAATTAAATAGAACTGAATTGAATCTAATAGTGAAGCATGATGGATACTATGGTACAAATAAAAGTAAACGTAACATTCCTTTATTATTAAAAGCCTTGAATCATACTCCTGATGATGCATATTATTTATTCCAACTAGGTAAGGAGTTGCGGATAGACGAACAATATGAAAAGGCCTTCAGTGTTTTAATGAAATCCTATGAGTTATCTGAAGGTAGCTATTCATTTTACAATGAATTAATCCTAGAAATTATTTATAGCGGGAAAGAGTTAGGAAAAGAAGAAGTGATAAATATAATTAACTATAATGAACTAAAGCTAAAACATGTCACTGACTTTCATTTTGCAAAAGGACTCTTTATACTAGATTTCTTGTTGAAATTTCCGAAAACTAATTTTGTAAATATCCAAATGATTGAAAATAGCTTTCTTACATGTATTGATTTAAGTGAAAAGGCTCATAAAGAATATGTACAAGGTACTAGTAGTTATTTGGCAACATATAATCTTGGTGTTTATTATGAGATAACAAAGGATTTATCAAAGGCTATTAATTATTACAAATTATCAGCCAAGTACAGTTATTCACCAGCCCAAAAACGCTTAGATTTTATTCAGACTTGTCAGAATGAAATAGTGGACTCCTCAAGTCTGTGAGGAAAAATTACTAAAGGATGATTACATGAATAAAAGTCTAGAAATTAGATTAAATGAAGCACTCGAGCATTTCCAAAATAAGTCGTATTTTAAAGCTTATCAAATTTTATTCTATGAATTTAAGAAAAGTCCAAATGAAGAAAAAATAATCTTATTTTTGGCTGCATTTGCTTTTGCTACTGGGAACAATGATATAGCCGAGTTTTATATTAATAAAATTGGTCGTGGGAAATTTTATGAATTAGTTTGTGCCTCTAGCTTATTAAATATTATGTTATCTAATAAGGGTGAACATTGTAAATGGGATAACTATAGAAGACCAAGAAATACAAATGAAGTAAATCGATTTGGAGTTACCGCCCCCTTTTGCCTCGGAGATGTGTTAGAAATTGGTTGTGCAAATGGTGACCTTTCTTCTGTAATAGCCATGCACGCTGAAAATCTCTTTGGATTGGACATCGATCCCGTAGCAATTGAAATTGCAAGATACAATGTTTACAAAAATGGTTTAGATAATTGTTATTTTGAATTAGGTGACGGAACCAAGCTAACTTATTCAGATAGTTCCTTTGATACAGTCGTCCTCGCAGAAGTATTAGAACATGTTCCTGATCCTAAACCATTCATTGAAGAAGCAGTTAGAGTATGTAAGCCTGGTGGCACTTTATTGATTAGTGTTCCAAAAGGATACTCTATACCAGACCCGGATCATGTTAGAATATTCACTAAGGATAGTCTAGAAAGTTTAGTTAGAGAAGTGACAGGGTTTGAAGTTAATTGGGTTACAGAAGTTCCAGCACCTTGGTTGTTTTGTAGTATTCATGTAACCAAAGAGGGTATTACTAACAAGGTTAGTATAGAAAAATTTATTCCACCTTATGAGTTGCAAAAAATTGACACTAGTGAGAAAGTATCTGTAATTATCCCGACATACAATAGAAGCCGTTATCTTGTTGAATCTCTGGAAAGTGTTTTATCACAAACATATCCAAATAAGGAAGTTATAGTAGTGAATGACGGGTCTGATGATGAAACAGATAGTATATTAGACGCATACAAGGAAAGAATAACATATATTTATAAAGAAAATGGAGGTAAAGCATCAGCGATTAATACTGGTATGCAGGTAGCTAAAGGTAAATATATTTGGGTGTTTGATGATGATGATGTTGCTCTTCCTAAAAAGCTCGAAGTACAAATTAGAATGTTTCAAAAAGATAGGAGTGTAGATTTTATCCATACTGCTGCAATCTATTTTGATGATTTGAAGTATGGAAAAATATATACAGGAATGTGGAATCCTAAAGACATAGGAAAACACGCGCTGCAAGAACAGCTTAGAGGAAATCACTTCTTCACTCCAAGTGTAGTTGCTAAAAAAGATTGTTACTCAAAAGTAGGATTCTGGGATGAGGAGCTAGTAAGAGCACAAGATTACGATATGTGGACACGTATGTCTAGATATTGTACTATTTCCATGATGCCACTTCCAACATTACATTATAGAACTCATTCAGGAATCCGTGGAACAAAGCAACAAAGTATTAGTATCAATAACCTGCATGATACCACAATGAAGTATCATAGAATGGTTGTAAAAAAGACACATGCACTACCAATTGAAGATGTGTTTATTCCTAATGGTGCAATGGATTCAACATTTTATATTGAATCTTATCTAGAACGAGCCTTTTATTTGTTACACAATAAATTAATAGAAGAGTGTATTATCGATATATCAACCGCGAAAAACATTGCTATTGATTCCCAGATTAAATATGTTAATTTTAGCTCTAATGGAATACAACTTATCATGCAACTTGCTGAAATGTTGAGTAAGATAGGTGATACAAGAGGATTATCGGGAATTTCGCATTTTCTTCAAATGATGAAAAGAGCTAATTAAGTTTAATTTAATAAAAGCAAGCCAACCAAGCATCAGGAATATTACTGCTTACTTATTAACCTAATAACTCAACTTTCACACTGGTATTTATCTAATTGAAACTACAACCTCTAAGCTTTGCACCGACTAAAATAGTCTCCTTGGCATGGAAAATTGTCCATAAGGAAACACCTCAATCTTTGGTATAGTGAATTTACTAGAAAACAATAAAAAAGATGAAGTGCTCCCTTTATGATACCGAAACCGGAACAAAATAATCAACTCCCTGCTAAATTGAAAGTAACTTTTTTTAGCTAAACATGTTCAAGCATTTGTACAAAGCCGGCATTATGATGGCTTCCGGATTTTCCTGCAAAGATCTGTTCCAGTTGATCTTCTGCTTGATCTTACAACACAAAAACGGTTCCGATTGCTGAAAAGCAACAAAGGAGAAGGTGTTCTAGCTAAAGATGCCGTTTATTGGTTTTTAATCAGCCCACCTATTCCTTTCGCCGTTTTCTGCTCTTTCTCAGTGCCCACACGATCGGGAAGGTATCTAAGCTTACTCATCACCAGCGGCCGAAAGTGTTTGTCGTAGATGGCTCCATGTTTGATCGGAATCGCAGTAAACATGTTGAGCTTTTAGCAAACTGCTTTGACCACTCTTCACAGAAAATGCACTTTTATAAAGGGTTTCGCATGCTCACTCTCGGGGGTATGTTTTACGAACTATGCGACGAAATCCATGAAGTAAATTGGGCAGAAACTCTTCAACAGTTAATCGTGCATTTGAAGATGCACTAAAAATGAGTTCAAAGAAAGTTAGAAAGATTATTACAAGTCAACTTCAGCAATTGATTATCAGCCTACCCAATTACATCAAGGCTTATCTGCCTGTCTTGGCCTGCGAAAGTTGAGTTAATTATACAGTCCACGTTACGTTTACCGGCCTAAAACTTCACGCAGAGAAAATCTGGGGAAATGACAGGTGTCATTTGACATTTGATTATGACGAAAACAAAGAAAATATGGCTTCTGCATTGCGTACGGCACAGCTTCTTTTTTCAGATCAAAATAACTGGGATACGAGAATGAAAAAGTTTGCCTCTTGTGAACTTCTTGAATTGGCGAATGATTGGCTGGATAACATCAATGAAGAGATTACATCTGATATGTTCACAGACCGGATCTGCATTACCAATATCTCAGTCTATCCTGGTGGGGATTTCACAATATTCTTTGAGGATGGAGATTTATTTTTAGGTCATACAATCATTGTAGCCGGTAATATCGATGGAACCTTCGAATCTGCAGAAATAGCAGGCTAACATACCATGGTTCACCACTCTTTTTAGTGGTGAACGATCTATTAAACCAACACCACCGCCTCCTCATCCTCCTCATAATAAATCGTCGTCATCTGCCGGTTCATGCTGCTGACGAAGCTGCTGTATTGGTTTGCGAGGGCGGTCATGGAGGCTTTTTGCTGGGTGATGGCTTCCTGCTGTTGGGTTTGATTCTTTTGGATTTTGTCGCTGATTTGGTCGATGAGTTCGCCGGATTGGGCTTCCATTTCCGTTTGGACGGTTTTGGTGAGTTTCATTCCGGCTGCGTTTAGTTCATCCAGCAGGTTTTGGAAGGTGCTGGCTTTATTGGTCAGGTCCTGCTCCGGTACGAGCTGGTGCAGGAAGGACTGCTTTGGCATGGTGATCCCTCTTTTCTTAGATTAGCTTAAACATTTGAGCGATTTTTTTGTCTTCATTGAAAAAGTCTTCTAGGGAGGACTTAATTTGCTGGATTTGTTTTACTCCTGCTTCCTGTTCGTTCTCGTGGTAGTGGAATAGCTCCTGGAAAGCTGCGGTGTTGGCGGGAGGAATCGGATAAATGCTTTCCTGTACATCGATTTTGGTTACTTTGTATGCGGTCGTGCTATATCCGAGCTTGCTCTGGGCCCAGCTGATATCCGATTCGGTTGTGGCGATCGCTCTCATCAATGTGTCTTTTCTAAAGGTGTAATCGTCCGGATATTCTCTTTGATACGTTTCTTTTATTTGTTTGAGGATGCTTTCTTTTTCTTCATAAATGGCCAGCCCTTTTTTAAAAAGCCGGAGGGCTGAAGAAAGATTGATAATGATTGGCTTGCCGTTCACAACTTTAGCCTTGTACATATCATCGCCCTCATAAGAGAAGCCATCTATCGAAAGCGCACTGATGACAGCGTCCATGAGGTGTGCTTCTGTCGCCATCCCGAACTTGTCCAGCAGTTCTTCTAAGATTGTTTTAATGGAACCAAAGCCAGCCTTAAATTCGTTGAACTCGGTTTTGATAATGTCGGAGGTGTTCATCAGCATGTCGACTTGCTGTAAAAACCCGATAAGATCCCCGTGGAGAAGCTTCTCTAAAGAGGCGACATCCCCAATGTTTCCAATGGCGTCCTTCATCGTTTTCAGGTTCTCTACCATCCCATCTATGACCGACTCGATTTTTTCTCTTTCCTCAGCGGATACGGTGCCAACGATGGACAACAAAGCTGGCAGCTCATCCTTTAGGCTTGTCACCCTTGTAATCATGAGAACAACATGGTCCTTCATGGAATTTATCGTTTTCGCGGCAGTAATGGCATTCTCCGCCCGCTCAACAGGATTCAATGTAGTGAGGTTCAGATCCTTAATCGTTTCAAAGGAATCATCCCAGAACTTTTTATCGTAGCCGGTTACCCCGAAAACAATCCCGTCAATCCCATCCTTTTCATAATAAGGCGCAATCTCGGCCAGCTTCTTTTGTATCACCGCGAGGTCCTCATCTGACACATTATCGAGTACCCTTTTTAGACCATCAAAATCAGGATTCGTCTCAATAATATTCCGGTCCCCGAAAAACAGAAAGCCGCGAAAGCCGGAAATAACATAGAGAATTTCATCGGCTGATGTAGTGTGGTGGATGTTTTTGCCGCGTTCTTTGTAATAGTCTGTGGCGAACTTTTCGAGATCGGCGCTTGGGATGGAGTAGATGTCGTCGAAATTGTTTACAGGGATGCTGAAGTAATCACTAAGCTGTAACCAAAACTCCTGATCGATATATGCAAGCTGATAGGCACTTGGAGGGGCATCATTAAATGCGTATACTTCCTTAAAGTGGCCTTCTTGCAGCTGCAGCATTTGTATTAAATTCCCTCCAAGAGAATGTCCAATTCCGTAGCGGGATAGTTCAAGATCATCGTAAGAGTGACCATTGTTTTTTCCAGTTTCAATTTCCTTCGCAATCTTTCTTTCTATCTCTTTGTTCACCTTGTTTTGAAAGCTTGATGCAGCTTCATACTGTTCCCGATTCCTGCCTGTATATATTCCAAACGTATTATACAGCCAGTCTAATGGCTCCCCTGTACCGCTATCTTCTCCCATTTCACTGCCTCTAGTTATTGTATAAGACTGATTGATTCCTTTTTCAGGATCAAAAAAGTGAATAACAGTGCCATCAAAGCCCGTATCCTTGCCTTCGCTGTACCCCTTGGATCCTGAATGGTAAATAGTAATATGTATAGGGGGAGGAGATCCTGTTTCTTCAAGGTATATTTGCCTGATTTTGTCCTGAAATTCTTTAATTTCTTCCTTAGAAGGATCTTTGGGAATACTGTATTCAAGTTTAGCAATCCTGGCCCGCAGCATTTCGGTGGAGAGAACTTCATGGGAATTTTCACTGTTTACCATTGTCATTGCTCCTGTTTAAACTGGACAGATTTCATGATTTTAATTGCTGTATTCTCCAAATTCTTTACGTTGGCATTGCAAGTTTTATCCTCTTTTTTGCATCTTGTGTTAAAAATAAATTCAACCGCTTGATCACTGTTTTCTGCTTTTATAAAACTGAAATAAACAAAGGCATTCGAATTTTTTAATTCAGAGGTTTTTTTTGCGAAATACATTGTTTTTCCTTTAGCCTTTATCTCTTCAAATGTTCCTTCGTATCCTACTGAAACAGATAGCAGTCTTTGTTTTTCTTCAATGTCTTGTGTGCTTGGTTTATTCTCGTAGGTTATTCGTGTGGTTATGGATGCTCCATTTGATTCATAGCCATACATAATAGCCTCGAACGCATTGTCTCGTTTTTCATTACCGAAATCTTCAGAAATCACAGCATCCGAAGGAAGGAACATCGTATAACCATCTGTTTTAGATTTAAAGGTGAAATACCCCTTATCACTCTCTTCCAATGAAGTTAAGTAGCTTTTTGTAAACTCATCTTGTACTGCTGCTGCTTTAGAGGCTTCACTGGGAGTGCCTTCCCCTTGAACAGTTCTCTCTTCAGGATTCTTATTCATGTCGCAGCCCCCAATAATCAGTAAATTAAGGATAATACCAAGTTTAATGAGCCGATTCAAGATTTTGCCCCCTCAAATGCCACGAATCACGTCATTTAATTATTACCACGTATTCCCACTGGCTCACAATACAAAACGGATATTTGCATTATTTTCACTTCTTTTATCTCAGGTATTTATACATAAATTTTAATGCGGTCTAGGATTTTAGTCGGGGGTTGGTCAAGAGGGACATGAAGTAAATGAGTGCGTTTCATAAAACTCGCAGTCTTTATTATTTTCATAGCAGTTTTTCCGTGGCTTGTCTAAGCTGATTAACAGCTGATAGTATTCTTCATAATAATCGGTAGCGAATTTTTCGAGGTTGGTGCTTGGGGTGAAGTAGCTGTCATTAGGATTTATAATAGCAAGTTTCTTCTTACCATTCAGCAGGAAAGCGTGGCCAATATAAGCAAGTTAATAGGCGCTTGGAGGCCCTTTTTAAACCCCCATTTTGAAGAAATAGCATTTAAATCAGATTTCCCCCGAGTGAATGGCCCAGTCCATTTACTGCACCTACTCAAACGCAATAGATTCCACTATTTTTTCAGCAATTTGTTCATGCTTTTCCATACTCGAAACACATGACTTGTCCGCTTTCTTGCAAGTTGCACTATACATGAAGCGTACACCTTGATTGCCCTCCTTGGCTTTTATAAAACTAAAGTAGTTAAAGGCTATTGCATCATCCAGGTCAGTGGTTTTTTTGCCATAGTAAATGCTTCGGTTCTGTTTGTTTACTTCTTCATATTTTCCATCATAACTTACTGAAGTTGATAATAAATCCAAATTGGCTTCGATGTCTTTTGTGATAGGAAGGTTCTCGTAAATGCTTTGAGTGATCATATCGGCCTTTTCCAGAGTTCCGGTAAACATGACGGCTTCCATGTTATTTCCCTTTCTCTCATTGCCAAATCCATTGGATAGGACTGCATCAGCTGGAAAAAGCATGGAGTAGCCGCCGGTTTTCGACTTGAATTCATAAAATCCTTTTTCCTTTTCCTTAGTAGAAGTTAAATAACCTCTTGTAAACTCATCTTGCAAGGCTGCTGATGCAGGGATTTCGCTTAAAGTGCCTTCCCCTTGAACAGCTTTCTTCTCAGGATTCTCAGTCATGCCGCAGCCCCCAAGAATAAGTAAATGAAGGATAATGCCAAATTTAATAAGCCGATTCAAGATTTTGCCCCCTCAAATGTCACAATTAATTTAGACTTCGATCTTTTTAAAGATAAGGATTGGTTTGATCGTTTTCCGATTTTGCGGTACGTTATTCACTTCCTATTAAAAGTGATGGAATGTATAATTTTTTTTGCTATTCTTTCTTGTTCCTCCGCACTCCCTAGGCAGCTCTCATCGCTTTTCTTACATGATGCTCCATAGATGAAACGAACAGCCTGATCCGATTCGTTTCCTTTTATATAACTTATATACTTGTACGTAGTATAATCCTCTGACTCCATCGTCTCTTTTCCATAGTAGATTGTTTTAGAGTCTTCCTTAGATTTACTATAGGAATCTTTATAGCCTGATGAACTTGATAACAATTCTAAGTTTTCTTCTAGATTTTTTGTAATTGGGTTGTTTTCATAGGTAATCTGAGTATCTATGCTGGCATGGTCAATTTCAGCAACATAGATGATAGCTTCGTAAATATTTTCATCTAATTGGTTTCCGAAGTCTTTTGAAATAACAGCTTCAACGGGGAGAAGCATGGTGTAACCGCCTGTTTTTGATTTGAACTCATAAAACCCCTTTTCCACTTCTTTAATAGACGTTAAATATCCTTTGGTAAAGTCATCTTTCAATGCTGGTGTTTCTTGCTGAATGGTCTCTTTTTGCCCGGATGTTCCTTCTGAATGTTTTTCGCTTAATCCACAGCCTCCAATAATTAATAAACTTATAAGTGGAAAAATACTTTTGTTTAATTTCATAAAAAAGCCCCCTCAAATGCACGCATCCATAGATAATAAACTTCCCCTTCCCTACGATATAAAATGAAATTGCAATGCGGGGAAAGCAGACATCTTACAATCATTTTATCCTCTATTGAAAGTCACAGACTTCATGATTTTGAGTGCTGTTTTTTCATGCTCTGCTTCAGCAGATTGACAGGCATTATCTGCTTTTTTACAGCTGACATTATAGATGAACTCTAATGCCTGATTGCTGTCCGCAGACTTAATAAAGCCAAAGTAGTTATAACTCATAGTTCCTTCAATTTCAGATTCTTCACTTGCATAGTAAATCCTCTTGCCCTCCTCTTTAAGTTCTTCATATTCGCCTGTATAGCCCGAAGTGTTTGATAATAAATCCAGATTAGCTTCTACATCTTGAGTTTCGGGTTTATTTTCATAGGTGGCATCTGCCATAATCTTTGTCTCTTTTCGTTCTGCTCCATAAACGATGGTTTCATAGGAGGTTTCTCTTTGTTCATTAAATTCTTTAGATATGATTGCATCAACTGGGAACAGCATGGTGTAGCCGCCAGTCTTTGATTTAAATAAGTGATACCCGTCTTCCGTTTCTTTTGATGAGGACAGATAGCCTTTTGTAAAATGGTCTTTTTCAGCTGCTGTTCGTTCCTGAACAATTCTTTCATCAGGATTTTTACTTATACCGCAGCCAACGTTCATGAATAAACTAAAAATAATGCCAACCTTCATGAGACTCTTCAAAATGTTACCCCCTTACTCCCTAAAAGCAACAGACTTCATTATTTTAACGAACTTCCTGTTCAAACTCACTTTGCTTTGACAGCATCTGAACGTTAAAGATGAATCCGGAAATTGTGCAAACACCCTCCCTACTGTCCATTGTGACATCAATCCCCCATCCCTTCATAAACTATTCTGAGGTGATGAAAATGCCCAGAGTCAAATACACGGATGCGGATGTTGCCTTGATGGCGAGGATGATGAGAGCGGAGGCAGAAGGAGAAGGTAAGCAGGGAATGCTGTATGTGGGGAATGTGATTGTAAACCGTGTAAAGGCTGCCTGTTTGGACTTTAAAGATGTGCGCACAGTTCGGAAGGTCATTTTTCAGGTGCAAGGCGGGAATTTTTCATTTGAAGCTGTCCAAAAGGGGAATGTTTTTTATAACCGGGCGAGATCGGTGGAAAAGAGACTCGCAAAGAAAAATTTGGATTATTGGCGGGAGCACCCGGGCAAGTACGCGCTGTGGTATTTTAACCCTTATGCCCCATGTCCTCCAACCTGGTATGGTCAGCCTAAATCCGGCCAGTACAAAAAACATTGTTATTACGAACCGAAAGCCGGAACGTGTGCGAGTGTGTATAGGGGATAAAGATGAGGATCCGCCTTGTAGTCCGGTGACGCCTCTACAATTTTAAAACGCCAGCTCCCCAATGAGAGGGGCAGCTGGCGTTTCCGTTGCTTTTTACATGTGCCCCTTTTCGACGTTCAAATCCCTCGTTCCTTCAAATGGAGATCTGTCACCTTCGTACTTTTCGCACCCCAGAAAGTGTCCTGCCGCAGCCCCTAATAAAATGTAAATGAAGGATAGTGCCACGTTTTTATCTTTTGATATATTCTCATTCCTGTATTAAAGGAAACAGAGTCCATAACGTTTACAGCTTCTAATTGAAAAGTATCTTTTTTTGATAGACAGTTCCTGTCATCTTTTTGGCAAGTGACAGTATATACAATCCGTACAGCTTGATTGGTATGGTCAGCTTTAATAAAACTTAAATAACTGTAGGAAACTGCACTTCTTATATCGATGGTCTCCTCAGCGAAGTATCGTGTTGCTCCAGCTTTATATTCTTCATTATAAGTGCCTTTATAGCCTATAGAGGATGATAACAAACTTAGATTTGGTTCGATTTTTTGAGTACTGGTGTTGTTCTCATATGTAACTTGAGTATCAATGGCAGCACCATCTATTTTTGCACCATATAAAATAGACTCATATTTATTCCCATGCTTTTCATTGCCGAAGTTATCTGATATTACAGCGTCTTTAGGAAATAACATAGTATATCCATTGGTTTTAGATTTGAATTCATAATAACCTTCTTTAACTTTATTAGAATTTAAATACCCTTTGGTAAAACGATCTTTTAGTGCCGCTGGTTTTGGCGTACTATTATTTCCCTGAACTTGTTTTCCGTCCATTCCGCAGCCTGCAATAATCGATAAACTTATAAATAAAGGAATAGCTTTATTGAACTTCAAGCGGAAGCCCCCTAAAATATCACAAATCAATTTTACTTACTACCACATTTTCCCACATGATAACGATACAAAACAAGAAGATGAGTCATATTGAATGTGTATAAATGGTGACCCTGATTCAAACATGCTTTAGTAAGAACCAAGTTTCATTCTCTATTTCAATTAGAAGAATCATTGTTTTTCAATCATCCTACTCACCCCCAAGTAAGAGTATTGAGAGCATTCGTTCCGTTTTTGATAGAAAGCAGGAACAATAGCCTCCAATTGAGAGTGGGACCGAACGAAAAATTGGTCAATATATCCTACAAACAATGCGCCCCTCTCCCAAAACAAGGACTTTCTGCCAATTACCCCCATTGGAAATAAATGATAAAATTTTACAGGGTATATATTTAGCGAAATATGGAAGGTGCTGCTTGTTGGTGCAGCATGAACTTTCGAGGAGGTGCAGGAACTTTGTCGATTGCGAGTCTTCAAGCAACACTCCGGGAAAAAGAGAAGGATTTGAAGAGGCTTCAAAAGTGTGAGAGTGATTTGTATGATCATCAGGAGGAGTTTCTGGATAATAAAGGGCTTGTGATGAAGCCTGAGCTGACGGAGACGACATGGGCTGGGGATCGTTCCGAGCAGTTTGACGGGCTGAGAGAGAGCGGAATGACGGATGCCTATCAGGAAATTGGAATTGACCAGTTTGACGATGTGTTTAAGGCGCTGGGGGATAAAATAGAACAGGTGACGCAGGAGATTAAGGATCTGAAGGCTTCCATTGCTTCTCTGGAGGCAGAGGAGCAAAGAAAAGCGGCTGAGGAATCCAGGCTTGCGAGAAAGGGATTGTGAGAGTTTTGACGACAGAGATTAAAATTCAGTATGAGGATGTCGAGAAGGCGATTGCGACGATGAATACAGCGATTCAATCTTTCAACACGGCTTTTCCTGCTTATGTGGGCGGACAGAATGAGATGGATTCAATGGTGAAGATCAACGAATTGAATGATGCCTGCCACAAACTCATGGAGGCATATAAAGAGCTGCTTATGATCAATGCAGCGGCGGCACAGGAATCGGCGAATCAGATGAAGGAAGCGGATGAAACCGTTTCGCAGTCGATTGCCGCTGGAAGGTGAGGGACTGAATGGGAAAACTATTAGACGTAGATGCTTTTCATTCAGGGATTAAGGAAACGAAGGAGAAACTGACCTCTCAGGAAGAGCAGATTAAGGATTTGGAAAGCGCAGCGAAGGGAATTGTGAATCTTGGAGAGGCTTTTAAAGGGGAGAGCGGAAAGGGCATTAAGCTGTTCTATGAAGACCATCACTTGCCGCTTATGTCCAGCTACTCGACCTTCCTGGAAAGCTATAAGGAAACGCTCGGAAAAGTAAAGAGTGCGCTTGAAGCATTGGAGCCTGCCGAGAGCGGGTTCATTCGGAAGAGCTTCCTTGAGCTCCAGCTGAACCAGGACCTCACCGTTGTGAAAGACACTACCTCCGATATGACCGATGAAACCAATGCTACAATTGACGGCATCTCCGATATTGTCGGACTGCCTAAGCTAGACGACAGCACATTTGCAGATAAGGTTGAAAAAGCAAGACAGGAAAAAAATTCAACAATCGAGCTGCTGGAAGAATTCGACCGCGATCAAACAACCGCCCTAACCTCCTTAGAAAAACAGCTTCAAGACGTAAATAAACGGGTAAACGCCATGCAGGACATGTTCCGCTCGGCGGGAATTGATATAATGGGAACAACAGCGGTCCAGACGAATAGCTGCGAAAAGCCGGCGAACACAGAAACAGCAGCAGAGACAGACAAGAGCCTGCTAGAAATCCTGGGAGATGTCTTCCTCGGAATCGGAGAAGCCATCGTTCAGATTCTGACGGAAATTATCGTGGGCCTGTTCGATCTCCTGGCAGCCCTGTTCACCGATCCAATTGGGCTAGCGTACGGAGTTATCACCACCGTGATGAACCTGGATGAAGTGCTCTACTCCATGGTCGACGCACTCGTCGTTGCCTGGGAGCGGGATTTCATTAACGGAGACGCCAGAAGCCGGGCACGATTCGTCACCTATGGAGTCCTATCGATTTTCGGAACGAAAGGCCTCAGCAAGGTCAGCAAAGCAGGCTCTCTCAGCAAAGCCGGCAAGAAAGTATCCGACGTCTACGATCCGGATGGAGCGAAAAAACCGAAAACCGACATCCCCTACAACGTCATGAATGCGGAGCAGCTGTTCAACGAAATGAAAGAAGCCGTCGTCCGCAACGTCACCAAGATGACAGACCATGCCGTAGATCTCGTGAAATCCAAGGTCATGAAAACCGCCGTTCAGCTAAAAGTGCTCAGCGGGAAAATGGCCGACATCATCCAGACTGCCAAGAACGTACTTAACCCTCAAAAAATTAATAAAGCCCTAAAGTGGACCTACGATGAAATGGTGAAAGGCCCGCTCGTGGACACCAAAATGGCGATCATAAACGGCCTGGAGAAGGCGAAGGAATTCTTTACCCTACCCGCCAACATCAACGAACGCCTTGCAGAAGCCGCAGTTGGGGTTGGCAGCGGGACCCGGACTGCGATGGATCGGGTTAAGGATGTTGTGGAGGAGATCGGAGAGAATGTTTCGGAGATTGTGGTTGGTGGGGGTAAGGGTAATAAGGGGACGGGTGAAGATATAGGGAAAATAAATATCCCTTCAATTAGAAATGGAGAGTTCAACAAATGGTTTGACGATTTATCTTCAGAAGAGTTCAATAAAATGTGGGAGAATCCTAAGTTAAGAAAAAGAATTGAAGATAGAATTCGAAAACCGGGGGGCTATCATGAGTGGCATTTAGTAGCAAGAACTCCAAAGTTTAAAGAGTGGGGAATATCAATGAATGACATAAAAGAAATGAGAACTTTAACAAAAGATGTAAAATTTATTAATCCACCTGGTGTTCATGGTGGAGAAGGTTCTACAGTAGCCCATAATCAAATTCTACGAATTATAGATACATCAAAAGATTATGATACCTTTGTAAAAAGATTAAATAACTGGGCAGAAGATAGATTGGAAAGCGGGAAAATGGGATTACCAATTGGATTAAGGAGGTAGTAAAATTATGAATGATCATGTATCAATATGGATTGGGAATTTTGGGAGCAAGGAAGAGTTAATGAATTATACAAATGTTGAATATACAGAAGATGGAGACAGTATTTCTTCAGTTTTCGAAAAAGACTTTAACTTAGATTATTATGATCGCGATTTAGTAGAAAAGAAATGGATTAGTAAATCGACAAACAGTGTGAAGGATTTATTAGATGGATTTTCTTACTCAGATCAATTTTTAGAACAATTTGATACTATAAACTATAGTGAAGAATTTAATTCTGCAATACTGATTTACAATATGGAATATGATGCTAAAAAAATAAAGAGTAAATATAAAAATAGTGAATTGAAATTTATCGGTGTCGCTCAATATACAATAATTGTTGATGATAGATGGTGATTTTTTAACCAAAAAGTATGTAACTTAAATTAAGCGAATTAAAGACCTTAAGTGGCTCAATGCCTTTCAAGGTTTTTTACATCAAGAACTTTATGATTTAAAAAATAACATTTTTGAATCAAATGTTTTTGAAGTCATTAAATCACCGGAAGCGTCGTGACGGTACTCACGCTTCTTTTTAGGCTATATAGAATAGATTAAGCCCCCACATATTAATACAAACAATATAACTCGGGTCGCATATCCCATCTTGTCGGACTGCCTAAGCTTGACAACAACACATTTGCAGAATAGCTGCGAAAAGCCGGCGAACACAGAAACAGCAGCAGAGACAGACAAGAGCCTGCTTGAAATCCTGGGAGATGTCTTCCTCGGAATCGGAGAAGCCATCGTTCAAATTCTGACCGAAATTATCGTGGGCCTGTTCGATCTCCTGGCAGCCCTGTTCACCGACCCAATTGGGCTTGCCTACGGAGTCATCACCACCGTGATGAACCTGGATGAAGTGCTCTACTCCATGGTCGACGCCCTCGTCGTTGCCTGGGAGCGGAATTTCATTAACGGAGACGCCAGAAGCCGGGCACGATTCGTCACCTATGGAGTCCTATCGATTTTCGGAACGAAAGGCCTCAGCAAGGTCAGCAAAGCAGGCTCTCTCAGCAAAGCCGGCAAAAAAGTATCCGATGTCGACGATCCGGATGGAGCGAAAAAACCGAAAACCGACATCCCCTACAACGTCATGAATGCGGAGCAGCTGTTCAACGAAATGAAAGAAGCCGTCGTCCGCAACGTCACCAAGATGACAGACCATGCCGTAGATCTCGTGAAATCCAAGGTGATGAAAACCGCCGTTCAGCTGAAAGTGCTCAGCGGGAAAATGGCCGACATCATCCAGACTGCCAAAAACGTCTTAAACCCTCAAAAAATCCACCAAGCCATAAAGTGGACTTACGATGAAATGGTAAAAGGCCCGCTCGTGGACACCAAAATGGCGATCATAAACGGCGTGCAGAAGGCGAAGGAATTCTTTACCCTTCACGCCAACATAGCAGCAATAAAAAAATTAGGGTTAGAGAAGAAGATATTTTGGTGGCCGGAGTGATGATTATGGAAAAAATTGAACAAAGCGAGCTTGATTCATTAATAAACGACCATAATAAATATATTGATTCCGTTCAAAGAAATGAGCTAGAAGGCAATAGGTTAATATTAGATGGAATAGATTTCTCAAACAATAACCTATCAGAGTTGAATTTTTTAGATGTTTACATTACAGACTCCTTTTTCAAAAACCATGTCTTTGAGAATACCAATTTTGGAGGAGCCAAATTATATGGCTGTAAGTTAAACCATATCGTTTTTAGAAAAGCAAACCTTGGTAAGGCTGAAATGAATTATAGTCATGTTGCAGACTGTGCTTTCGAAAAAAGTGATCTAATTAAAGTAAATTCTTTTGAAACATATTTTGAAAATGTGAATTTTACAAGCTGTATAATAGATGATTTTTTTTCAAATAGTAAAATTAATCAGGTTCAGTTCGAAGACTGTAAGTTCGGGGGAGTAGAATTTTGGGAGTGTGTAACTAACAATATCAAATTTAAAAACCATCCCTTTAATGCTAATGATCATATAAAAAGAATTAATAAGGGAACTTTGGAACAGCCAATATTTGTTGATGGAAACGAGGCAATTAAAGTTTTTATAGAGAGTTGCAACGGCTGTATAGAAACCTAAGGTTTTGCTTATCAAAACACATCAAGCTTGGTGATGAGGTAGAGGTGAAGATCACCCCAAATTACAAAGGTAATTCACAAAGTCCAGAAAGTTTTGACATAAAGTATAAAATTGGTGATGATGAATGGGAACAATGTTAAGGGAGGGAGAAAGCTAGTTGAGTGAAAAACAATTTCATCGATTTTATCAACAGATAGCAGAGATTGTCGTAGAAACTATTCCAGAAGAATGGTGTAAGGTTTATTTATACGGCGAGGTCGTTGAAGGATCTCAGACTGCTTACTTCTATTATCTTCCGGAAGGTAGCGATAACGCTATATACAGTCATGAGATAACTGAATTATTTACAGTTACCGAACTTGAATACTCAGAAAAATGGCACAACTTGATTGGTATGATTCAAGAACTTTGGAAAGCTTTTAATAAAAATGGTCAAGAACCTTGGACAAATTTCACTATGATTTTTGATAAGGTGGGAAAGTTTAAAGTTGTTTTTAATTATGATGAACTCTCAAATAGAGATCCTCATGAAAGAAAAACTATCTGGAAATATGAGAATCTTGGCATTATCCCCAAAAGCAATTCAGGGAAAAAATATTTAGAGAAGCATATTTCCATTAATGAATAATTATTATCTAAGGCAATTAAATAAGGGCTAGGAGAACAGGTCCCTAATCTCATCTAAATCTAGAATGCTGGTGTCTGTCTCTTATCAATTTGATCGAAAGGCTCTGTAGAGTTAATCTCTGCAGAGCTTTTTTTCCGCAACTTGGAGTATTGAGAGAGGAGACAGTCGAATTAGTAAAACATTTCTGAGGAAACAGGTGGTAGTAACCTTAAAAAAAAAGTGAAAATAAGAAAAAAACTGGAACGCTCAAAACCACCGCAAATCAAAAGTCATGAAAACCGCTGTTCAGCTAAAAGTGCTCAGCGGAAAAATGACCGACATCATCCAGACAGGCAAGAACGTATTGAACCCTCAAAAATCAATAAAGCCCTAAAGTGGACCTACAATAAAATGGTGAAAGGCCCGCTCGTGGACACGAAAATGGTGATCATAAACGGCTGCACACTTAGAAAAAGATGTTTCAGAAGAAGAACAAAAACACCCAAAAGATTACCCATCCAAAAATCCGGGTATCTGGAATTAAAAGGGATGCAAGTTTCCTGAATACTACTTTTACCTGGAGGGATTACAATGGCAATGCTGAAGGTTGGCAATGAAAATGATGCTCCAATTGAACTGTATTATGAAGATCATGGAACGGGGAAACCGGTTGTGCTTATTCACGGCTGGCCACTGAGCGGGCGCTCTTGGGAGAAACAGATTCCTGCTTTGGTTGAGGCGGGCCACAGAGTGATTACATATGACCGCAGAGGGTTTGGGAAGTCCTCTCAGCCTTATAGCGGATACGACTACGATACCTTTGCAGCGGATTTGAATCAATTGCTTGAGCGGCTGGATCTTCGGGAAACGACGCTTGTTGGTTTTTCGATGGGCGGCGGGGAGGTTGCGCGTTACATCAGCACATATGGAACAGACCGGGTGAGCAAAGCGGTATTTGCTGCGGCAGTTCCTCCTTATCTTTACAAAGCTGCGGATAATCCTGAGGGCGGCTTAGATGATGGGGCTATTGAAGAATTTCAAAATGGTGTGAAGGGCGATAGAATTGCGTTCCTCGATACGTTCACACAAAATTTCTTTGCAGCCGGCCACAATACGGACCTTGTCAGTGAGCCGTTCCGCCTTTATAACCGTGACATTGCCGCCATGGCATCTCCTAAGGGAACGCTTGACTGCATCACCGCTTTTGCGAAAACAGATTTTCGGGGGGACTTGGAGAAAATCACTGTTCCAACGATGATTATCCACGGCGATTCAGATGGGATCGTTCCTTTAGAAGTAAGCGGCAAGCGGACGCATGAGATGATTCCGGGAAGCCAGCTTGTACAAATTAAAGGTGCGCCTCATGGTTTTAATGCAACACATGCGGATGAGTTTAACCGTGCTTTGGTGGGCTTTCTTCAGTCTTAAAGCATTGTAGAGAACAGGGGAAAAACCAGTTTGGAATCCAAACTGGTTTTTTGCTGCTGTTGATAAAGCTGCAGCGGGCAGTAAGGGCTATACAGTTATTGCGGCCCTCTTATTTGCTGAAAATCAAGATCGATTGGGTGAAAGTCCAGAGTGATTAAGTGTTTTCACGGCAGCGGGAAATCTAAAGAAAACGAGAGGCGCACCTTTTGGCGTCCTAGCTCCGTGCAGACTGGAGAATCTTCTGTTTCACCGCTTCCGTAACTTCTTTTGTACTGGATGTCCCCCCGATATCGCGGGTTTTGATACCCGCTTCTGTTACGTTTTCAATGGCATCCATGAGGGTCTGGCCGAGCTCTTCAAAGCCGAAGTGATCGAGCATCATCTTTGCGGTCCAGAGCTGGCCGATAGGGTTTGCGATTCCTTTTCCTGCAATATCCGGAGCCGATCCGTGAACGGGCTCGAACATGGATGGAAAGCGGCCTTCAAGATTGATGTTGGCCGACGGGGCAATCCCGATGCTTCCCATGATAGCGGAGCCTATGTCTGTTAGCACATCCCCAAATAAATTGCTGGCCACGATGACATCGAAGTCAGCCGGTTTCGTTACGAAAAAGGCGGCCAGCGCATCAATATGAGAGGACTGCATGTCCACATGGGGGTATTCGCCTGCTACGGACTTGGTCACTTCATCCCAAAAAGGCATGGAGTGGACGATGCCGTTTGATTTGGTCGCGCTGACTAAGCGGTTGTCCCGCTTTTCTGCCAGCTGAAACGCATATCGTATGACCTTCTCTGTTGCTCTTCTTGTGAAGACCGCGTTCTGGATTGCCACCTCATGCTCGCCCTGATGGATGCGTCCTCCAACTTCACTGTATTCACCTTCGCTATTTTCCCGGACGACGACAAAATCGAAGCTTTTTGGATTGGCCAGGGGGGAAGCAATGCCCTTCAGCCTTTTGGCAGGACGGACATTTACGGAAAGCTCGAATTCCCGGCGGATCTTGATGAGCATCCCCCATAATGAGATATGATCAGGAACAAGGGCTGGGTTTCCAACAGCACCTAAGAATAGCGCCTCAAACTGGCGAAGGGTTGTCATCGCGTCCTTTGGCATCATAACTCCATGTTCACTATAATAATCACAGCTCCACGGGAAAGAGGAGAAGGAAAACCGGAGCCCTCCATGGGCATCAGTGAGCGTGTGCAGGACATCCTTTGCCGCTTCAGTGACTTCGATCCCGACGCCATCTCCCGGTAATGAGGCTATTTCGATTTTTCTCATCTTTGTCACGCTCTTTTCCTATGATTTAAAGGCATCAGGCAAGATATGCAGGTCCACTCCCCAAAGTAAAGGCAACAGCAGATATACAGCCCCGGCAATGAGAATGACACAGAAAATGTTGACCCAGAATCCATTTTTTACCATTTCGGTGATTTTCAGCTTGCCCGTCGCAAAGATGATGGCATTCGGCGGGGTTCCCACAGGCAGCATGAAAGCGCAGTTCGCTGCCATGGCGGCCGGGACCATAATCGCATAAGGATGGACATTGATCGCCACGGCCAAAGAGGCAAGTACGGGCAGGATCATGGTTGCCGTTGCTGTATTGGACGTAATTTCTGTCAGGAATAATACAAACATCGTCACGGCGATGATCATGACGAGGAAGTTGACCCCATCCAGCACTTTCAATTGGTTTCCCAGCCATTCAGCGAGACCCGTGGAGCTGAATCCTCCGGCGATCGCAAGACCTCCTCCAAATAGAAGAAGGATGCCCCAAGGAATGTCCTTAGCGACACTCCAGTCCAAAAGCCGTCCGCTTTTATTCTTCGAAGGAATCAAGAAGAAAAGAACCCCGGCCGTGATGGCAACCATTGTATCATCGATGCCTGGAATAATGTCTTTCCACAGGAATGATTGAGAAATCCACATGAAGGCCGCGAAGATGAAAATCACGCTGACAGCCTTCTCTTCAAAACTCATGCGGCCAAGGGCACGTTTCTCGTTCTTGATGAGTTCTTTGCCGCCTGGAATCTTTTTAATCTTCACTGGATGAGAAACTTTGATCAAGTAAATCCAGGTAGAGAACAAGAGCAGGATGACGATTGGGACGGCAAACAGCATCCAGCTTCCGAAGGAAATCTGCACCCCGTACAGCTCTGATACAATACCGGCCAGAATAATGTTCGGCGGTGTGCCGATCAAAGTCCCAAGTCCCCCGATCGTTCCTGCGTAGCCTATAGCAAAGATGAGCACCTTCGAGAACTTTTCCTCTTCAGCCGACAGGTCTTCCTTGCTTCCTTTCAAAGCTTGGGATACTTGGTACGTGATGGCCGTCCCGATTGGAATCATCATCATAACGGCCGCTGTGTTGGAAACCCACATGGAAAGGAATCCGGTAGCAATCATGAACCCGAGGATGATATTCGAAGTGCTGGTTCCGACAACCGATATGATATTCAAAGCAATCCGCTTATGAAGGTTCCATTTTTCCATGGCAAGGGCAATCATGAAGCCGCCAAGGAACAAGAAGACGATGGGATTTCCGTAGCTTGCGGTGACATCGTCCATTGGGAGGGCATTCGTAACAGGTAAAAGAGTGATAGGCAATAAAGAGGTAGCGGGGATCGGGATTGCCTCGGTGATCCACCATGTAGCAACCCAGAGTGTGATGGCGAATACCATTCGCCCTTCATTGCCCAATTCTGACGGAGTGAAGAAAAGAATGGAAAGCACAAAGAGCAGCGGGCCAAGAATCAATCCGATGATTTGCCCTTTTTTATAACTCCGGTGTTCTGGATCCTTATCATTGGAATCAATAGAATTCGTTTCCTTGCCCGGTAACGTTTTTCCCTTTCTGCTTGGAATGGCGAATGAAATCAATTGCTTCGTTCTGTCATGAGCCTTCCACATGGACTCCCATATTGTTGTTGTATTAATAATGTTCCCTCCTCTTGTGCTGTGTTATTGAAGCGCTTACAATAAAATGGATAATAAGAAGAATGTCGACAGATGCTATAGTAATCGTACAAATTATACCGTTCACGCGTCAATGTTTTTATCAAACTCTTATATGGTTGAATGATGTTAAAAAGGTCTGAATCGTTGATTGCGAGTTTAACAGTTTGGACAGGGATTGCCAGGGGATATTTTGGTAAACAGGCCAGACTGGCGAATCCCGGACAATGGTGAACGTCCCCTGATTAGATCTGCCTTTCCTTTATAAGAACAATCTGATTATTTCTCTTTAACATGCTGTTTTTTTTATCAGGGTACCGACTGAGGTAAAATATTACAAAAAAGAACATAGGAACTAAAAAAATTACAGCTTGAAAGATCGTTTTAATAAATCCACGCCAATACCCTCCGTTTGAGTGGATTAAAAAATATCCATTTAACAGGAGCGAGACAGGGATTAAAAGCATGGCGATAGAATACATCAAAAGGGCCCCTCTGTTAATCCAGATTAAGTTCCGGTACGCCTTTTTGTTATCAGAGCTGATTTGTTCCTGACGCAGCTGCCTGATTTCATTGCCTATGTATGGGTAAATGTGGAATAGTGAAAGCAAGGCAGTTCGTACACCGGGATCAGCTTCGAATGCCTTAGGAAATTTATAGGATGTATTTAAATGCTGTTCTTTCCCCTTTTTTGAAAAAACGGGTCTGATTTTTAGAAATACTAGAGTAAACGGTATAAGAAATATAAGACCTGAAAAGGTTAACGGATAAAAAAGTCCTGCTCCTATTAAAAATATTATACTTATGAGCAGAGTAAAAAGGATGACGGCAAGAATAACATTCAGATGCAGAAGCATGAGCCCCCGGGCTTTGTTTTCAAGTGTGTTTGAGAAGAAGAGCAGCTGCCAGCTTTCTTTAATGTCAGCTAGGATCTCCATAATTGCGTGTTTTACTGTTTTCATCTTAAATTCGTTCCCTTCTGGTTCTACTTGCTATTTTTACCCACAGAAAACTTTCCCTTAATTTAACAATAAAAAACGAAATCTAAAAAAAAAGTCAGCTTGTCCAGTTTGGGAAAGCTGACTTATCTGATATTAAATTAAACTCCCCTCAACCCTGTCCCTTTTCAAAATTCAAATCCCACGTAATCCCAAACGGGTCTTCGACTTTCGCGTATCTTGCACCCCAGAACGTGTCTTCAAGCTCCATACGGACGGTTCCTTTTTCTTTGAGTTTTGCGTAGAGGGTTTCAATTTCCTCATCGCTTTCAAGCTCCAGTACAAGGGCTATGTTAGAGCCGCTCATAACGGAATCGCCAGGGAAGGAGTCGGACGCCATAAAGAATAGGGGGCCTTTGGTGAATTTCGCATGCATGATTCGTTCGTCGGCTTCCGGCGGTGTCGGGAAGTCCGCCTGGCCGAAGGTTTGTATTTCGCTGATTTCTCCTGCGAATACATCTTTGTAGTAATTCAATGCTTCTCTTGTGTTTCCATTAAATGATAAATAAGGAACAGCTTGATGCTTCATCTCGAACACTCCCTTAAATTTTATGGAAAAAAAGAATGGTTACGACTCCATATTCGGTTTTCTCCAGTCGTTTTCCTTCCATATTAAATATATTCGATCGAGAAAAAAGGGTCAAGAACGTTTGTTTGGTTACGCCGGCAGATTTCCAGTCTTGCTTGACTGAAAAAAGAATTGGAACTACTATTATTTGTAAGCGATTACATAACATATAGTAATACAGCAGTCTATTACTATATAAGGGGGCTTTCTCCCATGTCTGAGCCCATTAAAATTCTTTCTCCGTGCGGCATGCTTGGCTACGGTTTTCCTGCTGCTTCATTTTTGAAGGGACTGGAGCTGGGTGTTCATGCCATTGTTGTGGATGCCGGTTCAACCGATGCAGGTCCTCATAAGCTTGGTGCCGGGGCAAGCATCGTGAGCAGGCGGGCTGCAAAAAAGGATTTGGAGCTGATGATTGTAAACGGCGTTCCGCGTAAGATTCCGGTTATCATCGGTTCTGCCGGAGGTGCTGGGGCGAGGCCCCATCTGGATTGGACGCTGGATATCATTCATGAAGTTCTGAGCGAGCAGTCATTAGCCGCGAAGATCGCCGTGATTCCGGCAGATATTCCCAAGGATTACGTTATGGAAGCATGCCTGAATAGTAAGACGAAGCCGCTTTCGCCGAATATTCCGCCTCTCACAGCCCAAGCCATTCTTGAAACGGAGAACATCGTTGCGCAAATGGGGCATGGACCGATTTTAGAAGCTTTGCAGAATCATAGCGATATTATTGTCTGCGGACGGGCGTACGATCCATCTCCCTTTGCAGCCGTCGGAATTTTTTACGGCAAGGACCCCGGCCTCAGCTATCATCTTGGAAAGATATTGGAATGCGGTGCGCTCTGCGCCGAGCCGGGGACGACGAAGGATAGCATTCTTGGAACCTTGGGAGACGATTCGTTTACGGTTCAGTCCTTAAATGAAAGCCGGGCCTGTACCCCGGTCAGTGTGGCCGCGCATACCTTCTATGAGAAGGAGCATCCGTATATTCTTCATGGACCTGGATTTATTCTGGATTTGCAGCATTGCCGGTTCGAGGAGAAGGAGCCTGGTGTTGTGGAGGTTAAAAACAGCCAATACAGGGAGTCCGATACTTTTTTCATTAAGCTTGAGGGAGCGAGAAGGATCGCCTACCGGACTTTTGTGCTAGCGGGCATCCGGGACCCGCTCCTCCTTAAGAAATTAGAGGAAGTGGAGGAGCAGGTGAAGAGGCAGACGGGAGAGTATTATGAAGAGGTAGATTCAGAGGATTATGAGATTCGTTTCTTCCATTACGGGAAAAACGGAGTTCTTGGCGACCGCGAGCCGGAACCGTTCACGGGGCATGAGGTTGGCGTTATGTTTGAGGTGCTGGCGTCTACTCAGGAGCTGGCGAGCAGTATATGCGCGACCGTCCGTTCCACTTTTCTGCATTACGGCTATGAAAATCGAAAATCAACAGCCGGCAATCTCGCCTTCCCGTTTGCACCCAGCGATATTGAATTTGGACCCGTTTATGAATTTTCCATCTATCATCTGATGGAAGTGCCAAGGGATTACTTTCAAGTCTATTATACGGAGCATCGGAGGTAACAGATGGCCTCATTATATGAACTGGCGAAAATCATCCGGAGCAAAAATTCCGGTCCCTTTGAGTTAACACTGGATATCCTTTTCGAATCAGAGTCTTTGTATGAACGGGTGAAAAAATCCGGGCGGATCACCTGTGAGACCCTTTCACGCCTCTATGGTATGGAGGAGTCGCATATCCATCATCTCGTTTTTTTTGATCAGGCACTCGGCATCAAAATTACCATGGCGCGGCCGGTTTCTTCCGGAACGGCCGGGGACCGGGATGTGTATGGGGCACAGCAGCACGCCCTGCTTTTCCAGATTGACATCCCCTAGTTCTCCATCCTTAACAGGTTGACGAAAGAGCAAAACATGATGAAAAATCCAACCATACTATACCGCCTGAAAAGGAGCTGGCCGGCGATGTTCCAAAAAAAGTGGAAGCTGATGAAGAGAGACTGGGTTCTTTATGCGATGCTGATTCCGGCACTCATCTATTTTATTACGTTTCATATTGTTCCGCTGATTGGCATGAAGCTTGCTTTCCAGGATTACCGAATCCTCGGCGGACATGAATGGGTGGGGCTGAAGCATTTTGACGTGCTGTTCAGCTCTCCCGCTTTTTTAACCGTCCTCAAAAACACGGTCATCATCAGCACAATGAAAATGATTTTCTTTTTTCCGGTCCCGATTCTTCTGTCTATTCTTATTAACGAGGTACGCAGCGGGAGGTTCCGGAATTCCGTCCAATCGATTATTTATCTTCCTCATTTTCTGTCCTGGGTCGTCATCGCCGGAGTCTGGATCAGCCTGCTTAACCCGGAAGACGGAGGAGTTAATCTGATCCGCGGCTTTTTTCAGCTGCCGTCCATTGATTTTATGACGAGCAAAGACCACATCCGCTGGGTGCTGGTTTTCTCGGAAATTTGGCGAAGTGCCGGGTGGGATTCGATCATTTATCTGGCGGCCATCATGAAAATCAGTCCTGCGCTTTATGAGGCAGCGAAGATCGATGGGGCATCCAGCCTGCAGCAGCTTCGGTATATTACCATCCCAGAGCTTTCAGGAACGATTGTAACGGTGTTTATACTGAATCTTGGGTTTTTCATGAATGCCGGCTTTGATCAGGTATTCAACCTAATGAACAACTCTGTCATTTCCGTCATTGATATTTTGGATACGTATGTGTACAGGATTGGTTTAGTAAATGGACAGTACTCGTACGCAACTGCCGCAAGCTTATTTAAAGGCATCATTGGAATGGTGCTGATTCTGGGAACTCACTTTATTTCGAAACGGGTTACAGGAAGAGGGGTGTGGTAAGGATGAAGAAGCTCACGCCATTCTCTGTAACCGTATACATTCTTTTGGTGCTGCTGTCTGTTTCCGTATTGATTCCGGTTCTGAATCTGCTTGCCAAGTCGTTTTCGGACCCCTTGCAGGTACAGGCTCTCGGCGGCCTGGATATTTTGCCGAAGGGATTTTCGCTCATTAATTATCAGGTGCTGTTTTCCAACCCGCTTATCGTTCGAAGCATTTTTAATACGATTTTCTTAACGGTTGCAGGCACGGCGCTCAATCTCCTTTTAACGGCGATGGCAGCGTATGTGCTGTCGAGAACGTATTTTCCAGGCAAACGGGTGGTGCTCGTTTTGCTGATTATCATTATGGTTTTTGAGCCGGGGCTGATTCCGGAATATTTGCTGGTCAAGGATCTGGGGCTTTTAAATACGTATCTGTCTCTGATTTTCTATAAAGCCATTAATGTGTATTATCTGTTCATTCTGATCCGCTTTTTCCAGGACGTGCCGGACAGCATTCTTGAAGCGGCAAGAATGGATGGCGCAGGCCACTTTAAAATCTTCACAAAAATCATGCTTCCGCTATCGAAGCCGGGCCTCGCTACTCTCGGGCTGTTTTACGCGGTTTATCATTGGAATGAATACTTCCGGGCCACGATTTATATTACAGATCCGAATAAATGGCCGCTGCAGGTCGTGCTTCGTCAATTTGTCGTTCAAAAGGACAATGCTTCGCTGCTCGGTACGCAAAATGTTCTCTCCTATGACCAGGTAGCGAGCCTTGATTTTTCCTCCCTTCAAGCGGGAATGATCATTCTTTCCATGGTGCCGATTCTCATCCTTTATCCGCTTATTTTAAAATTCTACGCGAAAGGGGTATTTGAAGGAGGTGTAAAGGATTAAACGGGGGCTTAAAAATGAAGAACAAGGGGGAGAAGGGAAATGAAAAGAAAGCTGGCAGCATTATTTGCAGCCGCGATGCTGACGCTTACAGCCGCGGCTTGCTCGGGTGAGGAAGCTTCAACGACCGACAGTAAAAAGGGAACCATTAAGCTTGTGCTGAAGGATGAAGATCCATCCAATCCGGCCACAAAAAAGTATTTCAGCAATTTGGAGAAGGCGCTTAAAGAGGATGAAAAACTGGACGTGAAGTTTGAGCTTGTGCAAATGCCTCAGGGCAACTATGCTGAAAAGCTGAACCTGCTTTTATACAGCGGCGACATCCCGGATATGATTTATTTTCAAGGCGGGGACCAGCAAATTTCCGGGCAGGACCTGCTTGAAGATTTAACCCCTTATCTGGAAAAATCGAAGCATCTAAAATCCATTATGGAGCCATACAATGAAAAAAGGATGAAAAATTATCCGTACTTGCTTTGGATCAAGCCGCTTGATTTTAAGACGCCCGTCATCCGCAGTGACTGGTTCAATCAGCTCTCTTCATCGAAAGCACTGATGGCTGACCCAAGTCCCGAAAATTATAAAGCGTTTTTCAAAGAGCTTATAGAGAAAGCCCCGGGCGGCGGGAAGCCGAAATACGCGATCACTGCAGCAGGCGATATTGCCGAGCTTGATTCCATCTTTAATATGGCGTTCGGCATCAATCAAACGTGGCTTGAAAAAAGCGATGGCACCTATGAATACGCAAAGGTTTCAGAAAAAGAAAAAGCAAAGCTTGAGTTCTACAGCGAGCTGTATAAAGAAGGGCTTCTCGATCCGCAATTTGCAACAAAGCAATGGGATACGAAGGAAAAAGCGTTTTATGACGGCGAAGCCGGGGTGATCACCGGTACGAACGGCAAGGTCATTGATATTTACAACGGAAAAATGACACAGGTAAATGGAAAAGAAGCAGCGCTTACGGTCCTTCCGCCGTCAAAGGGAGAATCTCAGGGCTACGGGGCGACGGATGTATCAAAAGAGTCACGGGGAATTGCGATTTCCTCCCAGTCAAAAAATAAAGAGCTCGCATTTAAAGTGCTGGATTACCTGGCAAGTCCGGAGGGCCAGATGCTTGACCGGATCGGGTTTGAAGGGGAGCATTATCAGCAATCCGGTGATCAGCTCGAGCTAACAGAAAAATATTACAGCGAGTGGTATGCGAGATTTTGGGAGCCTGCAGCGTTTGAAACCGAAAAGCCTCTGAAAACCCCGCTTCTATCTGAGCCTGCCGAGGAATCTGCGAAGCTGGTCCGGGACTATTACAGTGAGGATAACAAAGTGATGCTCGATGAAGAGGCATCGGCTAAATGGGATGCAACCGAGAACCTGTATAAGGAATTTTCAGCGGATGTAATCACGGGAAAAAAGCCGGTCAGTGATTTTGAGAAGTTTGCAGAGGACTGGGAAAAAGCCGGCGGGGCGGAGATCACGGAGTTTGTTAACGGAAAACTGAAATAAGGAGTTCGATCGATGATTCCCTTTATATCGCGCGTTAAAGGCTCGATTTTTGCCGCCGCTCTGGGAGATGCTCTCGGGGCGGCCGTTGAGAAGCTGTCGTATGAGGAAATCAAAGAACGGTACGGCCGGGTAGAGTCCCTTTTAACCCCCTGGTATAAAACAGGGACAGCAGCCGCTTTAGGAAAAAGGAGAGGTTCGGGCATTGTCACCGATGATACACTCATGATGTGCGCCCTTATGAAGGTTTATGAGAAAGAGGAAAGGCACCTGGACGCCTATGATCTCGGCAAGGAGTTTATGAAGGAGATCGCGTTCCGGGAGACCTATATTCCTGAGTTTGGCAGAAAGGCACTCTTAATGGAGCGCCTTTTTTACCCGGAGAAATATTTGTTTACACGGCACGTTCTCGCTAACTGCGAGCCAAGGGAAGGCGGCATCGGGAATATGGTCAATTGCGGAGCAGCCATGTACATCGCTCCGGTCGGAATGGTGAATGCAGGGGATCCGAAAGGGGCTTACGACGAAGCGATTCTTTTTGCGATGGGCCATCAGAACAGCTATGGTCTGGAAGCGGCGGGAGTTCTGGCAGCGTGTGTCGCAAGAGCTTTCGATCAGGATGCCACCGTAGAGGAGATCGTCAAAACAGCCGCTGCTCTCGCAAAGGATGGAACGAAAAAGGCGATTGAAGCCATGACAGAAGAGGCGGGGCGGCTGAGGGAGAAGGGTGCCGGTATGGACGAGGCCGTGTCCGCCCTGCAGAAAACAATCGAGCCGTTTTCACCGATGGGAAATGATGTTCACCGTATGGATTCGAAAACAGGGATCCCTTCAAATCACTATACGCCGAGCCGTCTGTTTTCTATAGAAGAACTGCCGATGGCCCTCGCTTTTATCGTGTTGAACGACGGGGCTTTTTACCCTTCTATTTACGATGGGATTAATTCAGGCAGAGATACGGATTCTATTGGAGTAATGATCGGCGTCATCCTCGGAGCGATGTACGGAGAAACAGCGATCCGCGCAGAAGACGTGCAGCTGCTTGAGGACGTAAACCAATTGAATTTAGCAGACCGCTGTGAGAGGTTTGCTCAAACGGCGAAAAAAATAATATGGAAAGACCTTGAACTGCATACCTATAGAAAGAAGCACCTGACCTAGAAAAAGGGAGGGGTCTGATTGCAGAGTGAACAGTACCTCGAAAAGGTATATGCAGGGTTTCTCGGAATGAATATTGGAATCCGTCTGGGGGCGCCGGTTGAGCCGCGCGAATGGACCTATGAGAAGATCCGTGATGTTTACGGAGAAATTACGGGGTATTTAAAGGACTACCGGATTTTTTCAGCGGATGACGATGCGAACGGTCCCGTGTTTTTTATACGAGCACTTTATGATGATGCCACAGGCCGTGCGCTGGTGCCGCAGGATGTCGGAAACGCCTGGCTCAATTATTGCCGTGAAGGCATCGGAATGCTGTGGTGGGGCGGAGAAAGTGTAAGCACCGAGCACCGTGCTTACACCAACTTGAAAAAGGGAATCCCTGCACCGGAATCCGGTTCAGTTGAGCAGAACGGCCTCATCCTGGCTGAGCAGATTGGCGGCCAGATCTTCATTGATACGTGGGGTCTTATTTTTCCAGGGGAGCCAAAGAAGGCCGCCGATTATGCGGGAAAAGCGGCCAGTGTCTCCCATGACCGAAATGGAATCTATGGAGCAAGGTTTATTGCTGCCTGCATTGCCAGTGCCTTTACCGCGTCCTCCATGCAGGAAATCATTGAAAGCGGATTGTCTGCAATTCCCGTTGACTGCGAATATGCTAGGCTTGTACAGGCGGTTAAGCATTTTTACGAAAAAAACCCGGGGAACTTCCGAATAGGCTATCACTATGTTGAGGAATATTGGGGCTATCATAAATATCCGGGCGAATGCCACATCATTCCGAATGCAGGTATTTGTATGCTGGCCCTCCTTTACGGAGAAGGGGATTTTGCCAAAACGGTGGAAATTGCAGTGATGTGCGGGTGGGATACGGATTGCAACGCTGGAAACGTTGGAACAATCAGCGGAGTGTTTGGTGGCCTCGATGGCATTCCGCGCCGCTACCGGGCTCCGATCAACGATGTAATCGTCGCCTCAAGTGTATCCGGCTATTTAAATATTGTAGATATTCCAACCTTCGTAAAAGAGCTGGCGCTCCTTAAATACGAGCAGGAGAGAAGTCAGCCGCCGGTCATCCTGAAAAAAGCGGTTAAGCAGGGAGAGGTGTATTTCGATTTTTCACTGCCCGGCGCTACCCATGGCTTCAAAACAAACAATCCGTTTAAAACCATCTTAAGGCATACACAGGGAAAAGGGTTTCAGCAGCCTGGCTCGCTTGAAGTGCTCTTTGACCGGATGACATCAGGCGACAGCAGCAAAATTTATTGGAAGCCCTTTTACCGAAGAGCAGAATTTAACGACGAGAAATACAAGCCCGTCTTCTCTCCAAAGGCCGTCAGCGGGCAAACAGCCGCCTTCCAAATCTTCCTGGATCAATGGCGGGGCCAGCCGCTCCACCTCACTCCTTACATTCGTACCACCTTTGCCCAAAAGGACCTTGAGCTTCCCGTCATCTGTCTTGAAAATCAGGCATGGAACAAGATTGAATTCAGGATTCCTGATACGGAAGGGGATTTGATTGACGAGATTGGCTGCAAAATCAGCAGTCCCTCTCCTGTTTATAACCGGGCATTCGGAAAACTGTATTTAGATGAGTTTCACATTTTCGGCCCAGCCTGCTGCACAATCGACTTTTCCAAGCAAAGCAAAGAATTTCAATCCGTCACCCCCTTTGCGCATCACCGGGGAAGCTGGGAGCTTAAAGGAGATGCTTTACTCTGCAGAGCGGAGGGGAACTGCTCCTCCTACACAGGAAACTATTATGCAAAAAACTACAGCTGGTCAGCTGAATGGACCGCCCTCGAAGGAGAGAGCCACCTCCTGCTGTTCAGGGCCCGGGGAATTATGCGCCACTATCTGGCAGGCTTTGACGGAAAGGGCTTTGTTTCCTTGTACAGAAACGATTTTGGGCTGGAGAAATTGAAAACGGTTTCGTTTGAGTGGGAGCTTGGAAGAGCCTATCATATAGAAATTAACTGCTCCGGACCGCTATTCACCTTTTTAATAGACGGGACCCCGATCCTGCAGGGTGAAGACGGGCGGTTTGCGTATGGCATGTTCGGAATGGGGTTTTTACAGCCTGGTGCGGCCATGATCCGGAGCATGACCATAAACACGAGTGAAAGCATTTGACTGTCAGCAGCCAAATGCTTTTTTGTACTTGTCAATCATTGGATGAAAACATGACTTTTTTATCATTTATAATCTAAAGCTATTTTGGTACTGTTTTATATAGATGATTTAGGTTTTATTTCCATATGCGGAAGCTTTATACAGCCTTGAATATCAGCCTGATAAGCTTTTAAAATTATTTTTACATAACAGGAAAAAATTAATGTATTAGGGTTATTTATCAAATAAGATAAAAATTTGGAAAAATAGGTTTTTATGCCCCGTAAAAAGGTAATAGGGAAAATACGAAAAGTTTGCAGAGGTGACGAAATGGATACAGGGCAGGTATTAGCATTAGCAGGGAAATATAGTGCCGCGGCTGACGAAGTGGAAAGTTCCGCTCATAACCTGAAAAACGCAATAAATTTGCTGTCATTAGACTGGAGCGGCAAAGGAAGAGATGAATTTATTTCAGAATTCGAGGAGACCCTTCAAGCCTTTACAAAGCACGCGGAAGACTGCAGGGAAACAAGCGAGGAACTGAAAAGTGCAGCGGCGGAAATCGAGAAGGTAAACGAAGAGAAAAAGAGATTGGAAGAATTGAGAAGACAGGCAATGATCAATGCAAAATTAAACGATACATTCGCATAAGGGGAAGGAGCTTAATCAAAGTGGGATACAAAATAGAAGCCAATCCGGATAAACTGGAGGCTTTTGCTAACAGCATTGTAAAAGAACTGGCTTTTCTGGAAAAACAGGCGGATACACTGGATGACGAGCTGGACAACATCATTAAATACTGCTCCCCGGAGTACTTACACTGCTTCAGCGGTGTGGGAAATACGGCAGCTACCAGCGATCAAGTCATTGAGCGGCTGGATAAGCACGAAAGGGATATTCGGGATGCCGGGGGTAAGCTTGTGGAGCAGGATGATATTTTAATGAAATTGTATGATTTTTACGATCAATACAACACAGCGATGATTTTTGGCGGTTCCATGTTAGGGGCAGGCAAATATATGGCTTCAGGTGTAACTCAATTTTTGCTCAATGCGGATGGGAATTTCATTGTAAAAAACATGCAATTTTTAGATGATTTCGGAAGAATGGTTGATCAATCGAAATATAAAACTATCATTAAAGCTTTTATATCTCCTACTATGATGGGATTTAAAAACAAGTCAGTTTCTGAACTTCTCTTTAAGAGAATGACTGGTTTTTTTGCAGACGATGCTGCAAATTTCAATAATAATGTTCGGAACTGGGTTAACGGGAGCGTTGACGATCTAGGAAAAAAAGTATCTTTTATGGATGTTGTTAAAACTGGTGGAAAGTTTGCTAAGGGTAACTTTCTCCTGACTACCGTGGTTACAGCTGGTTCGGAAACATTTGGAGCAGGAGTTACAATCGCTGATAATTATAATAAATATGGGGACAATCCAGAGGTGTTAAAAAGAGAAAATGCAAAAGCTGTAGGGAAAGCTGCGAATAAAACGTTTTGGGTTACTGCCGGATCAGGTGTAGGTACTGTAATTGGAGGAGCTCTAGGAAGTTTCGGTACACCTGTAGGTACGGTTTTAGGAGGAGCAGCAGGAGGTGCTGCCGGAGCTTATGTAGGTGAAAGAATAGCCGAAGCGACTGCAGGTGCTGCAGAGTCTTTGGCGCTAAAATACGATGATACAATTCAAAGCGGGATAACTGGAATAAGGAATCTTGGTGGAGATGTATCGAAAGGGATCGAAAAAGCTTCTGCGGTTGCGTCCAAGGTTACTGAAGAAGTGGATAAACACTTAAATAAAGGCATAGATATGGTTGAAAAAGGGATCAATGATGCTGGAAAAAAAGTAAAAAATGAACTGAAGAAGGTTGAAGATACAGCAGCCTCTATGGTTAATGGAGCAAAAGACTTTTTATCAAATCCATTCTCATTTGGGTAAGGAGCTAATATTATGACAACTAAAATTAAATTAAGTTCAGACGAATTGCTATTTTGCTTATATAGTGAGAATTTATTTGAACAGGGTATTTCCATGAAACAAATGTATTATCCAAATATTAGTGATGAAGAGTTAAATCTTATTTTTCAAGTGGCCTGCCGGTCTTTGCTTTCTAAAGATATGGTAGAATACATTGAAAATAAGTATATACTAAAGAAGGAATATTCGGGATTTATTCAAGTTTTAAGTTTTAGTTCCTATAGCATTAAAGCTTCCAGATTTTCAGATGAACAAGACCAGGTTTCATGGAACGGGTATTTTAATGGAGCAGAGTGCTATCTCCATTCGATCATGGATAATCAACAGGTACATATGATTGAGTATTTTAAAGATCATGATAAATTAGTTCATGTTTTAACTGCTTTAATGGATGTAAAGCATTCATCAGACACAGCAGAGGATCTATTTGTATGTACCGGAGAACTGTTCGAAACTCTTTTAGTTGGAATTCAGGAGGATGAGCAAAAAGTAAATGACTTTATTAATTCTGCAGAGATTAAAAATCTAAAAGTCCATGAATTTATTAATGACTTAAAACTAAGAAATGGAAAAATGGATAGTGTAATGAGTTTTGAAACTAATAAAGGGGAAGACCAAGCGCTGCATAACTTATCATTTATAGTTCCAGGTGTTAATCATACGTGGTTCATTACTGGAAGTGCGAGAAATGCTTTCACGCTTAATTCTGCTACCCCTGACTTGTTTAAAAGTATCATTACAGAAAATAGAAGCTTTCAGTTAGCTTGAGAGGGGAATATTATTGAAGCAGATTAATCAAACCGACACCATTGAAGTAAAAGCAAACCCCAGGTTAGTGGGCTTTGGATTAGCAGCAATAGCAGTGGCCATCCTGGTTTGCGGCTGGCTTATGATTGACGCGTTTAATTCAGGATTAAAAACAAGCCTTCTCGGACTGGCAGGGGGGGTATTAGGAACCTTTTTAGGTTTATACTTTTTAATCCATTCTGGGCCTGTATTTTTTGGAGATAAGGTTCTGTTCAAAATTATTCCTGGACCTGACGGGAGAATAGAGTCGAAAAAACAATCCGTGCCTCTTCGTGACATAAAAGATATTACGGTCCAGCATGGGGGAATGACCCTTCGATCCTGGCTTTACTATGACCTGGTCATCCTGACAAAGCAAAATAAAAAAATTAGAATACCAACCTACAATGTTTTAAATGATCAGGAATTTAACTCCTATAAACGGGATTATATCCTTCCATACTTGAATCATGAGCAAATCAGGGTTTAAATAGATCCAACCATTACCAGCCTCCTAATCCAAAAGGAGGTTTTTTCGTATTCGTATAAACAACTTCCGGAACGCTCCGATATAACCATTAGATGAATAAATTGAGGAGTGTCCATAATGGCGGTTAATTCAATTTCTGCTCAAGCTATGCCACGTACGCAAGAAGCAGAATCAGTGAAAGTGAATCCTGTGCAGGCGATGAATTCGGCAGTTCAAGTAAAGGAAGCGGTACCGGCTTCAAAAGAAAAGCTTGAAAAAATTGTAGCGAGTTTGAATGAATTTATGGCACCGGCCAATACTCATACAGAATTTGTGCTTCATGAAAAGCTGAATGAGTATTACGTGACCGTTGTGGATGATGTGACGAGAGAGGTAGTCCGTGAGATTCCGAACAAAAAGGTATTGGATATGTATGCAGCCATGACGGAATTTGTTGGTCTGTTTGTAGATGAAAAAAGCTAAATGAGGCGGTGAATCATAATGACAATGAGAATTGGCGGTCTGGCAAGCGGTATGGATATTGACCAGATGGTAAGCGATTTGATGAAAGCAGAACGGATGGGCGTCGATAAACTGAAGCAAAAGAAAACCACACTGGAATGGCAGCGTGATAACTACCGTGACATGAATAAACTGCTGAAGGAATTGGATGATATGCTCAGTCCGATTAACAAAAATTCCTTAAGCCTGCAGTCAACCTTTAATCAAAAATCGGTCAGCAGCTCCAATGACGCCGCAGTTAGTGCGAAAGCAATCAGTGCCTCTGCAAATTTTTCTTCTTCCATCGGTGTGACGAGCCTGGCAGAATCAGGTTCTTGGAAATCTAATACAGGACATGCCTATGTTCAAGGAGAAAGAGAGCTTGTCTTTAAGGTAACCGATCCGGGAACCACTGCTGAAAGAGAAGTGAAGGTATCCATCGGTGCAGCCGATACGCTAGAACAGGTTCTGTCGAAGCTTAATTCATCTTCACTTGGTGTCTCTGCCATGAAGGCAACTGTAAATGGTGAAGGCTTTGAAAGTGTCATTCTTTCAAATAATAAGGCAGGTGCCGGCGGGGCAATTAAGGCCTCCGATGACACGACCAAAGCGTTTCTGGAAAGTCTCGGAATGTCAGTTGATGCCAGCAATACAATGGTTAAGGATAAAGAGGGGAAAAATGCCCTTGTCACGATTAATGGCTATGAGATGGAGCAAACCTCCAACACTTTTAATGTGAACGGCGTTGAATACACAATTAAACAGGAAACAACAAAGCCTGTCAGCATATCAAGCAGCACCGATACAGATGGAATTTTGGATTCCATTGTAAAGTTCGTTGATAAGTACAATGAAATCATCGGGAAAATCAATGGCGAAATTACGGAAGACCGCTACCGCAGCTACCAGCCGTTAACCGATGAAGAGCGTGATTCGCTTTCCGATAAGCAGGTTGAGCAGTGGGAGGATAAAGCGAAAAGCGGCTTGCTTAAAAATGACTCCATTCTTGCTTCCGGTTTGAACAAAATGAGAACCGATTTTTATTCTCCGGTAAATGGTACAGGAAACATTGCAGGGTTTGGCCAGCTAGCTGATATCGGCATCAAAACGACCTCGAACTATATGGAAAAAGGAAAGCTCGTCATCGATGAGACGAGGCTCCGGGAAAAGATAGCAGAGAATCCGAATGCCGTCTATGAACTTTTTAATGCAAAAGGAGCAACCCCCGAAACCACTGGTCTAGCGGGGCGTCTGCGCAGCACCATTAAAGATACGATTACAAAAGTGGAAACGAAGGCTGGAAACAGCTTAATGACAACACAGAAATTTTCGATTGGAAAAAACCTGGATAATCTGGACAATCAAATCGACCGTTTTGAAGACCGCCTCATTCAAATTGAGGACCGATACTGGCGCCAGTTTACGGCAATGGAAACCGCCATCCAGCGCGCCAACGAGCAATCCGCCCAGCTAATGAACTTTAACGGCGGATATTAATGAGGAGTGAATCAACTTGGCAGTAAATAATCCATACCAGGCCTATCAGCAAAATTCCGTGACCACCGCTTCTCCCGGTGAGTTGACCCTTATGCTGTACAACGGCTGCCTTAAATTCATTAAGCAGGCGCGTGCGGCTATGGACCAAAAGCAAATTGAACTGAAAAACACCAATCTTCAAAAAGCACAAAAAATTATTCAGGAGCTTATGGTTACCTTAAATATGGACCAGGAAGTCTCTCAAAATATGATGGCACTCTATGAATATATAAACCGCCGTCTTATGGAAGCCAACCTGGGGAACGACACATCCATACTGGATGAGGTAGAAGGCTATGTTACAGAATTCCGTGATACATGGAAGCAAGTCATCCAAATGAACCGCCAGCAGCAATATAAGCAAGGCGGCTCTGTCTAATGAGCTCGGTTGCGGATGTCCACTCCCTTACACAACAGCTGCTGAACCTGCTCGATCAATCCTCAGAAAAAGATGAACGGGACCCGTTAATTGAGCAGATTGATGTAAAGCTGAATGAAAGAGAAGCCATCATGAAACAGCTGGCTCCCCCTTTCTCAGTAAAAGAGCAGGAGCTTCTTCAGGAGCTGAACAGGTGGAATAAACAAATCATCCAAAAGATGACCGCCATTAAAACATTTATCCAAGCAGACATGCAGCGGCTGAAGAAAACAAAAGACGGCGCAAACAAATATGTAAATCCCTATCAATCTGTTCAGACTGATGGCATGTTTTATGATAAGCGGAAATGAAAGAAAAGCTCCCGGGTGTTTAACCGGGAGCTTTTTAGGTATTTGTTCTTCTTCACAAGCTTTGGGAAATGAGTCTTTTTGGACTGCTGGCATTCAGACTCTTTCCTTATAATGAGTTATGGTGTAATTTGTTGGATAAATTAGGTTTTTTATCCTTTATCGCTGGGAATTAACCTATAGGAAATGAGTAGCACAAAGCTTACATGAAAATAGAGGGAGAGATGAATATGAACTATACCAATCATCAAAACAACCATAACCAGGGACCGAAGCAGCCTTTTCCTCCAAAAAATAAAAAAGAAGAGAAGAAGGATAGACTGGATGGCTGTGGAGACGGCTGCTGCAGCTTTGATGGCTGTATGGTATTAATTGCGCTTCCAGCCCAGGCGATTGTAGCAGGGTATCTGCTGATAGATAAACTTTTCTAGATTCAAAAAATTAGGCTGCCTGACTCCAGGAAAATTGGTGCAGCAGCCTGATCGGATGTTCCTATATGTGTCTTAGAGAATCATTGATGTTTTTTTGAACCTGTTCTTCAGTAGCATACTCTTCATCTGCGGCTACAGCCCGTAATTGAACAGAATCATAACCGCCAGAATAAACACAAATCCGCCTGCTTCATAACAGTCCCCTATGAAAATCGGGAATCTTAGATTAGATAAGAGTCATAAAGGCAGTAGTATACATAAAGAGAAAGATCCCATTCACAAAAAGTAAGAATACATAAGGCAATGACCGGACTGCCCGCCACTGCTCTTCCTTTCTTTCGTGTGAGACATGATAGGAGTTCATTGCATCCCGCTTAACAATAACTTGTGTACAAGGCTCTTAACGATTCGAAAGGTTCATAGAATCAACGGGAATACTGGATAAACATGTTAGCTTTGAATGCTCTTTCCTCTCAACAATTCTCTCCCTGAACCGATATTAAATATAGTATAAGAGACCTATATCGAGGGTGGATAAATTGAACGAGTACGAGAGATTTGAACTTTATCATTTCTATTATCACTTGCTGAACACAGTTCAGGAAGGTCTTGATTATGTGCTGGAGAGCTTCCATCGTTTAGAATTGAACGAAGCGGAGAAAGTCTTTTCGGATATTATGCGGGCTTTTTATCATATTGACAGCTCCAACGTGCTGATCCTGGATAAAACGGCTGAAGAGGATCCTCAGCTAACCCTTCAAATCCGAAGGTTTGATGAAGTCATTAATGAACTGGATCATCTGGAGTTTATGTATTTTCAGCCCCTCACGTACGAAACGTATTTAAAGGATCGGCTGGCCCCCGCCTTCATTTCCTGGAGGGAAGGAATTCAGACAAGACTGCAGCCGTATATTCTGCATTAGCCGCTTATCTCAGGTGAGCGGTTTTTTTCTTAAGTGATTCCTTCCTTTCTAGCTTCCTGCCCACCCGGTAAGGACCTTCCTCCTGCCTGTTCAACACTTTTTTACAAAATTCACGATTTATTCACATTAATTTTACGTTTGAGCAGGAATACTAGAGGGGAAAGTAGAAGTAAGTTTACATATCCTTTACAAAGGAGGAGTTTTTAATGAGATACAATGTCAGAGGGGAAAATATTGAGGTAACTCCAGCTTTAAGAGATTACGTGGAGAAGAAGATTGGGAAGCTTGAAAGGTACTTTCAGGAGTCCGTAGATGCTGACGTGCACGTGAATCTGAGCTACTACAGCGATATTGAATCCAAAGTAGAGGTTACAATCCCGATGACAAATCTCGTCCTTCGCGGCGAAGAGCATAACGGGGATATGTACGCAGCCATTGATCTTGTAACTAGCAAGCTTGAGCGCCAAATCCGGAAGCACAAAACGAAAGTGAACCGCAAGTTCCGTGAACAGGATTCTGCTAAATTCATGTTCGCTAATGGAAATCCGGTCGAGACGCCAACCGCTGTTCAGACTCAAGAGGAAGATGAGGACAGCATGGAGGTTGTGAGAACGAAGCGATTCACCCTGAAACCGATGGATAGCGAGGAAGCAATTCTTCAAATGAATATGCTCGGCCACAGCTTTTTCGTTTTCACGAACGCAGAGACAAACCGTACCAATGTAGTATATAAACGTAAAGATGGCAAATACGGCGTCATTGAGCCGAACGAATAAGATCTGAATGCAACCGAAAAAGAGGCGCCGAGTCATGAGGTGCCTCTTTTTTGTGGTTCAATTTGACTAGAAAATTGGTATCTCATACCTTATAATGGTGAATAGAATGGAAAAATCTTGAGGCTGATCATTGTGGGCAAGCCCTATAAAGTATGGTAGGTTGAAAGGGATACAAAAAGAGGAGATGAAGTTGTTGTATATCGTTCATTCTACATTCCATGTACCTGAGAATAAAGCAGATGAGGTCATTTCCATCTATAAAACCCGTTCTAAAATGGTTGATCAGTACGAAGGGTTCCGTTCCTTCCAGCTGCTTCAAAATGAAAAGAAAAAAGGGGAATTGACCGTTCAAATAGAATGGGAAACAAAGGATCATTATATGAAATGGGTTCAAAGTGACGCCTTTAAAAAGGTGCACGAGCATGAAAAAAACTATCCTGATCAAGAGCTTGCGTCCATTGTTCCGATTGTAAAAAAGTATGAGGTGGTTGCAACATGAAGGATGAGCATAAAAATAAAGTGATTGACGAGGTTGTAGCTGGCATTTATGAGCACTATCCAGAGCTGCATGAGCGTTATGGGGAAGCTGGAAAACGCAAGTGCCGGGAAGACAATGAGCATCATTTTAAGCATCTGGCAACTGCCTATACAGCGGATATGCCGAAAATCTTCACAGATTATGCTCTCTGGCTGAACAACGTTTTGACCTCCAGAGGCATGAAAAGTGAGCATTTAATCGATAATTTTGAGCGGATTGAGCATGCGCTTGAATCTGTGGATTCTCCTGAGAAGGATGTTTATAAGCGGTTATTAGAAGAAGCAAATCAATTACTCTTAGTGAAGAGTTAAGGGCTCGGGATACAATCCGGAGTCTTTTTTTATTTCCAGGAATGAAGAAATGCTTCTTCATTCCATAGGTATTCATAGCCCCTTGTAATAAAAAATAACAGATTGGTGGAAAAAGTTTTTTTGTTCATATACATATAGATAAATATCCTATTTTTACTGATGAAGAATATTATTCATTGTGAAAGTTATCACTTTGCTGATTCCGGGTACAGACAAGGAGATAAAAAGGAGGCAGGACACGATGAATCAAACAGTAACCGCAGGTGCTGCAACGGGGTCATTACATGTAACGTCTGAAATAGGAACACTAAAAACGGTTATGCTGCACAGGCCTGGCAGAGAAGTGGAAAACTTGACGCCTGAGCTATTACATAAACTGCTGTTCGATGATATTCCATACCTGCCTGTCATACAGGAAGAGCATGATCAATTTTCAGAAACTCTGAGAGATCAAGGGATAGAGGTTCTGTATCTTGAAAAGCTGGTGGAAGAAGCGCTTCATTTTGGCAATGCAAGAGAAGATTTTATTGACCGGATTTTAAAGGAGAGCAAGTCCAACATCAATGGAGCAAGTGAGAGCCTTAAGGAGTTTTTGATGGATTTGCCGGGTGGACAGCTCGTCTCCAAAATCATGGCAGGCGTCAGGACGTCTGAAATCGATGAGGGACGGAAACGGCATTTATACGAATTTATGGCAGATCAATATCCATTCTATTTAGACCCGATGCCTAACCTGTATTTTACAAGGGATCCGGCCGCTGTCATCGGAAACGGGCTTACGATTAATAAAATGCATGAGGGTGCAAGAAGGCGGGAATCCCTCTTCATGGATTACATTATCCGCTATCACCCGCGCTTTTCAGCATCCAAAGTGCCAGTCTGGCTTGACCGCGACTACGACTTCCCGGTTGAGGGCGGGGATGAACTGGTTTTGAGCGGGGATACGATTGCCATCGGGGTAAGTGCGAGGACCTCCGCGCGGGGAATTGAACGTCTTGCCTTAAACTTATTCCAAAAACAGGACCGGGTGAAAAAGGTCGTTGCCATCGAAATTCCAAAGTCACGTGCCTTTATGCATTTAGATACTGTATTTACGATGGTCGATTATGATAAGTTCACGATTCATCCGGCTATCCTGGGACCGGGTGGCAATATGAACATTTACGTTTTAGAAAAGCATGAGGAAGATCCAAATCGGGTAGCGATTTCCTCACGCACCAATCTTATTGCGACACTGAAAGAAGTGCTTGACCTTGATGATGTAACGCTGATCCCCTGTGGAGGCGGAGATGCGATCGTTGCTGCCAGAGAGCAGTGGAACGATGGCTCGAACACGCTTGCGATTGCGCCTGGAGTAGTCGTGACCTATAACCGGAATTACGTATCGAATCGGATCATGAGGGAGCATGGCATTGAAGTCATCGATATTCCAAGCTCTGAATTGTCACGGGGCAGGGGCGGTCCGCGCTGTATGAGTATGCCGCTGGTTCGTGAAGATATTTAAAATGGCTGGCCCTGTAATGGGGCCGGTTTTTATTTGGCGCGGCCATACTCTGATATTTGAACTGAGACTTCGGCGTAAGAGGTGTCTGACTCTGCTTTCGCTAAAGGATGGAAGCTTTGGAACCTCATTCGGTACCCCCGTTTACAAAGTCTTACACCGTGCCGATCCTCACGCTTTTGCGGCATGAAATCTCCGGCAGTGCCTCTCCATCCTCTCAAACAGCCCTGCTTCTGAATCTAAAATCTCTCCATAAAGCCTGTATCCCGCCATCTTCCATCCCTCTGTATATTGTTGTCCGCGGGAATGAATAGTGTTAGAATTAACGATAGTTCGATGTGTTTTCAAAATTTGTAAGAACGAATTGATATTTAACAGCAGAGGAGCGTTTTTATATATGCTTGGTATCTTGAATAAAGTGTTCGATCCAAATAAACGCACAGTCAGCCGCTATGAGAAAATGGCGAATGAAATAGATGCGCTCGGAACTCAGATGGAACAGCTGACAGATGAGGCGCTTCAGGCTAAAACAGAAGAATTTAAACAGCGTATTGAAAAAGGGGAAACACTTGATAAGCTTAGAAATGAAGCTTTTGCGGTAGTCCGCGAAGCATCCCGCCGGGTAACCGGCATGTATCCATTTAAGGTACAGCTCATGGGGGGGATTGCCCTTCATGAAGGAAATATTTCTGAAATGAAAACCGGGGAAGGTAAAACTCTCACTTCCACGATGCCGGTTTATTTAAACGCGTTAAGCGGTGAAGGTGTTCATGTTGTAACTGTGAATGAATACCTCGCCAGCCGTGATGCCGTTGAAATGGGGAAAATCTTTGAGTTTCTCGGTCTAACGGTCGGCTTGAATTTAAATCAGCTTACAAAAGATGAAAAACGTGCTGCGTATGCCGCCGATGTAACGTACACAACGAATAATGAGCTTGGGTTTGATTATCTTCGCGACAACATGGTCCTTTATAAAGAAGAAATGGTTCAGCGGCCGCTTAACTATGCCATCATTGATGAGGTGGATTCCATCCTGGTCGATGAGGCGCGTACACCGCTTATTATTTCCGGACAGGCTGCGAAATCCACAAAGCTTTATATGCAGGCAAATGCGTTTGTGCGCATGCTGAAAATAGAAGACGATTATACGTTTGATGTAAAAACGAAAGGCGTTCAGCTGACAGAGGACGGGATTACAAAAGCTGAGCGTGCGTTCGGAATTGAAAACCTTTTTGACATTTCCCACGTTACGTTAAACCATCATATAAACCAGGCCCTTAAGGCGCAGGTTGTCATGCAGAATGATGTGGATTACGTTGTGGAGGATGGAGAAGTCGTGATCGTTGATTCCTTTACCGGCCGTTTGATGAAAGGCCGCCGCTACAGTGAAGGACTCCATCAGGCAATTGAGGCAAAAGAAGGCCTTGATATACAAAATGAAAGCATGACGCTCGCAACGATTACCTTCCAAAACTATTTCCGTATGTACAAAAAGCTTGCCGGGATGACAGGTACAGCAAAAACAGAGGAAGAAGAGTTCCGCAACATCTACAATATGAGTGTTGTCGCGATCCCGACGAACCGCGATATCGTCCGTGATGACCGTGCGGATCTTGTGTATCGGTCCGTGAAGGGGAAATTCATGGCAGTTGTAGAGGAAGTTGCGCAGCGCCACGATGTTGGACAGCCTGTTCTGGTTGGGACGGTCGCCGTTGAAACGTCTGAACTCATTTCTCAGCTTCTTAAGAAAAAAGGCGTGCCGCATTATGTGCTGAATGCGAAAAACCATGAGAGTGAAGCGGAGATTATTGAGAAGGCTGGTCAAAAAGGAGCCGTTACGATTGCTACCAATATGGCAGGGCGCGGTACCGATATTAAGCTCGGTGAAGGTGTAAAGGATTTAGGCGGTTTAGCCGTTGTTGGAACGGAGCGCCATGAATCCCGCCGGATTGATAACCAGCTCCGGGGACGTTCCGGACGTCAGGGAGACCCGGGTATCACTCAATTTTACCTTTCAATGGAAGATGAACTGATGCGCCGCTTCGGCTCTGAAAATATGATGAACATGATGGACCGTCTAGGAATGGACGATACTCAGCCCATCCAGAGCAAAATGGTCTCACGTGCTGTAGAATCCGCCCAAAAACGGGTGGAGGGCAACAACTTTGATGCCCGTAAGCAGCTCCTTCAGTATGATGATGTTCTTCGCCAGCAGCGTGAAGTCATTTATAAACAGCGCTTTGACGTACTCGACTCTGAAAACCTCCGCGGTATTGTCGAAGAAATGATCAAATCTGCTATTGAGCGGACAGTTGCCCTTTACACTCCTAAAGAGGTCGTTGAGGAAGAGTGGGAGCTTGAATCGCTCGTGGAATATGTGAATGGAAACCTGCTCGAAGAAGGCGCACTTGAGTTGAATGAGATCCGCGGCAAGGATACTGAGGAAATTGAAGAAGTGATTCTTGCAAAAACGAAGGAGAAATACGATCAAAAAGAAGAAGCGTTTGGAACGGAACAAATGCGCGAATTCGAGAAGGTTATCGTTTTGCGTGCCGTTGATTCGAAGTGGATGGACCATATTGATGCAATGGATCACCTTCGCCAGGGAATCCACCTGCGTGCGTACGGACAAAACGATCCACTCCGTGAATATCAAATGGAAGGCTTCGCCATGTTTGAAGCGATGATTGCTTCGATTGAAGAGGATGTTGCCAAGTACATCATGAAAGCAGAAATCCGAAGCAACCTTGAGCGTGAAGAAGTGGCTAAAGGCCAAACCGCTGTTCATCCGAAAGAAGGCGAAGGCGAAGCCCCAAAGAAAAAACCAGCCCGTAAAGTAGTTGAAATCGGCAGGAACGAAATGTGTTCGTGCGGAAGCGGAAAAAAATATAAAAATTGCTGCGGTAAATAATGCAGTAAAACAATAGAGACCTGTCCAAACGGATAGGTCTTTTTTAATGTCGAAGATTGGCAAAACCACAGGATTCATTGTATAATATTATTCTTTACAATAAATTTACGAAATTACTTATAAGTAGATCGATGATGGCGATAAATACGTGAAGACTATAATGAAAGGATAATGTGAAAGTGGAACAGCAAGCAGTACTTCCGATTAAACAGAAGGCAAACCGCTGGAGAAGGGCAGCCTACCTGGGATCGGGTTTAGGATTAGTTGCAGCGAATGCGTTTTATGGTTTAAGTTCATATATCATTTGGAGAGCCATGCACCCTCCAAAGATTGCCCTGAAAAAACACCCGGAGAATTTTGGAATCCGGACAGAGGAAATTCATTTTAAAAGCTCGGATGGTTTAACCCTTAAAGGCTGGTGGATGCCGGTTGAGAATAGCAGGAAAACAGTTATTTTCTCTCATGCCTATGGACTGAACCGCTATAATATGCCGTTTCCTATATTTGATCTTGTAAAGGTTTTTCAGTCTCAAGGCTACAATGTCCTTATGTATGATTTCCGGAATGCCGGTGAATCCGATGGGAATGAAACAACGATTGCTTTAAAAGAGCAGCTTGATTTAAATGGTGCGATTGATTTTGTAAAGCATGTGAAGGAAATGGACCATATTGTCCTGATCGGCTGGTCCATGGGAGCCAGTACTTCACTGCTGACGGGATGTATGCACAGTGATGTTAAAGGGATTATTGCTGACAGTCCATTTGCGAGTCTCGATACGTATGTAATGGATTCGTTCGAATATTGGACAAAGCTCCCACGTTTTATCGGCAGAGTTTCCTCATATGTAACAAAGCTGAATTTCCTTGGCTTTAAGCCTCACTTGGTGAAGCCGATTGAGGTGGTAAGAGAGGCGAAAGATAAAAAAATTATGATTATTCATGCTAAAAATGATCCGGCTATTTCCTGCACTGAAAGCGAAAAGATGAAGCAGGCAAATGATTCACTGGAGCTTTGGCAGCCTGAAATGGGCGGGCATATTGAAGCATACCGTCTGAACAAACCGGAATATGAACAGCGAATCGTGTCTTTTTTGAAAGAATGCTCTGAATAGGAACAAAGGGAAAAGACCATGGGTTCGGGAACAGGTACGAGCTACGCTGGACTTTTTAATCTCTGTGGTTTATGTTAAACAATAGCGTAAAAAAATACCCGAGGTGACTGAAATGGATTTAGTAGAAATTCGTCAGGAATTAGATAAAACAGCTAAGCGATTAGCTGACTTCAGGGGGTCTCTTTGACCTGGAATCAAAGGAAGCCCGCATTCAGGAACTAGATGAAGAAATGGCTCATCCTGCATTCTGGAATGACCAGAATGCAGCACAGGTCGTTATTAATGAAGCGAACGGATTAAAGGATGTAGTGAATCAGTTTTACGAGATGAGTGAGTCATACGAAAATCTGCAGGTTACACTGGAGCTTTTAAAAGAAGAGCCGGATGAAGAATTGCAGGAAGAGCTCGTCTCGGAACTGAAAGAGCTGTCTTCCCAAATGAATGAATTCGAACTGCAATTGCTGCTAAGTGAACCGTATGATAAAAACAACGCAATCCTGGAACTGCATCCTGGAGCAGGCGGAACAGAGTCTCAGGACTGGGGCTCTATGCTGCTTCGCATGTACACCCGCTGGGGAGAGAAAAAAGGATTTAAAGTTGAAACAATGGATTACCTTCCCGGAGATGAAGCAGGAATCAAATCTGTGACGCTTTTGATTAAGGGGCACAATGCATACGGCTATTTAAAGGCGGAAAAAGGAGTCCACCGCCTCGTGCGCATCTCTCCGTTCGACTCATCCGGACGCCGTCATACTTCATTCGTGTCATGCGAAATCATGCCGGAGTTTAATGAGGAGATCGAAATTGATATCCGCACGGAAGACTTAAAGGTCGATACGTACCGTGCAAGCGGAGCCGGCGGACAGCATATCAATACAACTGATTCCGCCGTCCGAATTACCCATCTCCCAACCGGGGTGGTCGTATCCTGCCAAACCGAGCGATCTCAAATTAAAAACCGCGAGCATGCCATGAAAATGCTGAAAGCGAAACTTTACCAAAAGAAGATTGAGGAGCAGGAAGCACAGCTTGCTGAAATTCGCGGAGAACAAAAAGACATTGGATGGGGAAGTCAAATCCGCTCCTACGTCTTCCATCCCTACTCTATGGTGAAAGACCATAGAACAAGCACGGAAATAGGAAATGTTCATTCCGTTATGGATGGAGAAATTGATCCCTTCATTGATTCCTATTTACGATCTAAGTTATAATCAGGAAAACACCCTTGCCCGGGTGTTTTCTTTTTTAAACTTACAGAGGCAGGTGCATGTAACAGATTTTTTCATGTTTCCACCCTGCTAACAGGTGGGTATGAATAGACTATACAAACGAACGAACCGGGAGGTGACAAGGTTGAAATCTGTCATAAAAGTGATTGCATCCGTGCTCTTGTTTTTCGGATTTCTATTTGGCGCAGCGGGGATTTTCCTTGCCGATCATACAGAACAGTCCTCCTACGCAGTAGCTATTGCTTTCGGGACAGGCGGTTTACTATTCATGATCTGGGCCAAAAAAACGGTCTATCTCTGGGGATTAACCTTTTTGGCAACAAGCGGGACGCTATTTTTCTCTGTCATCGTATACCGCTGCTTTCATGCCTCCGAATGGGCCATGGGAATTGGATTCTTATGTCTGGATGCGAGTCTTTTGATCCTAGCAGTTTTCACCCTGTTAGCCTGCCTTCGAGGAAAAGCACCGAAAAAAATATAAACCATTTTTGGACAAGCCGGCAAAAGCCGGTTTTTTGTTTGGCTCTCGGCTCTCAGCAAGAGAGGCTCTGCTCGGAACCACGTTCCAGCCGTTCGAAAACTAAGCATTCCTTTTCGGAAACCCCGTCCGGCTCGCAACCGGGAAGGCTCCGCTGGAAATGTCGCTCCAGCCGCTCGTAAAGCAAGTATTCCGGCTCGCCCCCTCAATCATCTCGCCCCGAATTCGACGCAGCCATGCCCCTCCCTGGCAGGAGCTTCAGGTCTAAAGCCGTATAATTCTTTAATCACCGGGGGAAAATACTTTGGCACTTTATCACTTTACTCTGCCTTCATTTACACCGCGCTTCACCGGTGCTATACTCTTGTCTGGTTAAGTATTCCATTGGAGGGACAATTTAATATGAAACAGCGGATGCGGTCTTTTACTCAGGAACCAATCACAGCAAAAATTCTGGAGTATGTATATATCCTTGCAGGATCAGCTGCCGTAGCGCTTGCCTTTAACCTATTCCTGCTGCCGAACCGGGTGGCTTCCGGCGGTGTAAGCGGGATCAGCACGATTTTAAATGATGCATTCGGCTTTGAGCCTGCTTATGTACAGTGGGCCTTTAATATTCCATTGTTTGTAGCGGGAGTTGTACTGTTAGGAAGACAGTTCGGTTTTAAAACCCTGATCGGTACGCTCTTTTTGCCTTTCATCGTTTATCTTTCAAAGGATATGGAGCCTGTAACGAGAGACCCGCTGCTTGGAGCACTCTTTGGAGGAATAGGAGTAGGACTCGGGTTAGGCCTTGTGTTCAGAGGAAAGGCTTCCACAGGCGGGACCGATCTGGCTGCTCAAATTATTCATAAATACACAGGCCTGACGCTTGGAACGTGTGTAGCAATTATTGACGGAATGATTGTGCTGGCCGCTACCTTTGCTTTTGACATTGAAGGGGGATTGTATGCCTTAATCGGGCTGTATGTCACGAGCAAAACCATCGACATCGTGCAGATCGGGCTCGGCCGTTCCAAAATGGCGATGGTGATCACGAGCCATGAAGAAGAAATTAAACAAGCCATTTTAAAGAAGATTGACAGAGGAGTTACGAAGGTATCAGCTTTCGGAGGATATACAGATATAGAAAAACCGATTCTCATGTGCGTAGTGGATCAGACCGAATTCACAAAACTGAAACAATTGGTCCGATCTATTGATCCGTCTGCCTTTGTAGTCGTTATGGATGCTTCAGAGGTGCTGGGAGAGGGTTTCAAGCGGGCGTGACTAGGTTATAATGGTAACGATATACAGCTTGATAGGAGGCTGCTCCATTGAAAAGAAAAGCATTTGCACTTATATTCGGCACATCGATCATGTTAACCGCCTGCGGCGGAGGCGGAGAATCTGCTTCTGAACCGTCTGCAACAGATGGCGAGCAGTTATTTAAGCAAAATTGCACAAGCTGCCACGGAGCTGATCTTAAAGGATCTTCCGGTCCCAGCCTGATAAAGGTCGGAGCAGAATACGATGCGGCAGAAATTGAAAGTATCATTCAAAACGGCCAGGGCATTATGCCCAGGGGGATTTTGGAGGGTGAAGACGCTAAAAAAGTGGCAGAATGGCTTGCTGAAAAAAAATAAGAGATTCCCGACCCGGGAATCTCTTGTTTTTTAGAGTGGATGTCGAAATATGGAACTTTCTTTCTGTAGAAACCTCCAAATACCTATACCCAAATTCAATAAAAACATTACTGTTTTTACAGCCTTGAAATGAAAATGTAATATAATTGGGGCTATTTTTGGCGAATGTTGGTGTTATAATGGACGTTGTGAGAAAAGATTTGGTAATAGGACTATGTTTATACAATCGACAATAAGCAACAATAATCGCAGTTGAAATAAATGATACAAAAAAACTAGTTTTGGGTGATTTGCATGATTGAAATGGAGAAGATATTTAAAACATACCCAAACGGTGTAGTCGCCATCAATGGAATTGATGTGAAGATTAACCAGGGTGAATTCGTTTATGTAGTCGGACCAAGTGGAGCCGGAAAATCTACTTTCATCAAGATGATGTACCGTGAGGAAAAGCCAAGCTCTGGTAAAATAGTCATAAACGGAGTGAATCTCGGAAAGCTGAAGGAAAGCAAGGTCCCCTTCCTGCGAAGAAGCATCGGGGTCGTTTTCCAGGACTTTAAGCTTTTGCCAAGATTGACGGTTTATGAAAATGTTGCGTTCGCTATGGAAGTAATCGGCGAGAACAGCAAAACGATTAAAAAACGCGTAATGGAAGTGCTGGATCTAGTTCAGCTTAAACATAAAGCCAGAAGTTTTCCTGATGAACTTTCAGGGGGAGAGCAGCAGCGTATTTCTCTGGCAAGGTCCATTGTCAATAACCCGGGTGTGGTGATTGCGGATGAGCCTACAGGAAATTTGGATCCTGATACATCATGGGAGATCATGAATGTGTTTGAAGAAATTAATAACCGCGGCACGACAGTGGTTATGGCGACGCACAACCGTGAAATTGTCAATACGATGAAAAAGAGGGTCATTGCAGTCGAAGACGGAAAGATTGTCCGTGATGAGGCCAGAGGGGAGTATGGTATTTATGATTAAAACCCTGGGCCGTCACTTCCGCGAAAGTCTTAAATCCCTCGGCAGAAATGCATGGATGTCCTTTGCATCCATAAGTGCAGTTGCTGTCACGCTTATACTGGTCGGAACCTTCCTCGTCATTATGATGAACCTCAACCACTTTGCGAATAACATCGAAAATGATGTGCTGATCAAAGTGCTGGTGGATGAGACAGCCTCCGAAGAGGAACGAACCAAGCTGGAAACGGATATCAACGGTGTAGATGGAATTGCCAGTGTTGAATTTTCATCAAAAGAAAAGGAGCTTGACCAAATTCAGCAGAACTTTGGCGAGCAGGGAGAAGCCCTGGAGCTGAGAGATCAGGGAAATCCGCTCAGAGATGCTTATATTGTGAAAGCAGAAGAGCCTCAGGAAACCGCAAAAATAGCTCAACAGATCGAAGAACTTGACAGCGCCTATAAAGTCAATTACGGCAAGGATGAAGTGAAAAAGCTCTTCAGCGGTTTGAATACAGCAAGAAATATTGGGATCGGGCTGATTATCGGCTTAGTCTTTACAGCGATGTTCCTAATATCAAATACTATTAAAATCACAATCTTTGCCCGCAGGCGGGAAATTGAGATTATGAAACTGGTAGGGGCCACGAACTGGTTTATCCGCTGGCCGTTCTTCCTGGAAGGACTAATGCTCGGAACGTTTGGAGCAGCCATTCCAATCGTTATACTCGTCTTTGCCTACAGCAGCTTATATGAATGGGCCGCACCGCAGCTGGCCAACTCTTTTGCCGAGCTGCTGCCGTTCTATCCGTTCGTATGGCAGGTATCCCTCATCCTGCTTCTTATCGGGGCGCTGATAGGAGTATGGGGAAGTCTGATGTCCGTAAGAAAGTTTTTGAGAGTATAAGGCAAAAAGGGCCGGACTGGCTTCAAAGGCCAGTCTGCCGCTGCCTTACATAGAGACAGGGGAGGAAAACAAGGTGAAAAGAAAGCTTTTAACTTTTGGGGTCGCTGCCATCGTCACGGTAAATGGCGTTCTAATACCGCTTAGCAGCGATCGGGTCCATGCAGAAACTTTAGAAGAGAGACAGAAAAACATTCAAGACAAGCAATCCGGGGTCGAATCTGACCTTTCAGGCAAGAAAAAGAAAATAGATGAATTAACAAAGAAGCAAGAAGAGCTTAACGCAGAAATCAAGCAAATTGATACGGAAATGACTGAAACTAACGCAAAAATCCGGGATAAGCAGACCGAAGTTGATCAGGCTAAAAAAGACATAGAAGACCTGAAAACGGAAATTGAGGAAATTAAGCAGCGGATTAAAGAAAGAAATGAAATAGTAAGGGAACGCGCACGTGCAATGCAGGAAAATGGCGGCATGGGAAGCTATTTAGATGTGCTTCTGGGTGCTCAGGACTTTGGTGACTTTATTTCAAGAGTCGGCGCAGTGTCCACGATTATTGGAGCTGACAATGATATCTTAAAAGCACATGAAGATGATAAAAAGAAACTTGAGGAAACAGAAGCAAAACTAAATTCGACCCTTCAATCTTTAGAGAATTCTTTAACAGAGCTTGAAGGACTGAAGGATGAACTGAATAAAAAGTCAGCAGAGAAAAACTCTGTGATGCAGGAAGTTATAAAACAAAACAAAGAAACTGAACATGAAATGCACGAGCTGGAAGATGAGTCCGCATTCCTTCAGGATCAGGAGGCAGCTGTTAAGCAGGAGATCCAGCGTGCGAAAGAAGAAGAAGAGAGACGCAAACGCGAAGCAGCGGCAGCTGAAGCAGCAGCTAAAAAAGAAGCTGAACAAAAAGCAGCCGCACAAAAAGCAGCAGAACAGAAAGCAGCGGAAGCAAGAAATAGCAGTTCTTCCAGCAGCAGCCAGTCAAACAGCAGGTCGTCAGGCAGCTCTTCAAGTGCACCCGCTCCAAAAGCATCCCAAGCTCCAACTCCGAGCGGAAATGGTATGTTCATTTGGCCCGCACAGGGAAGACATTCCTCTGAATTTGGCATGCGTGTGCATCCGATATCTGGCCAGAAGAAGCTCCATGGCGGTATTGATATCGCAAATGGAAATGTACCAATTCGCGCAGCAGCATCAGGTACAGTAGTCCGTGCAGCTTATTCCAGCAGCTGGGGAAATGTTGTCTTTATCACTCACAGCATTAACGGGAAAATATATACAACGGTCTATGCTCACTTGGATTCAATGAATGTCAGAAGCGGACAATCTGTCAGCCAGGGGCAGCAGATTGGAATCATGGGAACAACGGGAGGTTCTACAGGAACTCACCTTCACTTTGAAGTGCATCCAGGAGGATACTCTGGTAAAGGAAGCGCTGATAACCCAAGAAAATATTTGCCTTAATGGTCTGATAGAATGACAGGCGTCCTTTAACAGGGCGTCTGTTTTTTATTTCCTCAATTCGCTGCACTCTAAACATCTCCCAATTTTTACATGTTTTGTACAAGCCTGCATATACTATCAGGAGCACCGGTACGAAATGTAATGAAACGTTTGTTTAAGGGCAGACAGAAGGAGGACCAGGATGAATCAGAAGATAACCGCTCTAATGCTCGCGGCAGCCATGATGGCTGGAGCTGGAAGTATGTATGCCGGCATAGAGCTTCTCGAAAGGGAAAAGCAAGCAGAATCATCAGCAATTGAAAAGATTCATGCAGAGCCTGCCTCGGCAGAGCCGGCGGCTGACACCAATGCGGATGCTGCAGAGAGCATGGAAAAAATCAAAAAAGCATACGAGCTGATCTCATCTAAATATGTGGAGAAAATCGATCAGGAAGAACTCATGGAAGGGGCCATTCAAGGCATGCTTTCAAAGCTCGAGGATCCCTATTCCGTTTATATGGATAAAGAAACAGCCAAGCAGTTTTCAGACTCGCTTGACTCATCCTTTGAAGGGATTGGGGCTGAGGTGGGAAAACGCGATGATCACATCATTATCGTTTCCCCATTCAAAGGTTCTCCGGCAGCAAAAGCAGGGCTGCAGCCTAATGATGAAATCATCCGCATTAACGGTGACTCTATAAGGAATCTTGATTTAAATGAAACGGTGCTTAAGATTCGGGGAAAAAAAGGGACAAATGTCATAATCGAAGTGAACCGTCCGGGAACCAGGGGAAATTTAACTTTTTCCGTAAAAAGAGACACCATTCCGGTTCAGACCGTTTTTAGTGAAGTGAAAACCTATGAAGGCAAAAAAGTGGGCTACATGGAAATCACCTCTTTTGCAGAGAAAACAGCAGATGATTTTATTAAGCAGCTAAAGGATCTTGAAGCGAAGCAAATTCAAGGGCTTGTCCTAGATGTAAGAGGAAATCCAGGCGGCTATCTGCAAAGTGTTGAGGAGATTCTGAAGCAATTTGTGACAAAGGGTCATCCATATATTCAAATTGCTGAACGCTCTGGAGAAAAAACGGAGTATTTCTCGACACTTAAAGAAAAGAAAGCTTATCCTGTCAGTGTAATTATTGACAAAGGCAGTGCTTCTGCTTCGGAGATTCTGGCTGGCGCTCTGAAGGAAGCCGGCGGATATCCAATTGTCGGTGAAACGTCCTTCGGCAAGGGAACGGTTCAGCAGGCTGTGCCGATGGGAGATGGCAGCAATATCAAATTAACGCTTTACAAATGGCTTACGCCGGACGGAAACTGGATCCATAAAAAGGGTGTCGCTCCAACTGTCGAGGTCAGACAGCCTGAATACTACTACGCCGCTCCGATTCAAACGGATAAACCGCTTGCTCAGGATACGAATGGGGAACAGATTCAATTGGCCCAGGGACTGCTCAAAGCACTGGGGTTTGACCCCGGCCGGACAGATGGGTACTTCAGCAGCTCCACAAAAGCAGCTGTTCAGCTATTCCAGAAAAAGAATGGATTAGCGGCCTCTGGAATATTGGATGAAAAAACCGTTTCAAAAATTAATGAAACCGCGGCACTGAAACGTCTAAACAAAGAAGAGGACCGACAGCTTCAAGCAGCAATGAAGGTTTTATTCTAAATGATGAAATCTTAAACGAGCAGGCTGATGCCTGCTCGTTTTTGCATGGCCATAGTACAGGTGGGAGTTGCTGACCGGTAAGCAAGTCACAGATTCTGACACATGGAAGACATTACTCTGGCGGATAAAGAATAGCAGCTGGAAAGAAGCCGGCAACAAAAGACCTGTTAAACATGTAAAAATCGTAAAATATGTCATACTTACGAAACATATTTAAGAGGGAAGAATTGTTTAATCCATTTTTTCCTAGTTATAATTGCCTTACATGCCGTATTTTAGGCGCTTTTACATAAAAAATGCATCTTTCGAAAGTTGTTGAACCTGGAATTTGTATTTACTATGGAAGGAGACGCTGTTCTACAACACACGATATTGGGGGTTTATCATTGAAAAGGGCTAGTGTGATGAGAGAACAAATATACCGCAAGCTGATGAAAGAGTTAAAGGGCCAGCTGCAGCCATCACTTGTTTCAAATGCCAAGATTTCAAAATGGCTGCATCTTTTTTGCATGTATCTGGCTAATTACACGGAAGTGAAAGAAATGAGAGAAATTGAAGAGGAGATCATAGAGGAGTACTTCAAGTATTTAACGGCCAATTACAAAAGGCTGTCTCTCGGTCTCAGCGACATTAAACGATCTATGCAGCTGCTCGAAGATACGTTACATATAAAAATTGAAGCGCCGCTGCTGGATTTTTCGCTATCTAATTCATCCCTTTGGGGCAACCTTAAATAATCGCTTCAAAAAACCGGTTCCGTAACATATTCATTCCATTCAACATTTGATAGAATAAGGAATAGATAGATACGTTCAGGATGAATGTGTACGGAATACTGCCGGTGTACCGCCGGCCGGGATGGTGGATCCTATATGGATTGGACGATAGAATTGCTAAAAGGGGCAGGACGTTTTTTCCTGCATCCGCTTGTGTATTACATAGTGCTGTACAGCCTCTTTTTAGGGACCCTTCGTGTCAAACGGGAGCGTGCAGCCTTTCATACAAAGGTAGAAGATATTTACGATGACCTGAAATTTACTTTTACGAAGGGACTGTTTATAGGATTGATGGTTTCAGCCGTCATAATCCTTACAGGGCTGTCACTCCCCTTCGGCCTGCTGATTGCAGCGGGAATTGCGGCAGCGGGATTAAGTCTATTCTTTAAAGTTCAGCTGCTGTCAGCGGCCTTTACAATGGGAATTGCTTTTGCTGCCGCTGTCATCCTTCCAAGCTTCCCAACGGATGCCATTTTACGTTTTTTTGAAGGAATAGAAGAGACGAATCTTTCTGCTCTTACGATTCTGACGGGAATTCTCCTGTTGGCGGAAGGCTTATTGGTATATCGCTCGGGCCATATACGCACTTCGCCGGCCATTATGGTCAGCAGCAGAGGACTGCCGATCGGGAGGCACATCGCCAACCGCACCTGGATGCTCCCGGTCATCTTTTTTGTTCCGGGGGGAGCGCTGACTTCTGTTTTTTCATGGTGGCCAGTGTTTGAAATGAACGGACAAAGCTTCTCTCTAATCATCGCGCCGTTTTTAATTGGATTCCGCCAATCAGTGAGAGGATCTCTTCCGAAAGAAAGCATTCAGGTTTCCGCTAAACGGATTATCTGGCTCGGGCTTCTTACGTTAGTGATTGCCTGTGCATCGGTGTGGTGGCAGCCGCTCGCATTCGTTTCCATCCTGTGCGCGGTGGCAGGAAGATCATTTCTGATTATCCGCCAGAAAATGAATGATGACTCTGCCTCCTTCTTTTTCTCAAAAAAAGACAGAGGACTGATGATTTTAGGGATTCTGCCAGGCTCTCCAGCTGACAAAATCGGCCTTAAAGTTGGTGAGACCATTATTAAGGTGAACGGAACACCTGTTAAAAACACCGGAGAATTTTATGAGGCGCTGCAAAAAAACAGAGCGTTATGCAAGCTTGAAATGATTGGGCTCAATGGAGAAATCCGCTACGAACAGCGTGCTACATACGAAGGGGATCACCATGAGCTTGGTCTGCTGTTTGTGGAACAGCCGCGGATAAAGAGTCTGGATGCGGTATAATTCTTAAACTATTCGGGGAGTTACATTTCCCCGTTTTTTTTTGGTTTTTCTGATTTGGCGGTCCCTTTCGTCCTGCTCGTTTCGCTCTCCAGTAAAAGCTCATGAAATATCCTGTAATTCACAATGAAATCCCTCACTAACTTTGGTAGACTAATACTTGGTGATCAGTCGATTTAATAGATAGGAGCTTTATGATGAGCCAAAAGAAAAAACGTGTGGCTGAATTAGATATAATCAGGGGGATTACGATCTCACTTGTCGTGCTTGGCCATACAGCCATGCCTGATCGATATGATGTTTTCTTTTCACATTTTAGAATGCCGCTCTTTTTTATTGTGTCAGGGTATTTGTTCAGCCTTGTAAAATATGAAAGTGACGTGAAGCTCTTTTTTAAAAATAGGCTGATGAGGCTGGTTTTGCCCTATTTCTCTGCGTGCTTTTTGCTTTTAGGCATGCGGATTGGGATGGAGAAGTTTTATCAAATAGATAAAGGGGCCGATTTATCTTTTCTGCTGTTCGGTATCTTTAACGGCAATGGAAAATATCTCGTCGTTGATGGGCCGGCCTGGTTCCTCATCTGTCTTTTTATGACGGAGCTTTTCTATTTGCTGATGGCAAGGCTGCTCCACGGGAGACCGTTTGTCCTTAAGTTCGTCATTTTTGCAGCTGCAGGTGCTGCGGGTGCATGGATTGGGAAAAGTGTATTCCTCCCTTGGAATATGGATCTCGCAATGGTTGCGATGTTTTTCCTCTTTATCGGAAATGAGCTGAAACGGGTTCAGTTCTTTTCAAATCCCAAGCTTTATTATTCTTTGATCCTGCTGTCAATTTGTATTTATCCTTTTACAAGCGGAATGAATGACTTTGCTGACATGAACTATCGTAAATACGGCAATCTCTTTTTGTTTTATTTAAATGGCGTGACAGGAGCCTTTATCGTCTTCTTTATTACCCGTCTCTTTACTAAAAGCAAAATTATTACATTCGTCCTTAGCTATATTGGCCGTAATTCTATTAATCTGCTGTTATTCCACGTCGGGTTCATCTTTTATTTTCTTACCCTGTTTAATGAGAGGTACCCGCAGTCCATTACGGTTAACTGGGGCGTTGCATTTTTAATCGGTGTGACCGGCAGCTTGCTGATAGGGGCCATTATCCGCAGAAACCAATATTTGCGTCTCCTCTTTAACGGGGTTCCGCTGAAAAAGAAGCATCAGGAGCTGGAAAAGAAAACAGCATAAAGATTCAAGGCCTGTCCCACTAACGCTTTGGGCAGGCCTTTTTTGTCATTTCCATTAACTGGTAAATGGAAGAGGATGATTTCTCTTTCATTTCTCCGTGTTCGGAATTCCGCGACTTTTAAGCTGGATACTGCCAGACAGGGTAAGGAATTCGTTCTTCGGGCTCCCAATGATACCTGGGAAACACATGGGCATGCAAATAGGCATCTGTATTTCCGTAAATAGAATCATTTACTCTTATTGGAGTGCACACTTTTTGGATGGCTTCTCCGACTTAACTCAAGTCTAACAGGTATTCACTCCGCTGGGTGAAACGAAGTTCTACGAGTGTGTGAAACTCTTTGAAGGGAAAAAGCACACAATAACCCGGCAGAAACTGAGTGTCCCCAATCACTGCAGAACCGCTGCGCATTTCTGTTATAACCATTGGGTTTTCCGCGGTGAGCTGAGGCGATTCGATTTTCTTTCCACTCTGTATTTACACTCATTTATACCTCTCCCACTATAAGACTTCATCCGCTGGTCTTAATAAAAACTGATAGTATCCCCGTCGAGGAAATTATAAGGTAAATCGCCTAAAAAAAGGTTAGATTTGGAGTTTATATGGGTAAATAAGGCAGGTAATCATATTTTAGAATGGTGAGGGATGGCTGGTGAATAGGCTGGAGATTTATGAAAATAAGAAAAAGCTTTGGTTGTTTTTTTCGTTAATGGTGATTTTGGCTATTGGATTTATGATACCGATTGTCTTTTATGCAATGGATCAAAGCTCGATAGAATTGTATATTGTTATCCTTTCGATTTTTGTTGTAGCGGCTGTTGTTTGGGGGTCAGTAAAAGTTATTTCCCGTATAAACGCCAAGCTGCCGTACCTCATTTTTGATGAGGAGAGCATTACTATATCTCCATATCCTCAGCAGCATTTGCGTTTTTCTTTAGCAGATATCGACGGGGTCATCCCTTACTCTATTAATGGACAAAATTTTATCGGGATTGTGCTGAAGAATGAAGAGAAGCAGCTGGAAAAGATTCCCCCCAATCTTAAGAGAGCGGTAAAGATCAATAAAAGCACCGGCTTTCCTGCCTTTAATATTCACCTGAACTACATTTCCAGGCAGGATCTTCCCGCTGTTGTGGAGAGGTTTGAAAGGATTGGCCTGCCGCTGGGGCTGGAAACAGCGAACTAGAAGATTGGGAGTGCCGAGGGCGCTTCCATTTTTTTTTCGTTGTTTGGTAAGGTTTACAAATCTTTAACCTGTTTGTGGCTGAATGTCCATATTCCCTTCTTACACTTAATGACAAATTACTGTATAAGAACCGCTTAAGCTTACAATATCGACCGTTTGTGTTTTACCGTTTACTAAGTAAAATTTTTGATTGTCCGGACTGTATTTTGCAATTTCACCAATCTCGCCTTCTTCGTCTGAAGCACCGGTGCTGTATCCGGTAATTTTAGAAATATCAATGGTCTTTTGGAACGTTTGGTCTTCACTTGCAGATCCTGATTGGAAAGATGGAATAAGCATGGGACCTAATAAAACAGCGGCAGCAAATGGCTTTACGAACCTCCCTTTGCCCGACGAAACGCCAGCTGATTCTTGCAGGCCACGAAGTCAGCGGAACGGTCGCCGTTAACCAAATGGGAACTGCTCCATTTGTACCTGATACAATGGCGCCTGAACTGACCCTTAAGAGCATCAGTAAAAATGACAGACAGGTCAAAGGGAGAACTGAAGCAGGTGCAGCTGTTTATATTTTCACCGGAACAAAAACATACAAAGCTCAAGTAAACATAAGAGGGAAATTTGCAGCAGAGATTCCTCCTCAAAAGACCGGCTGGAGCATCATTGCAACAGCAATAGATGAGAGCGGCAATAAAACCGTGAAAAGCATAAAGGTTTCTGAATACAAGTAACAGGCCTAAAAGACCCGCATGCAGCGGGTCTTTTCCTTACCAGACATGATTCCTTCGCTTCAAAAATAAAAAATGATAAAAAAGAAGTGCCGGATAGAAAGAAACTGTGATACGATACTGTTTGTTTAACATTTCCAATTGGGTAAAGAAGGTGACAGCATGAACTTGCAGAAGGATGCAGGAGTGAACAAAAAGCCGGCGAAGGAATGGTCTCTCTTTGTCCTGACTTGGCCGATTTTTCTGGAAGTTTTTTTATTTATGCTTATGGGAATCGCGGATACCTTTATGCTCAGCGCCATCTCGGATGATGCTGTTGCAGGTGTCGGTGCCGCTAACCAGTATTTGCACATTGCCATTCTAATCCTGGAGGTCATCGGGAACGGGGCCTCGATTGTAGTCGCACAATACCTTGGCTCGAAAAGATTTGAAGAGGCTGCAAAAATATCGGCTTTGGCCGTTGTGCTCAATCTCGCTGCCGGGCTTATCATTAGTGCATGCTTTCTCTTTTTCAGCAGCAGTATGCTCCAGGCTCTCAATCTGCAAGGTGATGTACTGAACAATGCTCAAAATTATTTGCATATAGTCGGCGGGGCTATTTTCCTTCAGGCCATTATCAATTCACTCGCAGCCATTATCCGAGTTCACGGTTTTACAAAAGAAGCCATGCTCGTCTCACTCGGAATGAACGTGCTTCACATTGCGGGTAACTATTTGCTGATTTTCGGCACCTTCGGTTTTCCGGAAATGGGAGTGGAGGGAGCGGCTATTTCTTCTGCTGTCAGCCGGTTCGCAGCATTGACCGTCTTTTTCTGGCTCCTGTACAGGATCATGGACGTCCGTATTAAAATACAGGATTACATTTCATTCTCAAAAGAATATGTATTAAAAATATTTAAAATAGGCCTTCCCTCAGCCTTTGAACAAGTCATGTACCAGGCATGCCAAATCGTTTTCCTGTATTATGCGACGTTTCTCGGAGCCTCCTCCCTTGCAGCGAGGCAATACGCAACCAATTTATCGATGTTCATATTCCTTTTTGCCATAGCCGTCGGTATGGGGACAGCGATATTGGTCGGAAGATTTGTCGGAGGCGGTCAAAATGACTCCGCTTACGGGCAGGTATGGAAAAGCGTTAAATGGGCCAGTGTCGTTACACTGGGTATGGTTGGAGTCGTCATCCTGCTTCGTTACCCGCTCATGAAGATGTTTACGGATAACGAAGAGATCATTCAGCTCGGTGCAAGTGTCCTGCTGCTCAGTGTCGTTCTGGAAACAGGGAGGACGATGAACATTGTCCTGATCAATTCATTAAGAGCTGCAGGCGATGCCCAATTCCCGGTATGGATGGGAATGATTTCAATGGTTGGAATGAGCGTGCCTCTTGGCTATTTCTTAGTCTTCCAGCTGGATATGGGACTCGCGGGAATTTGGCTGGCGATAGCTGCAGATGAATGGACCCGCGCGGTTATTATGTTTTTTAGATGGAAAAGCAGGAAATGGGAAAAGTTCGCGCTCGTTAAGCAATCAGGGGCAGCGTAGCTTTTTCCGGGAGTCCGATCTTTCTTGAACGGGGGTTAGTAAATATTGCCGCTTGAACAGACGTCCATAATGTATGACCATAGAAGCAGGCAATTACCCACGATTCAAAAGGAGGACACCATGAAAAACTGGAAGAAGGCCGTAACATTCGGCATCACATCTGCATGTATTCTGTCTCTAAGTGCCCTTAATCCTGCCCCTTCAAAGGCTGCTGCATCGGAACGCGATCCGGTCATTTTTATTCATGGAGCAGGCGGGATCGGTCATAGCTTCACAATAATCGAAAACAGACTGGTGAAAAACGGCTGGGACCGGGACGAGCTCTATGCCATTGAAATGAAGGATAAAACAGGAAACAATCGAACGAATGGCAAACAGCTGGCTGAGTTTGTTGAAAAAGTGAAACAGGAGACCGGGAAAAGCAAAGTGGACATTGTTGGCCACAGTGCAGGCGGCATGAACGCTCTGCACTACGCAGCAAACCTTGACGGCGCTGAAAACGTGGAAGACATCGTCACACTCGGCGCCCCTAATCGCCTTGCAGCGAGTGAAGCCCCGGAACAGGTTTCGTACACCTCCATCTACAGCAAAACAGATTTTATCGTAAACAACCGACTATCCAAGCTGGATGGAGCAAAAAACATCCAAATCAGCGGGATTGATCACTTCGGTTTTCTATACAGCAGCAAAGTTCAGCCTCTTATTGAAGAAGGACTGAACGGCGGCGGAGAATAAAGTTTAGAGACTGGCCCATGAGGAAAGTGCTTCCTCTATAGGAGCCAGTCTTTTTTTGTCGGATGTTTTTGATAAAGGGGTTCAGGAGGTGGTGCCGGAGCTTTCGTGCTGTAAAGGGGTGAGGGACAGAGGCAGCGATTGGCAAGGCCTTGTGTAACAAGGCGCTGCGAATGAGGTGCAGGAGCTTTCACACATTAGCGAAATTGGGGCCAGGCACGGTGCCTGTCCCCTGCTGCTTCACCGCAGCGGGGGACAGAGACATGACTCCGCCATCCGCTGTCCGCCAGAGGTTCAAGGGAAGAGTGCCGGAGCTTTCATCCTGTAGTGAAAGTGGGGTCAGACCCCGCCGATTTCAAGTTTCAAAGCAGGATGGTGCCGACCCATCCAGCTTTTGTGCTAATCTTGATAAAATTCTTGGGAAATTCCCGAATTTTGTATTGTAATTTTCTGAAGTTTCATATACAATTTTTTTGAAAACGATTTCAAAGATCGATTTCAGAAACAAGGGGGGAATGGATAAGGGGGATCTCGATTGGCAACTATTACGGATGTTGCAAATCTTGCAGGATTATCACGGTCAACCGTATCAAGGGTTATGAATAATTATCCCTATGTGTCGGATGAGAAGAAGAGATTAGTAGAGGAAGCGATGAAGAAGCTGAATTACTATCCAAACTCTTCTGCTCAAAATCTGAGAAGCCAAAAGACGGATACCGTTGCTGTATTTATTCCAATGCTCACGAATCCATTTTTTTCGTATTTGCTCGAGGGTATTGATACAGTGGCAACTGAGAACGGGTTCCGGCTGCTGGTATGCCAGACCAGATATGACCAAAAGACAGAGATGAAGTTTTTTAATCTAGTAAAGTCTAAGCAAGTGGATGGAATTATTCTTACTTCTCTTGAAAACCCCTGGGAGTCTATTCAGGATTATGCATCATACGGACCGGTTGTCATGTGCAATGAGTATGACCATGCATCAAAAACTCCAAATGTCCGTCTTGATCAAGTTTACGGAGGCTATATAGGGACAAGGCATCTGATTGAAAAAGGCCATAAAAAAATTGCGTTTTGCCAAGGGAGCTTCCACAGCTTTATTTCAAAAGCAAGGGAAGCGGGATACAGGCTTGCCATGGAGGAGTTCCATCTTCCGGCTCATGATGAATGGGCGTTCAGGATAGCGGCGGATTACCATGACGGCAAAGAAGTGATGAGAAGAATCGCGGCGATGGCAGATCGTCCAAGCGCAATTTTCACAGGGAGTGATCAGGTCGCGGCCGGGATTGTTTACGAGGCCAAACAGCTGGGATTCAGAGTTCCGGAGGATTTGGCGGTTATCGGTTTTGATGACCAGCCGATCGCGGAAATGACGCTTCCGCAGCTGACAACCATCCGCCAGCCCTCTTATGAAATAGGGGAAAGGGCTATGAAGCTGCTGCTGAATCTCCTGCTGCCCCCTGAAGAGGCCCCTGATCTTCCGGAAAATCCTCTCCAGCTTGAAATTGTGGAAAGAGCTTCTACCTAGCGCGCATTAATGAAAGGGCTTACAAACTATCTGTTTTCATCCCCTCAATAACACTTACGGGGGAATCGGCGAAAGAAGATCCTATTAAAAAAATTAAAAGGGGTAATGAAGATGAAAATGAAAAAGACACGTTTTGCTGCTGCTGCAGCCCTTACTCTTTCACTGGCATTAACAGGCTGTGCCTCTAATCAATCTTCAGGTGAATCGGATTCAAAAGAAAAAGAAGGCAGCAAAGGCGAAAAAGTAACCATTACGTATGCCCGGGGTAAGGATGTTACACAAGGTACCACGAAGATGGTTGAAGCATTTGAAAAGAAACATCCAAATATTGATGTTGAATTCCGTGAAATGCCAGCTGATTCAGGAGCCCAGCATGATGCTTATGTAACCGCATTCAATGCAAACTCCTCTGAAATTGACGTGTTTGATATGGATGTAGTCTGGCCGGCTGAGTTTGCACAAGCCGATTACGTTCTTCCGCTGGACCGCTACATCCAGCAGGATGGAATTGACTTGAGCGAGTACAACGAAGGAGCACTTGCTGCCTCTCAATTCAACGGCAAGCAGTGGGCGCTTCCTAAATTCGTTGATGCAGGACTCTTGTTTTACCGCACGGATCTTGTGAGTGAAGAAGAAGTTCCTGAAACATGGGATGAGCTGATCGAGCAGGCAGCCGCTAAAAAGGGCGAGGGCGGAACGAAATTCGGTTATGTGATGCAGGCGAAGCAATATGAAGGACTTGTTTGTAACGCAATCGAATTCGTGGCAGCTTACGGGGGAGAATTTATTAACGAAAAGAACGAAGTCGTCGTTAACAGCCCTGAAACCATTAAAGGTCTTTCCAAACTAGTAGAAGTTGCGAAATCTGACTTTGTACCGGAGAACCTGACTACATTTACAGAGATTGAATCCGACCAGGCGTTCATTGAAGGCCAAACCGCGTTCCTGCGCAACTGGCCATATGAGTACGCAAGTGCCAACGATGAGGAAAAGTCAAAAATCGCCGGTAAAGTAGCAATTGCTCCGCTTCCGTCAGGGGATAAAGGCTCTGCAGCAGCACTTGGCGGCTGGCAGGCAGGAATCAACAAAAACTCTGAGCATCCGAAAGAAGCTTGGGAATTCCTTAAGTTTATGGCAGGAGAAGAAGGACAAAAAATCGATGCCATCCATGGCGGACACGCTCCAACCATCAACAAGCTTTTTGAAGATAAAGAAGTGCTTGAAGCAAATCCTACATTTGGAGATAAAAATTTCCAAGAAGGCTTAATGGCGGCAGTACCGCGTCCGGTTGCAGCTAACTACCAGGAAATCTCTGAAATCATTCAGATCAACGTTTCCAAGGCAATCGCAGGCGACATGACGGTGGAGGAAGCTGCCCAAAAAATGGAAACAGATATGAAAGGTCAAGTAAAATAACGTTTAATGGATTTGAGGCGCGCCTTTGCCCTGTATGAAGGGCAATGGCGCTTTTTATCTAAGACAGCAGATCGAGAGCAGCACTGCTGATTGACATTATGGCTGTACGGCCGCCGGATCTACCATAAGGGAGTGAGAGAATGGAAACGAAAACATCGACTTCTGCCCATGCACCTAAAAAACCGAAGCACAGGAAGAAAAAAAATCCCGAACGGCTTGTAGCGTATACGCTGATCGCGCCATCGCTGATTCTCATTCTGGCCATTGCCATCTGGCCTGTATTGCAATCATTCTATTACAGTATGTTTGACTTAAAGCTCAGTGATCCGGCTAAATCCGAAACTCACTTAAGCTATGAAATCGATCTCTCAAGATATTTGGATACGTATCCTTTTCTGATCAGCGGGATCGATAAGGAAATCGGGGCGAATCCCCAGGAAGAGCTGACGGCTGTCAAGGAGGATTTGACTGCGCTGGACAAGCGGCTGCAGGATAATCCGGATATTAAAAAGAACTATGACCTTGTGAACGACAAATTGATGAACTTTGAAAAAGTAGAGGAAGATACAGCAGTTGTTAAGATAGATGAAGCGCTAGCCAAGGACATTCTCAAAGAGTCCAAGGAAGCGGAAGAAACGCTGAAAAACCTTGAACTGGAAGATGAAAAAACGATTACTGGACTTGCGAATGGACTGAAGGATCCAATCCGGCAGCCGAATTTTATCGGGTTTCAGCATTACGCCGATAATCTAACCGATGCAAGAATGTGGAAAGCCCTTAGCAATACAATGGTATTTACCATCGTCTCTGTCGGGTTTGAGCTGGTCATCGGTCTTGCGATTGCTCTTTTAATCAACAAAGCCTTCTTCGGAAGAGGACTCATCCGGGCAACGATTTTGATTCCGTGGGCGATCCCAACCGCTGTATCAGCCCTGATGTGGAAATTCCTGTACGATGGTCAAAACGGGATCATCGCGAAAATCTTTGAAGAAGTCGGATTAGTGGATAAAATGGCCTACCTGCTTACAACGAATACAGGCGCCATGTTTTCGGTCATTTTTACGGACGTGTGGAAAACGACACCTTACATGGCATTGCTGCTCCTCGCAGGATTGCAGACGATTCCAGGCTCGCTGTATGAAGCAGCATCGATTGACGGAGCATCTAAATGGAAGCAGTTTACGAGCATCACGCTCCCTTTGCTTAAATCAAGTCTTCTCGTTGCCCTGCTGTTCCGTACGCTGGATGCATTCCGGGTATTCGACTTGATTTTCGTTCTGACCGGGGGAGGACCGGCGAACTCCACTGAAACAATTTCATTGCTTGCCTACAAGTATATGTTTAACCAGCAGAACTTTGGAGAAGGCTCCGCGATTTCCGTCATAGTATTTATCTGTGTCGCGATTATTTCAATGATATTCATTCGTTTCCTCGGAAGAGATTTATTAAACGACGGACCAGGGAAGTAGGAGGGAAAAACAGATGAATAAAAAACCAGGTATCCTTTTCTACGTGTTTTTGGCGGTGTTTGTATTTGTGGTCATGTTCCCGTTTCTATGGATCCTGCTCGCATCCGTAAAACCGGCAACGGAATTGTTCGGCGAGAAAGCCTTTACTCCTTTTACAGACAATCCAACCTTTAGAAACTATGTTTCCGTATTCGTGGATTTTCCGTTTTTAAAGTATTTGTGGAATAGCTTTGTGGTGGCCATCAGCACAACAATTTACACCGTTTTTGTCGCTTCCTTTGCCGCCTATGCGATCGCAAGGCTGAAGTTCAAAGGGAAAACAGTCATTCTCGGACTCGTGTTATCCGTTACCATGTTTCCCCAGATTGCAACGATATCACCGATCTATATCATTTTGAAAAATTTAGGGCTGACCAACTCCTACCTTGGATTGATCATCCCTTACACAACGATTGCTTTACCGCTTTCCATCTGGCTGCTTGTTACCTTCTTTAGAAAAATTCCTTTTGAACTGGAAGAAGCAGCAAAAATGGATGGAGCAACCATTATGCAGACGTTTTGGAGAGTCATTTTCCCTCTGGCTGCACCAGGCTTGTTTACGACGGCCATTCTCGTATTTATCGCAGCCTGGAACGAGTTCCTGTTCGCTCTGACCATCAACACCGATCAGGCGTACAAAACCGTCCCCGTCGGGATTGCATTGTTCCAGGGGCAGTTCTCGATTCCATGGGGTGAGATCTCCGCTGCAACAGTGATCGTAACGATTCCGCTTGTCATTCTCGTGCTGCTTTTCCAGCGGAGAATTGTTTCCGGACTCACATCCGGATCTGTGAAAGAATAGAGAGTAAAATCGAAACCCCGGATCGCCGAGCGCAGTCCGGGGTTTTTGTCATGAACAGGGAATAAGAACGCATTTTAGCGGTACCAGAATAGATTAGACAGGGGTTAAATATAATAAGTTATCGGGTTGCTAATCCTGAGAAAAGAGGAAACATCGTTTAGAGAAAATAAATATTCAAACCAACGATTGTTAATATTACGAGTTTAAAAAAGTTAAAGGGATCTGTTTCGTGATTCGGCAAATTTATTTATTGCCTAAGGATGCAAAATTAATAGATATAAATAACTGGCTCCGTGGAGGGATCGAGAAATGGTTTTCTCAAAAAAGAAGGACAAGTTTTCAGATATGCTGATTGATATTTCGGAAAACATGAAAACAGCTTCTGAATACTTCGTCACATATAAAATCTCAAATGCCCATGATTTAAAAGAGTTTTTTAAAACTGTGAAGGATTATGAAACTAAAGGGGATACCCTGGTTCATACCCTCAATAAAGAGTTAAACCAAGCCTTCATAACACCGATTGAACGTGAAGACATCCTCCAGCTGGCTTTGATTCTGGATGATGTAATCGACGGATTTGAGCAGGCTGCAGCTTTATTCGAAATGTATTCTGTGACTCAGCCTACAGATCATATGAGAAAATTTGCCGCCCTGCTGAATGAAGCCGTTATAGAAATTTCAAAAGCCATCTACTTGCTTTCCGAACGCAAGCTGGAGCTTGTACGCGCGCGCTCCATCCGCATAAAAGAAATAGAGTCGAATTGTGATAACCTTCTTCGCACTTCAGTGAAGAATCTATTTGCTGTGGAAAGGGAAAATCCGATTAAACTCATCCAGCATAAAGAGATATTGGAAACGATGGAGGAAATCGCTGACACCTGTCAGGAAGTTGCCAACACACTTGAAACCATCATCATAAAAAACGCGTAAGGGCGGGCTGATCCTTTGGAAATGGCCTTAGTCATTACCATCCTTATCGTAATCGGAGCCTTGGTATTCGATTTTATTAACGGGTTTCATGACACAGCAAACGCCATTGCCACATCGGTTTCCACAAAAGCTCTAAAACCCCACCACGCAATTATTCTGGCGGCGGTCATGAACTTTATCGGGGCAATGACTTTTACGGGAGTGGCCAAAACGATTACAAAGGATATTGTGGACCCATTCACGCTTCAAAATGGATCCATCGTCATCCTTGCTGCCTTGACAGCCGCTATAGCCTGGAATTTAATTACCTGGTATTACGGAGTACCAAGCAGTTCTTCCCATGCCCTGATCGGCTCGATCGCCGGCGCTGTAATAGCAGTGGCGGGGCTGGGCGCATTAAACTGGGCAGGTTTTATTAAAATTATCCAGGCGCTGATTATCTCACCGCTATTGGCTTTCGGAATCGGATTTGTCGTTTACAGCATCTTCAAGGCCGTCTTTAGGAAAAATCATCAGCTGACCAAAACCAACAGCCGCTTCCGCCGCATTCAAATTGCAACAGCAGCTCTTCAAGCCTATTCGCATGGCACGAACGATGCCCAAAAGGCGATGGGGATTATCACGCTTGCCCTTATTGCCAATGGATTTCATACCCGTCCGGGTACCATCCCGCTATGGGTGCAATTCTCCTGCGCGGTCGCAATGGGGATCGGTACTTCCGCAGGAGGCTGGAAAATCGTCAAAACAGTTGGCGGGAAAATTATGAAAATCCGTCCGGTGAATGGAGTTGCAGCCGATTTAACCTCAGCGGCCATCATCTTTGGAGCTACATACCTTCACCTCCCGGTCAGTACTACCCATGTTATATCCTCATCGATTCTTGGAGTAGGATCTGCACATCGGGTTAAAGGGGTAAAATGGGGAACCGCGCGCATGATGCTGATCACTTGGATCATCACTCTTCCGATTTCTGCATTGCTCGCAGCGATTATGTACCTGATCTATGACTTGTTCTTTTAATCTATACAAAGAACCTCCTTCGCAGAGGGTTCTTTTAGTATGTTCCTAGTTTCTAGGATGAAGATAGCCATCGGTGCCGGAGCTTTATTGCTCTAAAGGGTCGGGGGACAGAGACATGCCCCGGTCGAGCCTTATGCAGCAAGGGCTAGAGGATCAGGTGCCGGAGCTTTAGTACGGCAGTGGACAGCGGGACAGGCCCCGTGCCAGACCCGCCCCGCTTTAACGCATAGCGGGACGGAGACCTATGCTCCCAAAGCCTTGCGGCACAAGGGAGGGGGAGCATAGTGCCGGAGCTTTAGCACTTTATCAGAGTGAGGGCCAGACCCCTCAATTGAGGGGGAGCATAGTGCCGGAGCTTTAGCACTTTATCAGAGTGAGGACAGAGACCACTCCGGTCCGTTATGCCGCTTATTTCCCGGCGGCGTAAATGGAGTTCGCCAGCAGCCGGTAGCTATACTGCGGATGTGCTTTGTTCGTCAGGTCCGTTGAAAAGAGAGTGATGCTGTCTTTTGAGATCGCTATAGCCTGCCCCTTTAACGAGTGGTGATTCGGCCACCAGCCGCTTACGAAAAAGTCGTCCTGTTTTGAAACCCGGGCAAGCACGGATGCATCTTCCGGTACAGCTTTCATATAAGAGCCGCTTGCAATGTACAATTTTTCCTTGTTGCTGTATCCGCTTGTGAGCAGCTGTCCTGCTGCGACATCTGTCCAGAGCAGTCCTTCATGATAAGCGCGGGACCCGGTGGTCGTTGAATAATCGAAGCCTGGTAAAAGGTTCTCTTTTTCAACAAAATTTAAGGAGCTGCTTCCGATTCCGATATACGGTTTTCCATTTTGAATGAGTGTTTTATTTCCGAGCCCTGCATCGTCTACGATCACGTCCGCTTCCGCTTCGCTTGCTGCAGACTCAAAACCTAATTGCCTAAGGACGTATTTGGATGCCGCTGAACCGGCAGCGAATACTTTCGGCTGCTTAAGCGGTTTTTTGCTGCCTGTTCCAGTATAAGGAGTGGTTTCCAAATAATATTTTTTCCTGATTGCATCCAGATCTTTAGTGAGAACGAGAAAGTCACCCGTTTCATATCCTTTTTCCGGTTCTAGTATCTGCTGGACCGGTTTCTTGTTTTTCAGCAGTTCATTTACTGCTTTCACAGCTTCATTGTTCACGTTTTTGATAACAAAATACTCGGTATTGCCCTTTAATTCTGTTTTTGGAGCTTTTACCTTTTTCACTGGCTTCATTTTGCTGCTGAAGGCATCTTCGGATCTAACCTCCATCCGTGTGAAGCCGCGGAGGTCGTGGAAGTTATTGATCACTTCTGCATACATTTCGTCCCATTCAGATAAATCTTCGCCATCATAAAGGACGGCATTGACGAAGCCCCGCTTCGCCTGCTTCATATCAATGACATAGGAGCCTTCAGGATACGATTGCTTGCCGACTTTGATTTTTTTGACAGACTGGCTCACTTCAATGCCGTTGCGAATCAAATACTCGGCCATGTTGTGCGCTTCCATCACATTCTTTTGAAGCTTCCGGTCCACGGGAATAACGTAATAATCAGGGAAAAAGCTCTCGTTGTTCCTGCGGTCACGGCCGATCGCTTCTCCTTCAGGATTGACAAACCACTTATCCACTGCGCGGTCATCAATACCCTGTACACCCCGGGCGTATACATCCAGCTGGCTGCTGAACAGTTTCTCCTTGTTGTCGGAGACATATTTGGCAGCACCCAGGCCGGCGTTTACCAGAGCGTCATAGGACTCAGAATTAATGTCCGGGATTTCCACTGTATGGCCCATTGCTCCGTGAAACATGGAATAGGTCGACGTATAGGAAGGGGTCGCATCATCAAAGCCGCTCGGCCAGTCATTCAGCGGGATGAGGTAGCTGTCATATTTCGTATTCGCGATCCCTGCTTTTCCCATTTCCTCGGCTTGTTCAAGCATTCCATCCATCAGCAAATCATACTCATAGTTTGGATTGTGGGGAGGGGTACATGGCTCGATGACAAATTCGTCATAAAAACCATGAAAGTCCAGCATGGATATAGGTGACCATTTAGCCATGGCCTTTGATAGATGCTGTGTTTCAATTTGTGTCTGGTACGTATTATCCCGATTCAGGTCAAATCCGTTCGCGTTTTGACGGGTGTTGTGGACACGGCCATCCGGATTTTGGGTGAAGTTGAAAAGGAAAATGGCGTTATCGAGAACCTCATCGATATCGAGGCGGACTTCTTTTTCTTCCCCGCTGCTTCCGGTCGTTTTAAAGGCTCTGTTCTCTTTAGTGGCAAAAATCCGGTACAGCTCGATGATCGCGTCTACACCCGGAGATTCGTCCGGATGAATATTGTTAATCCAAATCGGGACTTTGTAATCCTTCAGCTTTCCTTTTTCAATTTGTTCTTTTAAGTCCATGGGATCTTCAAGTTTTTGGCTGGCAATCTCATTCAAATACTGGTCTACAGAGGCTTTGTCCTTAGCCAGGACCATAAAATGCATCGGTCTGCCCTCGACCGAATTTCCGAGGTTTTGATAGGAGACGAAGCGTCCATTAATGGCTTCTTTGCTGATTTGATCAATGGCAGGCTTGATTTCCTCCCATTTTAAATATTCATCATAAACATTCAGCTTAAGGGGGACGCTTGCGGTTTGCTCTTTTTCGGTATCCGCTGCTGCTAATTCATAGTTGCCGATCAGAGCAGGGTAAAGCGTGCGCAGACTTCTCGGGGAGACGTCTTCAGTCCCGTAAAGAAGACTGAATTTCAGTTTGGCTTTTACTTTTGTGGTTCCTTCTATGTAGGAGGGCTTCTCTGAAAAAGTGATGTATGGGGCGCCTGAGTAACTCTTTGCCTTCGCAACCCATTGCTTCCATTCATTCAGCGGTTTTCCGCCAAATGTCCATTCCAATTTGTTTAGATCCACGGTGTACCCGAGATCCATTGTTGCTTCAATCTCCCGTGCTTCGGTCATTGAAATGAGAGGCTGGTCGACCTTCAGTGAGGCGGCGGATTCAGGTACAGCGCTTGCTTCCTGAGCGGGCGGCATCGCCATTGAGATAAACAGCATAAAAGCAAACAGCAGCGTTACACTTTTTTTATACATGTTTCCCCTTCCTTTCTCGTAATCTTCCAAAAAGGTAAAGCGTATAAAAAGATTAACACAATCTGGAAAGGAAAAGAAGTTTTATATACATATAATTTTATAAATATGTATTGTCAGATAATAAAATTTTAATTATTTCTGTATGTTTTGATAGAAGGATAATCACTTAATGAATGAATATGCATTTGGTTCTGGGTTATAGCTGCGCTTTTTCCCCATAAACTTGTACAAGGGGGGATGCGTATGCTTCCATTTTTGTTTGTGTTATCGGCTTTTCTTTTTATCTGTGCGACGGTATCGATTCTTAAGTCCTGGTGGAAACCGGGCTGGCGCGGTTTAAGCGCATGGGAGCTCTTAATAGAAAGAGAGGAGGAAAGAGAAGACGCAAATTAGGTCTTCCTTGTTTTTCAATAAATCCACTCTACTATTAAAGCAAAAGCAGGGGGGATGAAGAGGGATGAAGCTTGATCATATTGTTCATTATGTGCAAAAGCCTGCCGGACAGGCAGGAGCTGAATTTCAGCTGCTTGGGTTTCATACGGTTCCAGGGGGACGCCATGAGGATTGGGGGACAGCCAATAGCTTAAGTTATTTTGGCCTGGAATACATTGAACTGCTGTCCATAGAAAACCAGGAAAAAGCAGCAGCGTCCGATAATCCGCTTATCAGCATGTGTGCCTCTTTAAAAGAGCAGGGGCTGTGCCAAGTGGGGATTCGAACGGAGGAAATGGAAGAGCTGGCGGACCTTCTGCTACATCAGGGTTTGACTGTATCAGGTCCGTTCCCGGGGAGCCGCAAGCGGGAGGATGGGAGCGTTATTTCCTGGAGGATGCTGTTTGCCGGCCATCCTGAATCGGACTGTTCCCTGCCGTTTTTCATTGAATGGGGGACTCCGGATCAAGTCAGGAAGGAAGACTTGATCCGGACAGGTGCACTTGCTCCTCATCCTAATGGAATAAAAGCGATTAAAGAGGTTCTGTTTTTTACAGAAAATCCTTTAGAACTTGCATCCAGATGGTCTGAATGGTTTGGCCTGGAGAAGCAGTCCGCGGAAAGCGGCCAAGCGAAGCTCCGCCTTGGGGATCAAAACCTGCTTTTTCAGCAAAGGGAAAAGCACGTTCAGCCTGGAATGTATGCCGTTTCTTTTAGTGAAAGAAAAACGAAAGAGCTCCGTGAAAAGAAATGGCTCGGGGGGACATATTTTGTCTGAGACTATATTTTCTAAACAGCCTCTATATGTTAACATTATAAACACAAAGGTTAACATATAGAGGGGGAAAAAGGGTGGAGAATGAAAGAAAGAAACTCCGCATGCTGATTTTATGCGGAATGTTTGCCGCGATTACCGCGGTGTTTGCGCAGATTGAAATTCCGTTGCCGCTTGTTCCGATCAGTGGACAAACGTTGGCTGTAGGTATTGCGGCAACCATCCTCGGGAGCCGTTACGGGGCGATGGCTATGCTTGTTTATGCGGGGCTTGGAGCGGCTGGGCTTCCTGTTTTTGCGGAGGCAAAAGGCGGGCTTCATATCCTGGCGGGACCAACCGGCGGCTATATTGCAGGTTTCGTTGCCGCAGCTTTTCTCACAGGGCTATTCCTGGAAAAAACGAAATTTACATTTGGATTTGCACTGGCTGCGAATATCATCGGTATGGCGGTCACGCTCCTTTTTGGAACCGTCTGGCTTAAAATTGTCATGGCATTCTCATGGGACCAGGCTCTCGCAGCTGGTACTGCACCGTTTATCGTTGTAGGGCTCATTAAAGCCTTTCTTGCAAGCTGGATTGGAATTGCTGTAAGAAAGCGGCTTGTGCTGGCAAAAATGCTTGAACATAAGGCGGAAGCTGCTTAATCTCCAAAGCTCATTCCTGAATGGGCTTTTTTGCTGTTTAGATCACGATGTAATGAGACTTTGTGATAGAAGGATCTTCACCCGGCTCCAGTGCTTAGTCCTTCGAGGCTTTAAGTCCCTCAACATGCGGAGGCCCGCAGCGCTCGGGTCAGTTCAGGAGAGCCGCAGGACGCTGCGGCCTTGGCAGAACTCATTATTTGTTTTGTAGGAAAAAAATAAGCCGGCATTTTGTACGATTACATCCTGGTCATAGTCCATAGAAGCAACATGATAGGAATTGGGCAGCGGGATTAGCTTTTTTCTGCTGGAAGAAATGGCTGCAATAATGTTTTGAGAACAGGCTGCAGGAACTACATGATCTTCAGGAGAATAAAAAACAGCGGCGGGGCACGAGACTTGCTCAAGCATTCCGGCTGCTTCGGCCATCGTCTTCTTCAGCTCGTAAACAGCTGCAGCAGGTACTTGATCATAAGCAATCTCCTCCGCTGCCTGATTTTTGATATCGGGTCTTCCTTCTTTTACATATCCTGTCGGTTCTTTGATTGCATCATAGCAGGGAGCTTCAAGAGCGGCATTGATTAAGCCGATTCCATCCATATCCGGGAATTTGCCGGCGAGCTTGATTGTCAGGCTTCCGCCCATTGATTGCCCGATCACATACACATTTGTGTAGCGATTTTTTAGCTGGAGATAAGCTGTTTCCAATGAGTGATACCAATCCTGCGCGGTGCAAGCCTTCATATCAGACGGGCTAGTGCCATGGCCGGCAAGTCGGGGGGCATGGATCGAATATCCAAGTTCAGCGAATTTTTCTCCGAGAGATTCCATGCTTTGCGGAGTCCCGTTGAATCCATGGCATAAAAGAATCACTTCCTCCGTGCTTTTTTGTATGGAAAAGGAATGGGCTCCTGGCAGGACCGGTTTTAATTCTTGCATATCATTCTGCCTCCTTGCCTGTTATCCTATATGCTGAAAACGATGGTGCAATTTTAATTAAATCATATAAGATTACTAGGTTTTAAACACATTAGCATGGATGACAGGAACTGTCAATGAGAGATTATCCAGAACGGAAGAACGCAGTTTTGCCAGGAAATGATAAACTGGAAAAATAGGATACTGAAGGAGAGTGAAAGCGATGACGACGCTTGGGATGATCCGGCATGGAATTACAGAATGGAATATGGAGGGCAGGGCTCAGGGAAGTTCTGATATCCCGTTGCATGAACAAGGGATATTGGAGGCAAAAAGGCTTGCCCAAAGGATAAGGGAAGAACGGTGGGATTTGCTATATTCGAGCCCGCTTAAAAGAGCAAAGCAAACTGCAGACATCATCAGTGCAGAGCTTGGCGGTATAGAAGTGGCAATAGATGAACGGCTTCGTGAAACGGGCGGCGGGCAGATTGAAGGAACCACGGAGGCAGAACGGCTGGAGAAATGGGGCAGCGGATGGAGAGAGCTTGATCTGGACCGGGAAACTTCCAGGCAAGTGATAGAGAGAGGTTTGCACTTTATTGAAGATGTGGTGCAAAAGCACCCTGACAAACAGATCCTAGTCGTATCCCACGGCTCCTTTCTGCGGCATGTACTTCAGGAGCTCGTGCCGTCGGGTGAAAAGCAGGAAGCACTTAAGAACACGTCCATTACCCACTTGACTGCAGATAAGGAAAAATGGTCCTGCGGCTTATACAACTGTACAAAGCACCTGGAAATCTGATAGACCGTCGCCTCATTTCTCTGCTGGGAGAAACGGGGTTTTTATCTCTTTTTTTGCTGTTCATATAGATGGTCCTTTGGACAGCGCTGAAAAATGCCAAATCGGTTGCACTCCCTTCACAATGCCCTTCTGTACTGGATATTTGTCCTGGCAGCTGACTGCCAGGAGGTCCCTTTTCAAGTGTTTCACCTCGCCTTTTCCATAGTCTCGATTATTAAATCCTTGCAATGGGGTGCCGGTATTACTGCCCTCACTTAACTAGTCTGAAAAAAGGAGTCTATACGCCAGCATTATTACCGAAAGAGCCGTTGGCAAGGATAGGTGAGCCTGTTTTCTACTATTATATATATCCCTTTATTTACTGAGTGGTTTGTTAAAGAGCGGCGATAATGATCATTTCGTTATTTCTTCCGCAAAGGCTGCAATGGAATGAATGAGTTCCTCAGCGGATTGACTGCGGCTTAAGCGGGGGCTTTGTCCGCACCATAATGACATATATTCCGGATTGTCCTGATCAAACGCCGCTTTGCGCAGTGGTTTCGTTAACTCATTCTGCATCGGATACGGCAGGATTCTTGTTTCCTGTTCCATATCATAAATAAACTGGTTTTTTATCCCCCGTGCTTCTTTGCCGGAAAAAGCTTTGGTTAAAACAATCTGATCCTCCCTTGCGTTTAAAACGGCTTCTTTATAAAGGGGATGGGCCTGGCTTTCAAAGGTAGTCAGGAAGGCTGTTCCCATTTGGACTCCTTGAGCCCCCAAGCATAATGCCGCCCGAAAACCCCTTGCATCCATGATGCCGCCTGCAGCGATTACAGGTACTTTGACGATATCGCAGATTTGCGGAACAAGGGACATCAGCCCAAGCATATGCTGCCCGGGCGGACCGGAGAACGTACCCCGGTGTCCTCCCGCTTCACTGCCTTGGGCAGTAATGGCATCCATCCCCTGCTCTTCCAGCAGAATGGCTTCCATCACGGATGTGGCCGTTCCAATGACAAACGTACCGTTTTTTTGAAGCTCGGCCACATCTTCTTTAGCCGGCATCCCAAATGTAAAAGAGCAGACTGAAACCTTCTCTCTCAAAACCGTTTCCAGCTGCTCCTCATAATGCCCTTTTCCTCCAAGCTTTGCAGGAGGGCTTTCCTGAACGGCTAAATCTTTGCGGATAGGGCGAAGAGCTTCATATGCATTTTGAATCTCGCTTGCGGAAGCATCCGTCTGTTCAGGAACGAACAAGTTGACAGAAAAAGGCCTTTCCATGCTGCTTTTAATGTCAGAAATTAAATCAGCAAGATCCTCCGCGTTCATATACCCTGCTCCAATCGAGCCAAGACAGCCGGCCCGTGACACCGCACAAACTAACTCCGACCCGGTTATGCCTCCTGCCATAGGAGCCTGGATAATCGGATATCGGACGCTTAATCGTTCTTTCAAAGACGCTGTCATGTACAACTCCCCCATTCCATAATGAAAACTTAGACATTTTTAGCTGAAATCCTTTAAATTCCTCGTAAATCCTGTCTTTAAGATGCTTTGGTGCCCGGCTGCAGACCTATGACCCGTGAGCTGCCGCAATCACAGAAGGAAGCTGCAAAAGAGAAGTCGGGGATTGAAACCAATTCAGATGGAATGAATAAGATAATTGGGCATTGGAGCCAATAGCTTTTTGTCCTTCACTTATGGTATATTTTTTGAAGTGCATCTAACTTGAGAGCCGCTCTGCAGGTCAGAGCTGAATAAATTGATATAGAACGAGGTATATACATGAACTTAAAACAGGAAATTAATAAACGCAAAACCTTTGCGATTATTTCCCACCCGGATGCCGGGAAAACAACGCTCACAGAAAAATTGCTTCTTTTTGGAAATGTGATCCGGTCAGCAGGAACGGTTAAAGGAAAAAAATCAGGCAAGTTTGCAGCATCCGACTGGATGGAAATCGAGAAAAAGCGGGGAATTTCCGTTACTTCCAGCGTCATGAGCTTCCCTTATCATGATTTTCACGTCAACATTCTCGATACCCCCGGACATGAAGACTTCAGTGAAGATACGTACCGCACATTGACTGCTGTAGACAGTGTAGTCATGATTATTGACTCGACTAAAGGGGTCGAGCCTCAGACGATTAAGCTGTTTAAAGTGTGCCGGATGCGTGGAATTCCAATTTTTACATTTATGAACAAGCTGGACCGCGAAGGCCGGGATCCGCTTGAACTGCTGGAGGAGATTGAAGAAGTTCTTGGAATTGAATCTTATCCGATGAACTGGCCGGTAGGAATGGGAAAACGGTTCCTCGGTATTTATGACCGCTATTCCGATTCTTTCGTCCGCTTTACCGGAAACGAAGAAGAAACGGTATACAAAGCAGGGGAGATGGAAGAAAAAGCCGAGGATGTTTACGAGAATCCGACTTATCAGGATACGCTTGGGGAGCTTGAGCTTTTAAATGAGGCGGGCAACGAATTTGATGCAGAGCGTGTGAAAAATGGCGAGCTGACGCCTGTTTTCTTTGGAAGCGCCCTTTCTAATTTCGGCGTTCAAACCTTCTTTGACACATTCCTTCAGTTTGCTGCCTCTCCGCAGCCCCGCAGAACTAACGAGGGCTTTGTGGAGCCTGAGAAAGAAGATTTTTCGGGCTACGTATTTAAAATACAAGCCAATATGAACACGAAGCACAGAGACCGGATCGCATTTCTGCGGATTTGCTCCGGCACATTCGAACGCGGAATGAACGTGACGCTGAGCAGAACGAATAAAGTGATTAAGCTGTCCCAGTCACAGTCCTTTATGGCAGGAGACCGGGAGACAGTGGATACAGCTTATCCAGGGGATATTATCGGCATCTATGATCCAAACGCCTATCAAATCGGCGATACACTCGTCGCCGGGAAAGACCGGTTTGAATACGAGGAATTGCCGCAATTTCCGCCTGAAATGTTCAAAAAGGTCCGTGCGAAAAACGTGATGAAATCGAAGCAATTCAAGAAAGGAATCGATCAGCTCGTACAGGAAGGAGCCATCCAGTTTTTCCGCCAGGAGCTGAACGATGATATTATCCTCGGCGCAGTCGGACAGCTTCAGTTTGAAGTGTTTGAGGAACGGATGCGCTCTGAGTACAATGTGGAAATTGAACTCAGTTCACTCGGCGACCGGATCGCCCGCTGGATTGAAGACGAAAAAGTCGACCGCAAAAAATTTGATAACCGCAGTCTGCTTGTCAAAGACCGTTATGGACAGTATGCGGTTCTATTTGAAAATGACTTTACGTACCGGTATTTCCGGGACAACAACAAGGATATCAAATTGATCGACTTGCTTGAAAGCAACGATTACCAAAGCTATAAAAGGTAGGCATGAAAAACGTGCCCAGAGCATAATGCTCTGGGCACGTTTTTTTTGCTTTTTAGCCGTCAGGGCAAGATAATGTGGATGGCTGTGATCCGGATGCTGTCGGATACGAGCGGGATTTTGCCGAATGCGATCCGGATGCTGTCGAATATGAGCGGGATTTTGCCGAATGCGATCCAGATGCTGTCGAATATGATCCAAATGGTAATTGTGCCTGAAGTCGAATCCCATAATGAAAAGCGTCCCCGCAGCCTGGGGACGCTTCCGGGATTTAATATTCCAATGTCTTCGGGACAGAGGGCAGGTTCTTGTCCTTATAGATCTGCCTGGCAAGCAGCGTTTGCAGGATAACGAATAATCCGCCGATGGCCCAATATAGAGGGAGGAACGCTGCTGCTCCAAAAGAAGCAGCCCCCATCATAATGGGCATGATATAAGTAAAGACCGCCATTTGCTTTTGCTGTTCGGCAGGCTGATCCATCTGGGAGACCTTAGCCTGCAGGAAGTAAACAGCAGCAGCAATGATTGGCATAATTGGGTCCGGACTTCCCAAATCAAACCATAAAAAAGAATGGGCGGCAATTTCCGGAGTCCTTTGAATCGCAAAATAAAAACCAAAAAGAATCGGAGTTTGTATAAGAATGGGCAGGCAGCCGGCTGCGAGCGGATTGTACCCGTGCTTTTGATAGAGCTGCAAAGTTTCCTGCTGCATGAGCCGCTGAGCATCCGCATCTTTTTTCTTATCCTTGTATTTTTCCTGAAGTTTTTTCATTTCAGGCTGCAGCCCCGCCATCTTCTTTTTCATTTCCTGCTGATTTTTATATTGCTTCATCATAAATGGCATCAAAAGCAGGCGGACAAAAAAGGTGACAAGGATGATCGCTATTCCATAGCTGCCGCTGAACAGGGAAGCGGTATAGGTAATCAATGCGGACAAAGGGAATACAACAAAATGATTAAAGATTCCTGCCGTTTCGCTGCTGATCGGTGTATGATCCGCCTGACAGCCGCTTAAAAGCAGGATGATGATCAGGAAAAAGCTAGACCGTTTAAGGAACGTGAATATGGGTGATTGGTTTGGCATGTGTGCCCTCCTCGTATGGTTGGATAAACTGGGATATACGAGAAGGGGCGGCGGTCGCCATCATCATCCGGAGCGGCAGCCATTTTCATCACGTTTATGATCCACGCGTGAACCTTGTCTTGTCCGCCGGTAAATAACCGCGGCGGTTTTCGATCGGAAACCGCTGGTGTAAAGCCGTCTTTAAACGGCAGTCCTGCATGAACGTTTTTGCCGGCTGCAAAAGTAAGAGCCAATGCTCCGCCGGCTGAAACAATAAGACTGATGAGCATAATAAAGTGGCTGACATCATTCAAAAAATCCAGATCCATTAGCACCCATATTCACCTCCTTCTTATGTAATACTTATATTATATCATTTATCTGGCGCGGACATACGAAACCGCCATCAAAGGATGGCGGTTCTGCTTCGCTTAAAGCTCTGAATCTTTAATATGTGCAAGCGGCATCAGGATTTCTTCTGGGTGAAACGGAGCAAGCTCTTTCCCTTTTTCTATCTTCCTGGGAGCATCCGGATTGGCCAATGCACCAGTGCCGAGGCTTACAAAATCAGCATCCCCCGAACAAAGTAAGGAAGAAGCCTTCCTCGGATCCTGAAGCTGTCCATTTGCGATCACAGGCAATCCGCTGAATGCTTTAGCAGCCGCGGCGAGTGATTTTGTTCCATCACCGAAGGATGAGGCGGTTCCGTCTGCATCCGTTACATGAATATAGTCCAGCGGTGCTTTTCCGAGAGTTGAAAAAATGGCTTCCGCATCTTCTTCACCGTTCTTCCATTTGTAGCGGGGATCCGAGACCTTTGCCTGTGAAATCCGAATGCCGATGATCATATCGTTGCCTGCTGCCTGCTGAACGTCATAGATGATTTCAAGCAGGAATCGCAAGCGGTTTTGCAAGGACTCCCCGTATGAGTCTTCTCTCGCATTTAATTCGGGGGTTAAAAACTGATCCAATAAATAGCCGTTGGCTCCATGGATTTCAACTCCGTTAAAGCCAGCCTGACGGGCATTCATTGCAGCTGCTGCAAATCCTCTCTTCACATTTGTGATGTCATGATCGCTCATTTCCCTAGGCGTCGGATAAGGGCCTTTGCCCCCGTAAAATTCGAGCTGCTCTCCACGCGGCGGGATGGCGGATGGAGCTGCCGTTTCATTTGTATAGCGGTTTCCCTGTGATTGCCCCCCGGCATGCATAAGCTGGGCAATCATTAAAGCCCCATGTTTCTGGACCGTTTCCGTAATGGGCCTCCAGGAAGCAATATGTCCTGCCGACACAAGACCCGGCTGATTTTCATATCCCTGGCTGTAAAGGTCGTCCGTATAAATTCCTTCTGATATGACAGCGGCAAAGCCCCCTTTGGCGTACCGCTTATAATACCGCTCCATACGGGAATTGGCCATCCCGTCCTCATCAGCACTTATTCTCGTCATAGGGGAAACAAGCAGCCGGTTCTTTAACTTATAAGGCCCTAGAAGCTGGCTTGAAAACAGCTCAGAATAGGTAGACATCGTCATTCCTCCTAATTTTGCGTCTAGAATCACACATACCCTTTTTCCGAAAAAAATCACATCCTGGCACCTTGGGGTGTTTGCGTACATGCAGATTGTGAAATAAAAGAAATAGACAAAAAGGAGGCTTACTCAATGACAATCAAGGCCATTTTATTTGATGCATACGGAACATTGTTTGATGTGTTTTCAGTAAAAGAAAAATGCGGACAATTTTTCGAAGGTAAAGGAGAGGAATTAAGCAAAACCTGGCGGGAAAAGCAGATGGAGTATTTTTTTCTTAGCCAAATTCTTCAAAAATACGAACCATTTAACGAACTCACAGAAAAAGCATTAAGAGCAGCACTGGACCTTCATGGAGAAGAAGCAGACCGGAATACAATGAGCGAGCTTATGAAAGCATATGAACAGCTCACTCCATTTGAAGAAACAGAAGAGGTCTTAAAAAGTCTTAAAGGCAGACAAACGTACATTTACTCGAATGGTACGAAGAAAATGCTTGATCCTTTGATTGAACATAACGGCTTAACAGACTGGATCGGAGCTTTAAGTGCAGATGAAATCCGGCAGTATAAACCCTCACCGGCCGCCTACAGCTACGCGATGGAAAAGCTCGGGCTGAATAAAAAAAACATTTTATTTGTTTCATCCAATCAATGGGACATTGCAGGTGCCGCAAGCTTCGGATTCAGAACAGCCTGGATCAACCGGAAAAACGAACCCGTCTCAAGCCTCGGCTATCATCCAGAATATATTTTCAGGGACCTGAAAGGCCTTGAAGCTGTTCAATGATGAGAGGCCTGCATGCAAAACTTTTTTTTCCGTGATAGAATAAATCTATTACTATACAGGGAAGAGGGAGTTACCCAATGCTGACGAAGGCGATCTTGGCATTGATTTTTCCATTTGTTCTCGTTGTGCTCTTTACGAGAGTCACATACAGTTATATTGTCGGAACGTTGCTGACTGCGGCATTAATTATTGCATCCTACCTTAAGGGCTACACCCAGTTTGATTACATCGTGGGGCTGGATGCTGTATCCCTTGTAGCCGGAGCCATGTATGCGAGGAAAATGACGCGAAAGCCAAACCATTTGAATAAATAGACACAGGCGCTGTCTAAAAACCTTTCAAAGAGAAGAAAGCCCGGGAAAGCTGATTGAGCATTCCCGGGTATTTTAATTTGATTATGTCTATTCCCAAAGGTTCGTTCCCCTTTTCAAACCCGTCCCTGAAACCGATAACGCGCAGCAGTCTCCTTTGCATTATTGCATTGAGTAATCTCCGCCATTGCAAATAGAGAAAATACCCCCAATTACCGAACCAAAAAGCAAAGCAGCTGCCTTATGGCTTGATTAACTTTCCCTCTGAAACGAAAAAGCCGAAGCGGGCACCCTCTTATGTGCCGGAATTTCTGATTAAAAAGATTGCAGAACACTAAAAGCGGGAAACCTGTAAGACAGAATGAAAAAATACCGCAAACGTCAGTTCGTATGTTTGGAAAAACTTCCACGGACTATGGTAAAATATGATTACGATATTGCGTGAATTGGAGGCCTTTTTGTGGAACAGCGCTTTGAATTAGTTTCGAAATATCAGCCGGAAGGGGATCAGCCTGCGGCTATTAAAAAACTGGTTGAAGGAATTAATGAGGGCAAGAAGCATCAGACGCTTCTTGGTGCAACAGGAACGGGGAAAACCTTTACTGTTTCAAACGTCATTAAGGAAGTAAACAAGCCAACGCTTGTCATTGCCCACAATAAGACGCTGGCCGGCCAGCTCTACAGCGAGTTCAAAGAGTTTTTCCCGAACAACGCTGTAGAGTATTTTGTGAGCTATTATGATTACTACCAGCCGGAAGCCTATGTTCCGCAGACGGATACCTTCATTGAAAAGGATGCAAGCATCAATGATGAAATTGATAAGCTGCGCCATTCGGCCACGACTTCATTATTTGAGCGCAGAGACGTCATCATCATTGCCAGTGTATCCTGCATCTACGGCCTCGGTTCACCGGAGGAATATAAAGAACTCGTCGTTTCCCTGCGGACCGGCATGGAGCTTGAGCGCAACCAGCTTTTAAGACGCCTTGTAGACATCCAGTATGAACGGAATGACATCGACTTTAAGCGCGGAACGTTCAGAGTGCGGGGAGATGTAGTGGAAATTTTTCCGGCTTCAAGAGATGAGCACTGCATCCGGATTGAATTTTTCGGAGATGAAATTGACCGGATCCGCGAGGTGGATGCATTGACGGGCGAGATATTGGGCGAGCGCGAGCATGTCGCTGTCTTCCCTGCATCCCACTTCGTCACAAGAGAAGAAAAAATGCGCGTAGCCATTGAAAACATAGAAAAAGAGCTGGATGAAGAATTAGCCAAAATGCGCGAGGCCGGTAAACTGCTTGAGTCCCAGAGACTTGAACAGCGGACACGCTATGATCTTGAGATGATGAGAGAAATGGGATTCTGTTCAGGCATTGAAAATTACTCCCGTCATCTTACATTGAGGCCTCCAGGCTCAACCCCTTATACCCTGATTGACTACTTTCCCGATGACTTCATGATCGTAGTGGATGAGTCCCACGTAACTCTTCCGCAGGTGCGCGGCATGTTCAACGGGGACCAGGCAAGAAAGCAGGTTTTAGTGGACCATGGCTTCCGCCTGCCCTCGGCTAAGGACAACAGACCGCTCCGTTTCGATGAGTTCGAGGAGCACATGACGAATATGATCTATGTTTCAGCCACTCCAGGTCCTTATGAAATCGAACATACAGATGAAATGATCGAACAGATCATCCGCCCGACCGGATTGCTGGACCCGAACATTGAAGTGCGGCCGATCCAGGGGCAGATTGATGATTTAATCGGAGAAATCAATGCAAGAGTGGAACAAAATGAACGGGTTCTAGTCACGACCCTGACGAAAAAAATGTCAGAGGATCTGACGAATTATCTGAGGGAGATCGGCATTAAGGTCACGTATCTCCATTCTGAAATCAAAACGCTTGAGCGGATCGAAATTATCCGGGATCTGAGACTCGGCAAGCACGATGTTCTTGTCGGCATTAACCTTTTAAGAGAAGGACTTGATATACCGGAAGTATCGCTGGTGGCAATTCTTGATGCCGATAAAGAAGGCTTCCTCCGCTCAGAACGGTCTCTCATTCAGATTACAGGCCGGGCAGCGAGGAACTCAAACGGCCACGTCATTATGTATGCCGATAAAGTCACCAATTCAATGGATATTGCCATTAAAGAAACACAGCGACGCCGTGAAACGCAAGAGGAATATAACAGCAGGCATGGAATTGAACCAAAGACAATCCAGAAGGAAATTCGCGATGTAATCCGAGCCACAATGGAAGCGGTGGAGGAAGATACCGATCAGGCAGCACCGAAAATAGCGAAGCTCACTAAGAAAGAGCGCGAAAAAGTAATTGCCCAAATGGAAAAGGAAATGAAGGAAGCAGCGAAAGGCCTCGATTTCGAACGGGCTGCCGAGCTTCGTGACTTGCTAATAGAGCTGAAAGCGGAAGGATGACAAATGTATGGCCAGTGAAGAGATTGTTGTAAAGGGAGCCAGGGCCCATAATCTGAAAAACATAGATGTTTCCATTCCGAGAAACCAGCTTGTCGTTTTGACAGGCCTCTCGGGGTCAGGCAAGTCTTCCCTTGCATTTGACACGATTTATGCGGAAGGACAGAGACGGTATGTTGAATCGCTCTCTGCCTATGCAAGACAGTTCCTCGGGCAAATGGATAAACCGGATGTAGATTCCATCGACGGGTTATCTCCTGCTATTTCCATTGATCAGAAAACCACGAGCCGCAACCCGAGATCCACCGTTGGAACCGTTACAGAGATCTATGACTACCTGAGACTGCTGTATGCCCGTGTCGGCCGCCCGGTCTGCCCGAATCACGGCATTGAAATTACTTCCCAGACGATTCAGCAGATGGTGGACAGGATCACGGAGCTCCCGGAGCGGACAAAGCTGCAGGTTCTCGCTCCAATTGTTTCAGGAAGAAAAGGCACACATGCCAAAACGCTTGAGGACATAAAAAAGCAGGGCTATGTGAGGGTCCGGGTCAATGGCGAGATGCAGGAGCTCTCTGAGGAGATTTCCCTTGAGAAAAATAAAAAGCACTCGATTGAAGTCGTGATCGACCGGATTGTGTTAAAAGAGGGAATTGAAGCAAGGCTGAGCGATTCTCTTGAAGCGGCCCTCGCCTTAGGAGAGGGAAAGGTCATGATCGACGTGATTGGGGAAGAGGAGCTGCTTTTCAGTGAGCATCATGCCTGCCCCTATTGCGGATTTTCAATCGGCGAGCTTGAACCGAGAATGTTTTCATTTAACAGCCCGTTCGGCGCCTGCCCTTCCTGTGACGGCCTTGGGTCTAAGCTTGAGGTCGATTACGATCTCGTGATTCCAAATGATCATTTAACCCTTAACCAAAATGCGATCGCACCGTGGGAACCGACCAGCTCACAGTACTACCCGAAGCTTCTCGAAGCAGTGTGCAGCCATTTCGGAATTGATATGGATGTTCCGGTCAAAGACATGCCGAAGCATCAGCTCGACAAAATTCTTCACGGGAGCGGGAAGGAAGAAGTATACTTCCGCTATGAGAATGATTTTGGACAGGTAAGGGAAAACTATATAAAATTCGAAGGCGTTATGAAAAATATCGAACGCCGGTACCGGGAGACAAGCTCTGACTATATCCGTGAACAAATGGAAAAATATATGGCCCAGCAGCCTTGTCCCGCATGTAAAGGATACCGCCTGAAAAAAGAAACGCTGGCTGTGAAAATTAACGGACGCCATGTAGGCGAATCCACCACACTTTCTGTGCAGGATGCATACGATTTTTTTGGAAGTCTCGATCTGACAGAAAAAGAATTGAAGATTGCGAACCTGATTTTACGAGAGATCAGGGAACGGCTCGGGTTCCTTGTAAACGTCGGACTTGATTATCTGACGCTTAACCGGTCTGCCGGTTCTTTATCCGGGGGTGAAGCCCAGCGGATCCGGCTTGCCACCCAGATTGGTTCAAAGCTGACCGGAGTTCTCTATATTCTGGATGAGCCATCAATCGGACTTCATCAGCGTGACAATGACCGCCTGATTGAAACACTGCAAAACATGAGAGATATCGGAAATACGCTGATTGTTGTCGAGCATGATGAAGACACGATGCTCGCAGCAGATTATTTAATTGATATAGGACCGGGTGCAGGAGTCCATGGTGGGAATGTTATTTCTGCAGGCACCCCGAAGCAGGTAATGAAGGATAAAAATTCTTTAACCGGAATGTATCTGTCAGGTAAAAAGTTCATACCGCTCCCTCAGGAAAGAAGAAAGCCGGACGGCCGCTATATTGAGGTCAAGGGAGCAAATGAGAACAACCTGAAGAATGTGAACGTTAAGTTCCCGCTGGGGACTTTTATCTCGGTAACGGGTGTTTCCGGGTCAGGAAAAAGCACCCTTGTAAACGAAATACTTCATAAGTCGCTCGCACAAAGACTTCACAAAGCGAAAACAAAGCCCGGCGAGCATAAGGAAATACTGGGGATCGATTATCTGGATAAGGTTATTGATATCGACCAATCTCCAATCGGGCGTACACCCCGTTCCAACCCGGCAACCTATACGGGCGTTTTTGATGATATCCGCGATGTATTTGCTTCAACCAATGAAGCAAAGGTGAGAGGGTACAAAAAAGGACGATTCAGCTTCAACGTTAAAGGCGGCCGCTGCGAGGCATGCCGCGGGGACGGAATTATCAAAATTGAGATGCATTTTCTTCCCGATGTCTATGTGCCATGCGAAGTGTGCCACGGAAAACGCTACAACCGGGAAACGCTTGAAGTAAAGTATAAAGGGAAAAACATCTCAGACATTCTCGAAATGACGGTAGAAGATGCTCTGGAATTTTTCGAGAACATCCCGAAGATTCATCGTAAGCTCCAGACCATATTTGATGTAGGATTAGGCTACATCACGCTTGGCCAGCCGGCTACCACACTGTCCGGAGGAGAGGCGCAGCGGGTTAAGCTGGCTTCGGAGCTGCATCGCAGATCGACCGGCCGCTCCTTGTATATTCTTGATGAGCCGACTACCGGTCTTCACGTCGATGACATTGCAAGACTCCTGAAAGTCCTCCAGCGGCTTGTAGAAAACGGTGATACGGTTCTCGTTATCGAGCACAATCTTGACGTGATCAAAGCCGCCGACTATCTTGTGGATCTGGGACCTGAAGGAGGAAATGGCGGCGGACAAATTATCGCTGCAGGAACCCCTGAACAAATAATGGAGGAAAAAGCTTCCTATACCGGCCGTTATTTGAAACCGATCATTGAACGTGAACGGGAACGCATGAATAACCTGGTTAAAGAAGCGGTAGCGAAATAAAGGAGATCAGCCCTTTTAATGGGGCTGGTCTTTTTCTAATGCCGTGTGCCTGTGCGGCTGGCAAGCCCATTGCTGGTTGACCAGGCTGACGCACCCCCTTAAAAACGAAACCTACTGAAGCAGTATTCCGTACTACTTATTAAAGGAGCTGAACCGTAATGAAAACAAATAAAGTCTTATCGTCCCTATGTTATTTCAGTGTGCTGTTTGCCCCATTCTTATTTCCGCTGATTGTTTATTTTGCCGTAGATCATCCGGAGTCAAAAGCACATGCGAAAAAGTCGTTTTTCTCACATGTGATCCCCGCTGTAACAGTAGCTGCTTACATTCTAATTTTCTTTGGCGCCGCTTTTGCCGAGCAGGATCAGCTTGTTGGGATTGTATTTTTATCCGGTTTTCCGGTCGTCCTGATTGTGAACCTTATTGTATTTGTTTGGAACATTGTGAAAGGAATCAAGATTTTAAAGACCGTATAAAGGGATTGATTTTCATTTTGCCGAATAGGGTTAATAAGAGTGCCAATTGAAGGAGGAATAACTGTGCAGGAAGAACGCAGAAGAATTCTTAGGCTCGTTGAGGAAGGGAAGCTGACAGTAGAGGAGGCTCTTGCCCTTATTGAAAAATTGGATCATGAAAAAGAGAGCCATGAAAAGAAATGGGCTTCCTTTTCACCGTCCATCCTGTTGAAGAAGGATGAAAAAGAAGGACAGACATCAGGTTCTGCAGAGAATCAGGAGGGGTTTGGGTCCGGCAGCAAAACCGCATCCAAACTCATGGGCTGGGTTGACTTTGCAGTGAAAAAAGTGAAAGAGCTCGATTTGGATTTGGCAATTGGTCCTGCTTTTGATGTCAGCCACATATTTCAGTACAGCGGGAAAGGCCTTATGGAATGGGATGTTCAAATTGTAAATGGCAACGTCACATTCAAGCCGTGGCATGAGGATGAGGTAAGAATTGAATGCGAGGCGAAAGTTTATCAGATTGAGGATGCGGATCAGGCAAAGGAGGCATTCCTGAAAAATTTCTACTGCGACCTGGAAGGAAGCAAATTAAGGGTTCAGTGCGATAAAAAAGCCATGAAGGCAAATGTGGTGATTTTCCTGCCTGCAAAGGTATATGAATCGGCAAAAGTTAAGCTGTTTAACGGCCCGATAAGAGGGGAACAGCTAACAGTGAAGGATTTTAAAGCTAAAACCGCCAATGGAGTGATTTCCTTAACCTCACTCACTGGTGAAAAAGCAGAGCTGGAAACAGCAAACGGTCAGATTAAACTGGCACAGCATGAATTTCAAACCGTCGAGGCAGAGACCATCCATGGAATGATCGATGTAAGCGGAGCGGGGCGCAAGCTGGACCTGCAAAGCTTTAACGGAAGGATTCAGCTTCAGGTGTCCGATCCGGAATGCAAAACCATTCATTGCAGCGCAGCAACAGGCAGCGTTGAAATATCAATCCCTCAAGCCATCAAATCCGCAGGGCAATTGAAAACCAATCTCGGCTCTCTGCATTGCTATTTGGATTCGCTTGAGATTACCGGAGAAAAACATGAAACCATCGCCAAAGAGCTGAAATTCCGGTCCAATGAACATGCTGCTGGAGATCTTTCTGTATTTGCTGATTCGAAAACCGGCTCTGTTGTATTAAAACATATTGAGAGGTGAAATCAAGATGCTGACAAAATCACGGACGAACAAAAAACTTGCTGGAGTACTGGGCGGCATTGCGCAGAGATTCGGATGGAATGCGGATTTGCTGCGTGTCATCTTTATCATCGCCCTATTTCCGACGGGAGGAGCTCCATTAATCATTGCTTACTTCGTACTCGTTCTTTTATTAAATAAAGAAGGAAACGAATCTAATGGGTAGGTGGATCATCAGCGTTCTCATTAACGCCGTTATTTTAATGGTGTGTGCGCTGATTTTTAAAGACAATTTTTATATCGCCAGCATCTGGGCTGCCGTTGGAGCAAGCCTGGTGCTGTCAATTATCAATTTTTTAATCAAACCCTTCCTGGTCATCCTGACCTTGCCGGTAACGGTTTTGACATTCGGGCTTTTCCTGTTTGTTATTAATGCCATTACCCTGATGATTACGCAGGGGCTCATGGGAGATGCCTTTAATATTGACGGATTCGGAACCGCCATTTTGGCATCGATTGTCATTTCACTCCTGCATCTTGTGGTGCAGAAGGGTGTCATTGAGCCAATGAGGAAAGAAAAGTAGACCAGCGTGCAAACGCTGGTCTTTTTCTTATCCTGACTCCTTCATTTTTCCACCTGTAAATTCACAAAAATGTGGGAATAATAACGATCAGGTGATGAAATGAAATACATTCGCATTCTTCTCATTGTGCTGGTCGTTTTTTTCTTAACCGCCCTGCCGTTTAAAGGGCATGCAGACGAAGATTCCTTCTCCTTTGTATGGATGTCGGATACCCAGTATTACGCGAAAAGCTATCCGGAAATTTTAACGAGCCAAATGAATTGGCTGGTCAACCGCCGAAGAACAGAGCGGCTCTCCTATTTAGTCCATACCGGTGATCTCGTTCATAACCCGGATCAGTTCAGCCAGTGGGAAAGAACCGACCGTGCTTTTCAGAAGCTGGAGACTCATGGTTTTTCATACGGCGTTTTACCAGGAAACCACGACTTTATTGAAAATGGTTCCCATCAGCCTTATTATCAATTTTTCGGCGCTCATCGCTTTAAATCTAAGCCTTATTACAAAGGCTCTTTTCTTGATAACTGCGGCCACTATGACACGGCCGGTGGAAAAGTCTTTATATATATGGGATGGTGCAAAGCAGGAAAGGGAGAGCTCAAATGGATGAATCGGGTTTTAAAGCATCATAAAGACAAGGAGGCCGTTCTGGCGTTTCATGATTACCTGACCTTTAAGGGAACACGCAGCCGGAATGGGGAAAAAATATATAGACACGTCGTCGTTCCAAACAAAAATGTAAAGCTCGTGCTGAGCGGGCATTATTATGGGACCGCTATGAAAATGGACATTCCTCAAAGCGGGAGAATAGTGTTTCAGATGCTCTCCAACTATCAAAGCTTTTCTAAAGGCGGAGGCGGCTATTTGAAAATATTCACATGGAATCCCTCAGGAATCCGGGTCAGAACCTACTCTCCTTATTTAAATAAAGAACGGGGAAAGCCATTTGAGCTGAAGTACGAATAAACCTCCTTTTCAGGAGGTTTTTTGGTTTCCTCCGGACCAGGTCCATCGTACCTGCCCTTGCATTAAGACCTGGGAAGCTGAGAAGCGTTTCCAACTGCCGAATGTCCCATTAGGCTTTATGAACTTAACCCCTTGTGAGCCCGATTCTATCTGGAGGGATTTAATATTCTGAAAAGCTATGTGGTCCGTAATAAAAGTGCTAAAATGGAAGAAGATTTTACATATGGTGGTTTGGCAAAAGGAGGGCTCATGATGCCTAAAGTACGAACGAAAGATTTAATGGAGAAATTCACTATGGAATTGGTGAGCGGTGAGGAAGGCATTAACCGGCCGATTACGACGAGTGACTTGTCAAGGCCAGGTCTTGAGATTGCAGGCTATTTTGCCTATTATCCAAAGGACCGCGTCCAAATTCTGGGAAAAACAGAGCTCTCTTTTTTTGAGAAGCTGCAGCGGCACGAAAAAGAAGAGCGGATGAATGCGTTATGCACCTCTATTACACCGGCTATCATTGTTTCAAGGGAGCTGGAAATCCCGGAGGAACTCATGGAGGCTTCAGAAAAAAGCGGAGTTCCCGTTTTACGGTCCTCAATGAAAACAACCCGCCTTTCCAGTCATTTAACGAATTTTCTTGAAAGCAAGCTTGCTCCTACGACCGCCGTTCATGGTGTGCTCGTTGATATTTACGGAGTAGGCGTGCTGATTATTGGAAAAAGCGGAGTGGGGAAAAGTGAGACAGCCCTTGAGCTGGTTAAACGGGGACATCGTCTCGTAGCCGATGACTGTGTGGAAATCAGGCAGGAGGATCAGAATACGCTGATCGGAAATGCACCCGAGTTAATTGAACATCTGCTTGAAATCCGCGGTCTGGGTATTATCGACGTCATGACATTATTCGGTGCCGGAGCGGTTCGCACCAATAAGCGGATTACGCTTGTCATCGATCTTGAAACGTGGGATCCGAAAAAGCAATATGACCGCCTTGGTCTAGAGGAAGAAACGATGAAAATCATTGATACAAACATTCAAAAGCTGACGGTACCGGTTCGGCCGGGACGAAACTTAGCTGTTATTATTGAAGTGGCTGCCATGAACTTCCGATTGAAACGAATGGGACACAATGCAGCAGAGCAATTCACGACAAAGCTTGCCGATGTAATTGAAGAAGGCGAACGATAAGAATCAGAACAGGAGTTGAAGAACATGTTTGGAACGATTCAGCCAATTGATCCGATTGCTCTTAATCTGGGAGGGCTGCAGATCCATTGGTACGGAGTAATAATAGGCCTAGGTGCCCTTCTCGGATTATGGATAGCGGTCCGGGAAAGTGTGAGAAGGGGTCTCCATAAGGATACATTTGTCGATTTGGTTCTCTTCGCGATTCCGATCGCTATTATTTGCGCAAGGCTCTATTACGTTGCCTTCCAGTGGGATTACTATTCTCAAAATCCGGCAATGATCCCTCAAATTTGGCAGGGCGGCCTTGCGATCCATGGCGGTCTGATTGGTGCCGTGATCACTGCGGTTATTTTTGCGAAAATCAAAAACTTATCATTCTGGAAGCTTGCGGATATCGCAGCCCCAAGCATTATCCTTGGTCAGGCAATTGGACGCTGGGGCAACTTTATCAACCAGGAGGCCTTTGGAGGACCGGTTACGAGAGAATTTCTGGAAAACCTGTATTTGCCTGAATTTATCATTAATCAGATGTACATAAATGGCCAGTATTATCACCCGACCTTCTTATACGAATCGCTTTGGAATTTCGCAGGCTTCGCCTTGCTCCTATTCCTGCGCAGAGTAAATTTAAGAAGAGGAGAACTGTTTTTATCCTACGTCATCTGGTATTCCATCGGAAGGTATTTCATCGAAGGGATGAGAACCGACAGTTTAATGCTGACGGAATCACTGCGAATTGCTCAGGTGATTTCAATCGTGCTGATTCTAATCGCTATTGGCTTTATCGTTTACAGAAGAATAAGCGGATCGGCAAAAGAGCACTATCTTGATGCATAAGGGGGAGTGATTAGACTGAAGGGGAGCTTAGCAAAAGGCTGGAAGGCAGGACTGGCTACAACATGGACACTTGGAAAAGTGATTTTTCCCGTCACGCTGCTTGTAGGGATTCTTCGCCATACACCGGTTCTGGATTATCTTATTCAGGCCATCACCCCTTTGATGGGACTGATTGGTCTAAGAGGAGAAGCGGCCATACCGCTGGTTCTCGGTAATTTTCTGAACCTTTATGCCAGAATTGCCGGTATTTTAACACTTGATTTAACCGTTAAAGAGGTATTCATCCTCGCCGTTATGCTTTCGTTTTCTCATAATCTGATCATTGAATCTACAGTTGCTGCAAAGGTAGGCATCAAGCTCTGGCTGATTCTCGCTGTCCGCATCGGCCTCGCGCTCCTATCCGCTGCCGTTATTAATCTTGTGTGGCGCGGCGGAAGTGAAATGGCACAATACGGCTTTATCCAAAAGAGCGAAGCCGCCCCGAACGGCTGGGGAGAAATTTTACTCGATGCATTTGGAAAAGGCCTGCTTGGAATCGTTCAGCTGGCGGCCATTGTTATCCCTCTAATGCTGATCATGCAGCTGTTAAAGGATTATGGCTGGCTGACGGTTTTTTCAAAGTGGATGGCGCCTGTAACAAGATTCCTTGGAATGAGGGAAAACACTTCTATGACGCTTGTGGCAGGTTTAACAATTGGTCTTGCTTATGGAGCTGGAGTGATGATCCAAGCGGTAAAAGAAGATGGGGTCAGCTACCGTGACCTGACACTCGCCTTTATTTTTCTCGTTTCCTGCCATGCCGTAGTAGAGGATACGCTGATATTTGTTCCGCTTGGCATCCCTGTTCTTCCTCTATTTCTCATTAGAGTCATCACGGCGGTATTATTGACCGTAATTATTGCAAAGCTATGGAAACAGCCAGATTCTTCAGCAAGAAAGGAACCCGCAAATGAAAAGAAATACCATTCTGTTTGATTTGGACGGAACGTTAATTAATACGAATGAATTGATCATCGAATCCTTTTTACACACACTCAATCATTATAAGCCCGGTGAATATGTGAGGGAGGACGTGCTTGCGTTCATCGGTCCGCCTCTCTCTGATACGTTCACCGCAGTGAATCCGGAAAAAGTGGAAGAAATGATCGTCATGTACAGAGCCTTCAATCATAAACGGCATGATGAGCTTGTAACCGAATTCGCAACAGTGTACGAGACGGTCGAAAAACTTCACCAGGCAGGCTATAAGCTCGGAATCGTTACAACGAAAATAAGAGACACCGTGAACATGGGGCTGAAGCTGACAAAACTGGATCAGTTTTTCGATGTCGTCGTTACGCTAGACGATGTCATAAACGCTAAGCCCCATCCCGAACCAGTGCTTAAAGCCCTTAAATTGCTCGATTCCAAGCCGGAAGAGGCGATCATGGTTGGAGATAACCACCATGATATCGAATCCGGAAAAGCAGCCGGAACCCTTACAGCCGGTGTTGCCTGGACCATTAAAGGAAGAGAATACCTGTCAGGCTATAAACCCGACTTTATGCTGGAGCAAATGAGTGATTTGCTGCCAATCGCAGGAGTGGAGGAAAGGTGAGGAAAACAACCCGCTACCCTGTATCCGGCTCTAATTCCCTTTGGCACATTTACAAAACTGTGCCATTCTGGAAGGTAGCTAAAAACTTTATGGTTATTCAGATTGCCAGATACACCCCATTTCTCGGGATGAAAAACTGGCTTTACCGGACGTTTTTAAAAGTAAAGGTTGGAGACCAAACCTCCTTCGCCCTCATGGTCATGCTGGATATCATGTTTCCGGAAAAAATTAAAGTGGGGCGTAATTCCGTAATCGGCTACAACACAACCATCCTTGCGCACGAATACCTGATTAAAGAATACCGTCTTGGCGACGTGATCATAGGGGACGAAGTAATGATCGGAGCCAACAGCACCATCTTACCCGGAGTCACAATCGGCCACGGTGCCATTGTATCCGCCGGAACCCTCGTCCACAAAGACGTTCCGGATGGAGCCTTTGCTGGCGGAAACCCGATGCAGATCATTTACACAAAAGAAGAAATGGAAAAACGAGCACTCATGGAGCCCGCCGGACAGAACGATTAATCTGTTTAGCGGGTTTTTTCCTATATGGGTGATGAATCGGGGAAAAGAGACTGGCGGGTAGGGGACGGTTGTGATTTTGGGGGATGCTTGGACCGGTGGATGTCTGACAAGAATGTCAGACAACGCGGTTGAAGGGTGTGGATGTCAGACAAGGATGTCAGACAATGCGGTTGAAGGGTGTGGATGTCAGACAAAAATGTCGGACAACGCGCCTGAAGGGTGTGGATGTCAGACAAGAATGTCAGACAGCGCGCTGAAAGGTGTGGATGTCAGACAAGAATGTCAGACAACGCGCTGAAAGGTGTGGATGTCAGACAAGAATGTCAGACAACGCTTTGAAAGGTGTGGATGTCAGACAAGAATGTCAGACAACGCGGTTAAAGGGTGTGGATGTCAGACAAGAATGTCAGACAACGCGCTGAAAGGTGTGGATGTCAGACAAGAATGTCAGACAACGCGCTGAAAGGGCTGAATGTCAGACAAGAATGTCAGACAACGCGCTAAAAGGGGTGGATGTCAGACAAGAATGTCAGACAACGCGCTGAAAGGGGTCGATGTCAGACAAGAATGTCAGACAACGCGCTAAAAGGGGTGGATGTCAGACAACAATGTCAGACAACGCGCTAAAAGGGGGTGGATGTCAGACAAGAATGTCAGACAATGCGCCTGAAGGGGTTGGATGTCAAACAAGAATGTCAGACAACGCGCTAAAGGGGATGGATGTCAGACAACAATGTCAGACAACACGCCAAAGGGGTGGATGTCAGACAAGAATGTCAGACAACGCGCTAAAAGGGGTCGATGTCAGACAACAATGTCAGACAACACGCCAAAGGGGTCGATGTCAGACAACAATGTCAGACAACACGCCAAAGGGGGTGGATGTCAGACAACAATGTCAGACAACGCGCTAAAGGGGGTGGATGTCAGACAACGCCACCCCTCCCCCTAACAACATCCTTCCCATTAAAAAAACTCACTTACGCTTCAGAAGTTCAAAACCGCCCAAAATAGGGAAGCATACATTCAGGGCAGAACGAATACTTGAACAGATATCTTTATTTTGTTAGTATGGTAACATATTAGCGAGCTAAAGCATTTGGAACATTTCGTATAAACGGGGGGACTGATTCGATGTTTATGTTTGAAAAGCCGCTTGGCATGAGAGACACGCTGCCGGCTCTTTATAAAACAAAGAAGGCAGTGAGGGAAAAGATTACGTCGGAAATCAGCGGATGGGGCTATGATTTTATTGAGACTCCAACGCTTGAATATTATGAAACGGTCGGCGTTCAGTCGGCAATTTTGGATCAGCAGCTGTTTAAGCTTCTGGACCAGCAGGGGAAGACGCTGGTGCTGCGCCCGGATATGACGGCGCCGATTGCACGGGTAGCTGCTTCGAGATTGACGGGATCGTCTCCGCTGCGTCTGGCGTATCAGGCGAATGTTTACCGGGCGCAGCAGAGAGAAGGAGGACGGGCCGCTGAGTTTGAACAAATTGGTGTCGAATTGATTGGAGATGATTCAATCAGCGCGGATGCGGAGGCCATTTCTCTGATGATTTCTGCTCTTAAAGCTTCCGGATTGGGGAACTTCAGGGTAGCGATCGGTCATATAGGGTTTGCGGATGCTCTTTTTAAAGAAATACTGGGCAATCAGGAGAGGGCGGATAAACTGAGAAGATTCTTATATGAAAAAAATTATGTAGGGTACCGTGAGCATGTAAAATCACTGGCTCTATCATCGATTGACAAGGAACGGCTCTTAGATTTCCTCACTTTTCGGGGAGATGCTGCGAAAATGGAGCAGGCTCTTTCGATATGCGAGTCGGATGAATGCAGGCAGGCGATAGATGAGCTTCAAAAGCTTTGGGATATGCTGGAGCAATTTGGGGCTGCTGAATATGTGAGGGTTGATTTAAATATCGTAAGCCATATGAGCTATTACACAGGGATATTATTTGAAGTGTATACAGACAAAACAGGCTTTCCTCTTGGCAACGGGGGAAGATACAACCGTTTAATGGAGAAGTTTGACCGGCCTGCAGCAGCGACAGGGTTCGGCCTGCAGCTTGGACACCTTCTTGAAGCGCTGGATGTGATGGAAAAAGGCGAGTGTAAGCATTGTGTGATTTTTTCCCAGGAGCGGATGAAGGAAGCGATTGATTTTGCCGGAGAGCTGCGCGGCGATGGAAAGCAGACGGTTCTTCAAAACCTGTCCGGGGTTACGGATGTGGATGCCTTTACGAAACAGTTTGAAGAGGTTGTGTATTTCATCGGTTCAAAAAGGGGGGAGTATAATGAGTGATGTACTTACAATCGCGATGCCGAAGGGCCGGATTTTTGAAGAGGCAGCGCATTTGCTTAGAGAAGCGGGCTATAAGCTTCCACCGGAGTTTGATGACAGCCGGAAGCTCATTCTTGATATCCCTGAGGAGAAGCTTCGTTTTTTTCTTGCGAAACCAATGGATGTCTCTACATATGTTGAGCATGGTGTTGCGGATGTAGGAATAGCAGGGAAAGACGTTCTTCTTGAGGAAGAACGGGATGTGTACGAAGTGCTGGATCTTAAAATAAGCCGGTGCTATTTAGCCGTTGCCGGATTGCCCGATCATCCAATGAGTGATGTGGCGCCAAGAATTGCTACGAAGTATCCGAACATTGCTTCCGGTTATTTCAGAGAGCAGGGGGAGCAGGTTGAGATTATCAAGCTGAATGGTTCGATTGAGCTGGCACCGATGATCGGACTGTCTGACCGGATCGTTGATATTGTCTCTACTGGCCGGACTTTGAAGGAGAACGGGTTAGTGGAGTATGAGCATATATGCGAAGTGACCTCCAGGCTGATTGTTAATCCGGTCAGCTATCGGATGAAAGATGTGCAAATTGATGAATTGGCTGAGCGGCTGTCACGGGCCGTTGCTGAAAGGTAGGGAGGGACTGGAATGGTAAAAGAAATCATTGATTCGGTCAGAGAGCGCGGGGACGAGGCATTAAGACAGTACACGGAGAAGTTTGACGGTGTATTTCTTGATTCATTTCGTGTGACGGCACAGGAAATTCAAGATGCCTATGAAGAGATCGAAGACTCGCTGCTTGCTGTGATTCGCGAGGCGATTGAAAATATCCGGCTTTTTCACAGTAAGCAAAAGCGGGATTCCTGGTTCATGACGAACCCGGACGGAACGGTGCTAGGTCAAAAGGTTACACCGCTTGACTCGGCCGGAGTTTACGTACCTGGCGGGACAGCTGCTTATCCCTCATCTGTTCTCATGAACGTGATTCCAGCGCAGACGGCGGGGGTCGAAAGGATTGCCATGGTTTCCCCTCCTTCCAAGGAAGGGAAAATTCCGGCCGGTGTTCTTGTGGCTGCCAGCGAGCTCGGTGTTACAGAAATCTATAAGGCCGGTGGTGCCCAGGCGGTTGCGGCACTGGCGTATGGAACGGAGTCCATTCAAAAAGTTGATAAAATTGTTGGCCCCGGGAATGTTTACGTAGCGGCAGCGAAGAGGGAAGTTTTCGGAGACGTGGACATTGATATGATTGCAGGTCCGAGCGAGATTGCTGTCGTTGCAGATAAAACGGCGAAAGCTAATGAAGCTGCGGCGGATTTGCTGTCACAGGCGGAGCATGATCCGCTTTCAAGAAGTATTTTAATCACCACCTCAAGTGATTTTGCAGAAAAGGTGAAGCTAGAGGTGGAAAAACAGCTGGAGGACCTGCCGAGAAGAGACATCGCCAAGGCTTCGATGGATCAAAACGGGCAATTTTTAGTGGCTGAATCAAAGGAAGAAGCGATTCGGATTGTGAATGAATTAGCACCGGAGCATTTAGAGCTGCTGGTGGAGGACCCGTTTGAATGGCTTGGCTCGATTCGGCATGCTGGCGCGATTTTTATGGGCCGATACAGCTCTGAACCGGTTGGGGACTATTTTGCAGGACCGAATCATGTGCTGCCGACGAGCGGTACAGCCCGGTTTTCAAGTCCGCTTAATGTGGATGACTTTACGAAAAAATCCAGTGTGATCTACTACAGCCGGGAAGCGTTTGAGAAAAATGCCGGAAAAATTGCTGAGTTTGCGAGATATGAAGGGCTTGAGGCTCATGCGAGAGCAATCGAAGAACGATTGAAACAGGGGGAATCTTAAAATGTCCAGAAAGTCTTCCATAGAACGGAATACGAATGAAACGCAAATCAGCCTGGAACTGAATATTGACGGAGAAGGCCGGTCCGAGCTTGAAACCGGTGTACCCTTTATGACACACATGCTGGACCTTTTCGCAAAACACGGGCAGTTTGATTTGACGATTCGCGCAACAGGGGATACAGAGGTAGATGATCATCATACAACAGAGGATATCGGGATTTGCCTTGGCCAGGTTTTCCGTGAAGCCCTTGGGGATAAAAAAGGCATAAAGCGCTACGGTTCAGCTATTGTTCCGATGGATGAAGCTCTTGCGCAAGTAGTCGTAGACCTAAGCAACCGGCCTCATTTCGAAATGAAGGGCAGTCTTCCAAGCGCTAAAACAGGAACCTTCGATACCGAGCTTGTTCATGAATTTTTGTGGAAGCTTGCCCTTGAAGCCCGCATCAATCTTCATGTGATCATTCATTACGGGCTAAATACCCACCATATTATTGAAGCCATTTTCAAGGCGCTTGCCCGGTCCCTTGACGAAGCATCCGCCATCGATCCCCGAATAAAAGGGGTGCCTTCAACGAAAGGACTGCTGTAGATGATCGGAATCATTGATTATGGAATGGGGAATATCTTCAGTGTCCGAAAAGCGCTGGAACGAATGGAAATCCCCCATTTTGTCTCTGGCCTCCGGGAGGAGCTTGCTGAAGCGGACGGATACATTCTTCCGGGCGTAGGTGCTTTTAAAGATGCGATGCAAAATCTTCACGCTGCAGGGCTGGTGGATTTTATCCGCTTAGAATCGGATAAGGGAAAGCCAATTCTTGGGATTTGCCTGGGGATGCAGCTGCTTTTTAATGAAAGTGAAGAAAATGGAAGGACGAAAGGGCTTGGCCTTCTGGAAGGCAAAGCAGCAAAGATCCCTTCCAAAACGGCAGACGGCAAACAAAAGGTGCCCCACATGGGCTGGAATCAGCTGAAGATCAAGAATGAGTCCTTCCTGCTTACAGACCTTGATGAAGAGCATGCTTATTTTGTGCATTCTTATTATATAAAATCAGACAAAAGTGAAACGGTGCTGGCAAGTGCTGATTACGGGGTAGAGGTGCCTGCGGTTGTAGGGCGGGGCAATATCTTTGGAACTCAATTTCACCCGGAAAAAAGCAGCAAAGCAGGACTTGCCATCTTAAAGCGGTTTTCAGAAAAAGTAGAAGAGGAGGCCTCTGGATGAATCCGTTTATTTTATACCCGGCCATTGATATGAGGAACGGTAAGTGCGTCAGGCTCGTTCAAGGCGACTACAATCAGGAAACGGTGTATGGAGATTCCCCTTTTGAAATGGCAAGGCGGTTTGCAGATGATGGAGCCGAATGGATTCACATGGTCGATTTAGATGGAGCGAAGAACGGCCAGCCAGTAAATCATGAGCATGTTTTGAAGGCGGTCCGTGAACTGGATGTAAAGGTCCAGATTGGAGGAGGAATCAGGACTGAGCGAGATGCAGAAATCTATCTCAGCGAAGGAGTGGACCGTGTGATTCTGGGAAGTTCCGCTATTTCGAATCCTGATTTCGTCAAGTCCATGCTTCGCCAGCATGGGAAAAGTATTGCTATTGGACTTGATGCAAAAGATGGCTTTGTCTCCACTGAGGGATGGCTGAATACATCACAGGTTCAGGCCGAAGATCTTGGAAAAGAACTGGCCGGTTACGGAGCTGAAACGTTTATTTATACAGATATAGCAACGGACGGGATGCTTTCGGGGCCAAACGTAAAGTCTACAGCCGCGATTGCACGTGCGACAGGGAAGACGGTTATCGCCTCAGGCGGGGTAAGCTCTATAAATGACCTGCTTGCATTAAAAGACTGCCAATCTGATGGCGTAGCAGGTGCGATTATTGGAAAAGCCCTCTATACAAGCCGCTTCCGCTTAAAGGATGCACTGAATGAGGTGACGGGCAGATGATCACAAAACGAATCATCCCCTGTCTCGACGTTAAGGATGGAAGGGTTGTAAAAGGGGTTCAGTTTGTTGAACTTCGGGACGCCGGCGATCCGGTGGAGCTGGCAAAGTTTTACGATGAAGAAGGAGCGGATGAGCTTGTCTTTCTGGATATCTCCGCTTCCCATGAAGGCCGCAAAACGATGATTGAGGTTGTCGGACAGACAGCTGCGGAGCTTGCCATCCCGTTTACGGTCGGGGGAGGCATCAACAGTCTGGAGGACATGAAGGCGATACTTAGAGCGGGAGCGGACAAGGTCTCCGTGAACACGGCCGCTTTATTGAATCCGCATCTCATTTCAGAAGGTGCTCTTTATTTTGGTTCCCAGTGCGTGGTAACAGCTATCGATGCTAAGTATGACGAAGAACTGGGCAGCTTCAGGGTGTACACACACGGAGGGCGGAAGCCGACGGAGTGGGAAGTGACGGCCTGGGCAAAAGAAGCTGTGAGAAGGGGGGCAGGAGAGATTCTGCTCACAAGCATGGATCAGGATGGAGCGAAAACGGGATTCAATCTTAACCTGACCAAAATGGTTAGTGAATCGGTTCCGGTACCTGTCATTGCATCAGGAGGTGCCGGAAATGCCGGACACTTTTATGAGGCCTTTACAGAAGGGCAGGCGGACGCGGCTCTCGCTGCCTCTATTTTTCATTATAAAGAGACATCCGTCAGGGAAGTGAAAAATCAGCTAAGAGACAGAGGAGTGAACATTCGATGAATATAGAAGAAATCCGTTTTGACGAAAGAGGCCTTGTACCCGCAATTGTGCAGGATGCAGTCAGCAAGGAAGTTCTAACCCTTGCCTATATGAATAAAGAATCGCTTCAAAAAACAATGGAAAGCGGGGAAACGTGGTTCTTCAGCCGGTCCCGAAATGAGCTTTGGCATAAAGGCGCCACGTCCGGCAACACTCAGGCAGTTATTGAGCTGCGCTGGGATTGCGACCAGGACGCCCTGCTCGTACTGGTTGAAGCGAATGGACCGGCATGCCACACCGGCTCGTTCTCCTGTTTTGAAAAAACCACAGAGACGAAAGCAGTACCTAATCCATATGCCATCCTGAGTGAGCTTGAGCACGTGATCGCTAAACGCGATGCAGAGAGACCTGAAGGCTCCTATACCACGTATCTTCTGGAAGAAGGAGCGGACAAAATTCTGAAAAAAGTGGGAGAAGAAGCGGCCGAAGTGATCATTGCTGCGAAAAACAGAAGCCATGAGGAGCTTAAATGGGAAGCGGCTGATTTGATCTTCCATCTTCTGGTCCTATTGAGGGAACAAAAGCTTCCATTCCAGGATGTACTGAAGGCTCTTGAAGAACGAAAATAATAGCTCTTTAAAATGTTAAAGGACCCAAAAATGCTGAGTGCAGGAGCGTTTTTGGGTTTTTGTGCTGGACCCATGCTCTATAGTATTTCGCGGCCGTTGCCAGCAAAACCCCAATCCCCATAAATTTTCAGTGATCCTTCCCAAACCGCCGCGTAATCTTTCCCACTCTCCAGCATCAAGTTGTCCCTCTCCAATCCAAGAAAAAGGAAATTTTCCTTTTTTGTGGATGAATCATCTTGAGCCCTGTTGTGTACAGGTTGAATTATGGTATACTAACGTACGGTTAACTGTATGAAATGGAGGATTTCCGTGGGAAAACAACTATTTGATCGACAGCAAAAAGCACAGGTTGTTCCTTTCTTCCAGAATGGTGCCTACTATTACAGGAGAGCTCTCAAGGCTTATCGGGTAGAACGCAATCTGGATAGAGCGAGCAAGCTTTTAAAACGGGCGGCAGCCCTGGAGCCTGATAACTCCAATTTTCTTTCCCAGCTTGCTATGATTCATACGGAAATGGGAAATTATCAGGAATCAAATGAAATTTTGACTGCTATTATTGAAAAAGTGGATCCGGCTATGACGGACTGCCACTATTTCATGGCTAATAATTTTGCCCATCTTGGATTGTTTCATCAGGCATACAAATGTGCTGCTGCTTATTCAGCTGAAGCTCCCGATGGAGATTTTATAGAAGACAACGAAGAACTGCTGGAACTGCTGATGATTGAAGGAGAAGAGGAAGATCCCTCCTTTGGCGATTCAGATGAATTGATCATAAAGCAAGAGACGGCAAGATCCCTTCTGGAAAATGGAAAGCTCGATGAAGCAATTTCCCTGCTGCATGAAATTGTTGAAGAGTTTCCTGAATTCTGGTCAGCATACAACAACTTGTCTCTCGCTTATTTTTATTCAGGGGATGTAGCAAATGCAAAGCATTATCTTGAGCTTGTGCTTCAATTGAATGAAGGCAATCTGCATGCGCTCTGCAATCTTCTTGTTTTTTATTATTATGAACGTGAGGATGAAAAAGTTGCAGCGCTGACGGAACAGCTGTCCAACGTTCATCCGATTATGATTGAGCACCGCTATAAACTCGGAGCAACTTTTGCGCTTATCGGAAAATACGAGCAGGCTTTTAAATGGCTGCGGAGTCTGCAGCGTCAAGGATTTGAAGGGGATGATACCTTCTTTTACTGGCTTTCCTACTCAGCCTGGCATCTTGGCCAGGAAGAGGTGGCAAAATCGGCTTGGGAGCGGGTATTAAAAGAAAATCCGTCCAAGGTAGGTTCTGAGCCTTGGGAGCAGCAATCTTCTCTTAAAGGCATAACGCTGAAGGAACGGCTGACGCTGGTTTATATTGCAGCTAAATCCAATCAGCTTGAAGAAATCAGGCATCATCATGCGTTAAGGCCCCAATCCGATCTTGAGCAGGAATTTCTAAGGCATACCCTCTCTCCGGATATGGAGAAGAAGGGGGCTGGCGCTTATTTGTTTGCTGCGGCGGAAGCACTCGGCAAACAGCTTCAGTCTGCAGAAGAGAAGACGTTCTTATCCTTTTTTGAAACGATGCTTAAAGCAAATTCTGCTAAACACAGTTTGAAGAACACGAAGGCCTGGTCCGCTGCTTTTTTCTACATTATGAAAAAAGAAGACGGGGAGAGGGTGACGAAACTGGAAGTCGCCGATGTATTCGGGGTAACAGTGTCAACCTTAACGAAATACGAACGCCTTGTAAAAGATCTATAAAGTGTTAAAAAGCACTCCTCACGCCAGAAGCTGTGCTTTTTTTCTGAGCAAAATTATGGCGTGTTTTTTTATTATTTAATAGGATGATACTAAGGATTATCAAGATCATCCAAGCGAACCAATCCAGTTTGATTGTAAGGAGTGAAAAACCATGACGGAAGAAAAAATTTATGACGTGATTATTGCTGGAGCCGGCCCCGCTGGACTGACTGCAGCTGTTTATACTTCCCGCGCAAACCTTTCAACTTTGATGATTGAGCGCGGTGTGCCTGGCGGCCAAATGGCTAATACAGAGGATGTAGAAAATTATCCGGGATTTGACCACATTCTCGGACCTGAGCTTTCTACAAAAATGTTTGACCATGCGAAAAAGTTCGGTGCAGAATATGCTTATGGCGATATAAAAGGAATCGTGGACGGCGAAGAGTATAAAATCGTCCGTGCAGGAAGCAAAGAGTATAAAGCCCGTGCAGTAATTATCGGGACAGGTGCAGAATACAAAAAGCTGAATGTTCCGGGTGAAAAAGAGCTTGGCGGACGCGGAGTATCCTACTGTGCAGTATGTGATGGAGCATTCTTTAAAAACAAAGAACTTGTCGTTGTAGGCGGAGGAGATTCGGCTGTTGAAGAAGGCGTATATTTAACGCGGTTTGCTTCAAAAGTAACGATCGTTCACAGACGCGATGAACTCAGAGCTCAAAAAATCCTGCAGCAGCGGGCATTTGATAACGATAAAATTGATTTTATCTGGAACCACACGGTGAAAGAGATTCATGAGGACGGCGGGAAAGTGGGCAGTGTCACGCTTGTTAATACACAAACAGGTGAAGAGAAGCCATTCACCGCAGACGGAGCATTTATCTATATAGGAATGGTTCCTCTATCCAAGCCGTTTGAAGACTTAAGAATTACGAACGAAAACGGATATATCGAAACAAATGAACGGATGGAAACGAAAGTGCCCGGCATCTTTGCTGCAGGCGATATTCGTGAAAAAACCCTTCGTCAAATTGTAACAGCTACAGGAGACGGAAGCATAGCTGCCCAAAGTGCGCAGCACTATGTAGAAGAGCTTCAGGAAAAGCTGAAAGCCGTAAAGTAAAACCGTAATTATGTTTTAACTCTTCTGTAACACAGGTGAAATAAATAAGGGGTAGAATAAGAATAGTAATTGACCCCCTTTTATAAATACGTTTAGAGCGCAGGTGCCCTTTCCTGCGCTCCTTTTTTGTGTTGTGGCAAACCGGGGCTGTAAGATTCCTCTGCGGCTTAGGGAGGTTATGGAGCGGGCCCGGGTGTTTCGCTTTTAATTTGTGGGAGAACTGTTTAAATAGTATAATTAAGTGAATGAAATCTGGCGTGATAACAACGAGGTGAAAGACGTTGCAGCGTGTAGCAAATTGTGTTTTAAAAAAAGGCAGCAAAGTCCTTCTTCTTCAGAAGCCGAGAAGAGGCTGGTGGGTCGCTCCCGGAGGGAAAATGGAGCAGGGGGAATCTCTTAAAGATTCCGTTATCCGCGAATATCGCGAAGAAACAGGCATATATTTAAAAAACCCTGTAATAAAAGGAATTTTCACATTTCTGATTAAAGAAGAAGATCAGATTGTGTCTGAATGGATGATGTTCACCTTTTTCGCAGAGGATTACAGCGGCGAACATGTGGATGAGTCTGAGGAAGGCCTGATCGCCTGGCATGAAGTTGATGCAATTGCCGATTTGCCGATGGCTCCGGGAGATCATCATATTCTGGATTTTGTGATAAAGGGTTCAGGTGTCATTTATGGCACGTTTACGTATACAAAGGATTTTAAGCTATTGAGTTATAGGCTGGATCCCCAATAAAAAAACCCTTTACGCTTATAAGAAGGGGAGGAGGAAATTCCGGATGGAACTGACAAGCCAGAACATTGGACAGGAAAACACTGCAAAGACCCACTCAGACATTCAAATGGTCATTATTACCGGAATGTCCGGGGCTGGGAAAACCGTTGCCATTCAAAGCTTCGAGGACTTAGGCTTTTTTTGTGTAGACAATCTGCCGCCGACTCTTCTGCCTAAATTTCTTGAGCTGATGAAAGAATCAGGGTCGAAAATGAATAAGGTCGCTTTGGTTATGGATTTAAGAGGCCGGGAGTTTTTTGACAGCCTGCTTCAGGCTCTTGATGAAATTGGTAATTCCGCTTGGATTACTCCACAGATTCTTTTCCTCGATGCCAAGGATTCTGCGCTCGTTACACGCTACAAAGAGACGAGACGTTCGCATCCACTGGCATCTACCGGACTTCCGCTCGAGGGAATCCGCATTGAAAGAGAGCTTCTTGAAGAATTAAAGGGGCGGGCTCAAATTATTTATGATACGACAGAAATGAAGCCGCGTGAGCTGCGGGAAAAGATTTTAAAGCAATTTTCCGCAGCCGAAGAGCAAACCTTTACGGTGAACATTATGTCGTTCGGTTTTAAGTACGGGATTCCAATTGATGCGGATCTTGTATTTGATGTAAGGTTTCTGCCAAATCCTCATTACATCGAGCATATGAGGCTGAAAACGGGACTCGAGGAAGAAGTATCCTCCTATGTGCTGAAATGGAATGAGACTTCCAAGTTCCTGGAAAAGGTTCTGGATCTGCTGACCTTTATGCTTCCTTATTATAAACGGGAAGGCAAGAGCCAGCTTGTTATAGCGATCGGCTGTACAGGAGGCCAGCATCGCTCTGTAACTCTGGCGGAACATATCGCGGCGTTTTATAAGAAGGATTACAAAGCCCATGTATCCCACCGCGATATTGAAAGAAGAAGCAGGAAATAGACGTGCTGCCTAAAATCGTCATTATCGGTGGAGGCACCGGGCTCTCCGTGCTGCTGAGGGGGCTTAAGGCGTATCCGGTAGATATAACGGCGATTGTAACGGTTGCTGATGATGGAGGAAGCTCTGGGCGCCTCCGGGATGAATTGAAGATTCCGCCTCCTGGGGATATACGGAATGTCCTGGCTGCACTGTCTGATGTGGAGCCTTTAGTTGAAGAGCTGTTTCAGCATCGATTCAATAAAGGAGACAGCTTAACCGGCCATTCTTTGGGGAATCTCATTCTAGCTGCCATGACCAATATTACCGGGGATTTTACCCATGCCATTAAAGAAATGAGCAAAGTGCTGAATGTGAGAGGGCGGGTCCTTCCGGCAGCCAACAGCAGTGTCATGCTGCATGCAGAAATGGAAGACCGATCCGTCGTTTCAGGAGAATCAAAGATTCCTGCTTCAGCAAAAAAAATTAAGCGGGTGTTTCTGACTCCGGAAAACATTGATCCATTGCCGGAAACGATTGAGGCTATACAGGAAGCGGATTTAATTATACTCGGACCGGGAAGCTTATACACAAGCATCCTGCCGAATTTGCTCGTTCCGAAAATTGGACAGGAAGTATGCAAGGCAGAGGCGAAGAAGGTATATATATGCAATGTGATGACCCAGCCGGGTGAAACGCTCGGGTACAAAGCGAGCGATCACATAAAGGCTTTATATGATCACATGCACTGTGCTTTTATCGACACAATCCTTGTCAATGCAGATACAATTCCTGACACGATTAAACAGCGGTATGCTGCGGAACTTGCCCAGCCTGTGCACGCAGACCTGGATGAACTGAACCGGCTTGGGCTTTCAATCGTGCATGACCATTTAATAACGGATGACCGTGATGTCATTCGGCATGATACGAATAAAGTTGCCAAGCTGCTTTACGGGATTCTCAAAAAGTCCATCTAGAGCAATCGCGTGCACAACGGAAAATGGAGGTGCAGAATATGTCTTTTGCATCCGAAACCAAAAAAGAACTGACGCAGGTTGAAATTAAGGGCTGCTGCCTGAAAGCAGAGTTATCTGCTTTAATCAGAATGAACGGCTCCCTCTCCTTCTCGAACAGAAAATTGGTTCTGGATATTCAGACAGAAAATGCGGCAATTGCCCGCCGTATTTATATATTATTAAAAAGGCAATATGAGGCCTCAGTAGAACTGCTTGTCAGAAAAAAAATGAGGCTCAAGAAAAATAACGTCTACATTGTCAGGCTGACAGTGCAAGCAAGGGAAATATTGGAGGACCTCAAAATCCTTGGAGAATCCTTTACGTTTGTCCGGGAAATTTCCCCTCAGCTCATTCAGAAGAAATGCTGCAAGCGTTCCTATATGAGAGGTGCCTTTCTTGCCGGAGGCTCGGTAAACAACCCGGAAACTTCCTCATACCATCTTGAAATATTTTCTCTATATAAAGAGCACAGTGACTCTTTAAGTGAATTGATGAATACGTTTCGCTTAAACAGCAAATCGCTTGAGCGGAAAAAAGGATTTATCGCATATTTAAAGGAAGCGGAGAAAATCGCGGAATTCCTCAGCATTATCGGTGCTCATACAGCGCTGCTGAAGTTTGAAGATATCCGGATTGTCCGTGATATGAGAAATTCAGTGAACCGGCTCGTTAATTGTGAGACCGCTAACCTGAATAAAACCATTGGAGCGGCTTTGAGACAGGTTGAGAACATCCGCTACATTGACAGCAAAATCGGACTTGATATGCTTCCCGATAAGCTCAGGGAAATTGCGAGACTCCGTGTCGATTATCAGGATGTCACATTAAAGGAACTCGGTGAAATGGTCTCGAGCGGAACCATCAGCAAATCCGGCATAAATCACCGGTTAAGAAAGCTGGACCAAATTGCTGAGCAGCTCCGCGAAGGCAAGCCGGTAACGATGAAATAGATAACGGGATGCAGTGCATACTTGCTTCAAAGGCAAGTATGCGCTTAACATAATCACGATTGGGAGAGGGGATTCATATGGCAGAAAAAACAGTGGAGGTCCGGCTGAAGAATGGCTTGCAGGCACGCCCTGCCGCGTTGTTCGTTCAGGAAGCGAACCGCTATGGCTCGGATATTTTTCTTGAAAAAGAAGGAAAAAAAGTCAATGCGAAGAGTATTATGGGGCTAATGAGCCTTGCCATCGGCACAGGCTCCACCATCACGCTGATTGCAGAGGGGCATGATGAGGAAGAGGCGCTTGAAGCCTTATCTGAATATGTGCATCAGGAAGTTTAAGAAAATGGGCATCTGCTTGCGGCAGGTGCTTTTGTTTATAAAAAAACCGGATGGCTTATAAAGCCGATCCGGTTCGAGGTCTTATTTCTGTTCGTTGTTATCGAGGATGTTGCGGTTCATAATTTTGTCAATCAAGCCGTATTCAAGGGCTCTTTCAGCTGTCATGAAGTTGTCGCGGTCTGTATCACGGCTGATGACTTCAAGCGGCTGTCCCGTACGGTCTGAAAGAATTTGGTTTAACTTTTCACGAAGGAAAAGAATGCGTTTAGCGGCAATCTCAATTTCAGTTGCCTGTCCCTGTGCTCCTCCAAGCGGCTGATGGATCATAACCTCACTGTTTGGAAGGGCATAACGCTTGCCCTTAGTACCCGCTGCAAGAAGGAATGCTCCCATTGATGCAGCCATACCGATACAAATAGTGTTCACCTCGGGCTTAATAAATTGCATCGTATCATATATGGCCATACCCGCTGTAATGGATCCGCCTGGGCTATTGATGTAAATGGAAATGTCCTTCTCCGGATCTTCTGCTTCCAGGAACAAGAGCTGGGCAACTACAGCGTTTGCCACGTTGTCATCAATTCCGCTTCCAAGCATGATGATTCTGTCTTTCAGCAGGCGGGAATAAATATCGTATGCACGTTCTCCGCGGTTCGTTTGCTCAATTACTGTAGGAATTAAATTCACAGTATAGCCTCCCTTATAATATGTAATTTTTTTATGTACTCTCATCATACATTTAAGGTCAATAAAGGTCAAACAAAAACAACCGGATATCATCCGCTTTTATTACTCTATACTGACTGTATTCATGATACCCGTTCGCACGGTATTTAAACAGCGGAACAGGCAAAAACAAAAGTTCTGCCCTTAAAAAGAGATTCTCTGTCATAAACAGAAAAAATGGAGCGTATCTGGTAAGATAAAGACCATACCATCGTTTGGCGGGAAAAGAAAGGGCGGGGACCTATGATCAAATTTAAAAAAGAGGAAAAAGCAGATATGGCAACTAAACTGCAGGATTATCTGTATAAAGAGTGGGATGAAGAAATCGGGGATCTGGCTGCAGAAATCTTTCTAGATTATATATCGAGCGAGCTTGGGCCGTATTTTTATAATAAAGGGGTAGAGGATGCTCGTTCCCTGCTCAATGAAAAGCTTCTTGATTTGGAAGAAGAGTACTATTCTCTGGAGAAGCCGCTGCGTAAACGAAAGCTGGATTCATAAAAAGCTTGATTTATTCATTTTAGTGTCATATAATATTCCTTGCTGACACTAAAGGCGCTCGTAGCTCAGTCGGATAGAGCGGTGGTTTCCGGTACCACGTCTGCCGGGGGTTCGAATCCCTCCGAGCGCGCCAATTACATAAACTAAAGGGTAACCTTTCCAAATCCTTCTGCAGTGAGTCAAACACCTCATTTCAGGAGGATTTTTATTTTTATTTATTGGCAACAAGCCTGTGTAAATGAAAAGGCTCTGCCGATTGGCAGAGCCTTATGAATATTATAAGCTTTTCCTTCAAAGCTCCATTCCCGATATGTACACTCCAGTGCACATAGGCACTGGCTGGAATGAATGGAGTGTGCAGCAGCATTGACTGCTGATTACAGGATTGTACCAGATCTTGATTGAAAAAGGAAGAGGCAAAAATTGCTACTTTCTCTGCTCGGATTTCACGTTATTATATGCTTCATCCAAATGCTGAATTCGTTTGAGCACTTCCGCATTTTTAGTCAGCTGATCCTGGACAAGGGTGGAGACAACGGAACGGTAATAGCTGTTCATGGCATCTGTCTTCCCCATTTTGCCCTGATTCAGATCTGCGTGCTGTCTGAAATTTTGTTCAAAATAGGGGATGGAAAATAAATCACTCATAAAGGGTCCTCCTTTCACCTGCTTGGGATGGGTTCATACAGCGGATATTTTTACCGGATGCATGCTTTTATTTTCTCTCCTAAAACGAGCCGTCTTCATGTAAAATGTGGAGAGGGGGTGCAATTATGAAAATCGGAGCAGGTCTATCACAGGAGCAATCACTGAAGCTGCATTTATCACAGGAGCTGAAACAAGCCATCACCCTTCTTCAATACAGTTCCGCTGAGCTCATGCAATATATTCAGGAGCTGGCTCTTGATAATCCGTTAATTGAAATAAAAGAGAACTCAGAGTTGAGTGTATTTTATCATAAAAAAAATCCTCAGGGAAAAAGCGGGGCTGCCAACTTGATTGAGCTGGTCCATGACCGTTCCGCCAGTCTGGCAGATCACCTTCACAGTCAGCTGAGAATGACCAAAGCGTCCGGAAGTGTTTTGGCAGGTGCGCGCCTTTTAATTGAACAGCTTGATGAAAACGGTTACTTAACGAAGGATGCCGTGGTGCTGCTGGGCGGAGCAGGTCTTTCCGTCTCTGAAGCTCAGTGCAGTCTGCTGGCCCTGCAGAGCTTAGAGCCTGCAGGTGTCGGGGCAAGGACCCTGCAGGAATGTCTGCTTCTGCAGATAGAGCGGATAAAAGAGAGACCGGAGCTTGCAATCAACGTAATCCGGGACCATTTTATGCTGTTTGCAGAACGTTCCTGGAAGACCGCTGCTAAATTGGCAAATTGCAGATTGGAAGATATTCAGGAGGTATATGACTTTATTCAGACGCTTAATCCGAAGCCGGGCAGTGTATATGGGGGGAACCAAACGTCTTATGTAATCCCTGATCTTGTGGTGAAATGTTCCGAGGGCAGCTGGGAGGCCGGCTGTAATGATGAAGCCCTTCCGGAAATCGGCATCAGTCCCGTATACAAGAAATTAAAGGGATCTTCAGAAGAAAGAGAGCTGAAAAAATACCTCACCGAAAAACAGCAGCAGTGCATATGGCTGGTGAAAACGATAGATCAGAGAAAAGAAACGATGGTTAAAGTCATGAAAGAAATTCTTGCTGTCCAGCATCGTTTTTTTCGAACCGGAAAGCAGGAAACGCTTAAACCGCTTACGCTGAGCGATCTATCAGAAGCTTGTGGCATTCATGAATCGACAGTCAGCAGAACGCTGAGGGGAAAATATGTTCAGACACCGTTTGGAACGCTTGAAATGAAGTCGTTCCTGACGAACAAAATCAGCTCTGAAAATGAGGCCGGGCAGTCTGCAGCCGGAGCAAAAGAAATGCTGGCCCGCCTAGTCAGGGATGAAGATAAAACTTCACCGCTTTCGGACCAGATGATTGCAGCAGTCCTGCTCGAAAGGCATGATCTTAAACTATCAAGAAGAACGGTGGCAAAATACAGGGATCAGCTTAAAATCCCATCTTCATCAAGACGCAGACGCTATACGGAGGCAGGCAATGATTGACTTAATTCTTTATTCCAAAAAGGGCTGCCATTTATGTGAGGAAGCGGCAGCCCTGTTAAATGAAATGAAAAACGAGTGGGACCTCTCTTTTACCGTTATCGATATAGGCAGTGATGATGGATTAACCGAAAAGTACGGATTGATGATTCCGGTAATCGAATACAGTGGAATCGAGCTGGCGTATGGCAGGATTAAAAAAGATTTTTTAAGTAAGCGGATACATGAACACGTTAGCATTGAATAAACTTTATCCCCCTGTTAAAATAAAAATTGCAGCAGGGATATTTTTTTTGAGTAAGCGGGACATAATATGTCTCATAGGGACGCAAAAAGTCCCGATGACACGTTTGAAAGGATCGCAAAAATGAGAGAAATGATAGAGGTACAGAAGAAACTAGTTCCTGACCTGCTTAGCGCGATGCAAAAAAGGTATCAGATTTTGCAGTACATACGACTTATGCAGCCCATTGGACGCAGAAGCCTATCCATAAGCCTTGGCATCACTGAGCGCGTATTGCGGGCAGAGGTTCAGTTTCTAAAAGACCAAAATCTGATTGCGGTCGAAACTTCAGGCATGACGCTGACAGAAGACGGAAAAGTGCTTTTAAAAGCTCTGGAAGAGATGATGAAAGATGTTTTAGGCCTCACTCTAATGGAAAATAAACTTAGAGAGAAGCTTAATCTCAAGAAAGTCATTATCGTATCCGGGGACAGTGACCATTCGTCCTGGGTAAAGAAAGAAATGGGGCGCGCATGTGTCACCTGCATAAAAGAACGTCTTTCCGGAGATCATATCGTCGCTGTTACGGGTGGAACAACCCTTGCTGCAGTAGCAGAGATGATGACCCCTGATTCAAACCGCGATTTGCTTTTCGTTCCTGCAAGAGGGGGACTGGGTGAAAATGTGGAAAATCAGGCCAATACGATTTGCGCGAAAATGGCGGAGCGCGCAATGGGAAATTACCGGCTTCTTCATGTTCCCGACCAGTTAAGCGCTGAAGCTTGGCAATCTTTAATAGAAGAACCTTCAATTAAAGAACTTTTGAAAATCATCAAGTCTTCCAGTATGGTCGTACACGGAATAGGAGATGCTATGACAATGGCAGAAAGGCGGAAAACTGCTGCTTTTGACATGGGGAAAATTGAACATGGAAGGGCAGTCGCGGAAGCATTCGGCTATTATTTTGATGAAACGGGGAAAGTGGTTCACAAGGTTCATACAGTAGGGATTCAGCTGGATGACCTCGTCCATCTTAAGCACGTCATAGCAGTCGCAGGCGGATCTTCAAAAGCTAAAGCCATCCACGCCTATATGAAACAGTCGCTTGATTCCATCCTTGTAACGGATGAGGGCGCAGCAAAAGAGTTATTAAGGGATTAATCATCCCTAAATATAAAAATATTTCTCACTTTAAAAGGAGGAAACATTCATGGCAACTAAAATTGGTATTAACGGTTTCGGACGTATCGGACGTAACGTTTTCCGCGCAGCTTTGAAAAATTCAAACGTAGAGGTAGTAGCAGTAAACGATCTAACTGACGCAAACATGCTTGCTCACCTACTAAAATATGACTCTGTACACGGCAAGCTTGACGCAGAAGTATCTGTAGACGGCAACAACCTGATCGTGGACGGAAAAACTATCCAGGTAACGGCAGAGCGCGACCCTGCTAAACTTGCTTGGGGCGACCGCGGAGTAGAAGTAGTTGTTGAATCAACTGGTTTCTTCACAAAGCGTGCTGACGCTGCGAAACATATCGAAGCTGGCGCTAAAAAAGTAATCATCTCTGCACCTGCAACAGACGAAGATATTACAATCGTTATGGGTGTTAACCATGACAAATATGACGCTGCAAGCCACGATGTCATCTCTAATGCATCTTGCACAACGAACTGCCTTGCACCATTCGCGAAAGTATTGAACGACAAGTTCGGCATCAAACGCGGTATGATGACAACGGTTCACTCTTACACTAATGATCAGCAGATCCTTGATCTTCCGCACAAAGACTACCGTCGCGCGCGTGCAGCTGCTGAAAACATCATCCCTACTACAACGGGTGCTGCTAAAGCTGTTTCCCTTGTACTTCCTGAGCTTAAAGGCAAACTAAACGGAGGAGCAATGCGTGTTCCAACTCCTAACGTTTCCCTGGTTGACCTTGTTGCCGAGCTTGATAAAGAAGTAACAGCTGACGAAGTAAACACAGCTCTTAAAGAAGCAGCTGAAGGCGATCTTAAAGGAATTCTTGGCTACAGCGAAGAGCCATTGGTATCCGGAGATTACAACGGAAACATCAACTCTTCTACTGTAGACGCTCTTTCCACTATGGTTATGGAAGGCAGCATGGTTAAAGTAATCTCTTGGTACGATAACGAGAGCGGCTACTCAAACCGTGTAGTTGACCTTGTTGACTACATCGCTTCTAAAGGACTTTAATAAACGCGATTCGGTTACGTTTGGACGAACCGAAGAAGAAACGATATAATGAAACCGAAAAGGGGAAGGGGATTTACAGCAATTCCCCCTCCCTTTTTCTATGGTTTTTATCCGTAAGAAGGAGGCCTTTGAAATGAACAAAAAATCTTTAAAAGACATCGAGATTCAAGGTAAGGTTGTATTCTGCCGCGTTGACTTCAATGTTCCGATGGAAGAAGGCAAAGTGACAGATGATACGCGCATCCGTGCGGCATTGCCGACAATCCAGTACATGGTTGAGCAGGGAGCAAAAGTTTTGCTTGCAAGCCACCTTGGACGTCCTAAAGGCCAGGTTGTGGAAGAACTTCGTCTAAATGCGGTTGCAGAGCGTCTTCAGGAGCTTCTTGGCAAAAACGTAGTAAAAACAGATGAAGCTCATGGCGACAGCGTGAAAGAAGAAATTGCAAAGCTTGATAACGGCGATGTGCTTCTTCTAGAAAACGTGCGTTTTTACCCTGGCGAAGAGAAAAATGATTCTGAGCTGGCAAAAGCGTTCGCAGACCTTGCAGATGTGTATGTAAATGATGCATTTGGTGCAGCACACCGCGCACATGCATCAACAGCAGGAATTGCAGAGCACCTTCCGGCAGTATCCGGTTTCCTTATGGAAAAAGAACTGGATGTTCTCGGAAAAGCACTTTCTAACCCGGAGCGCCCTTTCACGGCAATCATCGGCGGTGCGAAAGTAAAAGACAAAATCGGTGTCATTGATCACCTCCTTGACAAGGTGGACAACCTGATCATCGGCGGCGGCTTGGCTTACACTTTCATCAAAGCTCTTGGACACGGTGTAGGAAAATCCCTTCTTGAAGAAGACAAAGTGGATTTGGCTAAATCCTTCATGGAAAAAGCAAAAGCAAACGGCGTAAACTTCTACATGCCAGTTGACATCGTTGTTGGAGATGATTTCTCTAAAGATGCCAACACTCAAGTTGTGTCAATTGATAACATTCCGGAGGATTGGGAAGGCCTTGATTGCGGACCTAAATCCCGTGAGATCTACGCAGACGTTATCAAGAAATCAAAGCTTGTGATCTGGAATGGACCGCTTGGAGTATTTGAACTTGAACCATTCTCCCACGGTACGAAAGCAGTGGCCGATGCTCTTGCAGAAGCAAACGATACATATTCGGTCATTGGAGGAGGAGACTCTGCTGCGGCAGTTGAGAAGTTCGGTCTTGCTGACAAAATGAACCATATCTCAACTGGCGGCGGTGCTTCCCTTGAATTCATGGAAGGCAAAGAACTTCCTGGAGTAGTGGCACTTAACGATAAATAAGAAATGCTGAAGCGCCTTGAAACAAATTTTGCCTGAAGAGGATCGTGACCTTGAACGGCGAAGCGCTGCAAGCATGACCTGGATCATTCCGGTCACAAATGAGTCTTCTTCATCAGCAGCTCATTTTTAGCAAAAAGGCTGTGTGCGCAGCCCAATGACCTTTTAACATGAAAGGACGGCTTAGCTATGAGAAAACCGATCATTGCAGGTAACTGGAAAATGAACAAAACAATGGCAGAAGCGAAAAGCTTTGCTGAAGAAGTAAAAAGCCTTGTTCCTTCATCTGAACAAGTAGATGCGGTAGTCTGTTCACCGGCTCTATTCCTTGACCGTCTTGTAGAGATTGCAAAGGGAACAGATCTGAAAATCGGTGCGCAAAACATGCACTTCGAAGAAAATGGTGCTTTTACCGGAGAAGTAAGCCCAGTTGCGCTTAAAGATCTTGGTGTAGAGTATGTCATCCTTGGCCACTCTGAGCGCCGCGAAATGTTCTCAGAAACAGATGAAACAGTAAACAAGAAAACTCTTGCTGCATTCAGCCACGGCCTGAAACCAATCGTTTGCTGCGGAGAAACGCTTGAAGAGCGTGAATCCGGAAAAACAAACGAGCTTGTTGGAAACCAGGTTAAAGCGGCACTTTCCGGTCTTTCAGAAGATCAGGTTAAACAAACGGTTATCGCCTATGAGCCAATCTGGGCAATCGGAACAGGCAAATCTTCTTCTGCAGAGGATGCAAACGAAGTATGTGCTTATATCCGCAAAGCGGTAGCAGAACAATTTTCACAGGAGGCAGCAGATGCAGTCCGCATTCAATACGGCGGAAGCGTAAAGCCTGCCAACATTAAGGAATACATGGCCCAATCCGATATCGACGGCGCACTTGTCGGCGGAGCAAGCCTTGAAGCTCAATCTTTTGTTCAATTGCTTGAGGGTGGAAAGAATGAGTAAGAAACCCGTAGCACTGATTATCCTGGACGGCTTCGGCCTTCGCGGTGAAACAGAAGGAAATGCTGTAGCACAGGCGAAAAAGCCGAATTTTGACCGATACTGGGAGCAATACCCGCATTCAACTCTTACTGCCAGCGGTGAAGCAGTTGGCCTTCCTGACGGCCAGATGGGGAACTCTGAAGTAGGACACTTGAATATCGGTGCAGGAAGAATTGTGTACCAAAGCTTAACGCGTGTAAACGTGGCAATCCGTGAAGGCGAGTTTGAAAAAAACCAAACCTTCCTGGATGCGATGGAAAGTGCGAAAAAAAACGGCACAGCCCTTCATCTTGCAGGCCTGCTTTCAGACGGCGGAGTTCACAGCCACATTGAACACCTCTTTGCCCTGCTGAAGCTTGCAAAATCTGAAGGTGTTGAAAAAGTATACGTTCACGGCTTCCTTGACGGACGAGACGTCGGCCCTCAAACAGCTGAAAAGTATATCAAAGCCCTGCAGGAAAAACTTGAAGAGTATGGCGGCGAGCTTGCAACTGTTTCTGGACGCTATTATTCCATGGACCGCGACAAACGCTGGGACCGTGTGGAAAAAGCGTACCGTGCAATGGTTTACGGCGAGGGCCCGGACTACCGTGACCCAATGGAGCTTGTAAAAGACTCTTACGAAAACGGAATCCATGATGAATTCGTGATTCCTTCTGTCATGACGAAGGAAGATGGTACACCGGTAGGAACGATTCAGGACAATGACAGTGTCATTTTCTACAACTTCCGTCCCGACCGTGCGATTCAAATTTCCAATACCTTTACGAATGCTGATTTCAGAGAATTTGACCGCGGCGAAAAAGCACCTGCGAATCTTCACTTTGTCAGCCTGACTCGCTTCAGTGAGACCGTTAAAGGATTTGTCGCATTCAAGCCTGTAAACCTGGATAATACAATTGGGGAAGTACTGGCACAAAACAACTTAAGACAGCTTCGGATCGCTGAAACCGAGAAATATCCGCACGTTACGTTCTTCATGAGCGGAGGACGTGAAGAGGAGTTCGAAGGGGAGACGCGAATTCTGATCGACTCGCCAAAGGTTGCCACATATGATCTGCAGCCTGAGATGAGTGCGTACGAAGTAGCAGATGCTTTGCTTGAAGAAATTTACGGCGATAAGCAGGATGCCATCATTCTGAACTTTGCCAATCCTGATATGGTCGGCCATTCAGGGAAAGTGGAACCAACGATTAAAGCGATTGAAGCCGTTGATGAATGCTTAGGCAAAGTAGTGGATGCCATCCTTGAAAAAGGCGGCACTGCGATTATCACAGCAGACCACGGGAATGCAGATGTCCTGATTTCAGAAAACGGCGAGCCTCATACAGCTCATACAACGAATCCTGTTCCGGTTATCGTAACAAAACAGGGATTGGAGCTGCGTGAAGACGGAATCCTGGGAGACCTTTCTCCTACAATGCTTGACCTGCTTGAAGTGGATCAGCCGGGCGAAATGACAGGTAAATCCTTAATCAAATAAAGGCTATGTTAAAACAAGCTGCTGCCACAGATTGATTGGGCTGAAGGCGAACGCCTGCCAGCTGCAATCTGAAGCCAATTAAAATAAAAATTTTTTAACTCAAAGGAGAGAAATTAAATGCCAGCTATTGTTGATGTATATGCACGTGAAGTCCTTGACTCCCGCGGAAACCCGACTGTTGAAGTAGAAGTATACACAGAATCAGGCGCATTCGGACGCGCACTAGTTCCAAGCGGCGCTTCTACTGGAGAGCACGAAGCAGTAGAATTGCGCGATGGTGACAAAGACCGTTACCTTGGAAAAGGCGTTCTTCAAGCAGTAGAGAACGTAAACAACGTGATCGCTGAAGAAATCATCGGTCTTGACGTAACAGATCAAGTTGGAATCGACACAATCATGATCGAGCTTGATGGAACTGAAAACAAAGGCAAATTGGGCGCTAACGCAATCCTTGGTGTTTCCATGGCTGTTGCTCATGCTGCTGCTGACTTCGTTGGCCTTCCGCTTTACCGTTACCTTGGCGGATTCAACGCGAAACAGCTTCCAACTCCAATGATGAACATCATCAACGGCGGATCTCATGCTGATAACAACGTAGACTTCCAGGAGTTCATGATCCTTCCTGTTGGAGCACCTACTTTTAAAGAAGCAATCCGTATGGGAGCGGAAGTATTCCACGCTCTTAAATCCGTTCTTAAAGGCAAAGGCCTTAATACAGCTGTTGGTGACGAAGGCGGATTCGCTCCAAACCTTGGTTCCAACCGTGAAGCTCTTGAAGTAATCGTTGAAGCCATCACGCAAGCTGGCTACGAAGCTGGCAAAGACATCATGCTTGGCATGGATGTTGCTTCTTCTGAATTCTACAACAAAGAAACCGGCAAGTATGATCTTGCAGGCGAAGGCCGCAACGGATTGTCTTCTGCTGAAATGGTAGACTTCTACGAGCAGCTTGTGAACGAATTCCCGATCATCTCCATTGAAGATGGACTTGACGAAAACGACTGGGATGGCCACAAGCTTCTTACAGACCGCATCGGCGGCAAAGTACAATTGGTTGGAGATGACCTATTCGTAACGAACACGAAAAAACTTGCTCAAGGAATCGAGCAAGGTGTAGGAAACTCTATCCTGATCAAAGTGAACCAAATCGGTTCCCTTACTGAAACATTTGAAGCCATTGAAATGGCAAAACGCGCTGGCTACACAGCTGTTGTATCCCACCGTTCAGGTGAAACAGAAGATGCTACCATCGCTGACATCGCTGTTGCAACAAACGCTGGCCAAATCAAAACAGGTTCTATGAGCCGTACAGACCGTATCGCAAAATATAACCAGCTTCTTCGCATCGAAGACGAGCTTGGCGGTCTTGCGATCTATGATGGCATGCAGTCTTTCTACAACCTTAAAAAATAAGGCGTAGATGAAATAAGGAGCTGACGTAAAAGGATGGAACCATCCTTTTACTGTCAGCTCCTTTTTTTGCAGTTATTACATTTCTGCTTATCTTTAATTACGATCTCCAGAAGAACTTTGTTCACAATCTATGGCCGGAAGGTTTGGGCTACAGTTCCTTTGCCGGCCGATACCGCTGCCTCTGCATAGGCTCCATTTATAAACGTGATTTGAGGCGGTACATGACCGCAATCGATGTCGTAGATGACAGGGATATTCAGCTCCTCTGCAAGCTCCCGGTAGACATCCTCTGCCGTATATCCGTTCACCGGCTCATTCGCCGCACTCCTGCCAAACAGCAGACCGGAGCTGTTTTCAAACCATCCAGCAAGCCTCATTTGAACAAGCGACCTTCTTAAATCCGTTGTGCTCAATTCGCAGTTCTCCAAATACCAAAGGACAGGCTCATTTTTCGTTTTCTCCTGAAAACCCGCTGTGTCTCCAAAAGGCGTGCCAATCAGATGCCGGATTACATCAATACAGCCTCCGAGAAGCCTTCCATGGAATTTTTCACTGTGTCCAGAGACTGTTTTCCAATAGGTTGGTTCAGTTAAGTGGAAAACGGAGGGAGAAGGGTTATCGAAATCCCACTTGTCTTGATAAAGCCGGGAAGATTCCTGCAAAACCGTTTGCCCTGTTTTTGTGGATAAAACATCTTGCCACTTTGCTGTAGTTTCGTCTGAATACTCGCCTCTGAGGTCAATCAAATTTGTCCCGTGTGCAGTAGCAATTCCGGTTTTTAACGTGATGGCCAGCAGCAGAACACTCAAATCAGAGTAGCCCAATACCCACTTCGGTTTTATTTGCTGAAAATCTACAAACTCGAGCATTTCAATCAGCAGCTCCCCGCCCCATGGGGGAATGACGATGCCAATGCTGTCACTGGCCATCATTGCATTAAACTCAGCTGCCCTTACAGCAGCAGGGGCGGACTTCGCTTTATTCTGCCGCCAGATCGTATCCCCGCATACTGTACCGAATCCTTTTTCCTCCATTCGGCTGCAGGATTGCCGGATCAGCTCATGCAGCTCCTTTTCTACTCCGGAAGAAGGAGCCGTAACCCCTATTACCGCTCCTTTATCCAAATAAGGATAGGTGATCATCCTATTAGCCTCCTTTGTTTCTGTCATTTTACAGGAAATGGTCGGTTGGTGCGATAACTGATTTTGTCGAATGTAGGAGATCGGTGTCGGTTGGCCCGTATCCGTACAGAGTTGGCCCGTAAATGGGGAGAGTTGGCCCGTAAATGGGGAAAGCTGGCCCGTATCAGGACAGAGTTGGCCCGCAAATGGGGAAAGTTGGCCCGTATCCGGACAGAGTTGGCTAGCAAATGGGGAAAGTTGGCCCGTATCCGGACAGAGTTGGCCCGCAAATGGGGAAAGCTGGCCCGTATTCGGGCAGAGTTGGCTCGCAAATGGGGAGAGTTGGCCCGTATCCGGACAGAGTTGGCCCGCAAACGGGGAAAGCTGGCCCGTAAATGGGGAAAGCTGGCCCGTATCCGGACAGAGTTGGCCCGCAAATGGGGAAAGTTGGCCCGTATCCGGACAGAGTTGGCCCGCAAATGGGGAAAGCTGGCCCGTATCCGTACAGAGTTGGCCCGTATCCTGTCAAGCTGACCCACATCGAGGAATAACCGGCCCGGATCATAAAAAACTCTTTGTTTAGCAGAAGGTGTTCTCCCGCTTCAGCTTTAAAAATTATTGACAGCATCCGAGCCCTATTGTACTAAGGCTTTCCTTATGGTACATTTAAACCAATGCAAACGTGTTCCAGGAGGTGTAGTCTATGCATACCTTGCTAATTGTTTTGTTGGTTATAACTTGTCTTGCACTTATTACAGTAGTTCTATTGCAATCCAGTAAAAGCACAGGGTTATCCGGCGCGATCTCAGGCGGAGCAGAGCAGCTTTTCGGAAAGCAAAAAGCCCGCGGCCTTGATTTGATTCTGCACCGTGTAACAATTGTTCTCTCCGTGCTTTTCTTCGTATTAACAATTGCAATATCTTACTTTAACTTATAAGATGCAGAAGGAGGTCTGAATACAGACCTCTTTTTTATTTCCCGGCACATATACAGCAGCTGGAATGCTTGTCGAAATCTCCCGAATAGCCGATATAATGGTAATTCGGCCGATAAAATCAAAACTCGGTCGATATCCGCCGTACATCAGCCGATATAAGTTTAATCTTCGGCGATTTTAGAAGTTTTCACCAGTTGAAGCCGTGTAAAAACGTCGATGAACGGCTTTAATGGGTGTTTTGCATTTTTTCAAGCTCTGTTCCCTATAAAAATGCCTCCTTACACCCGGATTTGCCGCAGGCTTGGCAGAACATCCTCTCCCACAGCGCCCTGCGCTTTTCTTTTCCCCGAACGTTTGTTTAAATAGAAAAGAGGGAGAATACACATAAGATCCAGCAACTATTCAACTGGCGAAAAAGGAGATTCAGCTATGAGAAAAGTGATGCCTAAGCCTTTTTTCTTTGAAGGCGGAGAGAAAGCGGTCCTGCTGCTGCACGGATTTACAGGAAATACAGCGGATGTCCGAATGCTTGGACGATATTTGAATGAACGGGGCTATACATGTCATGCCCCTCAATATAAAGGACATGGTGTTCCGCCTGAGGAGCTGGTTCATACAGGGCCTGAGGACTGGTGGAAGGATGTTATGGAAGGGTATGAATTCCTGAAGGAGAAGGGCTACGAGCAGATCGCTGTCGGCGGTTTGTCCCTGGGCGGGGTATTTTCCTTGAAACTGGGTTACACTGTACCAGTAAAGGGTATCGTGACCATGTGCGCCCCCATGTACATAAAGAGTGAAGAAGTCATGTATCAGGGTATTTTGGAGTACGCACGCAATTACAAAAAGTTTGAAGAGAAAAACCCTGAGCAAATTGAGCAGGAGATGAAGGAGTTTGAAAAAACTCCGATGAACACGTTGAAAGCCTTGCAGGAACTGATTGCCGATGTCCGCAAGAACGTGGATATGATTTATTCTCCAGCATTTGTCGTCCAGGCACGCCATGACCACATGATTAATACCGACAGTGCAGATATTATTCATGATGAAGTGGAATCGGATATGAAGCAGCTGAAGTGGTATGAAAACTCCGGCCACGTGATAACCCTTGATAAAGAAAAAGACCAGGTCCATCAGGATGTCTATGAATTCCTGGAGAAACTGGACTGGCAGATATAAGTTAAAGGAGGGATTTAGTTGAACCAGGATATACAAAAGCATGTAGACCATCTTCTCACATTTATGCGTGATGAAGCGTATAAGCCCCTCACCATCCAGGAACTTGAAGACGCATTCGGAGTAGCCGAAGCGGACGTGTTCAGGGATTTTGTGAAAGCACTTGTCCATATGGAGGAGCAGGGTCTTGTTGTTCGCACAAGAAGCAACAGGTACGGTCTTCCTGAAAAAATGAACTTAGTGAAGGGGAAGCTATCCGGCCATGCAAAGGGATTTGCCTTTGTCATTACAGAGGACCCGGCAGATGACGATATTTTTATTCCTCCAAATGAGCTCGGCAATGCGATGCACGGCGATACGGTCCTTGTCCGTGTAAGTTCCAGTTCATCAGGCGCCCGCAAAGAAGGAACCATTATCCGTATTCTGGACCGCGGTATGAAAGAGGTTGTCGGGACCTATACGGAAAGCAAGAATTTCGGTTTCGTCATTGCAGATGACAAAAAAATAGCGAACGATATTTTTATTCCGAGAGATGCTTCAAACGGAGCGGTAGAAGGACACAAAGTTGTAGTGAAGATCACAACCTACCCTGAAGGAAGAATGAGTGCTGAAGGGGAAGTCATTCAGATTCTCGGCCATAAAAATGATCCGGGAGTCGACATTCTGTCGGTCATACATAAGCATGGCCTTCCAGGCGGATTTTCCCCGGATGTGCTGAAGCAGGCGAATGATGTTCCTGATCAGATTAATGAAGAAGATTATAAAGACCGACGTGACCTTCGAAACGAAACCATTGTCACGATCGATGGGGCGGACGCGAAGGACCTTGATGACGCTGTGACGGTAACAAAGCTTGAAAACGGCCACTACAAGCTTGGCGTCCATATCGCGGACGTCAGTCATTACGTAACCGAGGATTCGCCAATTGATGTCGAAGCATTTGACCGTGGGACTAGCGTTTACTTGGTGGACCGGGTTATCCCAATGATTCCGCACCGTTTATCGAACGGATTATGCTCCTTGAATCCTAAGGTAGACCGGCTAACCCTTTCCTGTGAGATGGAAGTCGATGAAACCGGTGACGTTGTAAGCCATGACATTTTTCAAAGCGTAATTAAAACGACAGAAAGAATGACCTACACGGATGTGAACAGCATTCTGGCTCAGGATGAGAAGGTTCGGTCCAAGTATGACACGCTCGTTCCGATGTTTGAAAGAATGGCGGAGCTTGCGCAAATTTTGCGGACCAAACGGATGAACCGCGGTGCCATCGATTTTGATTTTAAAGAAGCGAAGGTTTTAGTCGACAGCGACGGAAAACCATACGATGTCGAGCTGCGCGAACGCGGTGTTGCGGAACGTTTGATTGAGGAATTTATGCTCCTTGCCAACGAAACCGTGGCTGAGCATTTTCACTGGATGAAGGTCCCGTTCATCTACCGTATCCATGAGGATCCGAATGAAGGAAAGCTTCAGCGGTTCCTTGAGTTCATCACGAACTTTGGCTACAGCGTAAAAGGAGCAGGAAATGAGATTCATCCGCGTGCCTTGCAGCAAATTCTTGAAGAAGTGCACGGACAGCCGGAGGAGATGGTCGTCTCCACAGTCATGCTCCGTTCGATGAAGCAGGCGAAGTACGATCCGGAAAGTCTTGGACACTTTGGCCTTGCTACAGAGTTCTATACGCACTTTACCTCGCCGATCCGCCGCTATCCCGATTTAATCGTTCACCGACTTATCCGAACGTACTTAATCCAAGGGAAAACCGACGAGTCTACAAAGCAGAAATGGTCTGAAAAGCTTCCAGCTATTGCAGAACAGACTTCCAACATGGAACGCCGCGCTGTAGAAGCGGAACGTGAAACAGATGATTTGAAAAAATCCGAATACATGCTGGATAAAATCGGGGAAGAGTACGATGGCATCATCAGCTCTGTTACTAATTTCGGGATGTTCATTGAGCTTCCGAATACGATTGAAGGACTCGTACATGTCAGCTACATGACCGATGATTATTACCGCTATGATGAGCGGAGCTATGCAATGATCGGTGAACGCACAGCAAACGTCTACCGAATCGGTGATGAGATTACCGTCCGTGTCGTCAATGTAAACAAGGATGAACGGGCCATTGATTTTGAAATTGTCGGCATGAAAGGAACAAGAAGACGTCCTGTTAAGGATGCGCCAAAATCCATCAGTGCCGGACAGGGCCGCAGAAAAACTACGAAAGAACGCGGCAGCTCAAAGGAACGAAGCGGTTCTCCGGAAGACGGCTGGTCAACACGGGGACCGAAGCCTAAGAAGAAAAAGAAAAAAACGTTTGAAAATGCACCAAAGGCAAAACGGAAGAAGAAGCGGTAACGGATCAGGGCGGTGCCAGGCATCGCCCTTCCCGCTTGATCGGTGCCATGATAAAATAGAGAGAATATAGAGAGTTGAGAGGGGTTTCACATGCCAAAAGGTCAAGGGAAAGTGCTGGCTCAAAATAAAAAAGCCAACCACGATTATTCAATAGAAGAAACATATGAAGCTGGAATTGTTTTGCAGGGAACAGAAATTAAAGCAATCCGTGCGGGAAGAGTCAACTTGAAGGATTCCTTTGCCCGCATTCAGGCCGGGGAGCTGTTTGTCCATAATATGCACGTCAGTCCGTACGAGCAGGGAAACCGCTACAACCACGACCCGCTCAGAACACGCAAGCTTCTCCTCCACAAACGGGAGATCAGCAAGCTGATCGGATTGACCAAGGAAGAGGGCTACGCGCTCGTTCCTTTAAAAATCTATTTGAAAAATGGTTTCGCAAAGGTTTTAGTCGGCCTTGGAAAAGGGAAAAAGAAATATGATAAGCGCGAGGATCTTAAAAAGAAAGAAGCAAAGCGTGATATTGAGCGCGCCTTCCGCGACCGTCAAAAAGACTTTTAACGAGAGTGTGAGATCAAATGTCCTGGATTTACTTCGGAATTGCAGCAGCTTTCATTCTATCTGCCGTACTTGTCTTCCGCAGAAGCAGAAGATAAACATTATTTTACAATTGCAATATCGAGGATATTTGGTATAATAGAACACGTACCGATGATAACTGAATAAGCAACAGCTTATCTTATCACCCGCCCTGTGACGGCCAGACTTCAGCCAGGACCCGATCAGGCAATCCCGTATTCCTATTCGGATAAAAGCCTAACCGCTTTTACTCTTATAATGGGGACGTTACGGATTCGACAGGGATAGTTCGAGCTTGGGTTGCGAGCCGAGTCGGCGAGCTCGTTAATAACGCCAACGCCAATAATAACTGGCAAAACTAACAACAACCTCGCTGTAGCTGCGTAACAACAGTTTATAGCGGTTCCTCCCTCCATCGCCCATGTGGTAGGGTAAGGGACTCACTTTAAGTGGGCTACGCCGGATCTCGCCGTCTGAGGGAGAAGGAAGAGAACAACCAGACTAGCTGCCCGGACGCCTGCTGGAAGGCATATGGAGCAGTGAACTAACAATATGCCAGCTACGCTCGTAGACGCTTAAGTGCCGATATTTCTGGACGTGGGTTCGACTCCCACCGTCTCCACCAAATACATACTTTGGTGGCCTATCTTTTTTATAGAATATACCTGTTAAAAGGAAATTCCTTCACTAAGGCATTTCCTTTTTTATTTACAGAGAAAGGCATCCGCTGAACGGATGCCTTTTTTCAGATGCGGTCTTCGTCCGCCCTCCATGCTTGAACGCTTTGCTTAATTTCCTTCGGATTGAGCTTCTCAGCGGCCGCTTTCTCAGCGAGCCCAGGTAATTCCTCATCCGGCGCAAATCTCAAAGCAACGATCTGCTTCATTGTAAGGGCCGGGTTCAGCAGCTTTCCAGTGATCACGAAATGCCGGAGGTTCTCCTCTGCCCGGATTGCGCGGTCCTGGGCCTTGAGCGGATAGATTCGCACTAAAATAAAGATCAGAACCAAGCATATGGAGACGAGAAACATGAACAAGGCCGTAACCACGTCTCCTCCTCCGGCAGCATAAACAATCGCTGCAGCAAGAACAGCCAGAACCAAAATGGTTAATACATAATGATAAAGCGGATGCATCCTAGTATGATTGCTGTAATTTTGTTTTTCCATAGAAATCCCTCCCCAACTGTATTGTATGCTTCAGCGATTTAAGTATAATGGCTACATGAAAAAATAAAAAGGATGAAGAAATTTGATGATTTTAAAGTAACCTCTTCCAGCTATATCCTGAGCAAAAAATCACAGCAGAGCTGGCTCCTGGAATGCCAGTTATCCTTATATCGAATCTCAATCAAACCTCCAGTCACAAAAAGGCATACCTGAACAATCCATAGTATAACGGCCCAAGAAATACAACCAAACTTCCCCCAATGACAAGCGGACGCGCGGATTTAGGAATTTCTTCGTAGATGGCTTCTCCGTTTATTTCCTTCAGTTTAAAGCTGAAAATAATATCCCACAGCAGCCCGCCAAAAAACACAAACTTCCATAAGAGCGGACTGAAAAAGCTTGAATCTGTCACATATCCCATTAACCCGATCCAGGTGATGACAGAGATAACAAAATCCAGGCGAAACAAATTTGTCTTATATCCGCCTTTTAATAAAAATCCGATTGCGGCTGTACCGAGAATTCCTAAGTAAATGACCCATAAAATATGTACCACTTGATCTACCTGCTTTCTATCATAATGGCTGCAGCTTCCAAATGCCGTATAGAGCTGCTTTCCTAACCCGCAACTATCATTATAGCTCATGCGATGCATGCTGCAGAAGATGAAGATTTCCGATGATTACTTCCAAGTGCCTATCCCACAAAAAAGTGCCTTCTATTCATATCCTGATTTTTAGGGAATACTATTAATATCTTGTCAGCATATGACGAGTACAACTCATTAAGGAGATGTAAGCATGAATATACAGTCATTGACTTTAAATAATGGAATACAGATGCCGGAGCTAGGGTATGGGGTGTTTCGCGTTGAGGAAGGCCCCGAGCTTGCGAAGGCTGTCAAAGCTGCCATTCAGATTGGCTACCGCAGCATCGATACCGCGTCCATTTACGGAAATGAAAAAAGTGTAGGGGATGGAATCAGACAGGCGATTGAAGAGGGACTGGTTTCGAGAGAAGAATTATTTGTGACGTCCAAAGTATGGAATGATGGGTTATCTTTTGATGAAACGGTCGCTGCGTACGAAGAGAGCCTGGTGAAAATGGGCTTGGATTATCTTGACCTTTACTTAATCCATTGGCCTGGGAAGGATAAATATCAGGAGTCCTGGAAAGCTCTTGAAGCTCTTTATAAAGAAAGCCGCGTAAAAGCCATCGGAGTAAGCAACTTCCAGGTTCACCACTTACAAAGTCTGCTTAAGGATGCCGAAGTGAACCCGGTCATTAACCAGATTGAATTTCATCCTAAGCTGACCCAAAAAGAAGTGAGGGAATATTGCCTGGAGCAAAACATCCAAGTCGAGGCATGGTCCCCGCTCATGAATGGGGACCTGCTGAAAAATGAAACGATTCAAGGGATTGCCAAGGCTCATAACAAATCGGCTGCCCAGGTCGTTCTTCGCTGGGACCTGCAGCATGGGGTCATCACGATTCCAAAATCGATGAATGAAACAAGAATGCGTGAAAACATCAGTCTTTATGATTTCACCTTAACCGGAGAACAAATGGACCAGCTGGACGCTTTAAACGAAAACACCCGCAGCGGTCCAGATCCTGATGAATTTGATTTTAAAATGTAAAAGAGGCGCTTTGGAGGATCAGCATGCTGATTCTTCAGAGCGGCTTTTTTTATTTTGTCTTGATTAGTCTTAAAATTACATCAATTATTGAAGATAGGAAGGCAACCTGGATTATAAATATAATTACAAAGGATAAGAGTACAGGGAGCTGTGCGGTAGAAAAATGAAGAAACTCCATGAGAATCTTTTTACTATAAAGGGTTATCAATTAAAAGAGGAATTTCCATATTATTGTCGAAAATCTAAGTCACTATTTAATAAAAACAATCGAGAGGAAGTGTTTTATGCCGTTTATTGCTCATATTCGCGAAATTGATGGGGAAATTCAAACAGTGGAACAGCATCTGATAGCTGTAAAGAGTCTTGCGGAAGTGTTAGGAGATAAGTTGAATGTTCGTCATTTAGCTGGTCTGGCGGGTATGCTGCATGATCTGGGTAAATTTTCTGAAGAATTCAGGTGTTACATTATTGAAGCAGTCAAAAATCCTGATGCGCCGCCAAAGAGAGGGAGTGTAGATCATTCTACTGCGGGGGGTAGATTGCTTTATCAGCTGTATCATGCACCAACCAATTCTTCTTCTGAAAAAATGGTTGCCCAGATTGTTGGAAATACGATAATTTCACATCACTCTGACTTGCAAGACTACATGTCACCTGACTTATCTTCACCATTTCTAACAAGAGTAAGAGATAAAGAGGCGCCTGAACTCGCTAAGATGGATACCATTAGTAGTTTGTTTTTCTCAAAAGTTATTTCAAGAGAAGCTTTTGCAGATTATGTTAGGAAAGCCATACAAGAGTTTGATGCTTACATAGCGTCCAATAAGGAGGATAGGTTGGAGAAAAAGGTCTTTTTTTTGACCAAGTTTCTCTTTAGTACTCTAATTGATGCTGATCGAACAGATACGAGGATATTTGAAGAGAAAAGTAAGATCGAGAATGCAAATGGGAGCGAAAAGCTTCAGCAATATTACACGAAGTTACTCCAATATGTGGCCACCTTTTCAGCAGATACACCAATAAATGCTTTACGTGCAAGAATGTCTATTGAATGTGAACAGCATGCTAAAAAGCCCTCAGGTATCTACACGCTATCCATTCCAACCGGTGGAGGCAAAACGCTCTCCAGTCTAAGGTACAGCCTTAAGCATAGCATCACCCACGGCAAACAACGAATCATTTATATTGTTCCATACACAACCATCATTGAACAAAACGCTGAGGAAGTAAGGTGCATTTTACAGGATGAAGAGGGGATACTCGAACATCATTCTAATGTAATATACGATCAAGAAGATGACGATGAGTCCACGGAAGGAGCCCATACAACTCCGCAAAAACTTATGCTTGCAAAAGATAATTGGGATTCTCCCATTATTTTTACGACACTGGTACAGTTTCTTAATGTTTTTTATGCGAAAGGGAATCGCAATACAAGAAGGCTCCATAATTTAACCAATGCAGTGGTGATTTTTGACGAGGTACAAAAGGTCCCGACAAATTGTATATCCATGTTTAATGAGGCACTTAATTTTCTATACAGTTATGGGAGAAGTTCGATTTTGTTATGTACAGCTACTCAGCCGGCTCTAGATCTTGTGAGAAACAAGTTGAGACAAACAAAAGACGCCGAGATTATTAAAAACATTGATAGAATAATAGACGAGTTTAAAAGAGTGGAAATCGTTGATTTGGCATCGAAACAAATCTTTACAACAGATGCATTAGCACAGTTAGTCGAAGATCATTCGCTTCACTACAAAAGTCAGTTAATCATTCTGAACACAAAAAAAGCAGTAAAAGATCTTTACGAAACACTTAAAGAAAAAATGCCTGCAGCCTCGATAAAGCATCTAAGTACATCAATGTGTCCTGCTCACCGGAAAGAAATAATAGAAGAAACTAGACAATATCTTCAAGAATTACAGCCGGTTATCCTCATTAGTACTCAGTTAATTGAAGCGGGTGTAAACATTAGTTTTGAAAGCGTTATTCGATCATTGGCAGGTCTGGATTCCATAGCACAAGCGGCCGGGCGATGTAATAGGCATGGAGAAAAGGAAAGTGGAACCGTATTTGTCATAGATCATCAAGAAGAGCAGCTCTCCAAGTTGAAAGAAATACAGGTCGGAAAAATTATCACAAAAAAAATGCTTCTAGACCAAGATTGTTTCCAAAAAAAATGTTGAACTTTTATCAAGAAAAATTATGAATCGATATTTTCAGGAATTTTATCATGAGCTGAAAGATAAATTTGACTATTCTATAAAGTCTTTGGATCAAAAAATGTGGGACATTTTAGTGGAGACAAGGAGTTCAGCAGCATACTTTCGTGCACGTATGAGCAGGGATAACGTGCAAATACCCTTATTCTTTGTGAACAGTTATAAAACAGCTAGCGCTCATTTCGAGGTCATTCCCCAAACAACAATAACGGTAATCGTACCATACGGTGAGGGAAATAACATTATTGCCGATTTAAACGGAGAAAAGTCAATTCACAACCTTTCTGTCACTTTAAAACGAGCACAACAGTTTGCAGTTAACATCTTTTCGCATGAATTCAATCAACTGAGTAAGGAACATGCCATAAAACCACTGCTGGATGGCCAAGTTTATGCTCTCTATGAAACGGCTTACCATGAAGAGTATGGAGTTGATATAACGGCAAATAGTAGCAGTAGCTTTTATGGGTACTAAACACGAAAAGAACCTATCTTTCGATTAAAAGGTAGGTTCTTTTTATCGTATATTATATTTTTCAATCCACGCTCATAGAAGCGACAAAAAAATTGTACCACAATAAACACAATTGAGAAATAAAGTTCATATAGTATACAATAAATTAATTTACTGGGAATACTTTACATAATTATGGATAATATGGTAATTTATAATTAGAAAATAAATAAAAAAAAAGGAGGGTTTGGTATTTGAGGAATTCTATTGAATTTGAAGTATATGCAAAGTACGCTCTGTTTACCGATCCCTTGACGAAACTTGGTGGGGAAAAGCTTTCTTACCAAATACCCACATACCAAGCGCTTAAAGGAATAGTAGAGAGCATCTACTGGAAGCCCACGATCATGTATATAATTGATTCTTTAAGAATAATGAGTCCAATCCAAATGGAGTCAAAGGGTATTAGACCCATTGAGTATGGAGGAGGAAACACTCTTGCGAACTATACATATTTGAAAGATGTGCGGTATAGAGTGCGAGCTCACTTCATCTTTAACCCGCACCGTCCTGATTTAGCTTTCGACCGAAACGAAAACAAGCATTACTCTATTCTAAAGCGTTCCTTAAAAGTAGGAGGGAGAAGAGATATCTTTCTTGGGACCCGAGAATGTCAAGGGTACGTAGAACCTTGTGTATTTGACGAAGAAACCGGCTTTTATGATGAAATGAACTTGCACTTCGGTACAATGGTTCACGGAATTAATTATCCAGATGAGATAGGGAAAAATGAAATCAGTATAAGGCTTTGGAATCCAGTGATGAGAAAGGGAGTCATTGACTTCCCGCGACCAGATCAATGCACCATGGTCCGTCCACTTGGCCAAATGGAAGCAAAGACTTTTGATGAGTCCAACATGGAATCTGTAGAACAGTCGGAAGTGAGATTTATGTAGGAGGTGATGCTATGAGTTGGCTATTAGATCTTTATGAAACATATGAAGTAAATCAACATCAAGTAGGAAAAGCCTTTGAAAAATATAACGGACAAACATTTACTCTTCTTCCTATTTCTCATACGACACAGAATGCCCACATTGAAGTAGAGATTACAGAAGAAGGCGACTTCCATTCTGGCCGGGTGTTATCCAAGGACGAATTGAACACGTTAATTCCTTCTAGAGAAGATGCTGCCAGCAGGGCAGGATCAGTAGTTGCTCCTTACCCTCTTCATGATAAACTCATTTACGTTGCAGGGGATTATGACAAATTTGTAGATGGTGGTAAAGCCGAACATTTTAATAGATACATAGATAATTTATCAGAATGGGTTCACTCCCCCTTTTCAAATAATAAAGTCAACGCCATTTATACCTATTTAAAGAAAGCGACCTTAATTAAAGATTTGGTAGAAGCAAAAATATTATTTTTAGATAATTCAAATAGGTTGATAGGTAAATGGGACAAGCAATACGAAAATCTACACACGACTAAACCAGACATTTTCAGTGTTCTTCCATCAGAACAAGAAAGTGCATTCGTCCGTTTTAATGTCCGTGCTAGCGGTTTTATAGAAAAGGTATGGGAGGATATGGATTTCATAGATTCCTATATTCTCTATTATCAAGGTGTTTTGGGTGAGTCGGATATTTGTTATGTTACGGGTGAAATAATGCCGAGCACCGAACGACATACGAATAAAATCCGTAATGCTGGTGACAAAGCAAAATTAATCTCCTCCAATGATAAAAGCGGATTTACTTATCGAGGTCGATTTAGGGAGAGTAAACAAGCTGTGAGTATAAGCTATGAGGTATCACAAAAAGCCCATAATGCCCTCAAGTGGCTTATTCAATACCAAGGAAAACAAGTAGATCTGCGCGTTTTTTTAATATGGAGTAAGAAACTAGAGGAATTACCAGATCCGTTAGCTGACCCGTTTTACTTAGAATCAGACCCGATAAGTCAACATTCTTTTACAAACAAAGAGTTTGCTAAAGAAGTCGGTAAAGCTATCTCGGGTTATAAGAGCAACTTAACTATAAATTCATCTGTAAATATCATGACACTGGATGCGGCAACACCTGGCAGGTTAGCTGTTTTATACTATCGAAATATGGATTCTTCTCTATACTTAGAACGACTAAAGAATTGGTTTTCGAATGGGGTATGGCTTCATCGCTTTAAGCGGAACGACGAAAAAGTGGTTCAATTCTTGGGTGTTCCTTCCCCGAAAGAAATTGCGTTCGCTGTTTATGGGTCAAAAACAAACGATAAAGTGGTGAAGGAATTAATCGAGCGCTTATTACCCTGCATCGTAGACCAAAAGCCTGTACCAGTTGATATTACGCGTAGAGCTGTTCAGCGTGCATCAAATCCAGTGTCCATGGAAAAGTGGGAATGGGAAAAAACGCTTAGTGTGGCGTGTTCTCTATTGAATAAAAAGGAGGAATATGAAGTGGCTTTAGACATAACAAATAATGAACGGGACTATTTGTTTGGTCGATTACTAGCTGTTGCGGATGTACTAGAAAGACAAGCGTTAGGAAGAGAAGAGACTAGAGCGACGAATGCCATTCGTTATATGAATGCGTATTCTCAGCATCCAGCAAGAACCTGGAAAACAATTCAATCAAGCTTACAACCCTATCAGGCCAAAATGGGAACAGGAGCTGTTTATTTATCAAGAATTATAGACGAGATCGCATCTCAATTTGCACAGGAAGATTTTTCAGACCGGTCTTTATCAGGAAAGTATTTGTTAGGATTTTACAGTCAAAGACATGCCTTGTACCAAAAACGTGAAGAAAAAAGTGAAGTAACAACTAATTAAATTACAGGGGAGAGAAAAACATGAACACATTAAAGAATAAAATTGACTTTGCTGTAATCCTTTCTGTGAAAAATGCTAACCCGAATGGTGATCCATTAAATGGAAATCGTCCAAGGCAAAATTTTGATGGTTATGGTGAGATTTCAGATGTTGCCCTAAAACGTAAAATCCGGAATCGTCTGCAAGATATGGGATTACCTATTTTTGTGCAATCCAATGATCGTACATCGGATGGTTATAATAGTCTGAGAGATCGAGCAGAAGGAAATGAAGAACTAGGTAAAATGTTCAAAAATAAAAAATTATCTAAAGACGAGTTTGCGAAAGTGGCTTCTCAAGAGTGGATAGACGTTCGAGGCTTTGGGCAAGTATTCGCTTTTAAAGGTTCAAAAAATGATGGTGTTTCTGTTGGGGTAAGGGGCCCTGTTTCTATTCATACGGCTACTAGCGTAACTCCCATTGATATAAGCAGCCTGCAAATTACGAAGAGTGTTAATTCTGAGCCCGGAGAAAAAAAAGGATCAGATACAATGGGTATGAAACATCGTGTGGACTTTGGGATGTATGTTTTTTACGGAAGCATGAATACTCAACTTGCCGAGAAGACAGGCTTTACTAATGAAGATGCTGATTATATTAAGGAAGCATTGATTTCATTATTTGATAATGATGCCTCTTCCGCACGGCCTGAAGGAAGCATGGAAGTTCACCAAGTTTATTGGTGGGAGCATAATTCAAAGTTAGGTCAATATTCATCCGCTAAAGTACATAGGCAGCTGGTCATTACCCCATTAACTGATATCCCCAAAAGTCATAACGATTTTAACTTCAAGTTACAAGAATTAGACGGATTAAAAGCGACTGTTTTGAATGGGCGTTAATGAAGAAGAAAAGTTTTTATTGTTGTCAGGTATCCAGCATTTTCGCTTTTGTAAGAGACAGTGGGCACTCATCCATATTGAACAGCAATGGGCTGAAAATGTGAAAACCATTGAGGGACAGCATCTCCATAAAAATGCTGATGACCCATTTAAAAGAGAAAAAAGAGGGAAGAAAATAGTAGTACGAGGAATGCCGATCAAGTCAAATGAGTTGGGGATAACGGGAGTTTGTGACGTTGTAGAGTTCTTACAGAACTCAAACGGTGTACCAATTTTTGGCTGGGAAGGGTCATACCTTCCCTTCCCTGTGGAATACAAGCGAGGAAAACCGAAAAAAAATGATATAGATGTCGTTCAACTTGCCGCCCAAGCAATGTGTCTGGAAGAAATGTTGATGTGTACAGTTGAAACGGGATATATCTACTATCATGAAATAAAACATAGAGAAGAAATCCCTTTAGAAGAACACAAGATTATGGTTCCATCCATTATCCGTGAAATGCATGAATATTACTCAAAAAAATACACACCAAAGGTAAAGGGAGGACCGCATTGCAATAGTTGCTCCCTCCAATCCATGTGCTTACCCAATATGTTATCCAAGCGCCCCGTTAAAAGCTACATAAATGGGGTGATTGGATTATGAAAAAGCTGCTAAACACATTATTTGTCTCTCAACCAGATCTCTATCTTAAATTGGATGGAGATAACATAGTTCTAACAGCCGATCAAAATACTGTAGCAAGAATTCCATTACACAATTTAGAGGCAATCGTAATGTTTGGGTATAAAGGAGTTAGTCCTGCATTAATGGGCTATTGTGCAGAAAGAGATATTCAACTTGTGTTTTTTTCAATGTCCGGTCGCTACCAGGCAAGAGTCATAGGGAAAAGTAGAGGAAACGTAGTTTTAAGAAAAAAACAATATCAAGTATCCGAACAAGAAAACGAATCGGCCAAGATTGCTCGAAATTTTATCGTTGGAAAAATTTTTAATTGCAAATGGATACTTGAACGGGCATCAAGAGACCACCCAATGCGTTTAGACGTAGCACAATTTAAACAAACCTCCAGGCTTTTGACTAGCCTTATGCAAGAAGTTAGAATATGTGAAGATTTAGAAAGGTTAAGAGGATTAGAAGGTCAAGCAGCATTAGCATATAATAGATTGTTCGACCAATTAATCCTGCAACAAAAAGAAGATTTTTTCTTCCTTCATCGAACAAGAAGACCCCCTCTTGATAATGTAAATGCAATGTTATCATTTGCATACACGTTGTTAGCGAATGAAGTTGCCTCCGCTTTGGAAGGTGTTGGATTAGATTCATATGTGGGGTTCCTTCATCGTGATAGACCTGGAAGAATATCCTTAGCGCTGGACGTAATGGAGGAACTGCGCGGAATATTTGCCGACAGATTTGTACTGTCTGTGATCAATAAAAAAGTTATTCAAGCCAGCGACTTCATCCAAAAAGAAAACGGGGCAGTAATAATGACAGATGATGGTAGAAAAAGATTTTTAGCTGCTTGGCAATCCAAAAAGCAAGAAAAAATAACTCATCCTTACCTAGGAGAAAAAATAGCATGGGGTCTTGTTCCCCACGCCCAAGTTCTTCTGCTTGCAAGATATTTAAGAGGTGACCTTGATGAATATCCTCCATTTTTCTGGAAGTAGGGTGATGGGATGCTAGTATTAGTAACATATGATGTAAGTACAGTCACCAGTGGGGGGCAAAAAAGATTAAGACGTGTTGCAAAGGCTTGTCAAAACGTTGGACAGCGTGTCCAAAATTCTGTTTTTGAGTGTATTGTAGACGCTACACAACTAGCAAGATTAAAAATAGAATTAATTCAGATCATCAATGAAGAGCATGATAGCATCCGTTTCTATATTTTAGGGAAAAATTATGAAAACAAGGTAGAACACTTCGGGACAAAAGAAAGCATTAATCTTGAAGAGCCTCTCCTGTTTTAGTGCGAGAGTGAAGTGCACATAATATCCCAGGGAGATTCGCACTTGAAATTGATGGGAATAAACCAATAATCAGTAGAAAATTATGTTTTCTTAGTAGTTTCTAAGGGAGAATAGCATTTTTGCTTGTGTAAAACTTCTTTTTGAGGCAAAAATCGCTGTCGCACTCTATGTGAGTGCGTGGATTGAAATCGCGCTGTCCTTGTGCTACTATTTTATCAGGATTAGTCGCACTCTATGTGAGTGCGTGGATTGAAATTTGCTTCTCTCTCCGCCTCTGGTGTAATCGCGACGTCGCACTCTATGTGAGTGCGTGGATTGAAATTCCCGGCGTTTGACACAATGCGAACAATCCATGGTCGCACTCTATGTGAGTGCGTGGATTGAAATTCCTAACACAATAGATGAAAAGACAACAGTTACCAGTCGCACTCTATGTGAGTGCGTGGATTGAAATATAGCAGGCGGGACAAATGATTACGGTCTGGGTGTCGCACTCTATGTGAGTGCGTGGATTGAAATATGCATTGTTGGTTTAGTGACATACCATGTGTCCGTCGCACTCTATGTGAGTGCGTGGATTGAAATTTTAAACAGGTCGATATCATTTTTTGGTTTTCCTGTCGCACTCTATGTGAGTGCGTGGATTGAAATTGAAGCCTCGTGAGATGATAGCATCACAAACACGTCGCACTCTATGTGAGTGCGTGGATTGAAATTGGCTTCCAGGGGCTTGTGACAAGATCATTGAGCCGTCGCACTCTATGTGAGTGCGTGGATTGAAATTCATTCGTCAAGCCAAGCTGGAGCCGCCGGCTAAGTCGCACTCTATGTGAGTGCGTGGATTGAAATTGCATGGTCAATGTAATCTTGAAAACCGCTGAGGTCGCACTCTATGTGAGTGCGTGGATTGAAATTTCCCATAGGTTTGAGATACAGTTGCCATGATTTGGTCGCACTCTATGTGAGTGCGTGGATTGAAATCAGGGCATATTGTTTTGTCCTGAGATAGTCAACAGTCGCACTCTATGTGAGTGCGTGGATTGAAATTTGACTCAATATGACGAGGGATATGAAGAAGAAAGTCGCACTCTATGTGAGTGCGTGGATTGAAATAGGTGTCACTATATTGCAGGGCATTAGAGGATTTGTCGCACTCTATGTGAGTGCGTGGATTGAAATAACAGAGAGTCCATCATCCGTTTCCAGGAGATTGGGTCGCACTCTATGTGAGTGCGTGGATTGAAATAAACACAAGGCATTATCGCTCAGATGGTACACCGTCGCACTCTATGTGAGTGCGTGGATTGAAATGAAAATATCCTAACACTCCGGAAACCAGGTTACTGTCGCACTCTATGTGAGTGCGTGGATTGAAATTGCGCTTGCTCCTGTGGCTGCTCGCATTTTACTAAGTCGCACTCTATGTGAGTGCGTGGATTGAAATCAAATTGTCGCATCAGTTTATCAGACGTTCGCATGTCGCACTCTATGTGAGTGCGTGGATTGAAATTTGAAGAAATTGTGGCAAAAGAGTTTACAAGGCGGTCGCACTCTATGTGAGTGCGTGGATTGAAATCTGAAAACGGATACGTGAATCTGCATTAAAGCTAGTCGCACTCTATGTGAGTGCGTGGATTGAAATTATTTGCGTGTGGGTATCGAATGTATATGTGAAAGTCGCACTCTATGTGAGTGCGTGGATTGAAATTTCAGCACCTTAATTACCTTAGTCTGGCTAAAGGTCGCACTCTATGTGAGTGCGTGGATTGAAATCAAACTCTTTCACCGCATCGGCTGCATAATCCAGGTCGCACTCTATGTGAGTGCGTGGATTGAAATTGCGTTGTGGCTGTTTTCCTGGACGCTGGTACTCGTCGCACTCTATGTGAGTGCGTGGATTGAAATCTAGTTTGGTATTATAATCTAATTAGGCAGAGTTGTCGCACTCTATGTGAGTGCGTGGATTGAAATTTTGTCGCTTGTAATCAATTATAAAGCTCCTGCAGTCGCACTCTATGTGAGTGCGTGGATTGAAATCTAAAATATTTAAGGCAATTGGAATACCTGTTATGTCGCACTCTATGTGAGTGCGTGGATTGAAATACGCTTAGTGTGGCTGGCTTCCATTAAGCAGTAGGTCGCACTCTATGTGAGTGCGTGGATTGAAATTGCGTGCACCTTAATTTCGTTTGCCGTACGCTCTGTCGCACTCTATGTGAGTGCGTGGATTGAAATAGGTACTCAATTAAGTCACACATGTATTTTTCCGCGTCGCACTCTATGTGAGTGCGTGGATTGAAATAAATTTAGTCAATATGGATCCTCCAATATTTTTGTCGCACTCTATGTGAGTGCGTGGATTGAAATCTACACAAACGGGCGGCCCGCAGTAGCGCCTAGAGTCGCACTCTATGTGAGTGCGTGGATTGAAATAGTTAGCTGGTAACTAACACTCTATGAAAAGACGTCGCACTCTATGTGAGTGCGTGGATTGAAATCCCCTTTTTTTAATTGAAAGGCTCGCGCATGTACGTCGCACTCTATGTGAGTGCGTGGATTGAAATGGATAATTGCCTCTATCGCTTGTGCTATATACCTGTCGCACTCTATGTGAGTGCGTGGATTGAAATTATATCATCGAAAGTTTTGTTATATACCCTAACAAGTCGCACTCTATGTGAGTGCGTGGATTGAAATATCATCTAGCATGGCCTTAGTTCCCATTGCCTCGCGGTCGCACTCTATGTGAGTGCGTGGATTGAAATTTTTTCCGCACAAAAAAAAGACCCCGTTTTATCGTCGCACTCTATGTGAGTGCGTGGATTGAAATCCCCATCCAGAGAACAAACCAAATGTCAAGCAATGTCGCACTCTATGTGAGTGCGTGGATTGAAATCCTTTGCAATCTTTTTCGCAATGGATTGCAGGATAGTCGCACTCTATGTGAGTGCGCGGATTGAAATCTCACCATTTGCGCCCCATATTTTCGTGCGTTTGGTCGCACTCTATGTGAGTGCGTGGATTGAAATAAATTCGATTTTAAACGGTTCTGTTTCCGTCACGAGTCGCACTCTATGTGAGTGCGTGGATTGAAATCGCTTTCCGGCGCTGACTGTAGATTAAGACGCTGGTCGCACTCTATGTGAGTGCGTGGATTGAAATTTCGACTGCCATTTTTTCGTCAATGTCTACTCGCCGTCGCACTCTATGTGAGTGCGTGGATTGAAATTACTAATTGCTGTCTGCCCCACGCAGTAATAGCGTCGCACTCTATGTGAGTGCGTGGATTGAAATTGTAATGTTTTGGTCTAGCTTTGCCTGAGTGCCGTCGCACTCTATGTGAGTGCGTGGATTGAAATTAAAAACGGTTTTGTTACGAGTCAACTAGGTCAAGTCGCACTCTATGTGAGTGCGTGGATTAAAATCGAGAAACTGTGGGCTTTAATACAGCAGGGGAAGAGTCGCACACTATGTGAGTGCGTGGATTGAAATCGTGAGTTATCCATCCTGCTCATGTATGACGCTTGTCGCACTCTATACAAACAAATAGACTGCAAGAGGGCCCCCCTTACCTTATAAGAAGAAAAAACATATGGGAAGGTCAATTGTGCATAACTCCATCCGGTTTCCAATGAAAAACTCCTTTCATATAAAGCATGGCATTTTTTGAAAACTTGGCTCCCGGTTTTTCCATCGAACGGGCTTGTCTTGCACAAGCATAAATTTTGCTGTATCTGCTTATAACTCTGCGTCCGATAAAAATCCGTCCTCATTTCCTCTATCCCTATTCTCATATACTGGCAGGAGACAGCTGCAAAGGAGGGGAAAACGGTGGAAGGGATCTTGCAAACCGATGTACTGTTAAAGCTGAGTTTGGCCGCCGCCGCGGGAATCATTATCGGATTGGAGCGGGAGCTGAAGGGGAAACCGCTTGGGTTAAAAACGTGTCTCATCATTTCACTCACTGCTTGTTTGCTGACAGTTGTTTCCCTTGAGTCTTCTTTTCTATATGCGGAAGCATATACCCGTCCGATGGATCCGGGAAGAATTCCATCTTATGTCATAAGCGGAATTGGATTTCTTGGAGCTGGAGTTATCTTAAGACGGAGCAATGAGGTCATATCCGGGTTGACGACGGCAGCTCTTGTATTTGCCTCTGCAGCCATTGGAATAACAATAGGAGCAGGGTTTTATGCAGAAGCTTTGATCAGCGTGGTCTTTATTTTTACGGGAATCCGCATTATTCCATACATTCTGGAGAGGTTTTTGATCAAGCGGCTCGGACATAAAGAATTTAAGGTGAAAATGTATACAGAAAAAGACTCAAATCTAACGGGTATATTGGATGAATTAAGCAGTAAAGGGCTCTGCATTACGCGCGTTCGTTTAAAGGAAGAAAAAGAAATGATTACGATTTACTGTATTGTCACATCCAGAAAAAAAACCGGTGTGACCGAAATATTTTACTGGATTAGAGGGACATCCGGAGTTTTCCTTTTGGATTTAGAGCATATGGATTGATCCGTTCCTGAAAAATAGGAAAAAAACCTGGGTGCCAGGTCTTTTTTATCCTCATGGGTGTATTTTCCTTGTAAAAAAATGTAGAATAAGAGAGTGAGTGAGACTGGAAAAATTTCCAGATAAAATATATCCTCTCAATTCGAAGGGAGATCCTCCACTATGACAGATCCGGCCACAAATACCTCTGAAAACCGCGAGCTGAAGAAAACGAGACAGCTGCGCATTAATATTCTTTTTCTTGCTGTATTTTTTATTTTTGTCCTTGTGATTGTCCGATTAGGCATTGTTCAAATTGTCCGCGGTGAGGAATATGTTAAAGAGGTTTCCAGAACAGAGACCAATATATCCTCCTATCCGGCACCCAGGGGGAAAATGTATGACAGGTATGGAAGAATCGTTGTTGACAATATTGGAGTGCCCGCAATCACGTATACGGTAGATAAAAAAACAAAGCCTGAGGATAAAATTAAAACAGCAAGCGAGCTGATTAAGCTTATCCAGGTGGAGGCAGAGGCGGTTAAAAAAATCAAAGAACAGGAAAGCGGCAGGGATTTGAAAGACTATTGGCTTGCCGCCTATCCTGATAAGGCCAAGGAGCTTCTATCAAAAAGCGATTTGAAAAAAGAAGGGAAAGACCAATACCGGATTCAGTTAGAAAAAGTTCCTAAGAAAGAAATTGAGAAATTGAAGCAGGATAACCGCCAGCTGTCTATGGCTGTTTTATTCAAAAGGTTCTCATCAGGCTATGAATATGAACCGCAGATCATTAAATCCCAGCTGCCTGCGGAGGAAGGGGAGACAGGCCCTGAATTTATCTTAACGAACGAGGAGATGGCCCGCGTTTCAGAGAATTTGGAAAAGCTGCCAGGGGTCAATATCATTACAGACTGGGAAAGGCAATATCCATATAAGAATCTCCTCGGATCCCTTCTCGGAAATGTCACATCGTCAGCTGAAGGAATTCCAAAGCATAAGCTGGACTACTTTCAATCGCGGGGCTACGCACGAAATGACCGCGTCGGTAAAGCTTATATCGAAGAACAGTATGAGCAGTATCTGAATGCGTCAAAGGCTAAAATTGAATATACAACCGATAAAGATGGAAATGTGACAGAAGAGGTGATAAGCACTGGAAGAAGGGGCTATGATCTCCAGCTTACATTTGATATGGAGCTTCAAAAAGAGGTTGAAAAGATTTTAGAGGAAGAGATTTTAAAGGGAAGAAGATCGTCCGGCAACCGTTTAGCCGATTCTGCCTTTGCCGTGGTGATGGATCCGAATACAGGGGATATCCTGTCTATGGCCGGGAAGCAATACCGGCTAAGCGAGAGCAGCAAGCCCTTCGATTTTTCATTCGGAACGTATAAGTCGCAGTATGAGATGGGGTCGGTTATAAAAGGCGCCACGATTCTCACAGCCTATCAGCACGGCCTGCCGATGTATACGACCTACTATGATGCTCCAGTGAAATTTGCGGGCACCGGACCGAAGTCGTCCGCAGGGGACCGGTCACTCGGACCCGTCAATGACATAGAGGCTCTAAAAAAGAGCTCGAACATTTATATGGTTAAGGCTGTGATAGAGCACATATCCGGATTCAGCTATGTAAAAAAGGATATGAAGTTTAAAGGAAGCTATGAGGATTTTGAGACTCTCCGCAACGGGTTTTACCAGTTTGGATTAGGGGTTCCGACAGGAATTGACCTGCCGGGTGAATCAAAAGGGTTTAAGTCAAAACCTTCAAATGAAGGACAGCTCATGGACTTTTCTTTTGGCCAGTTCGATACGTACACACCTCTCCAGCTGGCGCAATATGTATCTGCGATTGCAAACGGAGGCTACCGGGTTCAGCCCCGAGTGGTTAAGTCGATTCATGTCCCAACCAACCAGCCCGAGCTTGGACCGTATCATTTGAGCAAGGAACCGGAAATATTGAACCGCGTCAACAATTCACCAGAAGAAATCCGTCAAATTCAAAAAGGATTTAAGGCTGTCACCCAAACCGGAGGAACAGCTGCCGGGAAATTCCCGGGACTGGATGTAGCCGGAAAAACCGGTACGGCCCAAACAACCTATGTATATCCGAACTCAGATCGGAAAGAAATAACATTCAATATCACATTTGTCGGATATTACCCTTCAAGCGACCCGGAAATAGCTTTCAGTGTCGTCGTACCTTATGCAAAAGAAAACATGAACAAAGATATTTCAGCACGAATCGTCAAAGCCTATGCAGAGCTTCAGAAAAAATACGGCGGAGCGGATGACAAGGAGGAACTGGCGGAGTAAAGAGGGTCCCGTCGCTATAAGCGATGGGGCTTTTTCTAATAACTTAGGTATAGTTAAAGCATTTTTGTTTCATAGTATGAGAAACAGCCATACAAGGAGCGATCCTGCCTTGACACAATTCCCCCTCATTCATACGAATTGCTGGGATGCTATCCTGGCAGTCCCTGCTGTCTTGATTATTACTCAGTTTCTGAAGATTTTCTCTCCTATACCAAGGCCTTATATCCCGTCGCTGGCTACGGTAACCGGGCTTGTCATCTCCATTTTTGTTAGCCACCGGCATGATTTAGCTGCCGGCTTGATTATGGGTTTTTTTTATGGAAGTGCGGCAATCGGCAGCTACGCTTCACTGAAAACTTCATGGAGAGCTTAGCGTGAAGGCCTTGCAACCGCCAAATAAAAAAAGCAGACCTGAGATGGTCTGCTTTTCCCATTATTCACCTGAATCCACGTTATGATAAACCTGCTGAACATCCTCTAAATCCTCTAGGGCATCTATCATTTTTTCAAATTGAGCCAGTGCATCCTCTGGAAGCTCTACATCATTTTGGGCAAGCATGGACAGCTCGGCCACGGTGAATTCGGTAATGCCGGCACCTTTGAAGGCTTCCTGCATGGCATGGAATTGATCGGGATCCGCATAAACTATCACTGAATCTTCTTCTTCGATGATATCACGGGCATCCACATCAGCCTCCATCAATAGCTCCAGAACGTCGTCCGATGACTTTCCTTCCACTCCAATGACAGCTGTTGCATCAAACATGTATGCGACAGAACCGCTGACTCCCATGTTTCCGCCGTTTTTCCCGAACGCTGCGCGCACCTCGGAGGCTGTGCGGTTTACATTGTTTGTGAGAGCATCAACAATCACCATTGAACCGTTAGGACCAAACCCTTCATAACGCAGGGAATCGTAGTTTTCCTCAGATCCGCCTTTTGCTTTTTCAATGGCGCGGTCAATGATATGTTTCGGCACATTGTATGTTTTCGCTCGCTCAAGAACGAACTTCAGAGACTGGTTCAACTCCGGGTCAGGTTCTCCCTGTTTGGCAACCACATAGATTTCACGGCCAAACTTGGCATAAATGCGGCTCGTGTTCTTGTCCTTTGCCGCTTTCTTCTCCTTAATATTGTTCCACTTACGGCCCATATACGTTCACTCTCTTTCGGTAATAAAATCTATAATAGGTTTTTGGTAAGAATAAGGAAGGCAATGGAAGATCCATTGCCTTTTATTATACCGTAATTTGGCGGGTGGTTACGAGTGTTTCTTGTACCGGGATGCCTCAAATAAGCGGATTTGTTCTGGAGATTCTGGAATGCCTTTTGGAACGCGTGTTGCCTTTTCAGTTTCTTCCGATGCAATCATTGTCAGAATCGAAGCAGTGGTCAAAATCTTTTCCAGGGGGTCTTTCCAAGTGTTCCGATTCTACTTTAACCGAAACCATTTTCGGATAGATAGGAAGCAGCATTAGTCGGTATTTGTCGAAAAGTCGATATATCAAAATAATAGCCGATAAAAAATTATTTCGGTCGAAAAAATAAAATAATGACCGATAAAATTCCATTTCGGTCGATTTATGGGAATTTCGGTCGATATCACAAAATTCATGGGTAAATCCGTAGAAGGAAGACCACGTTTTTTGAAGAATACTCCTTAATAAGAAGAAAGGAGCATGAAAATGATCGCTAAACCACGAAAAACCCCTCTCTATATCCTCAAACTGCAGGCTTTGCTCAGAAGGTTACCTCCCAGCCATCCCAAAGTTCCTCAAATTACCGAAGAACTAACTAAAAGGATGGCTGGTTTCAAAGGTGAACTGGCGGCAGACTATCAGCTTTCATTGATCGATCATCCGAATCGGGTGATCCTGACGGATTTAAGGCTGCCGCATGCTTTGACACACTTTCAGATGGATACGCTGATAATATCCCCTAAAGCTGCTGTGATCATTGAAGTGAAAAACATAGCTGGTACAATCTATTTTGATCCAAAGTTCAATCAGCTGATAAGGAGAAAGGACGGTCAGGAAACCGCGTTTGCAGATCCTGTTCTTCAGTCGCGGCGTTTAGAATTCCAGTTCTCTGAATGGCTCAGGAAAAACCACTTCCCCGCTCTTCCCATCCACACACTGATTGTAATAAGCAACCCTCAAACCATTATCGAAACCCCTTCTGCCCATAGTGCTGCGTTAGCTAAGAAAGTCATACACGCACAGATGCTCCCTTTTGAACTAAAATTATTGGAAGCACAATATAAAAAAGTATTCTTGACCGAAAAGGAACTTGAGAAGATGGCAAGGAGCTTAAATAGGGCAAATGAGGAAATAGATGTCCAAATAACAAATAAATACGGAATTCTGCATTCTGAATTAGTAAAAGGAGTTCTCTGTCCTGATTGCAGCGGTCGGTTTGAAAGGTACAAAGGGGGCTGGCTTTGCAGCGGGTGCCAAAAGAAGAATAAATGGGCTCATTTGGAGGCATTGAATGACTATCGGTTATTAATAGGCTCAACAATCACGAACAAGAAAATCAGAGAATATTTAAGCCTTGTAAGTCCATCCTCCGCTACTAAACTCCTCCAATCCCTCAACCTAAAATCCTCCGGTCAAAACAAGGGGCGAGTATATGAACTCGAGCTCCAGGAAAAAAGCACCCCATCATAAGGTGCTTTCTCGAACCATTAAGTCCATCCTCCGCTACTAAACTCCTCCAATCCCTCAACCTAAAATCCTCCGGCCAAAACAAGGGGCGAGTATATGAACTCGAGCTCCAGGAAAAAAGCACCCCATCATAAGGTGCTTTCTCGAACCATTAAGTCCATCTGTTATTCCGTACTTTCCCGTCTTGCCGCCTTCACTCGCCATAAGTTTTCACTAAAGTCATTCTTCATTGCATAAGTTTCAAACAGTACCTGAACAAAGCTGCCTTCGCAACCAGCTTTTACTGTTCATCATTCAAATTATTCCGTCCCCTTTTTCCACTTCTCCTGTTCAATAAGCATTTTGCCCGGCCATGTGTAGGCCATGATGCCGCCATCTGCTGTGATGTCTTCGCCGGTTACGTAGGAGCTGTCGTCGGAGGCGAGGAATAAAGCGACTGTCGCCATTTCCTCGGGACGGCCGAGGCGTCCGAGTGGTGTGATCCACTTGTTGGCTTCCCGGAATTGTTCACCCATGTTTTCCTGTTTGCTTCCCACCAGTTCATCGATTAGCGGTGTTTCGATCGTCCCCGGGGAAAGGGAATTGACTCTGATTCCGTCGCGGGCATAGTCGATTGCCATCGCGCGGGTGAAGTTGGTAATGCCGCCTTTTGCGGCGTTGTAGCCGGAGCGGTCCAGGTCGGCTGCGCGGCCGGACATGGAGGAGGTGTTGATGATGGAACCCCCATGTTCGAGCATGAGCGGGATCAGATACTTGCTTGTGAGAAAAGTCCCGCGCAAGTCAACAGCGATAATTTTGTCAAAGAGGTCGACAGGATATTCATGTACTTTTCCACCCTGCTGGTCCACACCTGCATTGTTAAACAGAATATGTATCACACCGTGCTTTTCTTTTACTTTTTCTGAGAATTCGATCACGTTTTTTTCGCTGGACACATCCAGGTGCCAGGCCTCAGCCTGTCCGCCATTTCCCTTGATCCGTTCAACGGTTTTCTTCATCTGCTCCTCATTGATGTCGGCACAGATCACATGTGCGCCTTCCCGGGCAAAAATTTCAGCTGTTGCCTGGCCGATGCCCGTGGCTGCTCCTGTAATCACTGCCGTTTTATTCTCTAATCTGCCCATTTTATAAAAACCTCCTATATATTGTATCTGACCGTAAGATTCCCTGTATGTGAAGAAGTAAACATAGGGATGGGCTCATTAAACCATACTCTATTAAAATAAGAAAACTCCCAACATTAAAACATTTATCCTTCAGGTTGCCTATTACTTTTGCCTGTTTTACAATAAGCAGTACTCAATTATCCTAATTTTATATCCTTGTATAATATCAGTTAAGATTCGGTCTGATAGTCTCTACCTGGCAGCCGCAAATGCCGGACTACAAGGAAGTATGAATAGAAGAGATGTGCGGTTCAGTCTGGTTTTTTAGCCAAGACCCCGGCATGCGGGCTCTGTTTTCATGCTTTCGGTCCAACTGGCTGAGGGTGAAAATTAGGGCTTTTTTTGTTGGGTAATGACATCCGGGAGTTGAGAGCATGTATTTTTTGATTAATATGTTGGGGATTTTTCTTGTCATTGGGCTGATTTTTGCTTTGTCTCCGAACAGGAAACAGATTAAGTGGAAGCCCATTGGCGTTTTGCTGGCTGCAGAACTGCTGATTACGTGGTTTATGCTCGGTACAAAAACAGGAGGACAGGCGATCCAAACCTTCGCATCGTTCTTTAATTGGCTCATCGAGTGCGCAAACGAAGGAATATCCTTCGTTTTTCCGTCGGTTATGGCCAATGAACAGGTGGACTTCTTTTTCAGTGCGCTGCTGCCGATTATTGTGATCGTTACTTTTTTTGATATTTTATCCTATTTTGGCATTTTAACTTGGATTATTGATAAAGTAGGCTGGGTCATTTCCAAGCTGTCCCGTCTCCCTAAGCTGGAAAGCTTTTTCTCCATTCAAATGATGTTTCTCGGTAATACAGAGGCACTGGCCGTGATCCGCCAGCAGCTGGTGGTGCTGAAGGATAACCGGCTGCTGACCTTTGGAATCATGAGTATGAGCAGCATCAGCGGTTCGATTATAGGAGCTTATCTGACCATGGTTCCTGCGGAGTATGTGTTCAGTGCGATTCCGCTAAACTGCCTGAATGCCTTGCTTCTTGCAAGCATGCTGAATCCTGTTGAAGTGCCGAAGGAGGATGACATTGTATACGTCCCTCCGAAGAGTGAAAAGAAGGACTTCTTTTCTACTATTTCCAACAGCATGATGGTTGGAATGAACATGGTTATCGTCATCCTTGCGATGGTGATCGGCTATGTCGCCTTAACAGCCATCCTTAATGGAATTCTTGGGTTTTTCGTTGATGGCTTGACCATACAGAAAATATTCTCGATCCTATTCAGTCCGTTTGCCTTCTTACTTGGCCTATCCGGCGAGGATACGATGTATGTTGCACAGCTGATGGGGATTAAAATGGCAACGAACGAATTTGTTGCGATGCTTGATTTGAAAAATAACCTTGATACGCTAAGCCCTCACACAGTTGCGGTGGCCACTACGTTCCTTACGTCATTTGCAAACTTCAGCACCGTAGGCATGATCTATGGTACATTCAATTCAGTTCTCGGTGAAGAAAAGTCTTCGATGATCGGGAAAAATGTCTGGAAGCTCCTAGTGAGCGGAATGGCTGTTTCTTTGCTCAGTGCGATGGTTGTCGGTCTGTTTGTCTGGTAATTAGCGGACAGACAGAGTGGTCAAGGCCCCGTTCCACCCGTAAAGCTTCGATAAAAGTGCTCAGAGCTCTGAGCACTTTTTCCTGTTGGGGAAGAGTCCATTTCATGCAAGCTCTTTAAGATAAAGCTGCCCTGACCATAATGACAGCTCGTTTATCATGCGTCATGGTGCGAATTTATTCAGGAGGATGTAATCCTATAAACCTGACTTTAGAGGCATCCTTTAGCCGGCAGTGATCCGGCGCTCCCCATGTCCCGCTGCTTGCAGCCCGGAGTGTCACGCAATCCCCATGCTTTAACAAAGCCTAAAAAACAAACCGCTGCATGAACATTCCGTAATAAGGCTACATTAAGAGCATCCAAAAAGCATTTCACCTTTCTGCCTGTCTGTAAGGCCGCATATACTGAGAGGGTGAGGGGGAATCACATGAGCAATTGGACCATGAAGCAGACTTGGAGCAATTTGCTGTTTGTACACTGGCCCGTGAGCGCTGAATGGCTGCAAGCCCTGCTCCCGGACCCATTGAAGGCAGATACATATGAAGGAAGCGCCTGGATTGGCCTTGTTCCCTTTAAAATGGAGAAAATCCGATTCAGAGGCTTGCCGGAGGTTCCTCTCCTTTCCAGTCTGCTGGAACTGAATGTTCGTACATATGTCACCTATAACGGAAAGCCCGGGATTTATTTTTTCAGCCTTGATGCCAGTCATCCCATAGGCGTATGGATTGCCAGAACTTTTTTTCATCTGCCCTATTTTCATTCTCAGATGAAGGCGGAATTTCAGCCAAATGAGATCAGCTTTTCCTCCAGGAGGATTCATAAGGGAGAGCCGCCTGCACAGTTAAGACTAACCTATCGGCCAGGACCGGTTAAGACTCAGCCTGAACCCCTGGACCTCTGGCTCACGGAGAGATATTGCCTTTATACAGTGAAAAACAGGAAAATATACCGCGGGGACTTGAAGCATGCTCCTTGGAGCCTGCAGAACGGAACATGTGAAATCTTATCCGATACAATGACATGGGATTTTGGGAGAAGCGAACAGAAAACCCTGCATATTCTATATTCAAAAGCTGTGGAGACGGAGTTTTTTCCGTTTGTTAAATTGTGTTAACATGTAAAGGAAAGACTTAAAGCAGCACCTTTCACAAGAATGTTCGGAATTTTACACCTGGTTTTCTTACGGTAAACATAGTAAGATGAAGAGGCTATACACTCAGATATTGAGGAGGAAGATATGTCTAAACAAAAGCAGCTCATGCTTAAAAAGAACATGGCCCCATTTGAAAAATCAAGTGTGAAATCAAGCGTACGACAGCTATTCAATACATTTCCGCCCTTTTTTCTCCTTTGGTTTGCAGCCTATCAGTCTCTTGCGGTTTCCTATTGGCTGACATTAGCCCTGTCCATTCTAGCTGCAGGTTTTGTGATTCGGATCTTTATTATTTTCCATGATTGCTGCCATCAGTCTTTCATGAAAACCCGAAAAGGAAATGACATTCTTGGAATTATCAGCGGTGTTTTAACCCTGTTCCCATATGAGAAATGGAAAAGAGCCCATTCCATCCACCATGCGACCAGCAGTAATCTGAATAAGCGGGGTACCGGCGATATTTGGGTTCTGACAGTCGATGAATATGTAGCCTCTTCATTTTGGAGGAAAGCGGGCTACCAGCTTTACCGCAACCCGCTCGTTATGTTCGGACTCGGTCCATTTTACCTTTTTCTTGTTTCCAATAGGTTTAACCGTAAAGGGGCAAGAAAAAAAGAACGCCTGAATACGTATTTAATTAACTTTTTGATTGCCGGATCTTATGGACTGATGTGCTGGTGGATTGGATGGCAGGCTTTCCTGCTTATTCAGCTTCCGATTGTATTTGTATCCGGAGCACTTGGTATTTGGCTTTTTTATGTACAGCATCAATTTGAAGATTCGTATTATGAGAATGAGGAAGAATGGGATTATGTAAAGGCTGCAGTAGACGGCAGCTCTTACTACAAGCTTCCGAAGGTTCTGCAGTGGGTAACAGGGAACATTGGATTTCACCATGTTCACCATTTAAGTCCGAAGGTTCCAAACTATAACCTGGAAAAGGCGCATCAATCCACGCCGCCGCTTCACAAGGCGACAACGATTACGCTCGCATCCAGTTTGAAATCCCTGCGGTTCCATTTATGGGATCAAAAAAACAAAACGTTCGTACGTTTTAAGGATATTAAGCATCTCCTTCGCAAACCAAAAACGGAAATGTAACATGTCCAGGCCTGCAGCGTTTAAGCTGCAGGCTTTTTGTATGCTGTTCTGCTGCATATTTTTCCCGGCCTGTGGAAAGATAGGGGTAATTGAGGTGAGACGGATGCATAACTCCGGAAGCGGATTTTCAGGACAAAAGCGCTTACTTTCTTCTGGAAAAGCAGAGGAAACAGTCCAGTATGTAAAGGATGCCTTTTTTCAGGCAGATGATTTGAAAATGAAGCAGCTTATTTTTAACGGGAAGCCTGCTTATATCATGTACATAGATTCGATTGCAGACCGGGATCAGATCCAGACCAATGTCCTGAAGCCTTTATTGAAAACTCCGGAGGGGAAAATTGAAGACCTGGCCGCTGTCACCATTTTGAAAAAGACTTATGAGCTTGAACAAGCGGTTCAAGCCATGTTGGAGGGGGATTGTCTTTTTTTTACAGACGGGAGAAAAGAACTATGCTTGCTAAATGTCTACAAAAAAGATATGGAAAGCGGGCAGGAGCCGAATAATGAAAAAATAATCCGCGGCTCCCATCAAAGCTTCTCTGAAAACGTGATGAAGAACATTCATTTTATCCGGGAACGGATAAAAAGCCCGGCTCTCACCGTTAAATTCCATTCTGTAGGGAGAACTAGCCGTTCAAAGCTAGCGTTCGTTTACGTGGGAAAAATTGCAAATCCTGCCCTTATGGAAGAAATAGAGCGAAGGCTGAGCTATCTGCAGGTGGATTCAGTGCAGTCTCCAGGCTATTTTGAAGAGTTTATAGAAGACTGCCCGTTTTCACCTTTTCCGCAAATTTTGAATACAGAAAGACCGGACCGGGCGGCAGCGAACTTAATGGATGGCCGGATAGCGGTTTTGATGGAAGGCAGTCCAACCGTTCTCATTCTCCCGGCCACTTTTTTCTCTTTTTTCCAATCATCAGAGGATTATAATATGCGGACGGTGCTCGGTTCTTTTTTCAGGCTGATCCGCGTCATCTCTTTCATTATTGCACTGATTCTTCCGGCATTCTACATAGCCCTCGTTTCCTTTAATTATGAAGTCATTCCGGTAGAGATTGTCTTCTCGATTAAAAACTCTTTGGAATTTGTGCCGTTTCAGCCTGTGCTGGAAGCGATGATTATGCAACTCACACTTGAACTTTTGAGGGAAGCGGCCATCCGGCTTCCGAATGCCATTTCACAAACGATTGGTGTAGTGGGTGGTTTGGTCATTGGGACTGCGGTCGTGGATGCCCATCTAGTATCAAACACGATGATTATTGTTGTCGCTATAACGGCCATCTCTTCCTTTGTTATTCCTTCCAATGAAATGAGCAATACCATCCGGATATTGGGGTTTCCGATCATGCTGATGTCCGCGTTATTCGGTTTTTTCGGAATTGTCATCTCCATGATGCTCATCTTGGTTCACCTCGTAAAGCTTCAGCCGTTTGGCAGCCCGTATTTATATCCGCTTGCCCCGTTTAACACAAAGTTCTTTAAGGATACGGTTCTGCGTTTCCCTGTATGGATGATGAATGAACGCCCTGAGGATGCGAAGCCCGTTTATCTTTGGAAGGAATCAAGATCCAGAGGGTGGAAACGAAATGAATAACCGAGTGACGGTGTTTCAGCTTTACTTTTTTATTATCCAGACTCAAATTGGAGTAGGCATTCTTGGCCTGCCTTTTGAGGTGCAAATGGAAGCTAAAGGGAATGCATGGATTTCAATTCTCCTTTCAGGGGTACTTATTCAGCTGATCCTTACATTGTACTGGCTATTGGCAAAGCGCTATCCGAATCAGAATCTATATGAGTACTCGCCGCAGCTTCTTGGAAGGTTTTTTGGCGGAGCAACAAATCTTTTGTATGGTGTTTATGGGATTGCCGTGATGGCTGTCATCCTCATTTTTGCGGTAGGTGTCATCAAGGATTGGGTGCTTGACGAAACGCCTAGATGGATTATTCTCGCGATGATTTGTCTAGTTGGAGTGTATCTTGGCAAGGAGAAGCCGGATGTGATTGCAAAATTTCACGTCATCGTTTCAGGGCTGATCCTTCTGCTTCTTGTCATCACCATCATCGCCCTCTTCAACTATCCGCTGGAAATAAGGTATTTGTTTCCCATTACTCAAACCGGAGTGAAGGAAATACTAAACGGAGTGACTAAAGTGTATTTTTCCATGATTGGCTTCGAGCTGCTTTTGATCATTTATCCTTATATGAAGGCAAGGACATCGCTTTCGATTTTAAAGTCAGCGTCGCTTGCAAACGTGACGGTCACATCTGTTTATGCCTATTTAACTGTCGTATGTCAAATTGTTTTCAGCCCTAGAGAAATGGAGATTATTCCACAGCCAATCCTCTATCTGGTGAAGGCGCTATATATTCATGTAGTAGAGAGGTTCGATTTGCTTTTTGTCTCTATTTGGGTTGTAAATGTTGCAACCTCTTATATAAGTTATTTGTTTCTCACGCTTGAAGGAATGAAGGCTGTTTTTAAAAAGGCCAAAAGATCCTTTCTTGCTTATCTAATTTGTGCAAGTACGTTTTTATTCGCTCTTTTAATAACGAAAGAGGAGCATGCTAATTTTTTGAATGACCTTTTATTGAAAGCAACTGTTTTTTTTCTATTGTTTGTTCCGTTCCTGCTTCTGGGCCTTTCATTGATTATTTCCAAAATGAACAGAAAAAGGAGTACGTAGATGCGAAAATTCACAATAACAGCCTTAGCTGCCCTGCAGCTGTTTTTAGCAGGATGCTGGGATCAGAGGCTTCTGAAAGAAAGCCGCCTTGTATTTGGGACTGGAATCGATCTTATGGATAACGAAAAGCTTTATGTTTCCGCTGTGATTAGAGACTTTATGAGCGGTGCGCCGACCAATACAATCGTTCACACGGAAGCGGATACATTAAGAGAATCAAGGATGAAAATGGACCGTAAAGTATCAGGCAGATTTGACCCATCGAAAAACAGGATATTTCTGCTCGGAGAAAATTTGGCCAAAAGTGATTTGTATTCCTATTTGGATGTTTTATACAGGGATTCGAATAGTTCTGTTTCTTCAAAAGTAGCCATTGTCAAAGGGAAAGCCAGCGAAATTATGAATATGACAAAGGTGCAGAACGTTCTGATATCGGAGTATTTAATCGAATTAATAGAGAGTGATGAGAAATCGACAAGCATTCCCGCACACAGCCTTCAGACAATTTGCACGGTGATGTTTGATGAAGGAAAGGATTTTGGTCTGCCGCTTCTGAAAAAACAGCTTGATGAAATCGTAGTGGATGGGATGGCTCTTTTTCATAAACGATCATTAGCCGGGTACTTAAATGTTAATGAATCCACCCTGCTCCTCCTGCTAATGGGGGAAAAGTCAAAATCAGCAGGCTATGTGAGCAAAGTGAGCGATGAGGAGAAACCTGAAAAAAATAATTTTATAACCTACTCCTTCTTAAAGGTTAAATCGAAAATGAACATAGCTGAAGCGGCTCCTGAGAGGATTAAAGCAAACCTTACGATGAGGGCTACGATAAACGTAAAAGAATACCCCCAGGATTCTTTAACGGATAAGAAAGTATTAAAGGAGCTGAATAAGAAAATTTCAGAGCAGCTGACCGCAGATGCCAAAGCCGTTATTCAAAAAATCCAAGAAGCAAACAGCGATATGTTTGGGATTGGAAGGGAATTAATGGCACACCATCCGGATACGTGGAAGAAGATGGACTGGGAACAGGATTATCAGAACGTCGAAATCATACCTAAGGTTGAGGTGGAAATCACGGAGCACGGGATCATTAATTAATAGAAAATGATCGAGAGAATGTGCATGCTCTGACTGATAAAGAATGGCAGAAAGAGCCGAACGCCGAACAAAAAAGGACCCGCCCGCGGGCAAGTCCTTTTTATTTTACAACTCGATATCCTCTGGTCCTTCAATGACTCTGCCTGCCGTTGATTCAAGGTTTGCGATTGGATCGCTTTCCTTCAGGTCTTTGAATTGAAGTCCGGTTAAAGATTCTATTTTTGAAAGGGGCACCTGATAGGTTTTGTAATCGCCGTATGCGAATTCAAGATCCCCGATTAAATTTTTCTGCGATTGAAGGTAGGCGGTGGCAGAAATAGACTCATCTTCTTTTACCATAACCGCAACCTTCCAGAATTCAGCCGGTATTTTCGTGTCGCGATAGACGAGGTCATCGTCTCTAAAGACAGGACCTGTAAAAATGGTCGCTTTAAATTGATGGTTTTCAGCATTTTCGAGAATATAGTTTTCTAAATCAAGCCACGTTTTTTGATTCAGGTTTTTATGCTGCGGAGAGCAGTTTGTAAAATGGAACGTATCCTCGTTCGCCTTTTTGGCATCTTTGCCCCACACCGGGTCTCTTCTCCGGACTAAATGGCCGCGGTCCAAATCGTTCCGCCTGTATAACTCTTCTCCCGTTTGATGGTTTTCATCAATTCTCGGATCAAAATACCAGGAGTCTTTCCCGCGCTTGACTTCTTTAATCTGTTCTCCATCAATGTTGACAACGGTGTAAAACGCGATTTTTCTTGATTTGCTCATGACAATGGAGAAATGGGTATAGTTTAAAACGTTTCCTCCTGATTTGACAGGAGCTGCATCCTTTTCAATGTTCTCTCCAAGTTCTGGTAAAGAAACGGTGTGCTTGCTGCCAAGAAATTCCGGATCATATCCGCTGCTGTTTTCATACTCGGAAGGCTTTAATTTTTCCACTTTCATTGGTTTTTCTTCTTCGATTTCAATCTCCTGGTCATTCAATAAGGCAGCAAGCTGTTCTCTTTTTTGCCCTCTCAGTACGGTCTTCTGTTCAGATAGAAAACGGACAATGCTGCTGATCCGAATGCCTTCGTTCGCTGTGTATTTTTCAGGATCTTCAGGATCGGGGACGCCTGCATGATGGAGAGCGACGATCACCCACTCATCATTGAAAACCGGTGAACCGGATGATCCTTCATTCGTGTCCGTAGAATAATGAATGTAATCATCAAATACATCTGAAATTTGGTTATCCCTGATTGCCAGTGCTTTCGGGGCTCCTGATGGATGCTGAATGATGGAAACATACTCACCAACGAGCGCTTTTCCTGATTTGGCATGAAGCGGAATGTGTCCAAAGTCGCTCAGCGGTGACCCGTCAGCAGATGTCTCTTCAACCGCGACAAGCGTGATATCCAGTTTTTCGTCTGTTATAAAAAGCTGTTCAGGTGTTATCTGGAAACTCTTAATCTGCTTTTCTTTTAAATGTATATCCAGCTCATAATTAAATTGTGCCAAGCTGTTTAAAGCGGTGTCTTCATCAGTAAGAACATGATGATTCGTCATTAAAAGGTTGGGGGAAATGAGAAATCCTGTACCGTGTCCAAGAACTCTGCCGATTCGGTCTCTAATCTCAATTCTGCATACAGATTTTGATGCTTGAATTCCGGCTTCAAGGTAGGAAATAGGAAACAGGTTGTTTTCTCCGACAATTCGTTCGATGGCGAGACCATCCCGCGGACTGAGAATCGCTTGCCGATATGCGGCTCTTTCCGGTGTGTCCACTTCAAGGGGATTTTTTGTCTCGAGCTTCTTTGACAGCTTTTTGCGCTCTTCTGAACGGTCTTCGTACCGCTTACGGGCCTCTTGATCCTGTTTAGCTGCAAGTTCCTGGTTCCACTGTTTCTGAGACTCTTTCAAACGAATGGTCATGGTTCCCTCCTGTAAGTTTGTTCTAATCCCTTCCATATACGGGGGACTCTACCATTATAAAAGAGACTTTCATGAAGCTCAAATCCTGGCTTATGTAAAAGCGGGTATGCTAACTTAGAAGAAGATACATGTGTGCCGCAAGCCCCATTCTGTTTCGCCGCAAATGGTGCTGATGGCGCAGCATCTGTTCTATCATAAAGGAGAGATTTGCATGATTAAGCTAACCGATCAAGCAAGACAGCAGTTCACTCAGACGCCTGCCGGAACCGTATTCTCCATTCCCTTTGACCCAGGCAGCTGTGACATTGTTAACAATGTGTACGAGATAAAAGGGGTTCAGGATCGGGAGTTGGAGGAACGGGAACAGAAAGTGACAGCAGACGGAATTACATTTATCGTAGATAAAGATTTTGGCGAGAGCTTTGACAATGATTTGACGATTGATTTTGCCAGCAATCACTTTGTGCTGAGAAACAGGAACCAAATCTTTAACAGCCGGGTCAGGCTTACTGTGGAAGAGCAGAAGGGGAGCTGAACAAGGGCTTGAAGGGTAGGGCCAGGCTTGTGCTGCCTGACTTTCTCAGCCTGCCGCATAAAAAAAGTGCTCAAATTTGAGCACTTTTTTTGTAAAATGGGAATATTTGAGCAGCTTGGCGGCTGCACCAGCCGCGACATATTACTTCCGGTTCTTTGTAACGTATTGAACAATCTTCCGAAGCTCAGTGACTGCCGGACGTCCGAATGGGCTCGTTTGTCTTTGCTGATAAAGGACCTTTCCATCCTCGTCAATGAGAAAATAAGCAGGCTCTCCATGAGCACCGTGGTCTTCGTAAGGAGCATCCTCTCCGTGATAGAAAACATCATAGCTTTTTAAGGCTTCCAATTGCTCATCTGCTAAAATCGGGAAGGTTAAGCTGTTATCCTCAGCCATCTTCTTCAAATCTTCTTTTTTATCAGTCGAGATCGTGATCAGGTGAACATTTTTATCCTGAAAATAAGCATTGCTTTCCTGAAGGCTGTTCAGGTCACTCACACAAACCGGGCACCACGCGCCTCTGAAAAAAATAACCAGGTGCAGGCTCTTATGCTCGCTTAGATGGGAATCAAAAGAAAATTCCTCTCCAGTTACTGCTGGCAGTGTAAAATTCGGTGCCTTTTCTCCTAATTGAAAAGCTGGCATACTAAATTCCTCCTATCCATTTATGATTTCGTGTTTACTATACCCCATTCCTGACAAATTCAACAGATTTCTGCTCATCCCAGACACATTTGACAAAACTTGAATCGTATCATAATTTGAAATCAACAGCATATCAATTGGTAAAATGAAGGGGGAGTCTGAACGATTTGTGATTCTGGAAACGTTGAAAGAACTAGAATGAGAGGGTTTTAATAATTGGTGCAGAGCAGCTGGAAGATGATCCGCGAAATGGCGAGGCTTCTGACAGGCCCTATCTTTTTTTCATTAATCTTTATAAAGCTAAATTAAGATGCTAGTTTCTGCCGCCTGTCACCCGGAAGCATTTAAAATCTGCTATAAAGACCTGTTTGATGCTATTCTGAGATGGAAACCGGATGAAGAAGAAATTAGAGCGTGAAAAATGATGGAGGAGAGTTTGTGCGGAATACTTGTAAAAAGGAGCTGGAGAAATGAAGCAAAGGGACCTGTATCGGGAATTTTTCCTCCACACGGATATTTGGATCATGGCTGCTATTTTTGCGGCGCTTGGAGGCTTGATTATTTCGCTTGGGACAGCTTGGCATAGTATTCTGTTTTTCGCAGGCGGTCTTATTCTTTTTGTTTTTAGTGAATACTTGACCCACCGGTTTCTGTTCCATTTAAAGCCGCCGGAGAACCGTTATTTACTTCAGTTTTTAAAGCGCTTACATTACGATCATCATAAACATCCAAACGATTTAAAGCTTTTATTTCTGCCTGTATGGTACAGCATTCCCAATTTCCTTGTCCTGGCAGGGATTTGTTATTTGATAACCAGAGATACAGCCGGTACGGCTGCCTTTGGAATGGGTTTGATCCTCATGTTGCTGGCATATGAATGGAAGCATTATGTCGCACACCGCCCGATCAGGCCCCGCTCAGCATTTGGGAAATGGATGAAAAAGACCCACCAGCTCCATCACTTTAAAAATGAAAACTACTGGTACGGCGTTTCCAATCCGATTGGAGATATCCTGTTCGGAACTTTGAAGGATGAAAAGAAGGTAGAAATGAGCCAAACGGCGAAGGATTTGGAAAAGAGAGGCTGATCATGTTGAAACGAATTGCGATTGTTACCGGCGCTTCCCGTCTAAATGGAATCGGAGCCGCTATAGCCAGAGAGCTTGCAGAAGCAGGGTGTGATCTCTTCATCACATCCTGGACACCCTTTGACCGGGATGTGTATCAAAACTCAAGGGAAGGGGAGCCCCTGCTGCTGCTCAAGGAACTGCAAGCCAGGGGAATTCGCGCCGAATGGATGGAAGCGGATCTATCGGATCCCGCCATTCCTGAACGAATTATTGAGAAAGTCAGCGGAAATTTTGGAGCAGCACCGGATATTCTCGTCAATAATGCGGCTTACAGCGTAAATAAAGATATTTTTGAATTGACTTCAGGAGACATGGATCTGCACTACAAAGTGAATGTAAGGGGAACCGTTCTGATGTGTACGGCATTTGCGAAAAGGTTTTCCAGGGAGTATGGAGGGCGGATCATCAACATGACTTCCGGGCAATCACTTGGCCCCATGCCGGGAGAAATTCCCTATGTTGCCAGCAAAGGCGCCATAGATGCGCTAACGATTTCTCTTTCAGCAGAACTTGCCCCTATAGGCATCACAGTAAATGCTGTTAATCCCGGTCCGACCGACAGCGGATGGATGAACCGGGAAACCAAAGAGCACCTTGAACCCATGTTTCCCTTCGGACGCATCGGCCAGCCAGCCGACGCCGCCCGCCTTATACGCTTTCTCGCAAGCGAAGAAGCCGAATGGATCACTGGACAAGTCATCCACTCTGAAGGGGGATTTCGGAGGCAGCCGGTTTAAACTGGCATGGCATGAGATGAACTGTCTTTATTGCACATCCCAATTTAATCTATAGGCAGAACCGGCCGGAAAAAGCGCGGTACCTGACACTTTGTATGGAAAAAAATTAAGGGAGCGTGTTAAGTTCCCCTGTAATCAAGCCGTAACGAGAGAGGATATTTCCAAATGCCTTCCATTCCTTCTATTCTTGCTGATACTGAACTCTCCTGCAGCGTTAAGATCTGCTATGCCGCTGAAACCGGAAGCCGGATATGGGGCTATGCATCAGAGCTAAGTGACTATGATGTACGTTTCATTTATATTCATTCTCCCGATTGGTATCTTTCAATTGATCAGGGCAGGGATGTAATTGAGCTTTCGGCCAGCGGCCCGCTGGATATGAGCGGCTGGGAGCTTACGAAGGCGATGAGGCTTTTCAGGAAATCGAATCCTTCCCTATTAGAATGGCTTTATTCGGAGACGGTCTATGTCAATCGGTATTCTCTTGCTGATCGCCTAAGAATGCTAAATGATTCTTATTTTGAGCCAAAGCCTGCGCTTTTTCATTTCCTGACCATTCTGAATTCTAACAAGAAGAGGCTCGCTGGAAATGAAATCCCTGTAAAAGCGTACCTTAATCTTCTCCGGGCGATGGCTTCAGCCAGCTGGGTGGCAAAGCGAGGGACGTTCCCTCCATCCGGTGAACAAGTATTTACGAACACACATCAAATCCTAAAGGACGAATTTTCGCGGGCCGGCGCTGAAAAGCTTTCACACAATCTATCCATCTCTCTCAGCAGGGAAGTGCAGGAGTTTATTCACCTTGAGTACGAAAATCTACGTGAAAGGGCGGAGTCTTTCAACAAAAAAGGAGAAGATCCCACACCGGAACTTAATCTATTATTCAGGAATGTTCTCCATAAAGCGTGGAAGTAAAGCAGTTTTCAACAAGAGAACTGTTTTTTTTTTGCACTTTTTTAAAAATAGTGTGATCCATTAGGAAACGGCTCCCGTTTACTAGGTGTAAAACAAAAAACAAAGGAGTGAACAGTACATGAACATGAAGAAAATTTTGATCATGATGATGGCTTTGCTGCTTTTTATCCCGACTATGGCAATGGCCGCGGGGGAAAAGTCTCAGCCGACAGTATCAACTCCGGCAGCGGATCTTAGATCCACACTTGACCAGCTGCTATCCGAACACTATGTATTGGCTGTTATGTCTATGACCAAGAAGTTTGATGGAGCAGAAGATGCAGAACAAGTACAAGCTGCACTTAACCAAAACGCTAAGGATATGACACCGGCTATCGAGTCTGTTTATGGCAAAGAGGGAGCGGCTCAGTTCGAAGAAATCTTCCTTGCACATAACAGCTATACGGATTCTCTTGTAGAAGCTGCGAAAAGCGGTGATGAAAATGCACGTAAAGAAGCTGAAGCAGAAGTACAGGAGTTTGTAGACGAACTTTCAGCATTCCTTGGAACAGCAACAGAGGGAAACCTTCCTGAAGCAGCAGCGAAAGAAGCTCTTCGCGCACATGAAGATGATGTAATGAAAACATTTGATCTTTATACTGAGGGCAAGTATGAAGAAGCATACACAGCAATGCGTGAAGGATATGCCCGTATGTTTACAATCAGTAAAGCGCTATCAACAGCAATCGTGGCTCAAATGCCTGAAAAATTCGAAAACACGAAAGCTGACACACCAGCAGCAGAGCTTCGATCCAACCTGAATATGCTTGCTTCTGAGCACTTTGCTTTAGCAGCGATCAGCATGCAAAAAGGATTCGATGGTGCGGAAGACTATGATTTCGCAACATGGGCAGAAGATATGCATACAGCAGATTTCAAAGCTGCAATCGTATCAATCTACGGTGAAGAAGGCGGAGCACAATTCGAAAAGGTTTGGCAGTCTGAGCACATCACAGCACAAGCTGACCTTGCTGCAGCTGCAGCACAGGGCGATGAAGAAGGAATAAAAGCTGCTAAAGAATCACTAGGCATGTTCTCTGAAGACTTTGGTGCATTCCTAGGAGCAGCAACGGAAGAAAATCTTCCAACTGCTGATGCACAGGCAGCTGTTAAAGGCCATGAAGATACAGTAATCAGCACTTTTGACAGCTATGCAGCTAAAGATTACGATGCAGCATACACTTCATTCCGCGAAGGCTATGCTTACATGTACGGTGTAGGTGAAGCTCTTGGAGGAGCAATCGTTAAGCAAATGCCGGATAAATTTATGGCAGAAAATATGCCGTCTGATATGCCTAAAACAGGTATGGGCGGAGCAGCTGATAATCAATCCCTAAACATCATGCTTGCAGCACTTGCCGGAATCGCAGCACTTACTGGAGCGATTGTATTCCGCAAAAAAGCAATGAATAAGTAATACAGCAGAATTGAGAAAAAGAAGAGAATTCCCTTCTCTTCTTTTTCCTGTAAATCTATCCCTTTGAAGCGGAGGTGCTTTCATGAAATGGTTCCTGTCAATTGTATATATAGGACTGTTCACTCTATTCATTTATAGTGCTGCTGACTATTTTTCTCTGAATAACCGGCAGCCTGCTACTACAGCTAATGGAATCGAAAGACAGCCGGAAGAGAAAAAGGAAGAGAAGCCTGGAATTATCAGGACAGATCTTCCTCTAAATAAAGAGTTTCCGAGAATCAAAGACCAGATTGAATCCATGAACGGTTTAACCTCTGACTTTAAAGGCATAGAACCTGCTAAAGTAGAAATACCATCCATTGAGGTTTCGGCTGATATGGAGCATGTTGGAACCCTTCCGAGCGGTCAGATGGATGTCCCGAAGGATGACCGCAATGCAGCCTGGTACAATCCGGGAACAAAACCTGGAGACAAGGGAAATGCTGTTCTGGCCGGTCACGTGGATAACAAAACCGGACCAGCTGTCTTCTTCGATCTCAAAAAGCTGGAAAAAGGCGACGAAATTATCGTCAAGGATGATAAAGGGAAAGAGATTGTTTTTGTTGTTAAAAATAAAGCAAGCTACGGACGGACGGACGCTCCGCTGAATGAAATTTTCGGAAGCTCCGATAAACGGAATCTGAATCTGATTACATGCACAGGAACATTCGACAGGGAGAACGGAACACATGAAGAGCGGCTCGTAGTCTACACAGAGCTTAGAGAAGATTTTGTCAAACAGATTGAAACTAAAGCTGAGAAGCCGGCCGCGCCTACCCAGGCAGAAGTGAACGGGAACTTTGTTTCCTGGCATGCTGTCAGGGATGAAAAAATCATCGGCTACCGGATTTACCGGAAAAATAAAGACGGGATCCCCGAACAAGTGGGCAGTGTTTCTTCACTGGACCGGAAAAATTACAATGATCCTGATGCAGGAAATTCCTCATACTCTGTAACCTCTGTTGATTTATACGGCCAGGAATCCCAGTTTGCCAAATGGACTGAAAAAAAATAATTCTTCCACCCGTTTCGTGAGCGCGAAGCGGGTTTTTAATTGGGGTTAATGTGAGCATAACGCTTATAAAACAGATGTCTCTTTGATATGATTTACATAAAGTCAATAGGATCTTAGTTCCTCATTTCTCATAATTTCACATACTTCTCTCATTCTCTTGCCAGATTCTTTTTCTATAATAAAAACATGGGCTAAGAGAGCGAAGAATAAAAATACACGGGAGGAATTCGCGATGGGTTATTACGATCAGCAAACCAATACAAACCAAGAGAATCAGGAGATAACTCCATCCCGGTATGGTGATGGAAAAAAACCTGTTAAGCAAAGCCGGTGGAAGCCTGTACTGTCCTCAATCACAAGCGGTGTAGTCGGAGGGATGATTGTTCTTGGGGTTTACCCAATGATTGAAGACAAACAGGAGGAAACTCCGGCCTCTCAATCGGCACCAAACGAACAGACTGCTTCGCAGACTGCAGCCAATTCAGATAATGTGACATCAGTCAGCAAGTCCGGCAGTGTAGCGGATGTAGCGGAAAATCTATCTCCTTCTATCGTTGGTATATCAAACCTTCAGCAAAATAAGCAGAGCTTCAGTGATGCAGCGAAAGAGGCAGGCTCTGGTTCAGGCGTCATTTTCAAAAAGGAAGGCAATGATGCTTTTATTTTGACCAATAACCATGTGGTGGAAGGTGCGGAGTCACTGGATATCTCACTTTCCAACGGAGAAAAAGCAAAGGGGAAACTCGTTGGAGCAGACGCGCTGACAGACTTGGCCGTGCTTCGGATTGATGCTGCTGAAGCACCTGGAGTCGCGCCAATCGGTGATTCCTCCAAACTTCGTGCCGGGGAAAGTGTCATTGCCATCGGCAATCCGCTCGGAATTGAGTTCTCAAGAACGGTCACCGAAGGAATCATCAGCGGAACAGATCGAAGCATTCAGATTGATACATCACAGGGGCCATGGGAGCTGAATGTTCTTCAGACGGATGCTGCCATTAACCCCGGGAACAGCGGCGGACCGCTGATTAATATGAGCGGAGAAGTCATTGGCATCAACAGCTTGAAGATCAGTCAAAGCGGGGTAGAAGGACTGGGCTTCGCCATTCCAAGCAGTGACGTGATGCCGATCGCAGAACAGCTGATGGAAAAGGGTCAGATTGATCGTCCGTTTCTGGGGATTTCTATGGGGGATATCGAACAGATTCCGCCTCAGGCTGCTGCCGAAGAGCTTGGGCTTCCGGAAGGCATGACAACAGGCGTTTATCTAGATAAAATTCAGTCAGGTTCACCTGCTGATCAAGGCGGTCTAGAAAGAGGCGACGTGATTACCGCCTTGGATGGCAAAAAAATAAAAAATTCCAGTGAGCTTAGAAAATACTTATATGAAAGCAAATCGGTAGGCGATACCCTGAAAGTCACCGTATATCGCGATGGCAGCAAACAAGACCTTACACTAAAGCTCACTGCTCAAGAATAGATCACCAATCCATTAATACTAGACTATTTCGGCCTGCTTCTTAATTTGGAAGCAGGTTTTTTGATTTTTAAAAAGTTTTTGTATACTAAATTTCGAAAAGATTGCAGGGATGCCGGGGAATGAATAGTAAGGTGGCTGCTAAAAACTATGAAAATCCTGGAACGGGCTCATTTTGTAGTTTCGTCATTTAGACAAAGGGTAATACAGCCAACGTAACCGCCCAAATCTGTACATATGGAAATAAAGGCAAGGAGGAAATGAAATTTGGATTATAAGGGGACAAAAGATTCAGTTACTAAAGATGATGTAACGGTCGTGGATATAGGGGCGGCTAAAAAAGCAGTAACAGCAACCAGTATCGGAAATGCAATGGAATGGTTTGATTTTGGTATTTATTCTTATCTCGCAGTAACCATCGGTAAAGTGTTTTTCCCTGAAGTGGATGGACCGATGCAGCTGGTATATGCATTTGCAACATTTGCTGTTGCTTTTCTTGTGAGACCCATCGGAGGCATCTTTTTTGGTATGCTAGGGGACCGCATGGGACGAAAAAAAGTGCTGGCGATTACGTTAGTGATGATGGCCATTGCTACTCTGGCGATTGGACTGATTCCGAGCTATGAGTCGATTGGTGTTACGGCATCAATTTTGCTTTTAATTGCACGTCTTGTGCAGGGGTTCTCCACCGGGGGCGAATACTCAGGTGCGATGACGTTCATTGCGGAATCCACACCGGATAAGAAAAGGGGGATAATGGCGAGCTGGCTCGAAGTCGGTACGTTAACCGGTTACATTGCGGGCTCAGGGCTTGTTACGCTGCTGACCTTTATACTTGGCTCTGAAACGATGCTTGAATGGGGCTGGCGGATCCCATTTTTAATTGCCGGACCTATTGGGATAGTAGGCTTGTATTTAAGAAATCAATTAGAAGAAACACCAGCTTTTGAAGCGATGGAAAAAGCAAAGGACAATAAAAAGGAGCACATCTCCTTAAAGGAATTGCTCGTTTTCCATAAAAATCCATTACTCATTGGGATCCTGCTTGTCTTTTTTTATAACGTAACGAATTATATGGTGCTTTCTTATATGCCTTCTCATCTTACGGCTGTCCTTGGCTACGGTGAGACAAATGGTCTTCTCCTCATCCTGATTGTTATGTGTGTGATGATTCCCATTGTTTTATTGATGGGGTATTTCAGCGACCGTATCGGAGGGAAAAATATTATCGCAGGCGGACTTACAGGTCTGATTATTTTTTCAGTTCCAGCATTCTATATGATTGGCACCGGAAATACTTGGCTCGTTTTTCTCGGAATTCTCATTTTAGCCATCTTTTTGGCAGCCTTTCAGGGGACAATGCCTTCGCTGCTTCCATCCTTATACTTTACCGATGTGAGGTATGGGGCGCTTTCCATCACGTACAATTTGTCCGCCTCATTATTTGGGGGAACGACTCCGCTCGCAGTAGCATGGCTAATCAATGAGACAGCCAATAACTATGTCCCTTCTTACTACTTGACAGCTGCATCGGTTATCGGCATTGTGGTTGTCCTGTTTTTGGTGAAAGATCCAACAGGAAAGCCGCTTCGTGGATCCCCCCCGGCAGTTGAAAAAGAGCAGGAGATTCAAGCAGCAGTAAAAAAAGGTCAGGCTGAGGGGCTATGGTGGAAGGAAGAAAAAAAGGAAATCGAAGGCAAAATCCAAGCTCAGAAGTCTGAGGAAAGCTTAAATTAATTCAAAAGGCAGGTTTCAGATGAATTTCTGGAACCTGCCTTTTTTACAAGAAGGCTGCACATACCAGTGCCGTACTATTCGCCCCCGCCATCAGATGATGAGCTTACCGATCCTGCAATCGCAGCAATCATGATAGCCTGCTGTGCCTGCAGCACAATTTCCATGGACGTATAAAGTCCGGTTCCAAGAACGGATGCCTGCTGAATACAGCCGCTTACGGACAAGTGAGTGGCGGCGGTAAAGTTCATGTTTTTATACCATTTAAACTCCCTGTCTGAATTCAGCTGGTCAACGGTTTCAGCAAGAATGGCCAAATCGCGGCTGCTTTCTCCAGCCAGGGAGAGGAGGCCGATTTCTGGATAATGTTTTTTCTTAATCGTAAATCCAAGCTGCTCCAGTTCGCGGGCAGATTGTGTACAGCGCGACAGAAGACTGTGAAAATTGGATTTTTCATCCAGTGATAGAATATGGCTGAGAAATTGCAGGTCATTGCCTTTTTTAAAGCCTTGCCTGTTTAGTTCGTCATAATAGGTTTCCATTCGCTCAACCAGTTCGTTTACAGCTTCTTCTTTATGGGAGAGAAGTGCGGCAAGAGGATAATCGCTGGCAGAGGTCAGAAAAAAATGCTTTTCTTTCATGCGTGAGTAGATGGAGTATGCTTTAGATGCTTTTTCCAGGCTAACCGGCGAATCAGCAGCAGTCCCCATGATGGCCAATGCTGCAATATAAGTAAAGATGCCTTTCCGGAAACCGGCTTCGGCAAGCAAATCATGCACATGGTTCATTTCTTCAAACTTTGCAAAAGGATCTTCGTACCGGACATCCAGCATCGTTGCGGTAATAAACCGGTGATAGGATTTAAATGGAGAAAATAGACCGCTGTATTGCTTCATGTAATCACAAATATTTAAATAGGATGGAAGGTGGAAAGGTTTGCCGGAGACAGCATAGAGGGAAGCCGCCATCATTATAACCCTTTGATCCGCAGCCTTCCATTTTAATTCTTCTTTCAATGATAAATAAATTTCTTTGTACAAATATAATTTGTGCTGGATGGTTTCCATGTGAATCCTCCTCGTCCATTGCCTCCTTTACATACGTATAAAAAGCAGGAAAGATTCCTTCAGCTTGCGGATTTTTCCATTTTCTTCTCAATTTCAACAAATTCCATTTGTTTGGCAGAGACTTCAGAGAGTTCTTTTAAAGGAGTAAGAAGAAATTGAACGTCACGGTCAAATAAGTACCGTTCCTCAAATCCTTTTACGACAAAGGTGGCGAAAAACCAAATTTGTTCTACATGGTTTGGCGCAATTGAACTGGCAAGGTTCTTCAAGGCTTTAACAAGTTCAATCGTGATCATAATATTATCACGGGAGTAATGGCGGATGGACGCATAAGAATCGTATAAATAATCATCAAAGCTGCGCTGCTTCATCACAACTCTCAGGTTTTCTCCCTCATCGGATAAATAAGGAGAAAATTGAGTAACCCGGCAAATTGTCCTAAGCAAATCCGATATTTGATGGATGGAAATGGTGGCTGTCTTCATATCATCGTTTCCTAATGAACGAATAGCAATCTCTACGAATTTCATTAAGTTGTAGTGGATATCCTGAACATCTGTCTCAGATTCCCCAACAAGCACCGCTTTGTAATAATCCTTCTCGCGAATGTCCTTTCCTTCTGTCCTGTATAAACAGAAAAGGGGATTTCCTTTTAGAATAAATTCGCCAACATCATAAACCATTTTGACGATGAGTCCATCGCGTATGGCCAATTCCAGCAGTTTCTCATAATCGGCGATTTGAATATAACCTGATTTTTTTGAAAGCAGGGAAAAGCCTTCCTCCTCTGGAATTTGCTGTTCGAGCTTCATTGCATCAACTGACCTGTAAGGTTCAAGGTCCTCTTCAAGAGAATGAAGGATCGTTTTCGTTGAATCTTTTTTCATAGAATTTGCCATATGGTTTACCTGAAGCCATTTAACCGCGTGGTTAATAAAGAACACGAAAGTTCCGGCACAGATTATGACAAGCAGCGTAACGGTGTATGGAATCGCAAAGAATGCCATGTTTTCTTCACTGGATGTAAACAGGAAAACGAGCATGGTGTACAGGAAGCTTCCTATAAAAATGCCCAGAATTCGCTGTGTAGCTTTAGAGGCAATGAAGTTCTTTAAAATTCTTGGTGAATATTGGCCTGCCATGGATGTGAAAGCAACGAGGACCAGGTTAAATGTAAACGTTGTAAGAGTTAATACAGCTGGCGCAATCGTACTCACGAGTGTATTCGTCAGCTCAAATTTCACACTTAAAAAGGACGGTACTTTCGAACCGAGCATAAAAGGATAATCCAACATAAGAGTGATGCAGGCAAGTAAAACGGAATAAAGGCAATAGATCAAAGGAGCAAACCATAATTGAGACCGCAGCTCGTTGATAAACTGCCTTTTTGTGATATTTTTTAATTGTATCGTTCGATTCGATAAAAATGACATGCTGCAAATCTCCTTAAAAAAAAGCTACTGGTTTGTTTCCCGCAGAAATATTCACTCAAACATTATATGGTAATCATAGAGATGCAGAGAATTGGATAAATCGCAGGTACTATCTGATCATTAGATGCATCCGGGTTTTACATGCCTGCTCATGCCTTCTGAACATCAAAAAAACCCAACAACTCTCGCTTGGGCCGAGTTCCTGGGTTTTTAACTATTGTGCATTCCCTTTTCCAGCTGAAGCAGCGGAACACCATCTGTCTATACCAGTTGCAGAAACCGTTAAAACTGCGTCTAAAGCAGCTTTATGCTGACTTAGATTCAGCCGGGGTTTCGCAGCTTTTCTTTTTAAAAAAGAACCGGTATATGAGATAGCCTGCCAGCGCCAGTCCTGCAAGGATAAGGATGACGGTTTGCATGCTAGACAGGAATGTTTGGACAGAGCCTAAATTTCCGGCTGAACCAAGCCATAGCATAGCAAGGTTTAATGGGAAAACACCAATGAATGTCAAAAGCAGAAAAGGCAGCAGTTTTACTTTTGATAATCCTGAAACGTAGGAAATATAGTTCCCCACACCAAACGGCCTCGAGATGGCAATACTCCAGATCCCGCATTTTTTAAACCATCGCTGGGTCCGTTCGATGGTTTTCCGTTTACGGTTAAACTTCTCTTTTACTTTATGCTCAAGCTTCGCTCCAATCCAGTAAGGAATAAGAGTAAATACTGTGTATACCAGACTCGCGAGGAGCGCAATCAAAATCATCTGGGAGAAAGGCTGATCAAGTACATATCCGTAAGCAAGTGTTAAAAGGGCTCCTGGAAATGGAACAGAGGAAGCCTCAATGGCAATTCCACCGAGCAGCCCCCAAATACCGAACGTTTTTAGGATGTTAATGACAAATTCAAGCATAATAGCTCCTTTCCAAGAGAATCAGTCGGTTACTAATTCCCTAAGAAAGGAGCACTCTAAACTGGAATATATTTGTTCCTATAAATATAGAGGAAAATGCGAGGTACGGTCATAGTAAGAAGCTTCGGCTAAATCTTTAAATAATTTTGGTTCAGAATGTGCTTTTAAAAAGTTTTTATAAACAGTAGAAGCCATACCGGGAGCAGCAGCCAAGCCTTTAACAGGATTGGACAGAGCAAAAAGGTACAAAAGGAATCCTCCTCTCTTTGTTATATCGATCGTTCACTGAGCCATTGACCCAAATAATCAGGGAGCCCATTTTTCACAGTGAAAGTAGCGTGGCCTCCGTGAAGCACATGGATGCTTTTATCCGTGCTGGAAACATGGTCTATCATTCCTGTGCTCAATTCCATTGGAACGAGCTTGTCATTAGCAGCGCAGATTACGAGCAGATTTGCCTTAATGTTTGATAGTTTGGCATCCCTGCCATTAATTTTTAAGGTGCCCTTAAGCAGTTTGTTTTCTTTTCCCAAGTCTTGTATAAGCTGTTTCATTGCCGCGCCTGAGAAAGGAATATGCCCCTGTGTCCAGCGATTGAACCGTCTCCAATAGTCTGTGTATTCTTTATGGTCAACCCGCTTGAGGAGGGATAAATAAGGGCTGTAATAAATAGGATAGCTTACCATTCTTAGTCCTGCCTTCATAAAAAAAGCAGGGATAATACCAACCGCGTCGAATAAAGGATCCAAATCAGCTTTTCCTTTTCGAAGCCCTTCTGTAATTTGATCGAATACTTCATACTTGTGAAAATCAATAGGAGCCACATTTAAGATGAAGTTGCGGATCGGTTCATCGGCTACAGTCGCATAAATGGCAGCAACCGTTCCCCCGAGGCAATACGCAATCATCGTCAGCTCTTTGGCACCCGAATGACGAAGTGTTCTTCTGGCCGCTTCCTGGACATACTTTTTAACATACTCATCAATGGTAATGTCCTTATCTTCATACCCGGGGACACCAAAATCGAGCAGGTAAACGTCGTATCCTTCATTGACAAAAGCTTCAATCATACTGTGTCCCGGCGCTAAATCAAGAATGAATGCTTTATTAACAAGTGAATACACAAGAAAAAGCGGAATCGAATATTTCCTTTCATTTGCAGGATAATGCCAAAGAACAGCCTTATTCTTTTTCCAGACAGCTGTCCGGGGTGTCATTCCAGTATCCGGTTCCTGCTCCGACAGGAGAAGAGCGGTCTTTTTCAGTTGTTCAACTATTCCGGCAGCTGGAATCATGATTCTGATGCTTCCTTTAAGAGGGGATGCTTTGTTCCAAGGGCATGGTGAAGGAGAACTTCTTTTAATAATCGTTTCCTTTTTTCACCTTCTGAAAGCTGAGTCTGTTTATTCAGGGCGGATGGAGCAGGGTCTGCTTGCTTAGGGAGGGGAAGGTCAGCCGGGTTTTCCTTCTTGGCAAATTCATACAGGAAGCTTTCGATTTGATCCAGTTTTTCTTCCATCTGGATAGTGAGATTTGCTAGACGCAGAAAATCCTTTTTTGTAGCGTAATTCAGAGGAACAGAGAGGAATTCGGAAATTTCCTGACTCTGATGATAAAATTTTTTGATAAGTGGAGCAGCTATATTGGCAAGGATCAAAAGATCTTCCCGATTCAGCTCAGTCTGAATTGTTTCATTAAGCTTTTTTTCCAGTTCCGTTCCGACTTTTTTAATTAGGGCCAACGCTTCTTGAGTAGTCATGTCAGGCATACGATGTTCCTTTCTCGTTCATTTATAGGCTTGTATAATAGAAACCGTTTACCGCTCTGCGGGCAGCAGCAGGAAGCGGAACTAAACGGAGTCTCTATTAATCATCACATTACAGTATAAGTTTAATTCTGGTAAATGTGATAAAAATGATTGATAAGCCCGTACGATCAGGAAGAAATGTCGTGTGTATAAAGTTATGAGTAATTATACCTATTTTTAGTGGTTATTATTGAAAATTGGACTTTAGTGACGATATTATAGTCATAATGAATCAAGACTATAAGACTCATACTGAAAAGGAGTGAGGGATATGGCGTTTATGGAAGCTTTTCGTGCAGCCTTTATGTGGGCGCATATTGGAGTGCTGGCGGTCGGCTGCACGTTCATCTATTATCACGTATACAAAAACCGTAAAAAAGGGAAAGCTTAAAGACTTCGGTATAGTTTAGAAAATACATCATTTAAATACTTTTCTTTCGGAGTCGTTCTTCCTGCAAACAGCTTTCTCTCAATGATGAGGGCTAAATCTGCACAGGAACGGACCTCAAGCTCATTCATATATTGATGGCGGGCTTTATTAACCGCAAAAAGCCTGCTGGAATCACTTACAAAGGAAAGAAGCTGTTCTTCAAATGGACGGCTGCCATCAATTTTTTCAGCAAGCCCTCTATTTGTTAAGTAATCCAGGTTGACTTCTTCCTGGCCAGGCAAGACAGAATGAATGAAAATCAGCAGCTTCTTTCGGATCGATTCGCTGATTGTTACACCGCCCGGTTTTGTTACAATTGCGTCTGCCCAGCCATACAGCTGATTCATTTGTTCAGCTGACGCAATATAAGGCAAAGGGGTGATGTGGGGAGAACCCAGGTTCTCAACTTTTTCAAATAAGGCCTTATTGGAACCGCATAAAACCTTGTATTCTACCAGTCCGCTGTTTGAGAATTGGAGCAGATTCGGCAGGTTTTTTCCAAGTCCGAGGCTTCCCCCTGAGAGGATGACGTGAATTTTTTCATCCGAATACCGGTTCATTTTCCGGCGGTTTAGACGATCATTCGCAAGAATTCCAGACACAATAATTTTGTCTTCCTCTATTCCCATTTCGAGCAGTTCATTTTTAATATCCTTGCTTGGGACACAATGCAAATCTACTTTTTCTTTTCCCCACAGACCGTTTATGAAAAAATCCGTATACAGGTTCAGAACGGGAACATCACATACTCCGTACCTTTTCAGTTTATCTACAAGAAACGAAGGGAAGCTGTGGGTACAGACAATTAAGTCCGGCTTCTTTACTTCAATCAGCTGTTCCATTTTTTCAAGAAAAATCGCTTCATATGCCGATTGGACAATGTCTGATTTTTTATTGAAGAAAAGCCGGTAAAATGTACTGTAGGCACTTGGAAATCGTTTTATCCAGGTTAAATACAGTGTGGATATGAATTTCTCCAAACCGGCGTTAACGAAGCTCAAAAAATCCACCTTCGCACACTGCAGTTCCGGATCATGCTTTTGCAAAGCCTCTGCTAATGCATTTGCACTCCGATGGTGACCGGATTCCATTGTAAACAAAGGCAATACCAATACCTTTTTCATATAAACGCCTCCTTTTTTAGCATCCTAATCCTCAAGCATAATGGGCAGCGGCTTCCGCAGCGATTTTACAACAGGAATCGCTGCGGACAGAAGACCGATTGTCACACTTGCGATCAGCCACCCTGCAATACCTTGAGGGTAAATCTCATTCTGCAGAGGTGATCCGAGCAATGACAGGCCGATTCTTGTACTTAAAAATTGACTTAGCGGGAGGGAGATCACCCCAGCCAAACCCCAGCTAACGATGGAGACAATAATGCTTTCTCCTGCATACATTCTAAATATCTTTCCCGACGATCCTCCGATGGCCCTTATAATGCCAATTTCTTTCTGGCGTTCATACACGTTCATGCTGGCAGCTGTCATTAAATTCATCATTCCTAAAAGGGTAAAGAGAAACCCGGCCGCTAAAATGGAAGACACTACCAGTCCAATGATTTGTTCTGGACGTTTCTTCATAGCCTGAATCGTTTCAGAGCCCTCCACTGACACATTACCCGCTGCTAAACGCTTTTCGAGCAGGTCTGAAGCTTCTGTAAGGTCGGCACCGGATTTCATTTTTACCGCAACCCGGTTTGCTGCATTGCTTGAAAGCCATTGCTCATAATCATTCGAACTCATATAAGCAGCAGGTCCCTTTAACTGGCTGCTGATGATTCCTTTTATAGTAAATGCTTTTTCTTCTCTGCCTATTTTAAGCTTTACGGTCTCGCCTGCTTTTGGATTTTCAAGCAGAGTGCGCAAATCCTCATTAATAACAATCGCAGGCTTTCCTACCTTACTGAGCCATTGTCCCTCCTGAACGGCAGGCCTGATGAGTTTGGACTGTTCTGGAAGCGACATAAGCAGAGCATTTTGTCTGCCTCTATCTTTGGAGAGAACTTCTGTATTTCGAACCGTCCAGCCTTCTGCTTCGCTCACACCTTCTGTTTTCTCAAAAAGGCCAATCAGTTCTTCCTTCGGTAAATCACTTTTGACAGACCATTCCTGATCATAATTCCAAAAGTGATTCATTTGCTGAAGCTGATTGGTCAGAGTCTGATGCAGAGTAAGACAGGATAGGATGATCGCTCCTCCAAATGAGAGCATCAGAATATTGGATAGCACCTGAGCTTTTCTAGACCTTGCATGTCTCCAGGATAATAGACTGAGGGAAAACCATACAGCTCCTTTTTTTTCCTTTGAAGGAAAGGAGTGCGGCACATTCCGCAAAGAATCAGTCAGCGGCTTGTTCAAAACGTTTAAAACAGGCCAGAATGCACCGAAAAAAGGAATCGCTAGTGAGAATCCGGCAAGCAAATACACCGTATTTAAATCGATAGATTCTGTGTACGATCCGATATTCAGCTCTTCTGCCAGATATCGGACTGCCCATTTGCTTCCATAGTAGGTCCCTGCTGCAGATAACAAAAAGGACAGTGTCCCTATTAACCCTAAATAAACAATATACTGCCTCCATATAAACGAAGCCGATGCCCCGACAACCCGCTGAATCCCTAATTCTTTTACTTGTTCGGCGATGACCCGGTGAAATAAATGAATGATTAGAATGAATCCGAGAACAAGAGAGCAAAGCCCGAACAGGATAAGCACCGTTAAAATGGAAGAGGCAAGAGTGTTTCGTATATAAAAGGTTTCCTCTGACTGTTCAGTGCGATAGGAAGTAATGTCTGAGGATTTCAGGATTTTGTTAATCCGGGAAATGAGCTGATCCCGTTCCTTTTTACTCGTTCCATCTTCAAATCGGACCTGAATCTGTGTGTAAGCCAGTGGGACACCTAGTTTTTTCAGGGCATCCTTTGTCAGATAAACATAGCCTGTGCCGGTAAACCCTGCTGGGATTCTGGAGGGGTCCGATACTGAGCCTGATAGCTGCATGCTTTTTTGCTTCTCACCGGGAATAAGAAGCTTGATTTCTTCGCCTTCCCTCCAAATGTATTCATTTTTGGTGGAAGCTTCAGCGTAGACACCTGAATCGGATTTTTCATCCTTTGCGATGTTGATTTTTCCAATTTGAAGCCTATCTTTATCAGGTAATCCGGTGACTTCAATATTCTTATATCCGTCCTCTGTTTTCGCCCTCGCACGAAGAGAGATCCTGGGCTCTGCTTTCTCCAGACCTTCCAATTCTGCCAGCTCTTTAGGGATATCTTTAAAGGAGTTGGTGTAAAAGGATGCATCCGCTGCGTTCGATTTTTCCATACTTTCCTGTAAAGCTGCTTCAAATTGAAGCTTCGTATGAAGAATGGTTCCCGCAATCGTTAGACTGATTGAGATTGATAACAGGATGAATAGTGTTTTGGCTTTATGCTTTCTTATATCGCGAAACGGTTTCTTCATCATTAGCGGCATCATGTTCCGCCAGCTCCGTGCTGCTGATAAACACCCGTATGATTTGATATGATTTTTCCATCCTTGACCGTGATAATCCGGTCAGTATTTTTGGCGAGCTCCAGATCATGTGTAACCATTGCGATGGTTTTCCCATTTTTGGATAGGGTTAGAAACAAGTCCATTACACCCGCTGCATTTTCTGTATCCAGATTTCCGGTTGGTTCATCAGCAAACAGGATGGGAGGATCATTTGCAAGAGCTCTGGCAATGGATGCTCTTTGTTTTTCCCCTCCTGAAACATAATCCGGGAACATATGGGCCTTATGCAAAAGTCCTACAGAATTCAGCAGCTCAGATGCGCGCTGTTTCTTGTTTCTTTTATTAGAAGAGAACGCCATAGGGAGCATTACGTTTTCAAGAAGAGTAAGGGTCGGAAGCAGATGAAAGGACTGAAAGACAATTCCGATCTCCCTGTTTCTCCATTTTGTCAGCTTCCGTTTTGAAAGCTTAGTAATTTCCGTTCCATTAATGATGATCTTTCCTCTTAGGGGCTGGTCAATACCGCACAGGAGATTTAGCAGAGTAGATTTTCCGCTTCCGGATTTGCCGGTTATCGCTACAAATTCGTTAGCCCGTATGCCTATATTCACTTTTTTTAGAACATGCTGCCGCTCGTGGCCGTTTGCATACACCTTCTCAATCTCAACCGTTTCAATCATTTCTGCACCTCACCGCGGTTTCTGGCTTGTCTGCGTTTCAACATCTATAAACCTCCATACCATTAAATATCATGTGGCTTGAAGATTGGCAACCAGCCTCCTACCCCCAAAAACGTATTGTATAAGTCGGATTGCGTATATATTCACAGAAAATAGACGTGAATAATTAGCACCTCTGGAATTTTATAGTGGAAAAGGACAATGGATATGTGAAATCCTTCTCATAAGTAATGTAGAAAAATGACGAAATTTGTCGAATATGATTGATTTTTTTAGACCTGTTTCCTCATTTTTCTTAACAAAACTTGATTTATCATCGAATTTTTTAAAAGTTCACGGATTTTCAAAAAAAGTCGAAATTTGTGGTGTTTTTTCATTACAAATTTATTACAAAAATTACAACGAATTTAATGTTTAATCTTGTATGTTGAATATAGGTTTTTACAAACCCTTACGTATACAGTGATTTTTATATTACATAAATGTTACAAAGTGAAGAAAATGATAATGTGAAATAGATAACGCTTACAAGCTTGCAGTTAACCCATTTTTCCCGTTTTCTTCAAAACAAGGATGAATAAAGTCACGGGCAAAACGGCAGATTGAATGCTTTCAGAAAATTTCTTACTCTGAACGAGATGAAAGTTCCGGTACGAACCGCCTTAAAGCGAAAGAACGGGACTAATATCAATTTGAGAGGAGAACGAGTATGGCTAAAGTTGAACAGGATCTGTCTGCGGTAAACAGCTCGCAGGAAATGAACACACAAAAGAAATTATCAACGAGGGAAAAAACTTTCGTTATTTCTTTGTTCGTGATCACAGTAGCAGCCCTTTTTTATGTAAACTGGACTGCATCTGATAAGTTGAATTTAACAATCGGTCTTTATGGTTCTGTTATGATTGCCTACCTATTAGGGAAAATGCTTCTTTCCTTCAAATACCAGGAAGTCATGATGGATCCGCCTGATTTAAAGGTATCAGTCGTTATACCTTCCTATAATGAATCACCCGATTCTGTGCTTGGCACCATTGAAAGTATTCTGAAGCAGGATTATCCAATTCATGAAATTTTCCTGATTGATGATGGAAGCAAGGACATTTCTGGTTATGAGGCGACTTTAAAACTTAAAGAAAACCTTATGTCAGGTATTGGTGAAACAGCCGCTGAGCTGGCTAAAGGCAACTACAAAATGCCGAATTTGATTGTTCATCGCCTTCCTCAAAATAAAGGGAAACGCCATGCGCAAATCTGGGCTTTCGAAAAAGCAACTGGAGATGTATTTATTACAGTAGATTCAGACTGTACTGTATTTCCAAACGCTGTCCGTGAATTGCTAAAACCATTTAACAATCCGGAAGTATCAGCTACAACAGGCCACGTAAATATCCGAAACCGCACTGATAATGTCCTTACCCGTCTTATTGATATGCGTTACGACAATGCCTTCCGTGTAGAGCGTGCTGCTCACTCGGTTACAAATAATGTTCTGGTATGCAGCGGACCATTAAGTGCATACAGACGCGAAGTAGTCATGAAAAACCTGGATCACTACGGAAACCAAATGTTCCTTGGACAGCAGGTTCAGCTTGGTGATGACCGCTGCCTGACAAACTATGCGATTCGTGAAGGAAAGACACTTTATCAATCGACTGCCCGCTGTATTACAGATGCTCCAACAGATTTGCGCACACTGCTTAAGCAGCAATCACGCTGGAATAAATCATTTTTCCGTGAGAGTCTTGTTGCATTGAAAATTGGTTTTACAAAGCCGAACGTTTTTGTATGGGTCATGCTTGAAATGTTCCTTTGGATTGCATTCGGTATTTCACTTATTCTTGCCATCTACTTTACGACGACAACAATGGGCTGGATCTTGCTCATCTACTACCTGGCTTACGTTATTATATCGGCATACGCCCGTAACGTTTTTTATGCCTATAAGAGGCCGTTTACATTCTTGCTCGCACCATTATATGGTTTGCTTTTCCTAATTCTGCTTTGCCCGCTTCGCTTCTGGGCGCTTCTGACTATTCGCTCAACTGCTTGGGGTACACGCGGCTAAGCAAAACATAGAGAGAAATTTCATGTGAATGGAGAGGTTTTAATGAAAGTACGTAAAGCGATTATTCCAGCAGCCGGATTAGGCACCCGTTTCCTTCCAGCTACGAAGGCTCAGCCGAAGGAAATGCTGCCGATTGTAGATAAACCGACGATCCAGTATATCGTAGAAGAGGCCATTAAATCGGGGATTGAAGATATTCTCGTCATTAGCGGACGCGGTAAACGCGCCATTGAGGATCATTTCGACAAGTCCTATGAGCTTGAGGAAACGCTCTACAAAAAAGGGAAATTCGATAGACTCGAAGAAATCCAGTCCATTTCGAACATGGCAAACATCCATTACGTGCGCCAAAAGGAGCCTCGCGGACTTGGCCATGCGATTCACTGTGCTGAAAGCTTTATCGGAAATGAACCTTTTGCTGTATTGCTTGGCGACGATATCGTTAAATCCGAAACTCCCTGCCTGCAGCAGCTGATCAGCGTGTATGATAAATATGAATCTTCTATTCTGGGTGTACAGGAAGTAGAGCATAAAGATGTTTCAAAATACGGCATTATTGCCCCACTTGAGAATCATACACTGGAAGATGGTGTATTATCCCTCTCATCCGTAGTAGAGAAGCCTGCTGCAGAAGATGCGCCTTCCAACTATGCCATCATGGGGCGGTACATTTTGACACCTGAAATTTTCAGCATTCTTGAAACACTGCCTCCCGGTTCCGGAAACGAGATTCAGCTGACAGATGCTATCAAAATTCTGAATGAAACACAGACTGTTCTCGCGTATAATTTTGCAGGCAAACGATATGATGTGGGAGATAAGTTCGGATTTGTAAAAGCAACGATTGATTTTGCTCTGGAACGCGGCGATCTTGGAGACCATGTTCATGAATATTTAAGCAGCCTTGTGAAAGAAAAAGAAATTACTTTGTCATAAACGTGCATTTGTCCCAGCTATCCAATGGACAGCTGGGACAAGCATGTCCCGCTGTAAAGCATAGGAGGAGGAAATCATATGAATATTGCCATTATCGGAACGGGTTATGTAGGTCTGGTTACCGGGGTCTGCCTTTCTGAAATTGGACATGACGTAACATGCCTTGACATCAACTCTGATAAAGTAGAAATGTTGAAAAAGGGAATCTCTCCTATTTATGAACCAGGCCTTGAAGAGCTGATGGTGAAAAACACCGAAGCAGGGCGCCTGAAATTTACAGACAGCCATATCATCGGCCTTAAAGATAAAGACGTTGTGTATATTGCGGTGGGTACTCCGCAAGCTGAAGATGGATCTGCTAACCTATCTTATATTTTCAAAGCTGCAAGAGATATCGGCCAGAATATCACTAGAGACGTGACCGTTGTTACAAAGAGTACCGTCCCGCTCGGCACGAACTACAAAGTGCGCGAATTGGTTATGGCGAACCTGCAGGACAATTACCTCGTAGAAGCTGTATCCAATCCTGAATTTCTAAGAGAAGGATCTGCTGTTCACGATTCCTTTAACGGTGACCGCATTGTAATTGGTGCTGACAATGCAGAAGCGGCAAACATTATTGAAGAAATCAACAAGCCATTCGGCCTGCCAATCTTAAAAACGACCATCAGCAGTGCGGAAATGATTAAATATGCAGCAAATGCTTTTCTTGCTACAAAAATTTCCTTTATCAACGAAATTGCGAATCTTTCCGAAAAAGTAGGAGCAAATGTAAGCGAAGTGGCTGAGGGCATGGGCCAGGATGCTCGAATCGGCAGACAATTCCTTAATGCGGGCATTGGCTATGGAGGCTCTTGTTTTCCAAAGGATACCCATGCACTTGTGAAAATCTCCCAGGATCACGGACATGATTTTCACCTGCTGAAGTCGGTTATTCAAATTAACGAAACCCAGAAAACACGTCTGGTTAATAAAGCAAAAGAGCGCCTTGGTTCTCTTGAAGGCAAACGCATTGCCCTCCTGGGACTTGCTTTCAAGCCGGAAACAGACGATATGCGTGAAGCTGCTTCTATCGTTGTTTCACAGCAGCTTGTCGAAGAAGGTGCTGAAGTCGTCGGCTACGATCCGATCGCTGTTGAAAATGCAAAAAAAATCCTTCCTGAAGAAGTCATCTATGCAGAGCAAATTGAAGATGCCATTAAAGAAGCAGACGCAGTCTTTATCCTGACTGACTGGAAAGAGATTGTTGAAAAAGCCCTTCTCATGTCAGGCCTTTTCATGGAAGAACCAATTGTATTTGACGGCCGCAACTGCTACTCAGCAGAAGAAGCGCAAAAACTTCATGTAGAATACATCTCCATTGGACGCGAAGCTGTCCTGCCTGCGGGTGAAAAAGAGCAGGAATCGATTCTTGCTGCTTCCTTTTAACCAATAGATTACTAAACTTACAGCTTAGGTGTTGGCATCCATGTAACTAAATTTGAGAGGGTGCAAGGAATGAAGAAAATCGCTTCAGCAGTATTGGCGGCAGCAGTAGCTGTCAGCGCAGCAGCTCCGGCTTCAGCTGCGGAAATCAAGGTTCCGCAAAGTGCAATTGAACAAGCTAAGAAAATTGATGTGAACTCCATCTGGAAAACCGTTGATACGTTCAAAGGCACAGTGATGCTCAAAGACGCAAAGTACAGGGTCAGCTACTCAGAAGAAAATGGCAAAGTAAATGTTGCCATTAAGAAAGAAAGCGGAAAAGAGACCGTCGCAGTAACAGGAGAAGAAGCAAATAAGAAAGTTGTCCAATTTGTTAAAGACCTTGACCTTTCTCTTAAGCTGAGCAAAGAAGAAGTGATTAAGCGCTTATCCAATGCCTTAGGTGTAAAACCTTCCGATGTTACCCGTGCGAACGTATCCATTGGCTTTAACAACATGGCCGGCGTTGACTTCTCCTTTAAAAAAGGTGAAAAATCAGCTGTAATCAGCCCGTACAGCATTAGCAGACTTTACATGAAGGTAGAAGATAAAAACGGCTACTACTATCATGTAACTTACCTGACAAGCGGCGATAGCATCAAAACAGTAATCGAAAAGAATACCGCTGCCGGCAAGAAAACATACAAAGGTTTCTATGCCCTGCTTGAAGCACTAAGAATAAAAGACAGCATCATTCCAGAAAAAGACGCAACCTGGAACGGCTACCTTGATCAGCTTTCCAAAACACTGGGCTTGAAAGTAACAGATATCACAAAAGTCGAAGTGCAATCTCAGTTTGAAAACAACTCAAAAGCCAACATCAGCTTCGAGAGATAAGTGAACGAACCGCCCCGGATTAAGTGTGGGGCGGTTTTTTTTTGGTTTTAAAGTGGCTCAACGGGTGAGAGGGTTAGATAACGGATAGGCCGGGCGGCTATACGGCTGTGGGTGAAACAGATCGATTTAACATATTGGGCTTTTTTAGGAACGGCTGCCGGGTTTGGACATGTAAATTGATTGAAATGAAATCAAAAGGAAGACTTAGGATTTGTGTGGGGCGTTGTGAGGCAGGCGGCGGGATAAAACAGGGGAGAACTTGGATCCTATTTGCGGAGGGGAGCACAATTTTTCAAGGGCAAATCAGTCAATGGGATAAAACAAGGGAGAACTTGGACAAGGCGGCACCCGGAATCGGCGTTTTTTTGGGATATATCGGATATTTTTGGAATATATCGACCATTTTTAGGATATATCGACCATATTTCCGATATATCGGCTATTTTTTGATTATATCGACCGAAACGAGGCGGATATCGACTTTTCGGGAGGATTCGACAAGGTGGGGCAATTCATGTTTGGTCTGCAGTGCTCATGCTAAGTCAGCCTCGTTTAGATCACTCAGCGGAATCTAGTATTTTCCTCCCCCCACTATCCAGAACGTCATGCAAACTCCCCTTAGGATCAGGAAAGCCATGCTTCCAACCGCTTATGATGAAGGTTCCACGTTTTGAAAGCGTTATCTATAGGGTATTATCCAGAATAATACAGGGAGGAGGAACAACCATGGTGAATACGTTTAACGAATCTGCGATTGCAACCTATTTAAAAACAACAGCAGAGGAATTATGTGAAGAGCTTGGCTCAAAGGATTGGGGAGACACAGACAGAGCCAGATTGGAGGGGAAAATCGCAGCGTACAAGCAAATGCTTGACCGGTTTGAGCTTGGGGATTACGAATGCGAGCACATTAAAACAAACAGATAAAAGCCTTCTGAATGATTCAGAAGGCAATGAAATCTGGCTTAAATAATGTGCCGTCCCTGTTCGGACAGAGCAAAGTATATACCGTGCTGCAAAGTACTGAAGCAATGGAAAGCTGACAGGTTGTATTCTGATTTAGCAATCGAAATCGCAAAATCAGGTGAAATCCCGACCAAAACCGTTTTTATGCCGATTAACGATGCGGATGTTGCAAGCTTATCGATAAACTCAACGGTTCCTTTTGTAACGTCTTCGCTCATTGCCGTCAGATCCAGGACCATATATTGAGCTTTTTGGGCAGGAAGGTTCTGAAGGGTGCGCTGTACAAGGTCGTAAGAGCGCTGTTCATCGTATTTCCCTATAAGAGGAACGACAACGATGCCTTCAAGTACGGGTATGATCGGAGAGGAAATTTCTCTGATCAGTATGTTCAGGTCATGGGTGCGTTCTTCCACTAAATGCTCAAGCTTTCTGATTTGGTCAGATTGTTCCTGTCGTGCATATTCATGAATATTCTGCTGAACTGTTGTGGCGGAAGGGAAATATTCAAATTCGCAATAAGCATCACCCTCAATCTGGCTCTTTATGACCTTATACCAGATATTAACACCAAACAAACCTGTCAGGATTCCTGCAAAATGTCCTGGGATGAACGTTCCCCGGTTTGTTTTTCCCTGAGCGCGGTTTATTTTAAATTCCCAGCTGTCTTTTACTTGGATAATGGCGGTTTTCCGGGCATGATTGACCTGGGAAATCTCCATTTTACCCCATCCGGCGGAAGCATACGTGTTGGGAAGAACAGCTGCTACTTCATTCAATGTAAGGCGTTGGCTTTTAAAATAGTCTCCTACTATTATTCCCTGTCTGAAACCGGCCGTTTCCAGAACAACGGAGGCGGCTTTGTCGCCGGAAATCTCTTCGATCGTATCAAAAAGAATTCTCATCGCAGAATCGATCCAAAAAAGGACCGCATCATCTTTCTCATATTTAAAAACACCCTCATCAAGATTCCAGCTGAACTCCAAGCCGCCAACCTTAATGGTGTTGTCCGTGAAGGATTTAATTTCGTTTTCCATCGTACACAACCTTTCAGTTAATCCCTTCTACTATCATACTACATATTCTGTCAATTGGCTGAAAAAAATCATATAGGAGGTGGGCAATTGAGGACAAGTGTGCTCGTTATTGGCGGAGGTGTCGGAGGCCTGACGGTTGCTTTAAAACTCGCCATGTGCGGCATTGATGTGACCGTGGCAGAACAGGCGAAAAGCGGGACTCATCTGTACAAAGGGGAGCTCCTTCAGCCGAAAAGCCTGGAAATTTTCAAGGCCCTCGGTTTAATCGGAAAAGTAGAATCCTGCGGTCATCGCATCCACCGTATTGATATACATGAAATGAAAAAGAGAGGGCAGCTGTACGAGGAAATCGGCCATGCGAGTATGGATTATGGAATGGTAGAGAGCGTGTTTTCGTACTCACTCATGATTCCGCATGAAACATTGAAGGAAATCCTTTTACATGCAGCAGAAGCCTACCCTGCTTTTCATTATCTGCAGCCTGCAAGATTCAGAGGATTTACGGATCAGCATAAAGCGGCAGTCAGTTACGAAGGGAAAGAAAAGACGATTGAAGCGGACTTTATTATTGGGGCGGAGGGACGGAGATCCAAAACGAGAGATTCGATGAAGACAGAGATAAAGGAACAGACGTATGACCACCATTTTCTGACGGTCTCTTTTGGAAGACCTGCTCATTTAAACGAAGGAAAGATGATCTCTTTTTCTAAAGGCTTCCTTGGCCTCTTTCCTCTCCCCGGCCAGCGTGTCAGGACGGTCTACCTGATTCCGGCAGGCAGCTATAAGGAAATGAAGGATAAAGGGATTGGGTATTTTCACCAATGCTATAAAGAGCTATGTCCTGAATTGGATGGGTACGTGGATGAGATTAAGGGATGGCGTGAAATCCAGCTGATGATTCCTGTAAGGTATCATGCAAGCCGATATGTAGAGGGAAGAATCGCACTTGTTGGAGATGCGGCTCACAGTGTGCATCCGATGGCAGGAGAGGGGATGAATCTGGCTATCCAGGACGGAGATATTTTAGGTGAGCTCCTGTGCTGGATGTACTCTACTGGGAATACAATACCAGAATGCTTGAAGTGGTATGAAAGGGTGAGAAAGCCGAGAACGAGTCACGTGCTGAACTTAAGCCATTTTTCAGCGCTCACTTATTCGAAGCCGCTTACGTATTTCCCTGCCTTTAGAAAAAAAGGCATTATCCAAACCACTAAGGATGACTGGCTTCATACGAAGCAGATGCTGAATGTTTCCGGGCTTGGAATTTGGCGGGAAAATGCTCTTGACCGCATGATTCAGATTGGGTTATTTCCAGCCAGATCTTCTTCGGATCCAGCCCATCTTCAAAAAAAATACATGTTCCATCAGGATTTGGACTATCCTTGGAGAACACGGGGAGGAAAGCACGGTGCTGAATGATTATGTGAGAGTGCTTAAGGCTAAAGGCTGGATGAAGCGAAACATGCCGTTTCTTTATACGTGGCACGCTTATATCGGGTACGAGCTGGATCTTTATGAGTACTTTCGCAAACCGAAGACAATTGCAGAAGTCGCCCGGCAGCATTCTTTGCAGAAAGATCTGCTGGAGCGCTGGATGGAAGTCGGACTCTCGATCCGGTATATGAGAAAAGCCTCTAAAGGAAGATTTAGAACTTCCAGAAGCTTTATGCTTCCTTCTGCGAAGAAAAACCCCTTATCGACCGGGGTCATACTTAAAGAAATGATGGAGCTTCATATCCCTGCATTGCTCAGCTATCCTGCGATCATGAGAAGTGAAGAAAAAAAGACCTTCGATCATGAGCAGCACGGGGAAGTAGTGGCTCAAACCTCCTCCATTCTGGAGCAGGTGGCATATCCGGCAATTCATCATCTTGTCAGGAAAACGGGAGCAAAAAGCATCCTTGATGTCGGCTGTGGCCATGCCGGTTATTTAAAAAGACTTGCAAGAGATTTTCCCGCACTAAAGCTGACAGGAATTGAATTGAATGAAGGAGTGGCAAATGAAGCAAGAACGAGGTGCCGGGATTACCCGGACCTGCATATTGAATGCAAGGATGCGTTTGAATGGGAGAATCCTTCCAAAAAAGATTTGGTCCTCTTTAATAATCTTCTTCATTATGTTCCGCAGGAAAGGCGGAGCCTGCTGCTGAAAAAAGCGGCGAGCTGGCTTGAAGAGGGAGGCGGAATGGCAATCATTACTCCGATGAGCCATGCGAAATACGGGAAACAATTTTCCAGTGCCTTTAACAGCTTCTTCTCAGCATTTGAGAATCTTCACCCCATTCCCTCTGAAAAAGACATGAAAGAGATGGCAGCCGAGGCTGGCATGAATGTGTCCTCGGTCCGTCCTGTCGTAAAAGAAGGAGGATGGTTCGCCGTCTGTATGCAAAAACACGGTGATTAAGCATTTTGCAGACAACCAGGGTGCCTGAAACGAGCATCGGAATTATTGAAAGGAAATAGTGCCAAGCAGGCCTAAAAAGAAGCGGGGCTAAAAGGGCTGGCCTGATCGGTGGAGTGAGTTTCTAAAAGAAGACTGGATTCCCGGTCTTGCGAGTCTCTCCATGAAGGCGAAGTTTTCTTATTCTGAAAGAAAGGCTGCCAGAGTGCTGCTCTTCGGTACAGGCGATTGGGACGCAGCGCTGTGGTGATTGGGTCAGGACAAAACAAAACCAGACTGAACGGCATGGAAAGCAACAGGGCGGGAATCAGCTTTTATCCATTCGCAGGCTGTCGGCTCAAAAGTATTTTTGAAAGAATAAAAAGCACCTTCCAAGATTGTAGTATCACCCCACGAATGCCTGCTGGTGTGTGCAGAGCAATCCTGGGTTTTTTTGTACCTGAAACGGCGGCTTTATCCATCCGAAAATATTCTTTAAGCTTACAAATGGCCGTATTCATTCTTTCCTATCCCTTTTTTAATCCCTTAACATATCAGAGGAAATTAGACTCCTGTTCATTCCTTTTCATAGACACAATGGAGGGGCACCTCAAGTAAAAGGAACTACATTGATTGGTTTTAGTCTGTATGTAAACCCTTCCATATTGAGAGCGCTCATTTCGTCCCGATCTGCAAATTTTTACATTCCTTTACAAAGTGAGAAAAGATCTAGAGATATCCTTGTGCTTTCAATGAAGGAAAAAAATAGAAGAAGTTGAAGGGGCAGAAAATCTTCAAAACTCCTATTCAAAGGGGGGGATGGATGGAAATCGTAATTCCTGGAGCGCTTTAAATGTTAGAAAAATCTAAATAATTGAGCCGAAGCACATGGTTCGGCGAAAGAAACAGAAAAAGGACTTGTAACTTTTATCATCTGTTATTCCTGCCGCTAAATCCATACAGTAGACATGGGTTAATTAAAAAGTGCTGATGAAAACGTTAAGAGGAGATGAGGTTACGTGTGGGTCATTTTAGCGGCCGCTGTTTTCGTTCTGCTGCTGGGAATGATTGAAAAGCGCCGCCACCAAAAGCGGATTGATTCCATTCCGGTCCGGATTAATATTAATGGAATCCGCGGCAAATCAACGGTAACCAGACTGATCTACGGTGTTGTCAAAGAAGCCGGATACAAGACGGTCGGCAAAACGACTGGTACCGATGCAAGGATGATGTACTGGAACACGAGAGAAGAAAAGCCAATCGTCAGGAGACCGGAAGGCCCGAACATTGGGGAACAAAAACGTGTCATTCACGAAGTTTACGATCTGAAGGCTGAAGCACTCGTCAGCGAGTGTATGGCAGTTAATCCTGATTACCAGGTTATTTTTCAGGAGGATATGCTGCAGGCAAATATCGGTCTTATCGTCAACGTACTGGAAGATCATATGGATGTCATGGGACCGACGCTTGATGAAGTGGCTGAAGCGTTTGTCGCAACCATTCCGCATAACGGGCATGTCATCGTAAATGAGAGCCCTTATATTGATTATTACCGGAAAGAAGCAGAGAAGCGTAACTCGACATTGATTGTATGTGACAATACCAGAATTTCCGAGCAATTTTTAAAAAGCTTTGAATATATGGTTTTTCCTGATAATGCCTCTCTGGCACTCGCAGTAGCGGACGCATTGGGAATTGATGAGAAAACAGCATTCAGAGGCATGCTCAATGCTCCACCCGATCCGGGGGCAATGAAAATCCTCCCTTTAGCAGATGCAGCGAATCCAGGCTTCTTTGTTAATGGATTTGCAGCGAATGATGCTTCTTCTACCATTAACATTTGGAAAAGAGTGGAAGATCTTGGCTATCCAACAGAAAATGCTGTGGTTATTATGAATTGCCGGCATGACCGCGTAGACCGGACCATACAATTCGCGCACGATGTCCTGCCGTTTATTCCAGCCGGAGACGTAGTCATCATTGGAGATACAACGCAGCCGATAGAAGATTCCTATCAAGCCGGTAACATTCCTGCCGGCAATTTTCACAATCTTGAAGGCTATTCCACTAATGAGATTTTGGCTGTGCTCGAGCCGATGATGAGTGGGCGGGCAATATATGGAGTAGGAAATATTCACGGTGCTGCAACACCGCTTATCGAACAATTAGAAGAGTATAAAATAAAGCAGATTGTCAGTTAGGAGGAGAGTCATTGTTCGGTTCTGATTTATACATAGCCCTCGTATTGGGGGTACTGCTAAGCTTGCTGTTTACTGAAAAAACGGGGATCATACCCGCCGGATTGATTGTACCCGGCTACCTGGCTCTCGTTTTTGACCAGCCTGTTTTCCTGGCTGTTGTCTTTTTTATCAGTTTGCTTACTTATCTAATTGTTACCTATGGCATTGCGAAAGTCGTGATTCTTTATGGGAGAAGAAAATTTGCGGCGATGCTTACGGTAGGGATTCTTTTAAAGCTCGCTTTTGATTATACTTATCCGATTCTTCCCTTTGAAATATTTGAATTCAGGGGGATCGGCATCATTGTGCCCGGCTTGATTGCCAATACGATGCAGAAGCAGGGAATGGCCCTTACAATTGGCAGTACGCTGCTGCTGAGCGGTGCTACATTCCTGCTGATGACACTTTACTACATTATATAAAGGGGGTTGAAATGTGAGCAAGCCACCAGGAAAAGAGCTGAATTTTGAAGAAAAGCTCTTGCGGTTTATTAAAAAGAACCGCCGGAACTCAAAGACCCACGCTGTAATAGGGCTTGTAGTTGCCGCTGCAGTTATGTTCGGGTTCTCTTTCGCTGAGAGGCCCCCGGCTCCGGCGGTAACGCAATATGAAGATGAGGTATTTACAGCTTCGTTCATGGGAGACGTCATGATGGGCCGGAATGTGGAAAAAGTTACCGAAGTGAAAGGCCAGGATTATTTGTTTCAGCATGTGAAGCCGCTGCTGCAGAATTCTGACTACATCACAGCAAACTTTGACCATCCCATTGTCCTGGATGAGAAACTCCCGAAAAATGAATCAAAGCATATTCAGCTTAAGACGGATAAACAGACAGCCAGGACTCTCCAAAACATGAATTTTACAGCTGTCAGCTTAGCGAACACCCATGCGATGGATTACAACGTACAAGGCTTATATGATACGAAAGAGACACTTAAAGAACATGGGATCGGGGCTGTTGGAGCAGGATCAAACTTAAAGGATGCCAAAAAATCCATCCATTACGAAAACTACAACGGCTTGAAAGTAGCGACCCTGGGTTTTACAGATGTCTACGCTGAAGGTTCAAATGCGACCGAATACAACAGCGGAGTCCTGGCTATGGAGCCGGATAACTTTGTTCCCATGATTGCAGAAGCCAAGAAAAATGCCGATTTTGTATTTGTTCATGCGCATTGGGGACAGGAGTATGATACGGATCCCCATCCCCGGCAAAAAGATCTGGCTAAAGCGCTCGCGGATGCAGGAGCTGATGTGGTCATCGGCCACCACCCGCATGTCCTCTCTCCTGTCGAGGTGTATAAGGACAGTGTCATTTTCTATAGCCTCGGAAACTTTATCTTTGACCAGGGATGGACGAGAACGAGGGAGAGCGCCATTGCCCAAATGAGGCTGATGGAGGACGGAAAAGCAAGATTTGAACTGACGCCTCTGGAAATTAAAGGAGCTCAGCCTGCTCCGATCCGTGAGATGAATCAGCTTCAAATGAAAAAAATGAAAGCTCAGCTTACGAAGGATTCTCACAATCTGGACTGGCATGAAGAGGACGGGAAGCTGGTCTTTGAAAAAGACTTCTCAAATAAACTCGATTAAAGCAGGGATGCAAATGAGAAAGAAAAGGCTCTGGACAGCACTGGCAATCCTGCTCATTGTCATTTTGCTCGTTGCACAATCCGGACTGCTAAAGAAATCATTTGAAGGAGAAGCGGCTGTCAGTGCCAACCATCCGCTGGCTGTAAAGGCAGGCATGGAAGTGATGAACAGCGGCGGAAATGCGATGGATGCTGCGGTGGCGGTTTCTTATGTGCTTGGTGTTACAGAGCCCTATGGCTCTGGTCCCGGTGGCGGCGGGATGATGATCGTTTATAATCCTGAAAAGAACTTGAAAAAGGTATATGATTACAAAAATTCCGCCCCAAAGGATGGGAAAGATTCAAAGGATCAAATCGCGGTTCCCGGATTTATAAAAGGACTTGAGCATGCTCACAGGGAGCAGGGGAAGATGGAGATGGATCAGCTTCTTAACCCGGCCATTCACTATGCTTCCAAAGGGTTTAAAGCTGACGAATTTCTCTCTCAGCGGCTGATCGATGCGGAGGATCAATTTGACGGACAGCTGCCCGAAGCTTTTTACCCTGACGGAAAGGCTGTAAAGAAAAATGAAGTCATCAAACAGCGGGAGCTTGCTGAAACACTAAAGCGAATTCAGAATCACGGGAGCAAAGGGTTTTATGAGGGAGAATTGGGAGATGCCTTTACGAAGGAAATGGACAGCGTAACTGCAGAGGACTTAGAGGATTATGAAGTAAAAGAAGAAATACCGCTGGAAGGAAAATTTGGAGAGTACAGGATCATGACATCTCCTCCGCCGGCTGGAGGGATTTCTCTTCTGCAAATCGCAAGACTGGCTGATTTGTATAAAGGAGAATTTCAATCCAATAAAGTGACCAATTCTACTCATTTAATAGGAGAGTTTACGAAGCATTCGTATCATGAACGCATTACAGAGATCCAAGATCCGGCATTCGGGGAAGTGGATGCTGACCGGCTATTATCGGATGAGCATCTGAAAAACATGGCAGATGATATGGATTTTGATAAAGCATCTTTCGATATCGAAGTGAATAATTCAGAAGCAGACGAAGAGGACCATGACAATACCACTCATTTTGTGATTAAAGATAAAGAAGGTACAATGATTTCGGTCACAAATACGCTCGGGGAGTTTTTTGGTTCAAAAAAACAAGTAAACGGCGTTTTTATGAACAATTCGCTAAGCAACTTTAGCGATGAGAAGGACTCAGTGAACCGGCTTGAGCCGGGAAAACGCCCTAACAATTATACATCCCCTGTCATTCTCGAAAATGATGAAGAAATCGTCGGCATCGGAACACCTGGAGGAAAGAGGATTCCAACGGTTCTTGCACAGGTATTGATTCAAAGAGAATATTTTGATTCATCATGGCAGGCAGCTATAAACGAACGGCGTTTTTATATTGAAGATAACGAGATTACGATGGAACCGGGTTATCCGGAAAACGTCCGGGACAAGCTTGAAGATCGCGGCTATGATGTCCGGGTGAAGAAATCACCTTTTTATTATGGAGGCGTTATGGCCTTGACTATAGATAAGAAAAGCCAAAAGGTGTCCGGCGCAGCTGATCCAAGGAGAACAGGCACGTGGAGTTCATCCAAATAATCTACAGGAGGAATCGGAATGAAAGTATTGAAAGGAATCTGGTCTACTTTTGCAGTTATGGGAATCTTGGCTCTAATGATCGGTTTTAAGCATACGGAAGTGATGGAACCGGTTGAGAAGACAGCTGTCGCAGAGGAAATGCAGAAGGTTGCAGCCCGGCAGCAGGCAGAAGCAAAACAGCAGGCAGCAAAGGAAAAGAAGAAAGCAGCGGACAAAACGGCGCCTGAAGAGACGCAGCAAGTTCCAAAGCCAGCATCTGCAGAATAATAATATGACCAAGCCCGGGGCTATTCCCCGGGCTTTTATATTATTCTCAAAATCTATTTTAACCATGTCTAATAATAAGAAATGAAAGCCTGAATTTAGCCAGTTCTGTTGCACAGCATCATAGTATGACGAAAAACATAGTTAAATAGCCCTGAAATGAACCTTTTACAAAATAGAATTTTCGGACTATTTAATCTATTCAGATAAGATTTATAATAGTTTTGTAACGAAAAATTTCATTTTCATGAAAAAATGTATAAATTTGTGCGTTTTTTTGTGAGATGCGGGGGGTCTTGGGTTGAGGAAATTGAAAAGATCGGTAGAAAGACACAGCAAACGCTGGCAAAGGGCAGCGGTCGGTACGGCAGTAGCAAGCGGCTTGCTGCTTGGGTCATTGCTTCCAGCAGGGGGACAAGCACTTGCTGCTGAAGCGCATTCGCATGCTCCGGAGTCGGCGCCAATAGACTACAATATCATTCCTGAAGAGAGACTGGCAAAATCTCTTAAAGAGAGAGGCGTAATTTCAAAATCTGCCACACAAAGCGAAATCAATAAAGCGGTTAAATCGTATATTGAGGAAAAAGAAGGGGAAAAACCCTCAGTAGCAGCAGATTCCCACGGACATTCGATGGATGCGAAAGTAAAAGAATTCATGGCTAAACAAAAAGCGAGCATTCAGAAGAAGCTGGGTAAAAACAAGGCTGCAAAAGGCAAACCCAACGGCCTCGTTAAAGTAAAACCTGCAAAAGATGCAGCGTATAGTGGAAATGTCCGTGAAGACAAAGTTCTTGTCCTATTAGTAGAATATTCTGATTTCAAACATAACAACGTGGTACAGGAAGAAGGCTACATGTACTCTGATGACTTCAACAAAGAACATTACGAAAAATTGATGTTCGGGGATGAAAAATTCACCATGTTCAACGGTGAAAAAATCAGCACATTCAAGCAATATTATGAAGAGCAGTCAGGCGGAAGCTACACAGTTGACGGAACAGTCTCCGAATGGCTGACGGTACCTGGAACAGCTAAAGAATATGGAGACGATAATCCTAATGGCGGGAATGACAATGCATTGCCAAAAGGACCGCGTGATTTGGTTAAAGATTCACTGAATGCTGCTGTTAAGGCTGGGATGGACCTTTCCGAGTATGACAAGTTCGATCAGTATGACTTAGATGGAGACGGAAATCAAAACGAGCCTGATGGTCTTGTCGATCATTTAATGCTGATCCATGCTGGTACTGGTCAGGAAGCTGGAGGCGGTTTGCTTGGAGATGATGCAATCTGGTCGCATAGATGGGTAGTCGGCAATCAGCCGTACAGTGTACCAGGAACGACATCTTCAGTACCGTATTGGGGCGGACAAATGGCGGCATTTGATTACACGATCCAGCCTGAAGATGGAGCTGTCGGTGTATTCGCCCATGAATTCGGCCATGACCTTGGCCTTCCAGATGAATATGACACACAGTATACGGGTGCAGGTGAACCGGTTGCTTCCTGGTCCATCATGAGCGGAGGAAGCTGGAATGGGAAGATTGCCGGAACAGAGCCGACAAGCTTTTCTCCAATGAACAAAGAATTCTTCCAAAAAGGAATGGGCGGCAACTGGGCCAATATCACAGAAATGGATTATAACGACCTTAACGCGTTTGGCTTCTCTACAGTCATCGACCAAAGTGTAACGAAGTCCAAAAACCCGGGAATCGTAAAAATCAACCTTCCGAAAAAAGCAGTGAAAGGAATTGCCCCTGCTTTTGGAAACCAATATTACTACAGCACAAAAGGTGACGATCTCAATACAAAAGCAACCTCTCCTGAAGTGGACTTAACGAATGCCACAACTGCAAAATTCGATTACAAAGCTTATTTTGACATCGAATTCGATTACGATTATCTGTATGTGAATGCAGTAAAAGCTGACGGTACAAAAGTTCTTATCGATACGATCGGAGACGAAGATACTGACAGCGATGCACGCGCAGAATCCTCAAAAGGCCAATGGGTGGACAAGTCCTATGATCTGAGCGAATTTATAGGAAGCAAAATTAAACTTGAATTCAACTATGTAACAGATGGCGGGCTGGCTCTTGACGGCTTTGCAATGGACAACCCGACATTGACAGTTGATGGAAAAGTTGTCTTCTCTGATGACGTTGAAGGAACACCTAAAATGATGCTGGATGGATTTATCGTTTCTGACGGAAACTTCTACAAAGACAACTACTACTACCTTGAGTGGAGAAACTACGCGAAAGCCGATAAATCTCTCGCCTACTCCAGGGGTGCTGTCTACAATACAGGTATGCTCGTATGGTACGGCGATGAAAGCTACACAGATAACTGGACAGGCCCAGCACACCATCCGGGTTATGGCTTCATCGGTGTAGTGGATTCCCATCCGGAGACCGTATTCGGAATGCTGAACGGCAAACCAAGTGCTGCAAACAGCACACGCTATCAGGTAGCAGACGCTGCGTTCTCATGGGACAAAACAAAAGCATTCACCGTGTCCTCTCCGACCCGCGGAGAATATACATTCAAAGGAATGCTCGGAAACACGTTGTTCGACGACTCCCAAACATACATTGATTACGATCTTCCGGATGCAGGGAAAATCCTTCCGAAGCATGGCTTGAAAGTACAAGTTATGGGAGAAGCGAAAGATAACTCTGCCGGTATGGTCTGGATCCGCAAATAATTCTGATAGAAAGAAGGGCTTTGTAAAAAGGGATATGACAGGGTCTCCTTTCCTGGATCCCCGGAATAAAGCCTTCCTTCCATAAAAGTGCTCAGAGCATGCTCTGAGCACTTTTTCTTATTGTTTGGCCCGCCTTGCATCATGCAGGGAGAGGAATTTCTGCTCCATTTTATTCATAGCTTGACGGGGGTGTTTTTGCCTCCTATCCTCATTGCTGAGCTCCGATCGCCAGTCCGCCTGGTCTGCCTCACCTCCGGCCCCACCTCCGGTAAAGGGCTAAAGCTCTGACCCCATCATGATTAATCGCTTGCAGCACAAGAGACTGCTTTTGCTCTGCTCTGTCCCCGAAAAGGAGGAAAAAGGGGGTCGGAGGATGCCTCCGATCCCGATTATGTCAACTTGATTTCCTCCGACCCCGACCTTTAAAGGTGTTGTGAGAGAAGGGAAAAGAGCTTTCCGCCTCTGGCCCCCAATGCTTTGCAGTACTGGGGGACGGAGGCAAAATAACGCAGTACCACCGCATAAAAACAAAAAAGCCGGTGCCTAAGCTTTAACGCTTTATCTGAGTGAGAGCCAGACCCCGAATTTAGGTTCAGGCCCTTCATTCAGAACCCATATCCAAAGTATATACAGATCACCATCATTCATGACTAAATACCCATTTTTGCGAATTTCCCATATTCCAGACTATAGCAATCCTTCCACCATGTTTTTTATTTAAAATTTTAGTATTTTTCGAAAGTGGTAGCCAAATATTGTACAAGTTGTTATACTTCATAATTATATTTTAGATGAGGAGGAGAGGACGATGGGTAAGCTTAGCAGCAAGGATCAGATTCTGATCAGTGTTATGCTGTTTTCGATGTTTTTTGGGGCTGGCAACCTGATTTTTCCAACATTCCTTGGCTATTCTGCCGGTACTCATACATTTTCATCTCTTGCAGGGTTTATTGCTACAGCCGTCGGGCTCCCTGTGATGGTCGTTATGGCAATCGCCATTCATGGCAGTGCCGATCAGCTGAATCAGAAGGTCCACCCTTATTTTGCTCTTGTTTTTCCAATTGTCATTTATCTTTGTATAGGACCTGGACTTGCCATTCCACGGGCAGCGACAATCTCATTTGAAATGGGAATGAAGCCCTTTCTAGGAGAAGGAACCGCGGGAGATCAGGTTCAATTAGGGATTTATACACTGTTATTCTTCGGAATGGTTCTATGGCTTAGTCTTTCTCCTTCTAAACTTATAGACAGGCTTGGAAAAATTCTGGCTCCGGTAACGTTAACGATTATTGGAGTGTTATTTGCAAGAAATCTTTTTTCTCCCCCGGAGTCATTTGCAGCTCCTCAGAAAACGTATCAGGATAACTCATTTTTTCAGGGATTCCTTGACGGCTATTTAACAATGGATGCATTGGGAGCGATGGCTTTCGGCGTCCTGATTGCCAATACCGTCCGTTCAAGAGGGATGAAAACGAAGACGGAAATTTCCCGCAGTATGATGACTGTTGGACTGGGAGCAGGTATTCTCTTAGCTTCTGTTTACAGCGTTTTAGCCTATCTCGGCGCTTCTTCAGCGGGCTATGGTGCAGCGGAGAACGGAGCAGAAGTTTTGACCCTTTTGACAAGAAATCTTTTCGGGGATGCGGGTCTTGTCATCTTGGGTGTCTTGTTCACCTTCGCGTGCCTGAGTGTGTCAATAGGCCTTGTCATAGCATGCAGCCAGTACTTTTATAAGCTCATTCCAGCACTTTCCTACAGGATTTGGGCAGTGGTGTTTTCAGCAGCCAGTATGCTGATTGCCAATCTTGGCCTGAATCAAATTTTAAGCATTTCCGTTCCGGTTTTAAGCATGATCTATCCGGTGCTTGTTGTCTTAGTCACGATCGGCCTGATGGAAAAAGTCTTTAAGGATCATCAGCCTGTATATTACACAGCCGTTTTGTTTACGGGAATTTACAGCGTTGCTGAGTTTTTGAATACATCCTTATTTAATGGAAGCCTTGATCCCATTATCGGAACCATTCCTTTTTCTGCTGAAGGAATCGGCTGGCTTCTCCCTGCTGTGGCAGGAGCTGCTGCGGGTTATGGTTTCAGCGTACACCGGAAAAACAGACAACCCGCTGAACAGTGAAAAGAGGCCTTTACCAGGGCCTCTTTTTGATTGCCTATAGTGAATATCCCCCGTCAATAATCAGGTTGTGGCCATTGATATAGCTGGAGTCAGGACTCGCCAGAAAGAGAACCGCTTTAGCAATTTCCTCCGGCGTACCGAATTTTCCACGCGGATGATCCTTCTCTGCCTTTTCGTAGGCTTCTTCATTGGGATAAAGGCTTTTAGCCAGCCTCGTTTCAACCGGTCCAGGGGAAATTGCGTTGACCCGCACATTCCGTTTTGCAAACCTTGAAGCCAATGATTTGGTCATCGCAATCACTCCTGCTTTACTGGCGCTGTAAGCAGGAAGAGCAGGCGGGAATTTTCCGGTTCCGACGATGGCTGCATTGTTTATAATGCTCACCGGCTCATCTTTCGAAAAATGTTTTTCACCGTGCTTGATCATAAAGTATTGGGATTTCAAATTAATGCTGAAAAGCTTTTCCCAATCGTCCTCATGAATTCTGCTGAGCGGGCCTATGGCCGTATTCCCTATTCCTGCGTTGTTAAATAGGACATGAAAGCTGTCCTGGTCTTTTCCAAACTCTTCAAAGAATGACTGAACACTGCTTTCCTGGCTGATATCCGTTTTTGAAAAAGTGATACGGCCTTCCAGACTGCGGGATTGATCTTCAAGCTCTTTGCCGCTTTGTTCATCCCGTCCCAATGCGTATACATGAGCGCCTTTCTCTGCAAAGGAGAGAGCGGCTGCTTTGCCGATTCCTGCAGTGGCGCCTGAAATGATGACTACTTTGTTCTTCATGTAAAACATCCTTTCATCCCTGCATTTATTCGTTTCCTTCAGACTTCGCCATTCTCACGAGAATATGGGATAGATGCCCGCGGTGCTCCTCGTTTCCAGCCTTCCAGAGCTCTTTGAGCAAGTACTCTTCGCGGTTTTTCGGTTCCACATTATTCGCCAAATACTCAGCAGCTGTTTTGGCTGCCTTTGCCATTGTTTCTTCGCTTAATCCCATTTTTTCGCCCATGCTGACCTTGTCATTTAAGTAGCTTTTGAAGTGTTCGAAATTCTCCAGAATCTGATCCATTTCCTGCTTGCTCATCTGATCCATTTTGCCTTCTACTTTTTCTTCACGAATCGCGGTATCTTTTTCAAAACCCATGTTCATCCACCTCCTGGAAGATTAGTATTGTATTAGCCCCCCGGGAAGCGGGATAAACGAAATTTAGGTTTTGGATGTGCTGCTCCTATTCTTTTATTACATAATAGAGGATCAGGCAGACGATCCCGGCACTCAATGAGCCAAGCCAATCAAGTGGAAAAGAAGGTCCTGTCTCAGGAATCAGCAGGCCGCATGCCACCAGCAGACCTGTCAAAAGTGATCCGGCGATTCCTGCTTTAACAGAGTTTAAATTGTGCGTATTTTTTTTCTTGAATAAAGATTGCTGGATCGTCCGGAAAAAATACAGGATTAACAGCGGCGTAAAAATTAAAATTACGCTGAGCGTTACTCCGGATTTGATCAATGAAACGGAGGGATCAATTGATAGGAAAGGTCCGGCACCTAAAAGAATTAGTCCTCTTCCTGCTAAAATCCAGCCCAATAAATTCATTAGCTGTGAAATATAAAACTTCACTTTGCTTTTTTTGCTGTCCTTTGGAATAAGGGCGATGAGCTCATCTGCATATCCCTTAGGGTCGCTGCCGAATAAAACCTCTGCTTTCTTTCCCTCTTTTTGAGCTTCCAGCAGGTGTTCCAGGATTTCCATGAGGATTTCCTCCGTCTGCTGGGCTGATAAAGAAAGCTGCATGCGGAGGTAAAGCAGAAAGTCTGAATAAACCTGCTCGTTTTCATTAGTTAAAAGCCCGCGCTTTTCGTTATTCATTTTAATCAGCTGCTTCGCTTGCATCGTTCAATCCTCTCCTTCAAATAGTAAGCTTACGGGTACAGAGATTTTGTTCCATTCCTGCTTAATGATTTCGAGAGCTTCTTTTCCCTCCTCCGTCAATTCGTAATATTTGCGGTTAGGGCCTGATGGAGACGGCTGCATCTTCCCGAGTATCCAATTGTTCTTCTGAAGTCTAAGCAAGACGGGATAGATTGTCCCCTCGCTTACCTCATTCAGACCTGCTGTCTGAAGTTTTTTGGATAATTCGTAGCCGTAAACCGGCTCTCTTTGAATGACAGCCAGGACACAGCCATCCAAAATGCCTTTTAGCAATTGACTGCGACTTGACACAATCAACCCTCCTTTGCTGTATTGCATAACAAGATAGTGGGGCGTAAAGTTAGCTACCTTGCTAAGCAAAGTAGCTGACTTTACGATACATTTAGTAAGGAATACTGTCAAGAAGATTTTGACTTAATCTCCTGAAGATTCTGTCGAAGTCTCGGCCGTTTCGATTAGAGCCGGATTTGCATCTGTTTCTTCCAGCTCGTCCAGCCTTGCAAGGATTCTTCTTTTTTGGTAAAGCATTGTTCCAGTTTCGGCAAGTTCTTTAATCATGGAGCGATTCGTTAAAGCCCCAAACACCATTCCTGCAATCGGAATCATCTGAAGAAGCTTTTTGATTCCATATGTGTCTCTGTAGGAATACATGACTTCCCTCCACCCTTGAAGCTGGGAAAAGACTTCGGAGGAATCGGTTCTCTTATGAAATCCTGCCAGCTCATTTAGGATGGCCTGTTTTCCAACGATATCCGCTGAAGTAAATTGAAGGCATTTAACGATAAACACCCGCTCTTCTTTTTGCTTCGGATCATATCCGTGGGCAATCGCAATCTCCTGCAGAGTTTTAAGGGAGAGCCCCAAAATAACAGGGATATCCAAAGCGAGAGTGAACATTCCTCCAAATCCTGTAGAAGCTCCTTGAACCGTCGCAAGGTTGCCGCGTGACGCTCTGATTTCTTCACATACCTTTTTCATGTCTGCAACAGGGATCATTGCTGCTTCTTCGATCGTTTCAATTTCTCTCCCTGACTTTTCAGCCAGTTTATTGAGCATCATTTTCTCCTGAGTCAGGTACTTTCCTCCTGACTGAACGTAGCTGCCGATTTCATCCAGAAGAACTCCGATTTTTTTCTGCAGAAAAGCAGGGGTGATCCTGTCTAAAAGCTTAAAAGGGAGCCGGGTGATTTTTTCCCAGAACCATAAGCCCTGCTGATCTTTTTCCCATTTTTCCACTTCAGATAATGAGTGCTGCAGTAATTCTTTCGTTTCCATACAATCTCCCCCTTTTATGGTTAGTAGCTAATAGTACGTATATTCAATCGGCAGGTTTCAGTCTGTCCGATGTCCGGATGGGTTATGCTGCAGGATGAGAGCAGCAGGGACACATTCATTATAGCAGGTGGAGTCAGTAAGTACTCTGGACATTCGGGCTTGTACCCGTTAAGATGATGAAATCATAAAAGAAAAGGAAGATGTTTTTGGCTCAAATACGATTAATGGGCAGCAAGGAAGAACTGGAAGCTTTTCATATGTTCTTTTGAGAGAAATTATTCGGTTTCTTATACATCAAAAGAGTATGGCAGAACAAATCCTAAATACAAACACTCTAAGGATGAGCGGGTTTTTAAAAAACAAGTCTATGGGAGAGTAACCATGAAAAGAACAGGGGAGAGAGTCCGGCTTAGGGAATTGGAAGAAAAGGATGCGGAGCAGCTGTACCCGATTTGGTCTGATCCGGAAGTGGTCCGTTATTTAAATATGCAGGCAGCAGGCACGATAACCGAAGTCAGATCCATGATCTATATTCTTCGGTCACTCTCGGGAAAGAGGAAAGCATTCCGGTGGTCAATTCTTGATCAGAATACGAACGAATTGCTCGGAACATGCGGATTTAACGAGTGGGATGAGGAAAATTCCAGAGGTGAAATTGGCTATGAGCTCGGCATGCCTTATTGGGGCCAGGGTTACATGGCAGAGGCGCTTCAATTGTTGTTTGATCTTTCCTTTAGAGAGATGGGGGCAAACAGGATTGAAGCAAAAGTCGTGCCCGATAATCTAAGTTCGATCGGTCTTCTCAAAAAGCTGAACTTCCGGTACGAAGGAAGGCTGAGGAAATACGAATGGATGAATGGGAAATTTCAGGACGTTGAGCTTTTTTCTTTGCTCAAAGAAGAAATGAGGGATTAAGCGGCAGGTTCATGGGGGAATGAATGAGGGGAGGGATCAATAATCATGCAAACAAGAATTGAGAAGGATACAATGGGGGAAATTGAGGTTCCGGCAGATAAAATGTGGGGAGCCCAGACACAGAGGAGCAAGGAGAACTTTAAAATCGGTACCGAAAAAATGCCGCTGGAAGTTATTTATGCATTTACCGTTTTAAAACGAAGTGCGGCTGTTTCCAATGAAAAATTAGGAAAGCTTACGGCAGCAAAAGCAGAAGCGATTGTCCAGGCATGTGATGAAATTCTTGATGGGAAGTGGGACGAGCAGTTTCCGCTGGCAGTTTGGCAAACGGGAAGCGGCACTCAAAGCAATATGAATGTAAATGAGGTTGTCGCGAGAAGGGGCAATGAGATTCTTGGTGAAGGGGAAGCCAAAATCCATGCAAATGATGATGTGAACATGAGCCAGAGCTCAAACGATACGTTTCCGACTGCGATGCACATTGCCGCTTTAAGAGCGGTAAAAGACCAGCTCCTTCCTGCTGTGGAACAGCTCCAAAAGACGCTGGAGGAAAAATCCGGTCAGTTTCAGGACATCGTGAAAATTGGCCGGACTCATTTGCAGGATGCGACTCCGATTACACTTGGCCAGGAGATCAGCGGCTGGTCCTATATGCTTGAACGATCAAAGGGAATGATAGAAGAAGGTACTTCCCACTTGCTTAACCTTGCGATAGGAGGAACAGCTGTTGGAACCGGCATCAATGCCCATCCTGAATTTGGGGATGAAGCAGCTCAGGAAATTGCCAGGTATACAGGCTTCCCATTTATTTCTTCTGCGAATAAGTTCCATGCATTAACCTCTCACGATGAAATGGTTTATGCCCATGGAGCCATTAAAGGGCTGGCTGCCGATGCAATGAAAATTGCAAACGATGTGCGCTTTTTAGCCAGCGGCCCCAGATGCGGTATTGGCGAGCTGATTATTCCTGAAAATGAACCTGGAAGCTCCATCATGCCAGGGAAAGTCAACCCGACGCAAAGCGAGGCTTTAACAATGACGGCGGTTCAGGTAATGGGGAATGATGCAGCAATAGGCTTTGCAGCAAGCCAGGGGAACTTTGAATTAAATGTATATAAGCCGGTCATTTTGTATAACTTCCTTCAATCCGTCCGACTGCTTTCAGATGCCCTTCTTTCCTTTAATGAGCACTGTGCCAAAGGGATCCAGCCGAATCATGAGGTGATCGGCAAATACCTTAAAGAATCTCTCATGCTCGTTACGGCATTAAATCCGCACATCGGATATGAAAATGCAGCAAAAATTGCGAAGCATGCCCATAAAGAAGGTCTGACGTTAAAAGAATCGGCTTTGCAGCTTAATCTTCTTACTGAAAAGCAATTTGATGAATATGTCATTCCAGAGCAAATGACTAAACCGAAATAATGACCGTCTCTTATAGGGTGCTGTTTCTCAGAAGCAGCGCCCTTTTCCCATAAGCTTTCATACTCCGCTTCCATGCAATTTCCAGATTATAACTCAGGGTAAACCCTTTTTTCAGCAAATAATAAAATCACCCGGCAAGGATAAAAAACACAGGCGGATTTCGAACCATGTGAAAAAGATAAATGAAGGAGTTTCAACCTTATGAATTTACATCAGCTGCTTTTATCTTCATCCATCCGTCCCGAGCCTGAATTGGAAAATCTTAAATCCATTGAAATAAAAGGGATTACGTCCGATTCAAGATGCGTGAAGGCGGGAGATTTTTTTATTGCCATTTCGGGTCATGACCAGGATGGACACCAATATATCAACGCTGCGATTGAAGCAGGGGCTGTGGCTGTCGCTGGAGAAAAAGCACTTAATAACCTTCCTGTTCCCTATGTTCACCTGAACGACAGCAGAAAGCAGATGGCGGAAATGGCCATCGCTTTTTACGGCAATCCTCAGCAGAAACATAAAATGATCGGAATTACCGGAACGAACGGGAAAACCACGACTGCTTATATGATAAAACATATAGTAGAATCAGCGGGATATTCCTGCGCCCTTTTTGGTTCAATCGCCAATTACATAAATGGAAAATGGTACAGAGCCTCCAATACAACTCCGGACAGCCTCGAGCTTCAGAAATTGCTTCATCTGAGCAGGGATGAGTTTGCAGTGATGGAGGTTTCATCACATGGCATCAGCCAGCATCGCGTGGAAGGCCTTCAATTTGATTACGCGCTGTTTACGAACCTCGACCGGGATCATCTCGATTACCATGATACGATGGAGGAATATTTTCAAGTGAAGTCCCGGCTATTCGCCCAGATGTCCCCTGCAGGGAAGGCGATTGTTAATACGGATACACCGTGGGGAAGGAAGCTTACAGAAAATATAAAGGCAGAAGGACATGATGTTCTGACATTCGGGGAAGGCCTTGAAAATGACCTTAGTTTATCAGAATGGAAGGCAAATACGCTACCGTCTGCCATTTTTAAAGAAACTGAAAATAGAGGTCATTTTATCCAGCTTGCGATTCCAGGTCTTCATAACGTGTTTAATGCAGGACTGGCTTTTCTGGCAGCTCAACAAATCGGGATCGAATCGCGAGTGATTCAAGAGGCGCTGTTAAGCTTTTCCGGAGTTCCCGGCAGGAATGAGATGTATGTGCAGAAGGGCGAGCCTACCTGCATGGTCGATTATGCCCATACTCCTGACGCGCTGTATCATTGTCTGAAAACTGCAAGAGAATGCGGGGCAGAAAATGTTTATCACATTTTTGGCTTCAGGGGAGGGAGAGATGAATCAAAGCGCAGCGAAATGATTCAATTGTCCTCTGATTTGAGTGATGGATACATTCTGACACAGGATGATGCCAACGGTGTACCCGAGCATGAATTAATGGATGAATTAATCAGGCTTCAGGAAACATTCGGCAGTGAGAAGGGATCTCTTATTCCTGACCGTACTATGGCTATCAAGCATATGTTTAAGATTGCAAAACCAAAGGACTGGATTGTCGTTACGGGTAAGGGGGACGAGCCCTATCAGCAGCAATTTGAGCTGCCTGCAGCAACAGATGGAGAAACGATCCGGTATCTTCAAAAAAAACTGATTCAGAAATGAAAAAAAGGAACCCGGGATGCTGCAGGGTTCCTTTTTTTGTTTTCATCCATGTAAGAATATGCAGCGAATTCAATTAATTTACATTGTTTTCAGATTGTGAAGTTGATATTCTAGAAAAGGACTAACTATGAACGGAACAGATAAGGAGAGTAAATCCATGAAGCAGATCCTGCACACGATGATCGCGGCTTTCACACTATTCATTATCATGCACCCGGACAAAGCAAGCGGCATTAAGGATCCTGACCTTTCGCTGAAAAGTGAAGGAGCCGTTTTAATGGATGCAAAAACTGGGCGTATTTTATACGAAAAGAATGGTCATGCTTCTATGTACCCTGCGAGTATTACAAAAATCGCAACCGCTATTTATGCAATTGAAAACGGGGATTTGGATGAAATCGTAACAGTAAGTGAAAAGGCCAGGAATGCAGAAGGGACTAAAGTTTTTCTGGAAGAAGGAGAGCAGGTTCCTCTTAAACGGCTGATTCAGGGAATGCTGATTAACTCCGGAAATGATGCGGCAATTGCTATAGCTGAACATATGAGCGGAAATGTCGAGCAGTTTTCGAAGGATTTGAATGAATATTTACTAAAAGACGTTGGGGTTGAGCAAACGAACTTTGTAAATCCAAGCGGTCTGTTTGATCCGGACCATCGGACAACTGCAGCGGATATGGGCAAAATAACAAAGTATGCCATAAAGAATGAGCAATTTGCAGAAATTTTTGGAACAAAATCTATGGAATGGGAAGGGGAGACCTGGCAAACGACTCTTTTAACCCACCATAAAATGCTGAAGCAGCGGCCTTATGAAGGGGTGACGGGCGGAAAGAACGGGTTCGTGTCCCAATCAGGCTTTACCCTTGTTACAGCAGCGCAAAAAAATGGGTTAAGCTTAATTGCAGTAACACTAAAGTCCCCTAATGACAGTGGTACGTATAATGATACAGAAAAATTACTTGATTATGGATTTGGACACTTTGAAACGAAAGAAATCGCGCCTGCGGCTTCGCTTGTAAATGATAAAAAAGAACCGCTTCAACTAACGGAACCTATTCCCTATACTAAAGGCAAAGATGAAAAGGTGACAACAAAGATAAATCGGCTAAATGAGCTGGTTGTACACGGCGAGGATGGGCAGGAACTGGCTTCAGCAAAACTGGAATCCGCTATTCCGGAAGGCCAGGGCATCAGTCAAAATCTGCAGGAAAATAAAGAAGAAGAGGACAAGTACTTCAGCAGTCATTTTTTCCTGGCAGCAATTGCAGCCTTCCTTTTAGTGACCTTTATTAGCGGTACTTTATATTGGCAGACGAAAAGATAGCAAAAAGTCCATTAGGGCTTTTTGTTATACAGCTCAAAAATAGCGAACAAGACAGCATAACAAGATTATAAAGAAAGACATCCTGGAATAAAAGGCTCTTAAGTCAATGATTGTAACCCTAAAGATACTTAAGATCAGTTTAAAAGAATGGTTATCATAAAGCATTATGCTGATTGCCAGCACCTGTTAATTGGAGCGGAAGGCTTACGCAAGCCTGCTGCGATCAAAAGCCGAGTTGAATAGAATTAGAAAAAGCCCGGGAATGCTTATTCAGCACTCCCGGGCTTTATTTTACAGATTTATAATGTGCCGGAATCTGAATCCGGCTGTTCATGCTTCTTCCGATTAAGAAGAGGATACACAATCAGGCCTGCAAGGAAGAGACCTATGCCGAGGAAGAATGTCTTAAGGTCTGACGTTCCGGAGATGATAACGTACACACTGTAGATCAGCGCCAGTGAAGCAATCAATCCTTCTCTTACTCTGGATCCTTTGATTTCGCTGAACGTTTCGCCGTTTAAAACGAGCTTTAAATAATAGATAGAAGAAACAAGGTATGGAATCAGATAGGCAAGTGTAGCTGAAGTTGTCAGGAACGTGTAAGCTTCACTGATTGTGCCTGAGATAACTGAAAAGATAAACAGCTGTGACATGATATTGGTAATCGTGAGGGAAACCACAGGGCTTCCTTTTTTATTGTTTTTTCCGAATGCAGCCGGGAAAATTCCAGACTTGGCTGCCTGGTAGGCGACTTCTGAGCTCATTAAAATCCAGCCCAGAGTAGAACCGAATAAGGAGATAAGGGCAAGAATGGCCATCGCTGTCCCGCCGGCGTCTCCAAGGAAAAGAGCGAGAACATCAACAAATGGCTTGTCAGACTGCATTAACTCTTCTCTTGGAATAACACCCATTGTAAGCAATGTCGTAATCATATAAATGGATAGCGCAACCAGCAATCCAAAAATCGTTGCTTTTTTTACATCTGATTGGGAGCGGGCACGCCCGGACAGGATCACAGCCGATTCGATTCCTACAAAAGCCCAGAGGGTTGAAACAGCTGCAAGCTGTACCTGCTTAAAAAGTCCTTGTGGTTCCCCGTTTGATTGGACTTCGAAGTACCATTCTCCAGTGCTTGCTCCCTGAAATGCGAACAGGGCAGCGCCAATAAAGAGCATAAAGCCGATTACCTTCGATGCGGTAGCAGCAAAATTCAGCCGGCCTGCTGCATTCAAATTGTTCACAAGAATTGTATGAGTTCCCCATAATAAGATGGTGCAAACAGCAAAAGTAATCAGCCGGCCTTGTTCGATTTCCTGAGGCCCGACAGAAAAGAGGACGGTCGTATCTTTCATGATTGGAAGAAATGCCGATAAGTAACCTGCAAAGCTTGTGATGATGGCAACATTGCTGATCCAGTTTGCTACCCAGTAGCCCCACACCATACTAAATCCTGCAGCCTTTCCGGTTTTCTCTGATTTAAACATGGCCCTTGCGTAGCTTTGAGGCCCCCCGGTTAACTCCGGCTTTCTCACCGAAAGATTTCCAAATACGAGGGCAATCATTAAGACCCCGAGGCCGGTAACCAGCCATGCAGAGGCTACTCCCATAGGACTGGCCATTTGTGCAAGTGTGCTCGGAAGCATGAAAATGCCGGATCCGACCATATTTCCGATTACAAAAGCAGATAGCAGCCAAAAGCCCCATTTTTTTTGTTCCATTGTAAATCCTCCTTATATGATTTGCTGCTTAAAGGAAGATGGAGGACGTTATGCACATAAATAAAAACGCATGGAGCAATCCATGCGTTTCCTATACATAGTCGCCTCAACCTATCTCCTGATAGCGCTCCGCGATGAATACTGCGGCAGTCCTGTATTTATTAAATACAGGCCCAGCAAGGACTGATGATTGGTATCAGCTTGCTTCGGCACCTTTTCCTTTCAACAGACATCAACAGCCCCAACGGCTTCAGCCCGGTTACTAATAATTGGTGCAACCTCTACCTCACCGAGATATGGAGTGAGGATTTTTCTTATTGAATTATGATACTTGAAAATGATAAATGATTTCATAAGAATCGTCAATGGAAACATCAGATTACCTTAACCTTCCACCTGCGAATCCGTCAGAAAATTATAAGTATTCTCTTGGTTTTTCCCAGTAAATCACCTATAATTTAATCAAGACTGACAAACTGTAACACAAAGGGGATTAGAATATGGGCAGTTTGGGATTTGGAGAAATCTTATTGATACTAGTGGTGGCACTGCTGCTGTTTGGACCAAAAAAGCTTCCGGAGCTTGGGAAAGCAGCAGGAAGAACGCTCCGGGAATTCAAAAATGCTACCCGCGGGATGATGGACGAGGATGAAGAAAAAGCAAAAAAGACAGATGAAAATCGTATCTAATAGATAGAAAATGAACCGGCATAAGGCAGCCGGTTCATTTTTTAATTGGCTATGTTAAAGCATGGGGCTGATTACTAAAACCTGTTGACTGAAAAGAAGGGCGTGAGCCTTTACGTTTGAGAGCGGCAGGATAGGGCAGATCCCGCTGCCGCATAGCGGCAAGGAGGCTTACCGCCCGCCCAAAGATAAACGAACGCCTGCTGGCTGTAATCAAAAGCTAAATTAACAGAGCCTTTTATTTAGATTGGATATCCGTATGGATAAGCTTTAAACGGGCTAACCATTTGACGGTGGGGGTTCTTCGCAGTCACACTAGTCCACCGGCAGGTCCAATTTGATTATTTACTCCATTGGCTGTGCAGAATCGGTTACTTCTTCAGGGACTTCCAGGTCATTCAGTTCATTGTACTTGCTGAACGTGCCATCGACTTTCTGATCGAGGGCAATGGTTTGGCCTTCAACATCTACTGTCATTGACATCATGACAGTTGTAGTATTCTGCAAGAAGGTCTCTTTATCAATTGAATAAGAGAGCTTTAAATCAGTTAATTCTGCAGATGCACCGTCTACGCCAAGAGAAGAAGTAATTTGATTAACCATATCTCCATAAAGATTTAGGAATTCTTCCTTCGGTTCATCAATAGAAATGATGTATTCACTGTCTTCTTCTTTGACCTTAATATCTCCTGCAACTTCTTGTAATCCTTCCAAATCAGCCGCCGGGTTTGATTGAGCTTCAGATCGTACCATTGGGTTATTAGGATCTGTGGCCATTACGGCCCACTCTCCGCCATTTTGAGATACATAAGAGTTGTCTTTGGTTACATATGATTCAAAAGAAAATTCAGACCCGTCTGCTGCAGATTTCGTTGTATTTACAGTGTGGATCAGCATTGGATCCATATTTTGCTCTATTTGCATAGAGGCATCCGTTTTGATTTCTTGCTGTCCATCATCAACAGTCTGGTCCACTGTCATTTCACTGGAGAAGCTCTTCACATCTTCATAAGCCGCAATCGACTTTTCCAAAACCTGTTCTGCAGTTAATTCTTCTGCAGGCTGTTCTTCTGATTTTTCTGTTTCTTCCGCTGCAGGCTCCTCAGCTTCTGCTGCTTCTGCTTCTTTTGCTTCTGTTCCATTTTCAGACGCTTCATCCTCTTTTGACCCTGTAGCTGTTTTCTCCTCTTTGGGAGCGGCAGTTGTTTCTTCCTTCGCCGTACCGCAACCGAATAAAACCAATGAAAGGATCAAAAACATGGAAGAAAGTTTTGCTGTCATTTTCAAATGTGTCACTCTCCAGTCGTTTTTTTATACAGCCTTTGGGACTGCTAACATAAAATTCCATACCCTTGGTTTTCATAAACCAAACAGAAATTTAAGATAAAATACCTGTTTTATTTAAAAAAATTTCTATTATACCCTTATTTTGGAATAAAATGACGATTTTTCTCGAAAAATTGTAATTGCAAATTGACAAACTATTCGTATATAATGAAACTACAAAATCATATTTATGCGCTTAATCCCACACGGGAACGGGGGAACCAATCAGTGCGGCCGCACTAGGGGTGAATCCTTTTACAGGTAGGACATATTCTCTTCGTCCGAATCCGACAGCTAACCTCGTAAGCCTAAGAAGAGACGCTTCAGTGGAATGTCAAGCTACGGATCCGAAATTTGACCCTATAAGCCGCGAGATCTCTTCTCGCGGCTTTTTTGCGTATTTTCCAGAATGGGTTTTACAAGCATCTTGTTTTGGGTAAATCTGCTAGGCTACACTTCTAATCTAACAATTCGTAAAACGGGAGGTCATTTATGAAACTAGCGACGAAAATTATTATTGGACTTATTGCCGGAGCTATTGTCGGAATTATTTTAAACGTTACTTCTCCGGATTTATTTAAACAGCTGGATACGTTCCTATTTACTCCGCTTGGACGCATCTTCCTGAATTTAATAAACATGCTCGTTGTTCCCATTGTCTTCTTCTCTATTACTCTTGGTGTAGCAGGCCTTGGAGATCCGAAGAAGCTTGGAAGAATCGGCTTGAAGACCATTGGGTTTTTCCTTTCGACAACAGCTATTGCAATTACAATTGCACTGGGTTTGGCACTCATCATCCAGCCTGGAAATGCTGGGGAGTTTAATACGGAAAGTGCCAGCTATGAAGCGCAGGAAGCTCCTTCCGTTTCAGATACACTGCTGAATATTTTCCCGAAAAATCCAATTGAAGCAATGGCGAGCGGCAACATGCTTCAAATCATCGCATTCTCTGTATTTATTGGAGTTGGAATTGCGATTCTTGGGGAGAAAACATCTGCTCTGAAAAAGGTCCTTGAACAAGGAAATGAGCTAATGATGTATCTTGTCGGGCTTGTTATGAAATTTGCGCCATACGGGACGTTTGGTCTGATTGCGACAGCAATTGGCAGCCAGGGATTCGATGCGATTAAAGCGATGGGAGTTTATTTTATCGTCGTTCTTATTGCACTTATTGTTCACGCAATCGTGACGTATGGTTCCAGTGTCATGATCTTTGCGAAAAAGAATCCAATCTGGTTCTTTAAAGGATTTGCACCGGCAATGACCGTTGGCTTCAGTACGTCAAGCAGTAATGCGACTCTTCCGCTTTCGATGGAAACAGCCCAGAAAAATCTTGGCGTTCCAAAGCAAATCAGCGGATTTGTTCAGCCTCTTGGGGCAACCATTAATATGGATGGAACGGCGATCATGCAAGGGGTGGCTACAGTATTTATAGCCCAGGTTTATGGGGTGGATTTAACGATCACGGCTCTATTGACCGTTGTTCTTACAGCTGTCCTTGCAAGTATCGGAACGGCGGGGGTTCCTGGAGTAGGATTAATTATGCTGGCACTTGTCCTGAATTCAGTTAATCTTCCAGTAGAGGGGATAGCCTTAATACTTGGAATCGACCGTCTTCTTGATATGGCCAGAACTTCACTTAACATTACCGGGGATGCCGCATGCGCAGTAATCGTGGCAGAGACGGAAAAGAAGAATGGAAGCCTGCCAACTGAAGAAAAAGTTGTGCAAAGCATGTAAATCTTTCAGGAGAAAAGCCGGCAGCGGTAAAGCTGCCGGCTTTTTGTATGACCGGAAATTTTCTGCAGAATACTTGTCTTTTTCAGACGTATAGTAGAATAAAGGATTTTAAGGTGCAAAGGAGCAGCATATGAAAGAATTTATTTTTAGTATGTTCGAGGGACTTGCTGATTTAGGCTACTTTGGAATTGCCATTGGCTTGATGATTGAAATGATTCCAAGTGAGATTGTGCTTGGTTATGGAGGATATCTGGTCTCCTTAGGGAGAATAGGATTTGCCGGAGCTGTTGCAGCTGGAGTAATTGGAGGAACACTGGCTCAGCTGTTTCTTTATTGGCTTGGGTATTACGGGGGCCGTCCGATTCTAGAGAAATACGGGAAGTATCTTCTCGTCAATAAAAAACACCTCGACTTATCCGAGCAATGGTTTGGAAAATACGGAACAGGGGTCATTTTTTTCGCGCGGTTTATTCCTGTTGTAAGGCATGCCATCTCGATTCCGGCGGGCGTAGCCAAAATGCCTGTTTGGAAATTTACAGTGTATACTGTTGCAGCCATGATCCCGTGGACCATTTTATTTTTAATTCTCGGCATTCAGCTTGGAAGCAACTGGATGCATATTAAGGAAGCTGCTCAGCCCTATATGATTCCGCTTATTATTATATTTTTGATGGTCATAGCCGTTTATCTGTTTGCTAAAAGCGCAAATAAAAGAAAAACAGCTTAAACTCTGCGGCTGCAGAGTTTTTTATTATGTTTATTGGATTAGCTTATCTATAAGCGGTGCTGAGTCATGGGGAAGGCATAAGACCGGCATCACCCGCCACCGTCCGCCACGGTTAAAAAATCTCTGGATTAAACAACGGCAGGAAAAGTCTCTTCAAGCTTCACTTCAGTAAAAGCGTAAATTTTCATATGATAATCAGGCGCAGGAACCAGTAAATCGAAGGCTGGTTAAGCAATAGGCTGTAATAGGCCGGAAAACTCATCATAAGCAGATAAAATGAAGATATAGAGGTTATTTTCGTTCTTTACTCTGGTTTGTAACAGGAGTAATATACTCTCGTAATTATTTATTATCATTGTTTCACTACCTATATCGCTTAATCCTTAATGGAGCGGGGGACCCATGGACGTGTGGCGGATAATCGCCGCTTGGGGTGAATTCTCTAGCAGAAAGGGCTACTTCCATGCCCTAACCCGACAGCTAACCCCGTAAGCGTTTGGAGAGGCCGATGGAACTTGTGTCGAGTTAAGCACAGGGGCAGTCCTCTGTGCTTTTTTGTGTGGATTTTTTTAAACAGCTTAGTTAAATCAGGCTGTTGATTGCAGCTGGCAGGCGTTCCCTTATCCTTGGGAGGGCGGTGAGTCTTCCCCGATCCCCCAAGTGCAGGGTTTTACGCTCTGCGCCCCAATCAACAGATGTTAAAAAGCTTTAGGGCATAGCCTTTTTAGCAGAAGGCGTAAGGGCGTTGTTTTCAGTAATCTCCCACTTCGAAAGTTCACTGGAAATGAAGTGTGGAAGATTCAATCTAACTTAGAGGGAGATTTCACCGGTGGATAAACAATTTGCAGTTTTTGGATTAGGACGCTTTGGAGGCAGCCTCGTAAAAGAATTCCACGAGCTTGGGAGAGAGGTTCTGGCCGTAGATAAAAACCTCGACCGGGTTCAGCGGTATGCTGCCTATGCGACCCATTCAGTGCAGGCTAATTCTATGGATGAGGAAGCGCTAAAACAGCTTGGAGTCAGAAATGTGGACCATGCCTTTGTGTCTCTTGGAGGTGATATCGAGGGGAGTATCCTGACTTCTTTGCTGTTAAAAGAACTGGGGATCCCGGAAGTGTGGGCGAAGGCTCAAAATGATTACCATCAGCGGGTTCTTGATAAAATCGGTGTCAATCGGGTGATCCATCCGGAAAGGGATATGGCAAAAAGGATTGCCCATCACATAAGTTCTGAAAAAATGATTGATTACATCGAGCTCTCAAAGGAACACAGCCTGGCGGAATTGATGGTGACAGATAAAATAAACAGAAAATCGCTGCTGGAATTAGACGTCCGATCCAAGTTCGGCTGCAACATTGTGGGAATTCAACGGAATGAAGATATGATCGTATCTCCTGCTGAAGAAGAAACCGTAAAAAAAGGCGATATACTGCTTGTTATCGGTAAAAATAAGGACATCTCACGTTTTGAGGAAGAAGGAATGTAGCCTATGAAATTCCCCAGAGTCATAAAGCTTAAACCATCGCAGCTGCTTGTGCTTATATTCTCCGTTGCGATTGCCGCGGGGACATGTTTGCTTAAGCTTCCTTATTCCACAACAGAAGGAATCTCATGGGTGGATGCTCTATTTGTTGCCACCTCAGCCATGACTGTGACCGGTCTGTCGAGTGTCGATCCAAGTACAGCATTTACAGTCTTCGGCCAGAGCATCATTGCTCTTCTCATCCAGCTTGGGGGACTTGGAATTATGTCTTTTGCCGTGCTGATCTATATGGTTCTTGGAAGAAAAGTTGGGATGAAGGACCGTATGATCATCCAGCAGGCTCTAAATCAGACGAATTTAGGCGGGGTTATACGCCTCGTGAAATACATGTTCATTTTTGCATTTGCTATAGAGTTTATTGCCATGATCTTTCTCGCTTTTGTATGGGTCCCTGAACTAGGATGGGGAAAAGGATTGTTTTATAGCTTATTCCATGCAATTTCAGCATTTAATAATGCAGGTTTTGGTCTGTTTTCAGATAACTTAATTGGTTATGTTGGAAACCCTGTTATTAATGTTGTAATCAGTCTGCTTTTTATTATTGGAGGAATTGGCTTTACAGTTTTAGTAGATGTCTGGCAAAAAAAGAAGTTCAAAAAATTCAGCCTCCATACGAAAATCATGCTGATTGCTACGCTTGTTATTAACTTAGTATCCATGCTGATTCTTTTCATTCTGGAATACGGCAATCCGGGAACACTTGGCTCTCTATCCCTTGGAGATAAACTTTGGGCTTCCTGGTTCCAGGCGGCTTCTCCAAGAACGGCAGGCTTCAATACATTGGATATGGCACAAATGCATGAAGCGTCGCTTTTCTATATTATTGTCCTGATGTTTATCGGGGCGGGAAGCGCCTCCACAGGAGGGGGGATAAAGCTTACAACCGCACTGGTGATTTTTCTGGCAACGATTACTTTTTTAAGAGGGAAAAAAGATATTCTGATCGGCAACCGGTCACTTGACGGCGGGTATATAGTCAGAGCCTTATCAATCAGTATCGTATCGATCCTTTTCATTATCGGGGCTGTTTTTATGATGACCATCACTGAGGATGAAGCCTTTTTGGAAATATTATTTGAAGTTGTTTCCGCATTTGGAACAGTCGGGCTCTCAATGGGGATTACAGGCTCCATTTCATCCTTTGGTAAAATCATTCTGATCATGATTATGTTTTTAGGGAAGCTGGGTCCGCTAACCCTGATTTACTCGCTCGCCACTCCGGCTGGAAAACAGATTGTCCGGTATCCGAAGGAGGACATTTTAACAGGGTAAGACGGCCGTACTTTGCAAAAACAACCGAGGCTGAAGATTTTTTAGCTTTGTGCTGCAAATGATTGATTCTCTTTTCAAAGCTGGGATAAAAGCATGGAACAAAGTACTCCCAGCGAGGTAATCATTCCGACGATCGGTCCGCCTTCCTCGAACGCTTCCGGCATCATGGTGGAGGCAACCATAGCAATGATGCCTCCAGCAGCAAACGCGCCTATGGCGGCAGTGAAAACAGGAGAAGCATCTTGAAGCATCGTGTAGCCCAGGAGAGAACTGACCGTAGCCAGGAAAACGACGGTCATCCACATAAATAAAATTTTTCTGCGGGAATATCCATCCTTCATCAAACCAGTGGTGCTTGAGAGTCCCTCTGGGAAGTTGCTGATAAAAACAGCAGCGACCATCAAAATGCTGACGCTGCCCTGCTGAAGGATGCTTACCCCAATAATGACAGACTCCGGGACGGCATCGATAACAGTCCCGATAAAAATGGAGATGCCTGAATGATTTTCAGGGTTTTCTTTAGAGCGTTTCCGCTGATGGCCGCCTTTTCCTGCAATCATGCTTTCGCTGACGGTGAACAATAAAGCACCTGCAAGAAAGCCGGCCGCAGTCGCATTCATGCCCCCTCCTTCAAGCGATTCCTGCAGCAGATCAAATGATGCTGCCCCGATTAGCACCCCTGTTCCAAAAGACATGATCCATCCAACCATCCTGCCCGGGATTTTTTGCATCATCCCCAGCAGTGCTCCAATCAGAATGGAAGAGCCTGCAAATGCTCCCCATAAAGCTGCCTGTCCCATTTTTTCACCTGCCGATTCATTTAAATCTTAGTTTTATCTTTACCCTAAGGGGAAATCCCATATTCTTATTTTTTGCACTTGCTGCATGGGACAGGGGGGGACATTGAAGGCGTATGTTAGCAGGCTCGTTTAATGGAGAGGTTTTTAGCAGGACCGCTCTCTTGAACAATGCCTGGCGGGACCCTTCAGCTATATAGGGAACTGCGCAAAAAAAGCTTCCGCTGAAAGGATGCTGTGTCCTTACCACGGAAGCTTTTTGCAAAAATTATTTTTCTACAACATATTCTTCAATTTCATCAAGCATCTTGTTAGCAGCGATTACCCCGCCGGCAGTATTCCAGATCGCATCGTCTACCTGATAAGCCTTCCCGTTTTTAACGGCATCCAAATTCTTCCAAAGGGGATCCTTTGTAAACTCTTCTTCGGTTTTAACGGCTTCTGTATCGCCTTCAGGTGCATACGTAAAGTAAAAGAGAAGATCGCCATCCATCTCAGGAATCGCTTCCTTACCTACTTCTCTCATGAATTGATCCTCCTGGTCGCTGGCAAACAGTTTATCAGCTGCTTCAGTGTGCTTCATGCCAAGCTGATCGAAAATCACTCCGGAAAATGAATCTTTATAATATATTCGTGTCGTTCCCGCCATAAAGCGAACAACCGATACTTTTTGTGAAAGTTTATCACCGGCTTCTTCTTTAATGGAATCAATCCGTCCATCAAAATCTGCAATGACCTTCTTTCCTTCTTCTTCACGGTCCAGAGCCTTTGAGTAAAGAGTGAAGTTTTCTTTCCAGTCTCCTCGAAGAGTTTCAGATAAAACAGTAGGTGCAATGGCACTAAGTTTTTCATAAACCGCTTCCTGGCGCATTTTGTTTCCGATAATTAAATCCGGTTTAAGAGCTGCGATCGCTTCTACATTGACCTCACTCTCTGTGCCGACTACTTCAACATCCTTCATATCTTCTTTAATATGGTCATACCATGGATCGCCAAGCCAGGATTGAACCGCTCCAACGGGTTTTACACCCATTGCAAGGGCTGCTTCCGTACCCTCGTTCGTCAAAACTACGACCCTTTCAGGCTTTTTGGGAATTTTTGCTTCTCCCATCGCATGCTTCACTGTGTATGCTTCCTCAGGAGCCGCTTCTTCTTTCTGGCTCTCCGTATTGCCGCCGCAGGCTGCCAGCAGCATGGTAAGACTGAGAATGAGTGCAAAAACGCTCAACCAGGACTTTCTATATGTATTCTTCATGAAAAAACCCCCCATTTGATAATGATTTTCATTTACAATTAAAATAATAAGTTTAGTTTGTATGCGATGTCAATATGTAATTGAAAATGATTTTCAAATTCATTCTCATTTGATACAATAACCGTAGACTTGATAAGTCAATAAACGTTGGTATATTCGGAGAATAATTATGCTGGTAAAGACATTTTCACAAAAATTCATCCTGTTAACAGGTCTCATTATTCTATTAGCCGGGGTAATGTGTGCGAGTGTTGTGTACGGTTATGCGAATACAAGCTTTAGATCTGCTTATCAGGCATTTACTGACTTTGACGGTTCAAATGAACATATAATCCTTACAACCGTAAGGCTGCCCAGAGCACTGATTGCCGCTATAGTGGGGGCAAGCCTTGCGATTGCAGGGGCATTAATGCAGGCTCTGACGAAGAATCCTCTGGCATCACCAGGAGTTTTCGGAATTAATGCGGGAGCCGGATTTTTTGTAGTTATTGCAGTTTCCATTTTTCAGGTTTCCTCTCTTCAGACATATACTTGGCTTGCCTTTCTAGGAGCTGCAATTGCTGCTTTAACAGTCTATTTCATTGGATCTATGGGCAGAGAGGGACTGACGCCGGTTAAGCTGACGCTCGCAGGTGCCGCGATGGCCGCCCTGTTCAGTTCGTTAACTCAGGGCTTGCTTGTCGTAAATGAAGCCGCCCTCGATCAGGTCCTGTTCTGGCTGGCTGGCTCTATACAGGGAAGAAAGCTTGAATCGTTGGCAGCTGTTCTGCCTTATCTTGGGGCAGCCTTTATCATTTGCGGATTTCTCGGCCAAAAGATCAATATTCTTACAATGGGGGAAGACGTAGCTAAAGGACTTGGCCAGCGAACAGGCACTGTAAAAATGTTTGCAGCTATTGCCGTCATTCTTTTAGCAGGCGGTGCGGTTTCAGTAACAGGACCGATCAGCTTCGTTGGAATTGTCATTCCCCATCTGGCAAGATATATCATAGGAAATGATCATCGCTGGATCTTACCGTATTCTGCAGTACTTGGCGGAATTCTGCTAACCGTTTCCGATATTGCTGCCCGCTATGTCGTTATGCCCGAGGAAGTGCCGGTAGGAGTCATGACGGCGCTGATTGGAACACCTTTCTTTATCTATATCGCCAGAAAGGGGTTTGATCGGGCATGAAGACTTATTGGACCGTGCGAATCGGAAAGTCCATCTCATTTTTAATCGATAAAAAAGCAGCTAAGGTTTCATTGATTATGGCTGCTATCCTCCTTACCGGATTCTTTATCAGTACTGGAGCCGGCGAGGTAATGATGAATCCTTTGGAAGTGGTTAAAACTTTGGCTGGCTTTGGTTCTGAAATGAACATGCTGATTATTTCATCGTTCAGAATGCCGAGAATTCTGACGGCCATTATGGTCGGGGTCTGTCTGGCAGTGGCAGGAGGAATTCTGCAGGGAATTATCCGAAATCCGCTGGCCTCTCCGGATATCATAGGAATTACTGGTGGCGCTTCATTAGCTGTCGTCACATTCCTTGCCCTGTTCAGTGATAAAAACAATGCTCTTACAGTGAGTATACAATGGATGCCGGCCGCTTCATTCATTGGAGCAATGACCGTAGGCTTCATCGTGTACCTGCTTTCATGGAAAGGCGGATCATCGTCCTTCAGGCTTGTACTTGTGGGGATTGGTTTTTCTTTGTTAACCCAGTCACTGACAACCCTGATGATGATCAAAGGTCCTATATACCGAGCTTCACAGGCAAACACCTGGATAACCGGAACCGTCTATGGGGCTACCTGGCAGCAGGTGAAAATCATGCTCCCGATTACTGTCCTTCTTCTCCTGTTGACAATCATTGTAATCAGAACAATCAACCTGCAGGGACTGGGCGATGATCTTGGTGCAGGAGCTGGGAGTTCGGTGCAAAGAAACAGGCTGCTCCTTCTCGTATTGAGCACAGCACTAACGGGAACGGCTGTTGCTTTTGGAGGGGGCATAGGATTTGTGGGATTGATGGCTCCTCATATTGCCCGGAGGCTTGTCGGCTCCTCATATGGAGCGATGCTTCCTGTCTCAGCTATGGCAGGTGCCTTCCTTGTGATGACTGCTGATCTAATCGGGAGAACTCTGTTTTCTCCGCTGGAAGTGCCCGCCGGAGTTTTTACAGCCGCAATAGGTGCACCTTACTTTATCTATTTGCTTTATAAAACGAGAAACACATAAACAGGCAATGGGCTCGAATTTATAAAAGGGGTGAGATAAATGAGCGCAATTGAAACGAAATCCCTGACTTTATCTTACGGGGATTCCATTATTATAGATGAACTGGACCTGACACTTCCCAAAGGGGAAATTACCGTATTTATTGGAAGCAACGGCTGCGGAAAATCAACATTGCTTCGTTCACTGGCAAGGCTTCTTAAGCCGAGTCATGGATCTGTTCTATTAGAGGGAGGGTCCATTGCAAAGCTTCCCACTAAAGACGTTGCGAAAAAACTCGCCATCCTTCCACAAGGGCCGGCAGCTCCTGAGGGCCTGACGGTTCTTCAGCTCGTCAAGCAGGGAAGATACCCCTATCAAAATTGGCTGAGCCAGTGGTCAGCGGAGGATGAAGAAGCGGTCTATAAAGCTTTGGAATCTACAAAAATGCTCGATTTTGCAGACCGCCCGGTTGATTCTTTATCAGGCGGCCAGCGTCAGCGCGCCTGGATTGCGATGACGCTTGCCCAGGACACGGAAATAATTCTGCTCGACGAGCCGACAACCTATCTGGATATGACTCATCAAATCGAAATTCTTGATCTGCTGTTTGAATTGAATGAACAGGAAAACCGTACGATAGTGATGGTGCTTCATGATTTAAACTTAGCGTGCCGCTATGCCCATCATCTTGTCGCGATCAAGGACAGAAAAATTCATGATCAGGGAAAACCCGAAGAAGTAATCAGCTGCAGCCTCGTGCAGGATGTGTTCCAAATGAACTGCGAGGTCACAGTTGACCCGTTATTCGGAACGCCGCTGTGTATTCCCCACGGCAGAGGGCGCTGTATCCTGAAAGAGGTGAGTATGCAAAATGGCTAAATTTACAGAAGCAGAGCTTGCGGAATTAGAAAGGTTCCGCTTAGGCAGGAAACGCTGGTCTTCCAGCCTCTCTGCTGAAGTAAAGAATCTCCTGGACCCTGATCAGCTGAAGGCTTATTTAGACAAGGTTAAACCGAAAATTGATGCGCCTGACCGGAAAACAGCCGTTTCCATGCTATTGAAGCGCTATGGTTTTCTGGCTGCCCTAACCTTATATTCAATGACGGTATTCGGCAAAGCCCCCAGGCTTAGCCCCGAAAATCTCTCACTGGAAACAGATGATCAGGATCCATTATGGCTCCCCTTTTTTTATTTTCATGAACTGGATGCATCCTCTCCGGATCAAAATCACAGCAGAACGGAATGGAGAGATGCAGTACACCGGGAACTGTTTGCCGAAAACATTGCTCTGCTGATTAAAACAGCAAACAAAAATACTGGTATATCGAAATGGATATTATGGGAAAATATATGCATATACATTAGATGGATGTATGAAAACCTGATGAAATCTGTTCCGGAAGGGCTGTCTAAAGAACAGATTGAGGAAGATTTTCAGTATACTGTATCCGAGGCAGACGGCTCACTGTTTGGAGACTTTCATTTCAATCCGCTGAAGCGCTACGATGGCAATATGGAGATACAGCCCGAGACGGGTCAGGAAATCAGAATGAGACGCACCTGCTGCCTATTCTATTTAACCTCTGAACGGGAAGCCCGGTGCAAAACGTGTCCGGTAAAATGTGTGAAACCGCCAAAAGGATTTGGAGGATAAAAATGGCCCAAAAAACAAAAGAACAATTTAACGGTCTATTTGAAAAGTATTGCGAACTCCTTATCGGCAGCTCAAAAGAAGAAGAACAGACCAAAGTGGAGATGTGGGCTCTGTATACCCACATGGCAAAAACAATGCCGAACCTTGTCAGACACTGGAATGCCGAATATCCAGATTTCAAACAGGCCATAAAAGACATCAGCACCGAGGTCAAGCAAATGAATGAAGATCATCGGACAAATTCTCAGAATAAGAAAGAAGACTAACACCGGCCGGGCTGAAACCTCGACCGGTGTTTTTGGCTTTACAGGGGAGGGAGGGCAGACCGTAAGCGGCGTTTTGCCGCAGAAGTGATCGCAAATTTTGTCGAAAAGTCTTTATATTTATAATATGGACAATAAAACGGGAGTACGGACAATAAAATGAGAGTACGGACAATAAGTTAGAAGTACGGACAATAAAATGAGAGTACGGACAATAAATTAAAAGTACGGACAATAAAATGAGAGTACGGACAATAAAACAAAATTCAACGCAAAAACAAAGATAAACCCAGCTGGACAATTACCGATCAATCACATTCCGGCTGAAATACGATGTGTTTTTACCCAATTCCGGATTATTGTTCAATACTTCAGTTGCTATGAGAAGGGAAATCGCAAATTTTGTCGAAAAGTCTTTATATTTATAATATGGACAATAAAACGGGAGTACGGACAATAAAATGAGAGTACGGACAATAAGTTAGAAGTACGGACAATAAATTAAAAGTACGGACAATAAAACAAAAGTACGGACAATAAAACAAAATTCAACGCAAAAACAAAGATAAACCCAGCTGAACAATTACCGATCAATCACATTCCGGCTGAAATACGATGTGTTTTTCCCCAATTCCGGATTATTGTTCAATACTTCAGTTGCTATGAGAAGGGAAATCGCGAATTTTGTCGAAAAGTCTTTATATTTATAATACGGACAATAAAACAAAAGTACGGACAATAAAATGAGAGAATGGACAATAAATTAAAAGTACGGACAATAAAATGAGAGTACGGACAATAAAACAAAATTCAACGCAAAAACAAAGATAAACCCAGCTGAACAATTACCGATCAATTACATAATGCCTGAAATACGATGTGTTTTTCCCGCAATCCAGAGCAATTTTCTCCCTAACAGTGCAAAAATAGCCGAAAAACAGTGCCCCCATTGAGCGTCCAAGGCTCTGAGCACTGTTTTTCAGTTCACCCTAGCTAGGGACTCAGCAGAGGGCATTCTTGTAGAACTCCGCTCTAAAAAAAGCAAATTACCTGCTAAAGTTCCAAAAAGGTTATTGAAACCTCGGTAAAGCCGTGCCGTCTTTTTAATTCATCATACCTTTATAAGGAGACTGTTCTTGACTGTACCCGGAAAATTGCTGGTAGGACTGCTGCATTTTCTGAGGCTGTTCTGCTTCGACCTTGTACCAGCCGTGCTTAAACATCAGATTGTACAAGTCTCTTTGACAATTTTGAGTCTCATTGAAGATGGCCTGAACATCTTTATAAAGGCTTTCATGGCTCATTTCGTTCATAGCCGTACAATATGCATCGGTCATGTACTTTTCTGTAGCAAGTACATCATTCACGAAATCTCTCTCGTTCATTTGCGGAGTTTTCGGCACTTGGGTTTCCGGATTGCCGATCTTGCCTTGCTGCTGATTTTGATTCATGATATCGATCTCCTTTCCAATCCATTAATTATTGAAGCGGCGGCTGAGACTGGGCTTGCTGCGGCTGAAGATGGGCCAGGATGGTCTGATAATGCCGGTTATGCATTTGGCCGGCCTTTTCAAGCTCCATCTTCAACTCTTGGTTTTGGCAGGCTTGAGCAAAAAAATGTGCTTTTTTCATGGCCAAAAGATTCCATGAAAGCATATCCTGCAGGTAGAGATGATCTTTTGTTGAAACAACATTCGGCGGCTGAGGCATGACGCTTTCTGTCTGGTTTTGCATTGGCTGCTGCTGCATACGAACTCCTCCTTATTTTGCGTATCTATGTTATCGTTCCTCCAGCGGGCCAATTTTTATTCATAAGCTCAGTTAAACTTGACTGTTTTTGCAGCTTGAAGGCATTTGCTTATCCAATGGCGGGTGCAAGCCTTCTCCCGGCGTCACCAATAAAAAGCCTCGCCAGTCCCGCTGATCCTAACTCGCAGCTCCAATCAGCAGGAGTAAAAACCAAGCACCATGTTTGAACAAAGCCTATTTATACATCTGTCTGTCTCAGCTCTTGATTAACGGTGCATGCGTTAGCTATCCAGTGGTTTCGCCCTGCACTCGCCGCCCCAATCAGCAGGTGTTAAAAATCAGCCACAGCTGTGGAATAGTCTATCCATCTGACAGGAAACGACTTTTCCCGATAAAATGATATTCAAATAGTCAGAAAGGTGGTAAAATACTTATAATTGAAGGCGCTTTACATAACGGCTTCAATTGCAGATTGTGCACTTTTTTATTTTTTGAATATAATGTATGCGTTTTCAGGAGGAATGAGGATGGAACAGGTGATGCGCAATTTTTTCTTGTTTTTGTCAAAAAATAGAGGCCTGACGAAAGTAGCGAAAAAGTACGGCTTAAAATTCGGGGCTGCCCGGTTTGTAGCCGGTGAAACAATTGAGCTTGCTGCTGAGGCGATCAGACAGCTTAACAGCAAAGGATTAGATGTCACGATTGATTACTTGGGCGAATTTGTAGATCATGCGGATGAAGCCAATGAAATGGCTGATAACTCCATTAAAGCAATAGAAGCAATCGGAAGGGAGCGTCTGGATTCCCAGCTGTCTTTAAAAATGACCTCCATGGGCCTCGATATTTCAGATGCCCTTGTGATGAACAACATGCGGAGAATTCTTGAAGCTGCCAAGAAAAACAATGTCTTTGTTACCATCGATATGGAAGACTACAGCCGATGCGCCAAGACTATTGAAATTTTTAAAAAGCTGAAGGAAGAGTACGAGAATGTAGGTACAGTCATTCAGGCTTATTTATACCGTACAGAAGATGATATGAAAGAACTGAATAAATACAGTCCGAATCTTCGGCTCGTTAAGGGAGCCTATAAAGAATCTCCTCAAGTTGCATTTCCAGAAAAGAAAGATGTGGACGACAATTTTAAGAAAATCATTAAAATGCACCTTTTAAATGGAAACTATACGGCAATAGCCACTCACGATGAAGCAATTATCGAGTATACAAAGCAAATTGTAAAAGAGTACAGCATCCCGCATGATCAGTTTGAATTTCAGATGCTGTTTGGAATTCGTCCCGAAAGGCAGCTGGAGCTTGTCAGTGAAGGCTATAAAATGCGCGTTTACGTTCCATATGGGAACGACTGGTATGGGTATTTTATGCGGAGACTCGCAGAGCGTCCTGCAAATGTGGCCTTCGTATTGAAGGGTGTCATTAAAAAATAGGCTATCACCAGCTGATTCGGGATAAACGGGGAATCCTCCTGCATAAGCAGAAGGATTCCGCTGATTAAGACTCTCCCATATTATGCTTTTTGTATTGCTGGTTTGTGCTGGTACGCTTGCCCCCGCCATCATGTTCATTGACAGGACCCGCATTTCCCTTAACACTCGCAGCACTGACGCCGCCTTTGGATGGATCTTTCTTCAATTTTGCCACTTTGATTTCACCTCCGTATCTTATCGTTCTCATCATGATCTGAAAAAATCAAAGGAATTCCATGAAATGTATTGAAGAAATTTTCAAAATCTTTTATATTAGTAATGAGAAGGAACTATTTTTTTAAGCAAAAAATGAATGAACATTCATTCAAACAAGGGGGAAAACTTATGGTCCAGCAAATTAATAAAGCTGCGGTGCTTGGATCCGGCGTCATGGGTTCCGGAATTGCAGCACTTTTAGCAAACATCGGGATCCCTGTTTTGCTATTGGATATCGTGCCCGGAGAGCTCACAGGGGATGAGCAGAAAAAAGGGCTGACATTGGAAGATCCTGCTGTTCGAAATCGTTTATCAGCTCAATCTATTCAGAAATTGCTTAAGCAAAAACCGGCGCCGTTAACGTCTAAAAATAATCTCGGCTTGATTGAAGCGGGCAACTTTGAAGATGATATGCAGCGTTTGGCAGAAGCAGATTGGATTATAGAAGTAGTCGTAGAAAATCTGGAAATTAAAAGAAAAGTGTTTGCACAGGTAGAGGTGTTCAGGAAAAAGGGAAGCATTGTAAGCTCCAATACGTCAGGAATTTCCATTGAAGCGATGGCCTCAGAGTGCTCAGAGGAGTTCAGAAAGCATTTCCTCGGGACACACTTTTTTAACCCGCCCCGGTATCTGAAGCTGCTTGAAGTGATACCAACGAAAGATACAGATGAAAATGTTCTGAACTTTATGAGAACGTTCGGGGAAGACGTTCTTGGAAAAGGTGTAGTGCTCGCAAAAGATACACCAAATTTCATTGGAAACCGGATCGGAACTTACGGGCTCCTCATTACGGTAAAAGAGATGGTAGAAAAAGGCTACAGCGTAGGAGAAGTGGATTCTGTTACAGGTCCGCTGATTGGGCGGCCTAAAAGTGCCACCTTCCGCACCTTGGATGTTGTTGGACTCGATACGTTTGTCCATGTCGCCAACAACGTATATGACAATGTGGATGAAAAAGAAAAGGACGTTTTCGACGTACCACCTTTCATGAAACAGATGCTTGAGAATGGCTGGCTTGGAGCTAAATCAGGTCAGGGATTTTTCAAGAAAGAAGGCAAAGAAATCCTGGAACTGGACCCATCCGCTATGGAGTACACAGAAAGAAGAAAACTCAGCGCCCCTTCAATCGAAATGGCGAAACAGGCTAAAGGTTCTGCAAAACTGAAAGCGCTTATTTACGCGGATGACCGTGCCGGCGAGCTGCTCTGGGGAATTACAGCTCCAACCCTCATTTACTCTGCGAAGCTTTTAGGCGAAATAGCTGATGATATCGTTTCAATCGATCAGGCAATGAAGTGGGGATTTGGATGGGATAAAGGGCCGTTTGAACTTTGGGATGCGATAGGCCTTGAAAAATCAGCTGCTAAACTGCAGGAAGAAGGATACGAGATTCCTGAATGGGTGCAGGACATGCTGGAAAAAGGGCATTCCTCCTTCTACCTGGAAGAAAACGGCGTCCGCTTTTTCTATAACCGAGGAGAATATCGCCGTATTGAGACAAGCGAAAAAGCGATAAATTTAAAATCGCTGAAAGAATCAAAGGGAGTCATCAGAAAAAACAGCGGTGCCAGTCTGATCGACTTAGGGGATGGAGTTGCTCTGCTTGAATTCCATTCACAAAGCAATGCGATCGGAATGGATATTATTCAGATGATCAATTATGCCATTGATGAAGTGGCTGTGAATTACAAAGGGCTTGTTATAGGAAACCAGGGGAAAAACTTTTGTGTCGGAGCGAACCTTGCGATGATTTTAATGGAAGCCCAGGACGACAATTATTATGAGATTGATATGGTAGTCCGTCATTTCCAGCAGGCGATGCAAAAAATCAAATACAGCCCGAAGCCGGTAGTCGCTGCTCCTTTTGGAATGTCCTTAGGGGGAGGAGCAGAAATTTGTCTTCCTGCTGCAAGAATTCAGGCCTCGAGCGAAACCTACATGGGACTTGTTGAAGCGGGAGTAGGCCTTATACCGGGAGGCGGCGGAAATAAAGAGCTTTATATCAAGCATTTAAACAGCGTTCCTAAAGGAATGGACTTTGATCTGCAAAGTGTAGCCAATAAAGTGTTTGAAACAATCGCCATGGCTAAAGTATCCACTTCAGCAGCCGAAGCAAGAGACAGCCATTTCCTTGATGCCAGTGACGGGATCAGCATGAACGGCGATCATTTATTGCATGATGCCAAGCGGACGGTCCTTCAGCTGCATGAAAACGGCTACCGTCCTCCAGTAAAAGAAAAGGTGCCGGTCACAGGGGAATCCGGATATGCGACCCTCCTCCTGGCAGCACAGACGATGCATCTTTCAGGGTTTATTTCTGAGCATGATTTAAAGATCGCCAAAAAATTGGCTTACGTCATTGCGGGAGGCAAAATTCCGTTTGGCACGAAGGTAGATGAACAGTATTTGCTTGACCTGGAAAGAGAAGCGTTCTTAAGTCTTGTAGCAGAAGGAAAATCGCAGCAGCGGATGCAGCATATGCTTGTCAAAGGCAAACCATTACGAAACTAAGGGAGGGGCATCAAATGAGAGAAGCAGTCATTGTAGCAGGTGCCAGAACACCTGTAGGCAGAGCTAAAAAAGGAACACTTGCAAGCGTGCGCCCTGATGATCTGGGGGCGTTGGCAGTAAAAGAGACACTGAAACGCGCAGGCGGCTATGAAGGCAACATTGATGATTTAATTATTGGATGTGCGATGCCGGAAGCTGAACAAGGCTTAAATATGGCAAGAAATATCGGCGCGCTGGCAGGGCTGCCACATACGGTGCCGGCGGTCACAATCAACCGCTATTGTTCATCCGGTCTCCAAACAATTGCCTATGCATCAGAGAAAATCATGCTGGGACACTCGGATACCATTATTGCAGGAGGGGCTGAATCGATGAGCCTCGTACCGATGATGGGGCATACAGTACGACCTAATGCCAGGCTTGCTGAGGAAGCCCCTGAATATTATATGGGAATGGGCCATACAGCGGAGCAGGTTGCACAGAAATACGGAGTAAGCCGCGAAGATCAGGATGCATTTGCTGTACGAAGCCATCAGCGGGCAGCCGCTGCCATTCTGGAAGGCAAATTCGATGAAGAAATCGTTCCGGTTGAAGTAACCCTTCGTACTGTAGGATCAGACAATAAACTGCAGGAAAAATCCATTCTTTTCTCAAAGGATGAAGGGGTCCGTCCCGGTACAACACAGGACGTGCTTGGAAAACTCCGTCCGGTGTTTAATGTCAGGGGATCCGTAACGGCTGGGAATTCATCCCAAACAAGCGACGGAGCAGCAGCTGTGATGGTCATGGACCGTGAAAAAGCCGAGGCGCTCGGATTAGCTCCAATGGTGAAGTTCCGCTCCTTTGCCGTTGCAGGCGTTCCCCCTGAAGTAATGGGGATCGGCCCGGTCGCAGCCATTCCAAAGGCGTTGAAGCTTGCCGGTCTGGCGGTTTCGGATGTAGGCCTATTTGAACTGAACGAAGCATTTGCTTCCCAATCCCTGCAGGTCATCCGTGAACTGGGATTAGATGAAGAGAAAGTAAATGTAAACGGGGGGGCAATCGCCATCGGTCACCCGCTCGGATGCACGGGTGCGAAGCTTACGCTATCCCTTATTCACGAAATGAAACGAAGAAATGAACAGTTTGGCGTCGTAACCATGTGCATCGGCGGCGGAATGGGTGCCGCAGGCGTCTTTGAATTAATCTAACAGACTTCTAAAAGGAAGCCGTGACGTGTATGAGGACCGGCCGGCTTCCCGGCTGTCTGATTATTGTTGAAAAATATCCAGTAAAAAAATTGGAGGGTTTATACTATGGCAAAATCATTGGAAACAGTCAGTAAAGGCGGAAGCTTTTTAATCGAGGATACTTCATACGACCGTGTCTTTACACCGGAGGATTTCACAGAAGAGCACAAAATGATTGCTAAAACGACAGAGGACTTTGTCGTAAATGACGTCCTTCCACAGCTTGAAGATATTGAAAAACATGAGTTTGATAAGTCTGTAAAGCTTTTAAAGAAGGCAGGAGAGTTAGGACTGCTGGGAGCGGATGTACCTGAAGCTTACGGCGGACTTGGACTAGATAAAATCAGTTCCGCACTAATCACTGAAAAATTCTCCCGTGCCGGAAGCTTTTCGCTGTCGTATGGAGCCCATGTAGGGATTGGGTCCTTGCCTATCGTACTTTTCGGGAACGAAGATCAGAAAAATCAATACCTTCCAGACTTGGCAGCAGGGCAGAGAATTGCAGCCTATGCACTTACTGAGCCGGGCTCCGGGTCTGATGCATTAGGCGCAAGAACAACGGCGAAGCTTAACGCAGAGGGAACCCACTACGTTCTGAATGGTGAAAAACAGTGGATTACAAACTCCGCATTTGCTGACGTGTTTGTCGTCTATGCAAAGGTGGATGGAGAGCATTTTTCCGCATTCATCGTGGAGAAAGAATTCCCTGGCGTTTCAACAGGTCCAGAGGAGAAAAAGATGGGAATCAAAGGCTCGTCCACGAGAACGCTGATACTCGAAGATGCAATGGTTCCAAAGGAAAACCTGCTTGGTGAACTTGGAAAAGGACATGTCATTGCCTTTAATATCCTGAACATCGGCCGCTATAAGCTGGCAGTTGGAACCATTGGCGGTTCAAAGCGGATCATTGATGTATCCGTTCAGTATGCCAATCAGCGCCAGCAGTTTAAAACTCCGATTTCAAAGTTCTCACTTATTCAGGAAAAACTGGCTAACATGGCATCCAAAACATATGCGATGGAAAGCTCTGTATACCGAACAGTTGGCCTTTTTGAAGAAAGAATGGGGCTGCTTTCCGACGAAGAACAGAAGGATGGCCGCGCTGTTGCTGCGTCAATCGCTGAGTACGCCATCGAGTGTTCCCTTGGTAAAGTCCTCGGATCAGAAACACTTGATTATGTGGCTGATGAAGGCGTACAAATTCATGGCGGATATGGATTTATGCAGGAATATGAGGTGGAAAGAGCTTACCGTGATTCCCGCATCAACCGGATTTTTGAAGGAACAAATGAAATTAACCGGCTTCTGGTGCCGGGTACTTTCCTCCGCAAGGCAATGAAGGGTGAGCTTCCGCTTCTGCAAAAAGCACAGGCATTGCAAGAAGAATTGATGATGCTTATGCCGGAAGAAGTCGGTGAGGGAACTCTTGAGCAAGAAAAACACCTGCTTAAAAACGCGAAGAAAATCGGCTTGATGATTGCCGGTCTTGCAGCTCAAAAATATGGCCAGGAGCTTCAAAAAGAGCAGGAAGTTCTTGTGAATATAGCGGATATAGTGAGCAATATTTACGCGATGGAATCAGCCATTCTGCGCACTGAAAAAGCAATTGCAGCTTCCGGAGAAGCGAAGAACAGTCAAAAGCTTCTTTACACTCAAGTGTATTGCCAAGAGGCATTTAATGAAATTGAAGCACATGCCAAGGAGTCATTAATCGCCATTGAAACGGGTGATTCACTAAGAATGATGATTTCCGCTCTTCGCAAATTTACGCGATTTACTCCAATAAACGTCATTGCAAAAAAACGCGAGATTGCAGCAGCAATCATCGATGCAAATCGCTACGTTCAATAAACGGTCGAGATTCTGGAGCGCACAGCCGAATGGTCTGTGCGCTCCTTATCTGTATGGAAAAGTCCCATCCTTGCAAACGGCAGACCAAGCCGGGTAAAATAGGGCTGTATGAAAATCTGCAGCCGCTGCCGGAGGAGAATGTATATTTCACCCTATTCCGCAGGCAGCGTGATACAATAAGGAGGATTGCATTGGATTTCTATTGGTATCCTAAGTGCAGCACGTGCAGAAAGGCAAAAACATGGCTTGAAGAGCACGGGCATGAATTAAATACAATACATATTTCTGAAAATCCTCCGGGAAAGGAAGAGCTTAAGAACCTTTACGCCAAGAGTGGTCTGGAACTTAAGAAATTCTTTAATACAAGCGGCCAGAAGTATAGAGAGCTTGGACTTAAGGACCGCTTAAGCAGCATGTCCGAGGATGAAATATTTTCTGTGCTGTCATCAGATGGTATGCTTATCAAAAGGCCGATTGTATCTGACGGACAGAACGTCACACTTGGCTTCAAAGAAAATGAGTTTGAGCAGGTGTGGAAATAAGATGATATGCAGACAGCGCAGCAGAAGAACTGTCCATTTTTAAAGGGGTTCGGAAGGATGCGCAGCTTCGCTAAAGCTCAGCAGCTAATGGCGGACAAATTTTTTATACGAAGAAGAGACTCTGTCTTTTCCATTAACAATTGACTCATGGAGGGAATAAAATGACGACACCAAACGATCTTCGTTATTCTGAGGAACATGAATGGGTAAAGGTTGAAGGCGATAAAGTACGAGTGGGGATTACACATTTTGCACAATCTGAGCTTGGGGATATCGTGTTTGTAGAGCTTCCTGAAGCAGGTACTGAAATTAAAGCAGATGAGCCTTTCGGTTCTGTAGAATCTGTTAAAACGGTTTCCGAGCTTTATGCACCAATCAGCGGAAAAGTAGTAGAAGTGAATGAAGACCTTGATGATAATCCTGAATATGTAAATGATTCTCCATATGAAAAAGCTTGGATGATCGTAATAGAGCCTGCAGATTCAAGTGAAATCGAAGGTCTCATGACGGCAGAGCAATACACAGAAATGACCAACGAAGACTAATTTAACCAGCATTTCAAAAATCAAGTTAGGCCATCCTATATAGGAAAAGGAGGGCTTAATTTGACTTTGAAAAAACAGCGTATCGATGTGACAGATCGAATAACAGGCAAGTTTGAAAATGGAGAAATGAATTTATATTTGCAGCACGAACACATTGGCAAAATGACGTATGGTGACAACGGCAGCCGCTTTGAATTGAAAAAAGGGATTGAGGCATCACAAAACCGTTTTTTTCAAATGGCAGACGTTACACAGGAACCCGATCAGAAATATGTGGATTGCGATGATGAGAACGGCTGGTGTTAAGCATAAGGCAGTGGAGCCGTCCACTGCCTTATATGCTTTAGCAGCAGGCAGGCGCCGGTCTTTTGCATAGACCCTGTATCCTCCCGGCAGGAAACAACACAAGGAAAAGAGAATAAACTAAAGAAAGACAAAATGAACAGGTGATGGTCATGTCAGAGGCTGCTAAAATCATTATTGTTGAAGGGAAATCCGACAAGAAAAAAATACAGGCAGTCATTAACGAGCCTATAGAAATTATATGTACGAATGGAACAATCAGTCTCACCAAAATGGATGAACTAATTGATGAGTATTTTGAAAATGATGTGTATATATTGGTGGATACGGACGAAGCAGGAGAAAAACTGAGAAAACAATTTGTAAGAGAATTTCCGGAGGCTTCGCATTTATACATTGATAAAATGTATAAAGAAGTAGCTTCAGCACCAGAGCATCATATTGCTTCCGTACTGCTGAGTGCAAATATTGATGTTCAGGCGAAATATTTATAGCAGGGAGTTCTGGTTTTATCATGATTGAAGTAAATGAAAAGCAACTGTCTTCATTGATTGAAGAAGATCGCTTAATCTTGTATCTTTATACTCCTTTTTGCGGAACTTGCCAGCTCGCAAAAAGGATGCTTACGGTAGTGGATGAAACGGTACCGGAAACAGATATCCATATGGCAAATTTAAATTATTTGCCGGGATTCCCTGAACGCTGGGAAGTAGAGAGTGTTCCGTGCCTGCTTATTTTTGAAAAAGGGAAGCTTCACACTAAGCAGTACGCCTTTCAATCAGTGGAATTTTTATATAAGCTTATTAAACAGAACGGCGCATAACGCGGCGTTTCTATTCTATATATCCGTGTTATTTCCCCCGTAATCTCCATATTTCTCGGGAAATAAACAAGAGTCCGGCTGCAACGGCGGGAAGAGGGAGAAAATTATTTAAAGGTTTTACATTGACACACCCTTTTCCCCGTGATAAAATCACTGTCAGATCTGAAATATTTTTAAAATTTAAAACCATCATAATTTAATAATAGATTGTTCTCTTATAAAGAGAGGTGGAGGGAAGTGCCCTATGAAGCCCGGCAACCGTCAGTTTTATGACTGAAATTGGTGCCAATTCACTCAAAATGCGCTGCATTTTGAAAGATGAGAGAAAGGTAACCTTACGTTTAATGCCTTTCTGCTTGTCTACGCAGAAAGGCATTTTCTGTTTCAGATCGATGGAGAAAGAAGGTGGGAGCATGATCACATTAACAAACGTATCTAAAATTTATTCCGTCAAATCTGGAAACATCAAAGCTGTAGATAAGGTGAACCTCGAAGTGGAAAAAGGAGAAATCTTCGGGATCATCGGATACAGCGGTGCAGGAAAAAGCTCGCTCATCCGGCTCCTTAATGGGCTGGAAACACCGACAGAAGGCAGCATCGAAGTAGCGGGTAATAGAATTGGAGTTATTAAGGGGAGAAAGCTCCGAAAGGCAAGACAGAAAATCAGCATGATATTCCAGCACTTTAATCTTTTATGGTCCAGGACTGTAAGTGAGAACATAGCGTTCCCGCTTGAAATAGCAGGCTTCCCTGCAGCTGAAAGAAAAGAACGTGTTAAAGAGTTAATCCGGCTGGTCGGATTAGAGGGAAGGGAAAATGCTTACCCGGCCCAGCTCAGCGGCGGCCAAAAGCAGCGTGTAGGCATTGCCAGAGCGCTTGCCAATAACCCAAAAGTTCTTCTTTGTGATGAAGCAACCTCAGCCCTTGATCCGCAGACGACCGATTCAATCCTCGAGCTTCTCGTCGATATCAATCAAAGGCTTGGACTGACAATCGTCCTTATCACCCATGAAATGCATGTAATACGCAAGATCTGCCATAAAGTAGCTGTGATGGAGGAAGGTAAGATTGTGGAGGAGGGAGAGGTGCTTACTGTCTTCAGAAAGCCTCAGGCACCAATCACAAAACGATTTGTCCAGCAGGTGACAGAGCCTGAAGAAACAAGGGAGACCATCGCTCATCTCATTGATTCCTACCCTACCGGCCGGATTGTCCAGCTCACCTTTGTAGGGGATTCTACAGAGCAGCCGGTCGTTACCGGGTTAATCAAAAATTACGACGTGAAGGTGAATATTCTTCAAGGAAAGATCTCGCAAACACAAAGCGGGGCATATGGAGCCCTGTTTCTCTACATAGATGGAGAAGAAACAGAAATGGATCGCGCTTTGCAATTTTTATATGATCATCATGTAGAAGTGGAGGTAGTTGCCCATGCTTGAGCAATTATTTCCGGAAGTCAAATGGGAAAATGTTTGGGAAGCAACTTTTGAAACGCTTTATATGACGGGAATTTCCGTGCTCGTTACGTTTATTCTGGGAATAATCCTTGGCTTGCTTTTATTCCTCACATCAAAAGGGAACATATGGGAAAACAGATTCGTGAATTTCATCATATCAGCTACTGTGAACGTGTTCCGATCCATCCCTTTTATCCTTTTAATCATCTTGCTGATTCCATTTACAAAGGCTTTGGTGGGATCGATGCTCGGAGCAGAAGCAGCACTTCCAGCTTTAATTATAGGAGCAGCTCCATTCTACGCAAGAATGGTTGAAATTGGATTGCGGGAAATTGATAAAGGGGTCATTGAAGCAGCAAAATCTATGGGAGCTTCCACTTTTACAATTATTACAAAAGTTCTGCTTCCCGAATCGATGCCAGCCCTCGCTTCAGGTATTACCGTGACGGCAATCGCTTTAGTCGGCTACTCGGCTATGGCTGGAGTCATCGGTGCAGGGGGGCTGGGGGACCTTGCTTATCTGGAAGGCTTTCAGCGAAGCAACAGCCAAGTCACGTTAGTGGCCACCGTATTGATATTGATTATTGTATTTATCATCCAATTTATTGGAGATCAAATAACTAAAAGAATAGACAAACGCTAGGGGGAATTTTTAATGAAAAAATTATTATTAAGCTCAGTATTTGCAGTATCCGCTTTTGCTTTAGCGGCCTGCGGCACAGCCGGTTCCGGAGAAGCAGGCAGCAGTGAGAGCAGCAAGCTCATCGTTGGTGCGTCTAACGTTCCGCATGCAGAAATTTTGGAAGAGGCAAAGCCTTTGCTTGAAGAACAAGGTGTAGAGCTTGAAATTAAAACCTTCCAGGACTACATCCTGCCTAACAAATCGCTTGCAGGAGAAGAGCTGGATGCGAACTACTTCCAGCACATCCCGTATCTTGAATCCCAAATGGCAGAAAATGAAGACTATGACTTTGTTAATGCAGGCGGGATCCACATTGAACCAATCGGTGTTTACTCAAAAAAATACAAATCACTTGAAGAGCTTCCAGAGGGTGCAACGATCATCATGAGCAATTCAGTAGCAGACCACGGCCGCATCCTTACTATGCTTGAAAGCGAAGGGTTAATTAAGCTGAAAGAGGGAGTGGAAAAGACGACGGCAACTGTTGAAGATATTGCAGAAAACAGCAAAGACATCCAATTCAAAGCAGACGTTGAAGCCAGCCTTCTTCCGCAAATCTACAACAATGATGAAGGGGATGCAGTTCTAATCAATACGAACTATGCGATTGACGCCGGACTTAGCCCGCAAAACGATGCGATTGCACTTGAAGGCGCTGACTCTCCATATGTTAACATCATCGCTGTCAACAAAGGGGATGAAGGTAAAAAAGAAGTAAAAGCGCTTGTAGAAGTTCTTCACTCAGAAGAAATTCAAAAGTTCATCGAAGAAAAATACGAGGGTGCAGTTGTACCGGTAGATAAGTAAAAACGAAAAAGAGCCCCATTTGGAGCTCTTTTTTACTATCTGAAAACAGACCATTCAAGCCCGGTCTCCGATTGAAACGAGGTCAGAACTGAGTGTGCATGTCTTATATGTTTCGTGGCATACTAACTCTGACATTTATAAATGGGAGTGGAATAGGATGGAACATATGGAGCCGCGCAACTCAACAGAAGCCGCCCTGCACCAGTATAAGATGGGTCTGGGAGCCTTTACTCAAAAAATGCCCGACCTTGCACATCAGTATAATGCATTCACGGAAGCATGTTTTCAGGCAGGGGAGCTCTCCCAAAAGGACAAGCAGCTGATTGCTCTCGGAATCAGTCTATATTCACAGGATGAATATTGCATCATCTATCATACAAAGGGCTGCCTCGATCAGGGAGCAAGTGAAAAGGAAATTCTGGAGGCAATTGGCGTAACTGCAGCGTTTGGCGGCGGTGCAGCGATGAGCCAGGCAGTGACCCTTGTTCAGGAATGTATGACTGAGCTTAATCAGCTTAAACAATAAGACGATGGTGAAAAGAGCCCGGATTTTCGGCTCTTTTTTTAGCTTTGTTAAAGGGTGGTGCAGATTTTAACGGCTGTTGATTGGAGCGGAAGGCGCAAGATTTTATGCTTGAAAGCAGCGGGTGAGGTGAGACACGGCAGCCGCGAAGCTAGGAGGAGGGTCAAAGCCCTAAGTGAACGCCTGCAGGCTGCAATTAACAGCTATGTTTTACAGAGCACTTTAATAAAAAATTTATCCTCTCTGGCGAGAAGACCCCCACTTCCTACGTAGTGTAAAGTGGGGGATGAATTGCTTTTTCACTTGAATAAAAGAACGTCAGTTCCCTATAATAGACAGAGGGGGTGAACTGTTTTGAAAACACACAAAGCCTATAAGTTTCGGATCTATCCAGACAAAGAACAGGAAATTCTTATCAACAAAACGATCGGGTGCTCCCGCTACGTGTTCAATCATTTTCTTCGGAAATGGGAGGACGCCTATCAATCGACTCAAAGAGGGCTCACGTATAACACCTGTTCCGCGTTGCTTACCGTATTGAAAAAAGAGCTGCTTTGGCTGAAAGAGGTCGACAGCGTCTCCCTCCAGTCGTCGCTGAAAAATTTAGCGGACGCTTACACCCGTTACTTTAAAAAACAAAACGAAAAGCCCATTTTTAAGTCAAAGAATAACCCAGTCCAGTCCTACACCACGAAACAAACGAACGGCAACATCGCCATCGTCGGTAAAAAGATCAAACTCCCGAAGCTCGGGGCTGTGACATTTGCCAAAAGCCGCGAGGTCGAAGGCCGCATCCTCAGTGCGACCGTGAGGCGAAGCCCGAGCGGCAAATACTTTGTTTCGCTTCTAGCCGAGACGGAAGTCGCCGAGCTGCAAAAGGCAGACTCTTCAGTTGGCATCGATGTTGGGTTAAAGAGTTTCGCCGTCCTCTCAAACGGGACGATTTACCAAAACCCAAGGTTTTTTCGAAACCTCGAAGAAAAGCTCGCCAAAGCACAGCGTGTCTTGTCCCGCAGAACCTTCGGTTCAAGTAACTGGAAAAAGCAAAAGACGAAAGTTGCCCTTATCCACGAACGCATCGTGAACGCACGAAACGATTATCTTCATAAGATTTCGACCGAGATCGTCAAAAACCACGACGTGATTGGCATCGAAGACTTAATAGTGAAAAATATGATTCAAAACCGTAAACTCGCAAAAGCGATCAGCGAAGCGAGCTGGTCCGAGTTTCGTTCAATGCTCGAATACAAAGCCAAATGGTACGGCAAACAGGTCATCGCTGTCGGAAAAAGTTTCCCGTCGAGCCAGCTCTGTTCCCATTGCGGCTATCGCCACAAAGAAGTAAACAGTCTCGCCTTGCGAACGTGGGACTGTCCGTCGTGCGGCATACGCCACGACCGTGATGCAAATGCGAGCCAAAATATTCTGACCGAAGCCTTGAGGCTTCTAACCGCAGGGACTGCGGGGATCGCCTAATCAATAACGGGCGGATACGCCCGTGTTCTTAGGAATCCCCCACTTCAAATTTTAAATTAAGTGGGGGCAGTTCAAAAGCACTGTCTAAAACGAAGCATTTGCAAGCAAAACTGCCAATAGAGGTTTAGGGTTTCGCTAATCAGGCTAACTCATAAGTGAAAGGATTTTACAGCCTCTCAGCCGCATTGGAAATAAAACAGCAGTTTGGTATGATGAAACTGTTGAAAAAACCGAAAGGATGATTCATTATTCTTACTCAGCAAAAGCTGGAATTGGAACATACGGCCGAAATGGAAAAAGCAATGCATCAGGCACATGGTATGAGTTATGCAGAATATGGCCGTAAACTTGATAATCGTCTTAAAGTTGAACAGGAACGTGAAAAAAGCTATCGTGAAAGTATGAGAATGGCCGCAGCCCATAATCGGAAAGCACATCAATAATAGAATGAAAAGCTGGCCGTGAATGCACGGCCCTTTTTTTGTTGAGTTCGGTTTTTTGCTGATATAATGGTATGATTGGGTCACCGGGCGCTTGTGTAAGAAGGTTTCCTTTCTGAAAAGCTGCCTGATCTACATAAAGAATATGGAACTGTGTAACGGTTGTATTCAGATTTCATTTGTTATAAGATTAGAATGAGAATAAAATGAGAATCATTTGTTTTTAAAACTGCTGGAAAGAAGGGCAGTGACCTGCCGCGCGTCTTGAACGTTTTCCGCATTTCCGCGCTTCTGCACGGGTTTGCAGGGAGGTCCACAGCCGGCGTCACAAGCTGTTCTTTACGCATAAAATCCGTTATCGATGGAGGTAGTAACATGTCAGGTTCAACTTTAACTATTAAGGATTTACACGTTGAGATCGACGGGAAAGAAATTCTGAAAGGGGTCAACCTTGAAGTCAAGAGCGGGGAATTCCATGCAATTATGGGACCGAACGGAACGGGTAAATCCACTCTTTCTTCTGCTATTATGGGACATCCTAAGTACGAAGTAACAAAAGGCAGCATCACGTTTGACGGTGAAGATGTTCTGGAAATGGAAGTAGATGAGCGCGCACGCGCAGGACTGTTCCTCGCCATGCAATACCCAAGCGAAATCAGCGGTGTTACAAATGCTGACTTCCTTCGTTCTTCTATTAACGCACGCCGTGAAGAAGGACAAGAAATTTCTCTAATGAAATTCATCCGCAAAATGGATGAAAACATGGAATACCTTGAAATGGATCCAGATATGGCTCAGCGTTATCTGAATGAAGGGTTTTCCGGCGGGGAGAAAAAGCGCAATGAAATCCTTCAGCTGATGATGATTGAACCGAAAATCGCGATCCTTGATGAAATAGACTCAGGTTTGGATATTGATGCTCTTAAGGTCGTTTCCAAAGGAATCAACCAAATGCGCAACGAAAACTTCGGATGCCTGATCATTACCCACTATCAGCGCCTTCTTAACTACATTACACCGGATAAGGTTCATGTAATGATGCAGGGACGCGTAGTGAAATCCGGCGGACCTGAGCTTGCTCAGCGTCTTGAAGCGGAAGGCTATGAGTGGATCAAAGAAGAACTTGGGATCGAAGACGAAACTGTCGGACAAGAAGCGTAAGCGTTAGGAGGGCTCAATTTGGAAACGCAAATCAAATTCGATAAAGATTATGTAGCCGGCTTTTCTGCTAAGAACGGCGAACCGGATTGGATGAAGAACCTTCGCTTGCAGGCGATGGAGAAGTCCGAAGACCTTCCGATGCCAAAACCGGATAAAACGAATATTAAGAACTGGAACTTCACAGAGTTTACCCGGCATACCGTTGACAGCCAGGCGTATACATCTCTTGATGAACTGGATGAAGCGGTTAAAATCCTTGTAGATTCTGAAGACCAGGACCAGACCCTTTACATTCAGCGAGATCATACTCCAGCCTATGTTTCGCTGTCAGAAGAAGCAAAAGCAAACGGAGTGATCGTGGCGGATATTTTCACAGCCGTTAAGGAGCACGGCAGCCTTGTTCAGAAATATTTCATGCAGGACGGGGTAAAGACGGATGAGCATAAGCTCACGGCTTTGCACGCAGCCCTTTTAAATGGAGGTACATTTGTCTATGTACCAAAAAACGTGGAGTTAAAAGCACCTCTTCAAGCGGTTTTTATCCACGAAAAAGCGAATGCTGTCTTTAATCATGTGCTAGTCGTTGCGGAAGATAACAGCTCTGTAACATATGTTGAGAATTATATTTCTGTTGGTGAGGAAGAAGCGATTTTCAATATCGTGACAGAAGTAATTGCCAATACCAATTCCCGCGTAACATACGGGGCAGTAGACACCCTTTCAAAAAATGTTACTTCCTATGTAAATCGCCGTGGTGTAGCTGGCCGGGATGCCCGGATCGAGTGGGCTCTAGGCATGATGAACGACGGAAATACGGTTTCAGAAAACGTAACCAATCTTGTAGGGGACGGATCTTTTGGGGACACCAAAACTGTCGTAGTAGGACGGGGAGAACAATCCCAGAACTTTACGACAAAGGTCGTTCACTTCGGAAAACACTCTGAAGGCTACATTTTAAAACACGGTGTGATGAAAGACAGTGCCACTTCCATTTTTAACGGTATCGGAAAAATTGAGCTTGGCGCTTCTAAATCCAATGCAGAGCAGGAATCCCGTGTGCTGATGCTTAGCGAAAAAGCCCGCGGAGATGCCAACCCGATCCTGTTAATTGATGAAGACGATGTAACAGCCGGACATGCTGCTTCCGTTGGCCGTGTGGATCCGATCCAGCTATTCTATCTGATGAGCAGGGGGATATCACAGGCTGAAGCAGAACGTCTTGTTATTTTTGGCTTCCTTGATCCGGTGGTAAGGAAGATGCCGGTTGAGGGTGTTAAAAAACAGCTTGTTGAAGTGATTGAAAGGAAAGTAAGATAATGGATATTCAATCCATCCAAAAACAGTTTCCGATTCTTGACCAGAAAGTCAACGGAAGGGATCTTGTTTATCTGGACAGCGCAGCGACTTCTCAAAAGCCGCTCGCAGTGATTGAAGCATTGACAGCTTACTATCGGGAATATAACTCAAATGTGCACCGCGGTGTTCATACCCTCGGGACAAAAGCAACCGACGGATATGAAGGAGCCAGAGAAAAGGTCCGCAAATTCATAAATGCATCCTCATCTGAAGAGGTAATCTTCACTAGAGGAGCTACAACTGCAATAAACATTGTTGCCTTAAGTTATGCCCGCGAGAATTTAAAAGAGGGCGATGAAATCGTCATTACCCATATGGAGCACCATGCGAACGTGATTCCATGGCAGCAGGCAGCCAAAGCGACGGGCGCCCAATTGAAGTATATTCCCCTTCAGGAGGATGGAACCATCTCTTTGGAAGATGCTGAGAACACGATTACGGAAAATACGAAAATCGTCTCTGTTATGCAGGTTTCAAACGTTTTGGGCACAATAAATCCTGTAAAAGAGATTGGTTCGATTGCCCACAGGCACGGTGCTGTTATGGTTGTGGATGGAGCGCAGAGCACTCCGCATATGCGTGTGGATGTTCAGGATTTGAACTGTGATTTCTTTGCTTTCTCAGCTCATAAAATGTGCGGACCCACCGGCACGGGAGTTCTTTATGGGAAAAAGGCACTTCTTGAAAACATGGAACCAGCCGAATTCGGCGGTGAAATGATTGATTTCGTCGGTTTGTATGAATCGACTTGGAAAGAGCTTCCCTGGAAGTTTGAAGCAGGTACGCCGATCATTGCGGGAGCCATCGGTTTAGGGGCGGCTATTGATTTTCTGGAAGACGTCGGTCTTGACAGCATTCTTGAACATGAGCATAAGCTTGCTGCCTATGCGATGGAGAAGATGAGCGATATTGAGGGAATTACGATTTATGGACCTAAAGAGCGTGCAGGTCTGGTTACCTTTAATATTGAGGATGTCCATCCTCATGATGTGGCTACCGTTTTGGATGCCGAGGGAATCGCAGTCCGCGCGGGGCATCACTGTGCACAGCCGCTTATGAAGTGGCTGAATGTTTCAGCGACTGCCCGGGCGAGCTTCTATCTCTATAACACGGAGGAAGACATTGATCAGCTCGTCAGCGGGCTCATCAAAACGAAGGAGTACTTCACAAATGTCTTTTAACAACCAAAATCTTGATACACTGTACCGCCAAGTGATCATGGATCATTATAAAAACCCCCGCAATAAAGGCTCTCTTGAGGATAGCCTGACCGTGGATATGAACAATCCAACCTGCGGGGACCGGATTCACCTGACCATGAAGATTGAAGACGGAAAAGTCGCAGATGCGAAGTTTGATGGCGAAGGATGCTCCATATCCATGGCTTCCGCCTCCATGATGACCCAGGCAATCAAGGGTCAGGATATTGAAACGGCTTTAAAACTGTCAGAAATCTTTTCAGATATGATGCAAGGAAATGAATACGATGATACGATAGACTTAGGGGATATCGAAGCTCTGCAAGGAGTATCCAAATTCCCGGCCCGCATAAAATGTGCGACGCTCTCATGGAAAGCGATGGAAAAAGGTGTTCAAAGCCAAGGGCAGTGACATTTATTATAAAATCTGAAAAAAGGAGTGAAGACGGATGGCTAAAAAAATGCCTGATATTGGGGATTACAAATACGGCTTTTCTGATAAAGACGTCTCCATCTTCCGTTCAAAGCGCGGTTTAACGAAAGAAATCGTCGAAGAAATTTCGCGCATGAAGGAAGAGCCTCAGTGGATGCTTGATTTCCGTTTAAAATCACTTGAACATTTTTACAATATGCCGATGCCTCAATGGGGCGGAGATTTAAATGCCCTTAATTTTGATGAAATTACGTACTATGTAAAACCATCAGAAAAATCTGAGCGTTCGTGGGATGAAGTCCCTGAGGAAATCAAGCGGACTTTTGATAAGCTCGGGATTCCTGAAGCTGAGCAAAAATACCTTGCCGGTGTTTCTGCGCAGTACGAATCTGAGGTTGTATACCACAACATGAAGGAAGACCTTGAAGAAATGGGAATCGTATTTAAGGATACGGACAGTGCTTTGAAAGAAAATGAAGATATTTTCCGCGAGCACTGGGGCAAAGTAATTCCTCCTACCGACAACAAGTTTTCAGCATTAAACTCTGCGGTTTGGTCGGGCGGATCTTTCATTTATGTTCCAAAAGGAGTAAAGGTGGATACACCGCTTCAGGCGTATTTCCGCATCAACTCCGAAAATATGGGTCAATTTGAAAGAACGCTGATTATCGTTGACGAAGGTGCACATGTTCATTACGTAGAAGGCTGTACAGCACCGGTATACACAACCAATTCCCTTCACAGTGCGGTTGTTGAAATAATTGTTAAGAAAGGCGGCTACTGCCGTTATACAACGATTCAAAACTGGGCAAACAACGTCTTCAACCTTGTTACAAAGCGCGCTGTTTGCGACGCACAGGCAACCATGGAATGGATCGATGGTAACATCGGCTCCAAGCTGACTATGAAGTATCCAGCCGTGGTTCTTAAAGGGGAAGGCGCACGCGGAATGACTCTTTCCATTGCACTTGCAGGAAAAGGACAGCACCAGGATGCCGGAGCAAAAATGATCCACCTTGCACCGAATACGTCATCCACCATTGTATCGAAGTCCATTTCCAAGCAGGGCGGAAAAGTAACCTATCGTGGTATCGTTCATTTTGGACGCAAAGCGGAAGGCGCCCGTTCCAACATCGAGTGCGATACTCTGATTATGGATAATGAATCCACATCAGATACCATTCCTTACAATGAAATTTTGAACGACAACATTTCTTTAGAGCACGAAGCGAAAGTTTCGAAAGTATCTGAAGAGCAGCTGTTTTATCTTATGAGCCGCGGAATTTCTGAAGAAGAAGCAACTGAAATGATCGTAATGGGCTTCATCGAGCCATTTACAAAAGAACTTCCAATGGAATATGCCGTTGAAATGAACCGTCTGATTAAGTTCGAGATGGAAGGTTCGATCGGTTAATGATTCAAAAGCCCTGATATAGTGGATATATCAGGGCTTTTTGTATGGAAATATTATCAGGAATCAGGTAAGGAAAATTACTTAGCCGGGCCCGTCATGCAGCCTTCTGATTTAGTGAAAATTTCAAAAAAGAAAGGGTTATTTGATGAACAGGATTTTTCCTTTAGGAATGATTGCAGCAATGTTTTTTCTTACATGTGCAGTGCTTACAGGGTATACAAATAAGAATGTTGATGCTGAATCTAAGTCCCAAAAACAACAATGTCCGGCCAATCATCATTTTGCCAAGCTTGAAAAAAAATATGATGCCAAACTCGGTGTATTTGCGGTGGATACCGGTTCAAACGAAACTGTAAGCTATCAGCCTGATGAGCGTTTTGCTTATACATCTACTCATAAGGCTCTGGCCGTTGGGGCGCTTTTGCAGCAGAATTCAATAGAAGACCTTGACCAAACCATCCTCTATTCCCAGCAGGATCTTGTCCCTTACAGTCCGATTACAGAAAAATATGCTGATAAAGGAATGACCCTCAAGGAGCTTTCCGATGCTTCCCTTCGTTACAGTGACAACACGGCTGGGAATCTTATTCTTAAACAGCTGGGAGGACCGGCTGGGTTTAAAAAAGCGTTAGAGGGGATCGGTGATGATGTTACCAACCCTCAGCGTTATGAGCCCTACCTAAATGAAGTCAATCCAGGAGAAACTCATGATACCAGTACAGCGCGCGCACTAGCATCGAGTCTTCAGGCTTATGCACTAGGAGATGTATTGCCAGCTGATAAAAGGGAATTACTAGTGGATTGGATGAAGAATAACACGACTGGAGATGAGTTAATTCGTGCGGGTGTCCCAAAAGGCTGGGAAGTGGCTGATAAAACAGGCGGGGGATCATACGGTACGAGAAATGACATAGCCGTCATATGGCCGCCAAAAGGGGATCCGATTGTTCTTGCTGTTCTTTCAAACAGGGATGAAAAAGATGCGGAATATAACGACAAGCTTATTGCCGATGCGGCAAAAGAAGTAATGAAGGTCTTTAAAGCAAAGGCCGATAAAAAAGAATAAAAAGTCACGATCACAAAAACAGGGAAACGGATACCAGCGTTTCCCTGTTTTTGTTTGGGCAGATGGAAGCAGAAGGGCAGCTTTCCATGGGGAAGGGATATTCCCGCAACCGCAATGGGATGAAGAAGCTTAGGACCCGCCCGGTGAGAGAGAAGATTCTTTCAGGACAGCCCTCATTTTTAACGCGTTAAATCATCCATTTATCATCTTATCCGAATCATCCGGACCCGGAGTCTCACCGCTGATCTTCATTCCTGTATAAACAAAGGCAATCATTATAATAACCGTAAAAACCCAACCGTAAATCTTCATGAAGAAAAGAATTTTATCGTATTGGGCAATGCCGTAAAGGTTGAGCAGGAATGCCCTGAGAGCAGCATTGAGGAAGTTTTGTACAGCGAATACAAAGCTCAATAGGTAAAAGAGAGGCAGCAATTTCGGCCGATTATAAAGCTTCAGGCTGTCTTCTCGTTTTTGTCCCTGGAGAAAGGCAATATCCGCCATTAAATACAGCCCGAACGGTTTTTTTATTGCGATGGAAGCCATCCAGAACAAGCCGAAGCCGATTGATACCCATACATTATTATGCTGCATTCTTTCTGCATTCTGAGAGAGAAGGTCAATAATCGTGTTGATGCTCAAGGAAGCCATGATAAATAGTCCGGTTACATTAAACTGCTTCTCAGAGAAAAAGCGGTATATGGTATAAAGAATACCTGGCACAGTGGAAAGAAGCATGGCGTAATAAAATCCAAGCGGTTCTTTTCCATACTCCCAGATCGCATATGGCAATATTAGATAAAAGAGAATATCCGATATGATCAGGTATTTTTTCACGTTCTCCCTCCTATCTCAATAGTATATCACGTCCTTTCTCTCAAATCGCCGGGAACTTGGCCGTCTATTTTGTGACCGGATCGTTACAGCTCAGGGATTTTGTTTATAGGGGGCTTCATTTGATATAATAATGAAATGATAGGATGCAGGAAGGGGAAAAGCGATGATTCAAATTGGTGTAACGGGCTGGGGTGATCACGATTCCATCTATCCGGATGGGATAAAGCCTGCTGATAAGCTAAAGGAATACAGCGCTTATTTTCCTGCAGTCGAAATTGATGCCAGTTTTTACGCTGTGCAGCCTGAGCGGAATATGAAGAAGTGGGCTGAAGATACCCCGGAGGGATTTCAATTTATTGTCAAAGCCTATCAGGGGATGACAGGGCATGAAAGGGGAGAGATTCCCTTTGAAACAAAAGAAGAGATGTTCGAGGCCTTTATCCGTTCCTTGTGTCCCTTAAAGGCTGCGGGTAAGCTCGCCATGGTTCTTTTTCAATTTCCGCCATGGTTTGATTGTAAAAAGGAAAACGTGGAATACTTGCGCTGGTGCAAGCAGCGTATGAATGATATCCCCTGTGCTTTAGAGTTCAGGAACCAGTCCTGGTTTAAGGCGGATGTGAAAGAGCGTACGTTAGATTTTATGAGGAGTGAAGGCTGGATCCACAGCATTTGCGATGAGCCCCAGGCAGGGGAGGGATCCATTCCGGCCATACCGGTGCCTACAGATTCTATTAAAACGCTGGTCCGGTTTCACGGAAGAAATGTCCATGGCTGGAACAAAACCGGAAGTGGTGAAGAATGGAGAGAGGTCCGCTACTTGTATCTTTATAGCCGGGAAGAATTAGAAGAATGGGCAGAAAAACTGAAAGAGCTGGAACAGGATTCACAGGAAATCTTCGTGCTTTTCAATAATAATTCAGGCGGGGATGCAGCAGGCAATGCTTTGGATTTGATCGGAATACTCGGGATCCGTTATGATAATCTTTCGTCCAGGCAGCTGAATTTGCTGGACTTTGAATAGAAGAGGAAGAAGGAATACGCTATGGAATGGGCAGTGTTGGTTTTACTTGGTTTAGCAGCAGGAACGCTCGGCAGTCTCGTAGGATTGGGAGGAGGGATCATTATCGTCCCGGCTCTTCTTTTTCTATCGGGCTTTCTAGCAGAAGTTACACCGCAGGAAGCAGTGGGGACATCGCTGTTTGTGCTGATTTTCACGGGTCTATCCTCCACTCTGGCCTATATGAAATACAAAAGAGTGGATTACAAAAGCGGCTGGATTCTTTTTCTCGGCAGCGGTCCCGGGAGTCTCGCCGGTGCATGGGTTAACCGCTCTTTTTCAGCAGATTCTTTTTCCTTATGGTTTGGGATCTTCATGATTGCTATGGCCGCGGTTCTTATGATTAAGGTGAGAGAGGTCAAGGCGTCAGACCGGGCTGCTGTAAAGGGGATTGAACGGATCTACATAGATGAAGCAGGAAAAGAAATCCGCTATTCCTATCATCCTTTGGCGGGCATTTTTGCTGCCTTCGGAGTTGGCTTCCTTGGCGGGCTGTTTGGCATTGGCGGAGGATCACTCATGGTGCCTGTTATGGTTATGCTTTTTTTATTTCCCCCTCATGTGGCAGTCGGTACGTCCATGTTTATTATTTTCCTCTCTTCCATTGCGAGTTCAGGGATTCATGCTTTTATGGGAAATGTAAACTGGCTGTATGCGCTGGCTTTAATCCCCGGTGCATATGGAGGGGGCAAGCTTGGCGCGTATATTAATAACAAACTTAAGAGCAAAACCATTCTTGTATTGCTCAGAATTGTCCTCGTCATTGTAGGAGTCCGTTTAATCTGGCAAGGAATCAGTTAAGAGGCTGAAGGAGAGAAATAAATGAAGAAGCTGCATATTTATCATACGAATGACCTTCACAGCCATTTTGAGAATTGGCCCCGGATTGCTCATTATGTAAAATCCGGCAGAAAGAAGCATGATCAGGACGGCGAATACAGTTTACTGTTTGATATAGGAGATCATGTTGACCGTTTTCATCCGATCAGTGAAGCTTCCTATGGCAGCAAGAACATCGAGATGATGAATGACTTAGGTTACGATGCTGCAACAATCGGGAACAATGAAGGAATTACACTGCCATATGATTCTCTTGATCAGCTCTATGAGCAGGCCAAATTTCCGGTCATTCTTTCCAACCTGTTTTACAAAGACGGCTCCCGCCCTGAGTGGGCCAAGCCATATGAGATCCTGACCATGCCTGATGGCTTTAAGATTGGATTGCTTGGGGTGACGGTTAATTACAAGCCCTTTTATGAAAAACTGGGATGGTCCATAGAGGATCCATTTGACAGTCTGAAAGAGGTTCTCCCTTATGCTGCAGAGCATTCGGATTATCTTATCATCCTTTCGCACCTGGGTCTTTCTGACGATGAAAAGCTTGCAGAGCAATTTCCAGAGCTTAATCTCATTTTAGGCGCTCACACCCATCATTTACTTGAAGATGGAAAGTGGATTGGACGATCGCTGCTGTGCGGAGCAGGCAAGTATGGTGCCTATACGGGTCATGTAGAGATTGAATACGATGAAAAGTCGAAGGAGATCAGAAAGCAAACCGCTTCCGTACAATCGATGGCAGAGGGAATGAAAAGCAGCGAGGATGAGGAGAGGCTGAATGCACATTTAGCTGATAGCATCGCTTTGCTGGAGAGCCCGATTGCGGAACTTCAGGAGGAACTTACGATTCGCTGGTTTGAGGAGTCGGAATTTGCCGCCCTGCTGGCAAAGAGCCTCCATGCCTGGTGCGGCGGAGATGCATCGATGATTAATGCCGGGATGCTTCTGGAGTCTTTGCCGAAGGGACCGGTTACCAGAAAGGATTTGCACCGCATCTGTCCCCATCCGATTAATCCATGCCGGGTGGAGCTTCCGGGGGACCAGCTTCTTGAAATCATCCGCCAGGCATCCACAGAGGAAATGGAACAGCTGAAATTAAAGGGACTTGGCTTCAGGGGGACGGTTATGGGGAAAATGATATATGATGGGATATCCGTAGAATATAAGTACGGCAAGGATGGGAGTAAGCACGTTTCTTCTGTTCATATGAATGGCAAGCCTTTGAATCCTGACCGGACCTATTCTATTGCAACAGCAGATATGTTCACGCTCGGTCCATTGTATCCGGTAATGGGGCATGCAAAGAAAAAGGAATATTTTATGCCGGAATTTATGCGTGATTTGCTTGAATGGACGCTTGCAGGAGAAAACTCTCTGTAACCGGATCATTTTCCTATTCATTTCCAGCCTTTTTGCTCATAAGCTTTAAGCAGGAAGGAGTGTGGAAATGTGGTAACCATTTCGCCCGTTGTTTTAGAAGGTCATATGTTCACAGCCGTCACTGTAAAGCTCCCTAAAACAAACTTCATGGCTGTATCAAGCGATAAAGGCTATATTGCCTGCGGAGCATTAGATGTATCTCTGCTGAATCATAAGCTTAAAGACCGGGAAATTATTGCAGGCAGAGCCGTTGGAGTGCGTACGATTGAGGAACTCCTTGACGCCCCGCTTGAGTCCATTACATTTGAAGCAGCAAAATCCGGTATTTCTGAGGGAATGACAGGCAGGGAAGCGCTCCTGCTGATGCGGTAATAGAAAAATTAGTAGCGTACATCCCCCCTGGCATGCATACATATAGCATGTGAAGGGGGTATTTTTTATGGCCAAAATCCGCAGAGGTCTCCCTAAAAAAGGAGCAATGCCATTCCGTTACGTTCTGCTCTTATCTTTTATTTTTTTCATCCTCTCCACGGCAGCGGGGTTATACATTGTGAACAAGGAAATTCAGCCGGTTCTTATGAGTATCGCAGAAACGGAAACGCAAAAAATTGCTTCCCTTATCATCAATGACGCTCTGAAGAAACAGCTTGAGGAAGAGGGAGATCCAAGCAAGCTGATTCAGACAGACGTAAATAAAGAAGGAAAACTGATTGACCTGGATGCCGCCGGAGTCCGGAAAATGATGGCGAGCTATACGGACCATCTTCAAAAAAATCTCATCCTTGCTGAAAAAGGAAATCTGAAAACGTTGAACATCCCAGAGCTCGGTGATACATCCGAAAATTTCATTTACCAAATCCCGCTGGGGCAGACGACAGGTAATGTCCTGCTTGGAAATACCGGTCCCAGAATTCCAGTTCGCTTTGAGATGATTGGCCATGCCTTGACTGATTCCAAAATAATAGCGGAACCATACGGCATTAACAATGCTCTAATAAAAATAAATATACATGTAAAAGTTAACCTGCGTGTGATTATTCCATTTTCAAGCAAAAGCACAACCGTTACGGCCAATATTCCAGTAGATCTTAAATCGGTCATTGGAGACGTACCTGATTATTACAATAATGGCGGAGGCCAGGCACCATCCATTGAGCTGGATTAGCGGCCGATGAGCAGGGCATGGTCTTTTGCCTCCGATAATGGCTTTGAAAGTCCCTCTAAGCAAGTACAAAAACAGCATTTGTATTGGAGCTTTTGCAGCATGGAATGACAAATGCCTGGCCCCATATCCATTTAGGGGCCTGAACGAGGCTCTTACCGCATCGCTTCATCCATTTTTCAAAAAAATGAACTAGCCATTTTTAAGCGGACTCTTCCTAAAAAATGCAAAACTTCTTTACTAAGTCTAATTCTCTCGCTCAGGACGTCCATTGCAGAATGGAACTTTGGTTCCGATCGCCCTCCTCTGTCAGTGAGACCTGTGAACTTTCAATGTGAGAAGAAAAGCATAGCAATAGAACAATCCGATTATTCCTCATTTGTCTCCATTTTGTACGCCTGAAGGCAGCCCATAGCCTATTTCTTTTTATCCATCCGCTCCCATATTCTTAAATAAGGGTACGGGTCAAATGACCATTCTGTCCGCCCGTTATCCTTATACATGCCATAATGCAAATGAGGCGGAAATTTTCCTGCTGTTCCGGGAGGACCATAGCCGGAGCTTCCTACAGATCCAATTACTTGTCCCGGCTTCACAACCATTCCCTCACGCAGATTTTTAGCGAAGCCGTTAAGGTGGCCGTAATAATGATACGTATTCCGGATATCACGGATCCCGACTCTCCATCCTCCATAGCGGTTCCAGCCCTTCATCTCAACGATCCCATAGGAAGTGGCTAGAACGGGCACACCATAATCAGCGAATAAGTCAGTTCCTTCGTGAATTCTCCGTCCGCCCCACCCCCGTGCATCTCCCCATGTGCTTTTATAGCTGTAGTTGTAGCGAAGGGGTACGGGAAAAGACCGGCCGCTTAAATTAAGAGTGTTAGCACGATCGATAATTTTGAAATGGCCAAGGATCAGACTCACCGATTTGTCTCTTTGGTAATAATCCCACAGGCCTATCTTTGTGTTTTCTAATCCTCTGCCATACTGGCTCAGAAAAGAGGCGTAGGAGTACAGAACATCTTCATCATTGGCGGGATCGGCTTTTCCATCGCCGCTCCCGTCTTTTCCTATCCCGCCAAAAAGCTGGATGCGCGCAGGGTCTGTTTCTGAAGGTGCAGGGCTTAGCGGTCCGCTCCAGCGCTCAGGCTGGATGTAAATTCCGATTAATCCGGTTTGCTTCGGCAGATCTCTTCTGGATAAACGGACATTCCGTTCAAATTCATCTGCTGCAGCAAGGAGCTTCCAGGGTATATGGGTGCGTTTCTCCATATCCTTGAAAAGCAGGGTTCGCTGAGTGTTTATTTGAGCTTCTTCATCTGTCTGAGAAGCAACTGCAGCGGGCGGGAAGCAGAAAGTCAAAAAAATCATGGCAGCAACTGCTAAACGAAACATGAGTAGCCTCCTTTCAGGCTGTTTACATTACATATAGTTTGAAGCCATTTAAAAATTTCATTAATAGTAAATCTTAGAAAAACAGTAAGTCCGGTTTTCCTTGTCGTTCAATCCTTTTCTATGTTAAAGTGAAGGTTGTAGGAGAAAAATGCTTGGGGAAAATGCGCAATTGTGGTGACGTTTTCATTTGCTTCATTCACTCACAAGACTACATACTGGAGATGATTTTTTTGATCAAACAAGAAGAACATTTACGCAAACCTGACTGGTTGAAAATAAAACTGAATACGAATGAGAATTATACAGGCTTGAAGAAGATGATGAGAGAAAAAAATCTCAATACGGTCTGTGAAGAAGCGAAATGTCCGAATATTCATGAATGTTGGGCGGTTCGGCGTACAGCCACCTTTATGATTTTAGGTGCTGTTTGTACGCGGGCATGCCGCTTTTGCGCAGTAAAAACCGGATTGCCGACTGAGCTTGATCTTGAGGAGCCGGAACGCGTCGCTGATTCTGTTGCTCTGATGAATCTGAAGCATGCGGTTGTTACAGCAGTAGCACGTGATGATCTGAAAGATGGCGGTTCACAGGTATTTGCTGAAACGGTTCGTGCGATTAGAAGAAAAAGCCCGTTTACCACTGTCGAGGTTTTGCCTTCTGATATGGGCGGATCATTTGAAAACTTGAAGACGCTTATGGATGCCCGCCCTGACATTCTGAACCATAATATTGAGACGGTTGAACGTCTGACACCTAGAGTGCGGGCGCGTGCAAAATATCAGCGGTCTCTGGAGCTTTTGCGGCGCTCTAAAGAGCTGCAGCCGGATATTCCAACAAAGAGCTCAATAATGGTCGGTCTCGGCGAAACGAAGGAAGAGATTATTCAAACGATGGATGATCTGCGTGCCAGCCATGTAGACATCATGACGATCGGGCAGTATCTGCAGCCTTCCAAAAAACACTTGAAGGTTCAAAAATACTACCATCCGGATGAGTTTGCAGAGCTTAAAGAAATTGCGATGACAAAGGGCTTCAGCCATTGTGAAGCAGGGCCGATGGTCCGTTCTTCCTATCATGCGGATGAACAGGTAAATGAAGCATCTAAGAAAAGACAGGCAAACGCATAAAACAAAAGTGTCACTGCTGAGGCAGCTGACACTTTTTTGCTGTTAAGGAAATTAGTATTCACAAATCTTTGCGGGAACGTTCATCTGTTGTGCGATCAACGGTTTTATTCCTAGTTGGAGCGTGTTTTCTCATAGGAATCCTTCATGTCCTGATCCAGGCTCTCATTTGTTTCTCCATAGCCTTCCCCGTTTGCATTCTCGCCTTTATTCAAGCTTTTACCCTGAGGGGATTCTTTAAGCATCTGCCGGATGAGCTTTGCCAGGACGGCATCTGCTTCAGGGCTTTCGGAATCCAACGTGCGGTAGGATTGGAGCTGGTCGATCGCTGCCTCGTTATCGGATATATAAACATGATAATAGCGGGGAACAGCAGAAATCCCTGTTTTGCTGACCATATCCGCCATTTCATTCCGGTTTTTGCTGCTGCCGCGATATGCAACAAGGACTTCTTCGTCTGTAACAAGAGTAGCCGCTTCTTCAATGCCCGGCAGCTGAACGGTTAACCCGCTTACCGTATCCGCAAGTGCTTCGCGGTCAATAGCGTAAAATTCAGTCTGTTTGCCATTTTTCATCAGAGTGTTTCTCTTGTGATGAACATAGCCGAAGCTTTCCGTCCTATTTGTTTTTTTACTGTCACTTTCCGTTTTCTTATACATAGTTGTGTTTTCGTCCACATTGATGGTGCTTCCATTCTCATCTGTCAGATCGCTTTTCCCCTCTTCGTTCATCTGGCAGCCTGAAAACAGGATCGTCATCAGTGGAAGGATCAGTATCTGCTTGCTGAAGCTTCTCATACTTCTGCACCTCCTTTCCTTAAGATAACCAGAGTTCAGCAAATTTTCCCTAGTAATTGATGGAGAAGCAAAAATCAGATATGATAAAGGAAACAAATGTCCGCTATAAGGAGCGCTGTCCATTGGTAACGGTACAGAATATTCATTATGAAATTTTCAAGAATGAGCGTGATGGCTTCAACGAGGAAGCATTTAAGGCCAGATACTCGGACATATTGAATAAATATGATTACATTGTCGGGGACTGGGGCTATGGCCAGCTTCGTTTAAAAGGCTTCTTTGAAGATCAGAACCAAAAAGCATCGTATGATACAAAAATAAGCACGCTTGATGAGTATCTGTACGAGTATTGCAATTTTGGCTGTGCTTATTTTGTGTTAAGAAAAATCCGTAAATAAAAAAGAGCCTCGCTTTAAGCGAAAGCTCTTTTTTTACTGTTCATTTTTATCCGGGTCATCATGGGTTGGATGCGCACCTGGATGCTGGCGCGGAAGTTCCTGATGAAGATTTTTATTTTCATAATTAAAAGCGCTGTAGTAACGCTGGTTCTTTTTCCAAGGCGAACTTTTATTTTCCACAGGCGTATGCTTCCCTCTCGGTGCGCCGTAGGGTCCTTCCGGAGTAATTTCCGGAAGAATATAATTCCGCATCGCTTCAACATTTGAAAAATCATGATACTCTTCGTTGTTTTCGTCCATTTTCATCCCTCCGAGAATTATTTTCACCGGAAGGAAGCCTTTTTATCCAATTGCCAACGCTTCCTGCGAAGTGCAAGCGGGGATGAATCCTATATTCACCTGTTTAAAACAGGCTTCAGGACAGCTCAAACAAGCTCAAAGAGGAAATCCCTTAGCTCCTCCGCTTCTTCTTCAGACAGCTGAAAAGCATGTTCCAGGTAGCCCGGCTCATCAAGATCATCTTCTCCAATAATGGCAAATCGGCTGCTTTGCAGGTTTAATACAATCGCTTTTCCAAAGAACCGGTCAGTCTGCATGAGGGCAAGGTCAAAACGCTGGTGCTCTCCTGTAAAACTGACAAACCTCGTTTTCGTCTCCACCATGTCATCATAAAGAAAAAAACGCTCCATCCCTTTTCATCTCCAATCCTGTTATGATTTCCGGTTAAATATCAAGGTATAGCAGATGGTGTTCACAGAAAATTCCAGGCTTTTAAAAAAATTATACCAAAAGAAACAAGAGATCCATTGAAAAACAGAAATTTTCTCTCAAAAAATCCGATTTGAGCTTGTTTATGGTAAAATGTGATCATATATAAGTTCATAACTAGAAGGGCTGAGGAAATGTTCCGTGAATTTTGCACTATAAATGTGAAACGGATTAATAAATGGAGCAAAATATTACTACCATATACCTATTTGAAATATTTCCCGCCGCAGTTCACTTTACGGAACCCGCTTCTTGAAGGTGTCTTTGAGGCAGTTAAAAACGGAGAAAAAACGGCAGCGGTTGTGATTAAATTTACCAATATGAAGGATTTTGCTTTGCAGCTTGAACCCTCTCAGGTAAAAGAATTTTGTCAAAGCTTTAAAAAAGAGTCAAAAGCCATACTGGAGACGTCCGTGTTCCAGAATGATATACTTGTGGTGCATGATTATTATAATAGAGGGTTAACCGTCTTTCTGAAAATTGGGGAGAATAAACAAAGCGTTACGCATATTGAGCATTTTATTCATTTCTTCGTTTCTGAACTGCAGAAATGGCTCTCTGCCTCCTATCCTTACATCCAATTTACAAGCGAGTCCGGGTACATGTTCGTGGACAGAGCAAGCGGATCTATTCATGATGCCATTCTGAAGGCTCAGCAGCAGGCTGCAGAAATGGCTGAGAAGCGTGTTCATTCCAAATACATAGATATGGTCCTAACCATCAGGGAAATTGTCCAGCAGCAGAAAATCATGCTGCTCGCTCAGCCGATCATTGAGCTGGATACCGGAAAAGTGAAGGCGTGGGAAATGCTGACAAGAGGACCAGCAGGAACGCCGCTTGAAAATCCTTTGCAGCTGTTCTCAGTAGCCAGACAGACCAATATGGTGTATGAGCTGGAAATGCTCATTTTGGAAAAAGCACTGCTTATGATTGAAGAGACGGGGACCACAGAGGACATTTACATTAATTTTACCCCTCTGACGCTTGGCAACAAACGGTTCACTGCCTCTGTATTAAAAGCATTTGAAAGGCATCCCGGCGTCAGCCCCCGTCAAATTATCCTTGAAATTACCGAGCGCGACTCTATAGAGGGCATGGCATTTTTTATGGAAAACATCCGGAGGCTCAGGGATTTGGGCATCCGGATTGCAGTTGATGATACGGGGGCGGGCTATGCAAGTCTGCATACAATCAGCGAAATTCTTCCTGATATTATCAAAATAGATCGTTCAGTTATTGAAAACATTGATACAAACCGGGTGAAGGAGTCGATGCTGAAAGGGCTTCTGCTGATCGCCAGGGAGACAGGATCACTCGTTGTAGCCGAGGGGATAGAAAAGAAAGAAGAAGCGGATGTACTAACAAGAAACAGGGTAGACTTGGCCCAGGGATATTTTTATGCGAGGCCGGGATTGCTTCAAAAAGAACGGGTAGCCTTCTAGAAGGGGATGACAGCATGTACTTTGTAGACCGGGGGAAAATAGAAGAGACGCTGAAGCTGATGGAGGAACTGACAGGATTTTTTTCAGAAACAGAAGCGTTTGAGACAAAGATGGAAAAGCTTGCTTTGCAAAGGCTTGGACATTTGCTGATGGAAAGTGTACTCGATACGGGCAATGCACTTATTGATGGATTTATTATGAGAGATCCAGGCAGTTATGAGGACATCATCGACATTCTGCTTGATGAGAAAGTAATCGGTGCTGAGGATGAAGGCGGCTTGAAAGAGCTGGTTGCTTTCAGAAAATCACTTATTCAGGACTATCTGTCAGCTGACACCGGCCAGCTTGAACAGCTTTTACAAAGGCAGTTTACCGTCCTGCAAGCATTTCCTGAAAAAGTCCGCAAGTATTTGCTGAACGAGCTTGGACCGGTTTCGGCCTTCAAGAAGTAATTTTTCAAACGGCTTTAGAGGAGTGAGCAGCATGAAATCATACAAAGGGTACTTAATTGACCTGGACGGGACCATGTATAAAGGTACGGAGCGGATTGAGGAAGCGGGACAATTTGTAAGGCTATTAAAGGAAAAAGAAATCCCGTATTTATTTGTTACGAACAATTCTTCTGCAACTCCTGAAAAAGTGGCGGAAAAATTGAATGCTTTTGACATTCCATGTTTGCCGGAGCAAGTTTTCACCACTTCCCAGGCAACCGCTAATTATATGGATGAACAGAAGGCAGGAAGATCTGTGTATATCATTGGGGAAGAAGGAATCCGAGAGGCTCTCGCGGATAAAGGCTTTGAAGAGGGAGATGAGACGGCAGATTTTGCAGTAGTCGGCATTGACCGGGGAATTACGTACGAGAAGCTGGCCAAAGCCTGCTTAGCGGTCAGAAATGGCGCGCGCTTCATCTCGACAAACGGCGACATCGCCATCCCCACAGAACGCGGATTGCTCCCCGGCAATGGCTCTTTAACATCCGTCATCGCTGTTTCCACCGGGATAGAACCGACTTTTATCGGCAAGCCTGAGCCAATTATTATGGAGCAGGCACTCGAAGTGCTCGGAACAGCCAAAGAGGATACATTAATGGTAGGGGACAATTATGCTACGGATATTATGGCAGGAATCCGCACTGGAATGGATACCTTAATTGTCCACACAGGGGTAACATTAAAGGAGCATCTTGAGGCAGTGGAAATACAGCCCACTTATGCAGTTCATTCCCTGGAGGAATGGTTTAGCCGCATTTAACAAAAGCCGGGGAATACCTCCCGGCTTTTACTCTGTATTTGCAGCCCTGTGCGCGAGCCTGCTCGATGCAGCAGCCGCAATTGCGCCGACCAGATCGTCAAGAAAGGTATGGCACATACCCGTCGATTTATCATTCAGAAATTGGAGAATCCCTGGTTTTTCTTTATCAATGTAGCCGTAATTCGTAAACCCGATGGAGCCATATATGTTGACGATGGAAAAGGCCATAATCTCGTCCACCCCGTATAAGCCCTCATCACTTGCAATAATGCTTTGAAGCGGTTCCTCAAGCATGTTCTTTTCTGCGAGCATATCCAGCTGAATCCCTGTTAAAATGGCATTTTGCACTTCCCTCTTAGCAAGGACTCTTTCTACGTTTGCCAGACAGTCATCCAGCTCTAGCTCAGGATGATATTTTTTTTGCAGAAAATACACAAGCTCTGCTATGTCCTTTGTTTGAACTCCGCGTGCTGCCATCATTTCACGGGCTTTTTTTTCTACTATATCCATGCTGCGCTTCTCCATCCGCATCATCCTATCTGTTTTAATCTTCTATAAAAAATGGCTGTGTTAAAGCTTCATGCTGCTTTTGCTGCACCTGCTGGCTGAAGCGGAAGGCGTGAGTTCCTGAAGACGCTGCACGCTTGGGAGGCACAGCGCCCTTGGATAAACGAATGCCGGCATCGGTAATCAACACAAATTTTAACAGAGCTTTAAAATAAATTAGATTTTCTTATTATGGTATACATTCTGCTGAAAAAGGTGTGAGCGAACGCCATCAAAAATTAGCATATTCCTTTATGGCTCTGATTAGGATAGGGTAAGACTGCTGAAACGGAGATGGTCCCCCTGAAAGATTTCTTAAAAGAACACTTTGGGCTTCAGGTGCCGGAAGTATTTAAAGCCGGGAGCTATGATGCCTTCCGGATCCACGGTACAATCGGAATGCTGATTCCTGTCCAGCATATGGATGAACAGGAGCTGTATGAGCTTTATTATATGAGTCAGTATTTACAGGAAAAAAGAGAACCATACGTTGCAGCATTCTGGCCGAGCGTAACCGGAACATTGTCGGCAGAAAGAAACGGGAAACGCTTTGCCGTCTTAAAATGTCCGGACCGGCTTGTTTCCCGCAGCCAATCCACTGGGAGAGAGCTGGCGCAGTTTCACCAAAGGGCCCGCAGCTTCCCTTATCAGGCCGATAAAACGAAGCGGATAGGACAGTGGAAGGAATTATGGGAAAAGCGGCTCGATCAGCTTGAGGCGTTTTGGAGAGGGAAGGTTCAGGCACACCCGCTTGACCATTTTGAAAAACTGTTTATTGAATCCTTCCCTTATTATCTTGGATTGGCAGAAAATGGTATCCAGTACCTCGTGGATACCGAGCTGGATGATGAACCGCAGGCATCAGACTCTGCCACGATCTGCCACAACCGCTTTCATTCCGCTGTCTGGAAAAAGGAATATCCAATGAAGCTTCCAACAGACTGGGTTTTTGACCACGCAAGCCGGGATCTTGCAGAGTACCTCCGGCATGAATTTCTTCAGCATCCAGAAGATTTAAAGCGTGAGGGAGGCAGCTTCCTTGCCGACTATGACCGGACGGTTCCGCTGTCTTCTTTTTCCTGGCGGCTTGTTTACAGCCGGCTGCTTTTTCCGATTCATTATTTTGAATGCATTGAGGATTATTATCTTGCTTCTGATTCCAATAAACCTCACTATGAGAAAAAGCTGCATGAACTTCTTCAGCGCTCCTCAGAGTATGAACAATTTTTAAGATCCTACTCAGGCATGCTCTCGATGAGAACCCGCAGAATTCAGCTGCCCGTCCTTCATTGGCTTGCGTAAACCTGTCCCGGTACAATATGGGCAGGTTTTTTTTAGACTGGTAAAATCAGGCGGGACGTTATCGGAAGCGTTTACAGGATTAGTTAGCTGAAAATTCAGCCTTGTAAAATAATATGACGGGATTTATAATGCAACTATATATAAATTGTCTATTACATAAATACAAATGTACTTCTTAAGAGGACATTTGTGCTTTTAAAAGAGAGGAGACCGTGTACATGGAAGCAATTCAAGTAGGACTGCTTGGTTTAGGTACGGTTGGGAGCGGCGTTGTGAAAATCATTCGGGAACATCAGGACAAATTAATGCATCTTGTAGGCTGTCCGGTTGAAATAAGAAAAATCCTTGTCAGGGAAAAAGACAAACAGCGGCTGATTGACGTGGACCCCTCTTTGCTTACGACAGATCCGTATGAAGTGATCCAGGATCCAAAGATCGACGTATTAATTGAAGTAATGGGCGGGATTGAACAAACAAAAGAATACTTGCTGGAAGCCCTGAATAAAAAGAAGCAGGTTGTCACTGCCAACAAGGATTTAATGGCTCTGTACGGATCAGAGCTGCTCGCTGCTGCTACAACTAACGGGTGTGACCTGTTTTATGAAGCGAGTGTTGCTGGAGGCATCCCGATTCTCAGGAGTCTTGTGGATGGTCTTGCATCTGACCGGATCACGAAAATGATGGGAATTGTAAACGGCACAACAAATTTTATCCTGACAAAGATGAGCAAGCATGGCAGCCCATATGCTGAAGTACTGAAAGAAGCCCAGGATCTCGGCTACGCCGAATCTGATCCGACAGCAGATGTGGAAGGGCTGGATGCAGCAAGGAAAATGGCGATTTTGGCACGGCTTGGCTTTTCTATGAACGTTGATTTGCAGGACGTCCAAGTAAGAGGGATATCAGCCGTTTCGGATGACGATATCAGCTACAGCAAACGGCTTGGATACACGATGAAGCTGATTGGCATTGCCCATCGTCAGGCAAACAGAATTGAAGTAAGCGTGGAGCCGACGCTTCTCCCGGACCACCATCCGCTTTCAGCGGTCAATGACGAGTACAACGCCGTCTATGTATATGGAGAAGCGGTAGGGGAAACCATGTTTTACGGACCGGGCGCAGGCAGCATGCCGACAGCTACAGCGGTGGTGTCTGACCTAGTGGGTATCATGAAAAATATGAGACTTGGAGTAAATGGAAGAAGTGCGGTCGCTCCCCAATATGAGAAACAGATGAAAGAACCGGAGGAGATTTCTGCGCAGCATTTTCTCCGCATTCATGTAAAGGATCAAGTTGGCGCCCTCGCTAAGATTACCGGCCTGTTCTCCCAGCGCGGAGTGAGCTTTGAAAAAATTCTGCAGCTTCCATTGAAGAACAGTGAACTTGCAGAGATTGTCATCGTAACACACCACGCATCCCAAAAGGATTTTGACGAAATTCAATCTCAGCTTGACGATTTAGAGGTTGTTTCGCAGGTGAAAAGCACGTATCGAGTTGAAGGGAATGGCGGGGTATGAGCTGGGGCGGATTGCTTAAAGCGTATAAGGACTATTTGCCGGTAACGGACCGCACCCCCTCTCTGTCTCTTAATGAAGGAAATACACCGCTTATCCGGCTATCCAGCCTTTCAGAGCAATTCGGGATCGATTGGTATGTGAAGACGGAAGGAACCAATCCAACCGGGTCATTTAAGGACCGGGGAATGGTATTGGCTGCAGCAAAAGCGAAAGAGTCAGGCAGCAGCACTGTCATGTGCGCATCAACGGGAAATACATCGGCCGCCGCAGCCGCCTATGCTGCCAGAGCGGGAATGAAATGCATCGTGGTTATTCCGGAGGGGAAAATCGCTCTCGGAAAGCTTGCACAGGCGGTTATGTACGGGGCAGATATTTATGAAATTCCAGGAAATTTTGATGATGCACTCAAGATTGTAAGAAGTGTATGTGAAAAACTGCCGATTACACTCGTCAACTCTGTCAATCCTTACCGGCTTGAAGGACAAAAAACGGCTGCATTTGAAGTGTGCGATGTTCTTGGCGGAGCCCCGGATGTTTTATCCATCCCTGTCGGCAATGCTGGAAATATTTCAGCGTATTGGAAAGGGTTTGTAGAATACAACGGCAAGCACCAAACAGGCTTGCCTCAGATGAGAGGCTTTGAGGCAGAGGGAGCAGCCGCCATTGTCCGGAACGAAGTGATTAAGCAGCCCGAGACAATCGCGACTGCAATCCGGATTGGCAATCCCGCAAGCTGGGATCTTGCTGTTGCTGCAGCCAGTCAGTCCGGAGGAAAAATCGATGAGGTGACAGATGAGGAGATTGTCGAAGCTTATAAATTGCTGGCCCGGACAGAAGGGATTTTTGCGGAGCCTGCTTCATGTGCTTCCATTGCAGGAGTCATGAAACAGCTCCGGAATGGCGATCTTCCTAAAGGTATCCGTGTCGTATCCGTTCTGACTGGAAATGGGCTCAAGGACCCTAATACGGCAATTGACCGAAATGAAATAAAGCCGGTTTCTCTACCGAATGATGAAGCAAGTATGCTGGAGCGGCTGGAAGGAGTGCAAACCGTATGAAGGAAGGCGAGATGCTAAAGATTAAAGTACCCGGCAGCACCGCCAACCTGGGACCGGGCTTTGACTCCATCGGACTCGCATTAAGCCGGTTCTTAATCCTGACGGTATCATTAGCTGAAGAATGGTATTTTGAATCAGAAAGTCTGGAAACTGCCGGATTGCCGGAAGGGAAGGATAACCTGATCTGCCAAGTGGCAGAGCGCACAGCCTTAGCTTATGGAGCCAGCCTCCCCCCATGCCATGTTAAGGTATGGAGTGACATTCCCGTAGCCAGAGGACTTGGAAGCAGTGCCGCCGCTATTACAGCGGGCGTAGAGCTTGCAGATGCTTTATGCGGACTTGCACTTACGCTTGAAGAAAAGGCAAGGTATGCGAGCCTGGAGGAAGACCACCCGGACAACGCTGGAGCATCTGTCTACGGAGGACTGGTTATAGGCCTCCATCAGGAGGAAGAGACACACCTCGTTCATCTTCCTGAGCTTAAAATGGAGCCGGTTGTAATCATCCCATCCTATAAAGTGTACACAAAAGATGCCAGAGACGTACTGCCGGCCTCTTTGCCCTTCAAAAAAGCGGTAGAGGCGGGAGCTGTCGGCAATATGCTGACAGCTGCGCTGATGACGGGGAACTGGCCGCTCGCGGGCAAAATGATGGAAAAGGATCTTTTTCACCAGCCATACAGAGGAACCCTCACACCCGAATTAAAGCTGGCTTCGCTGGCTGCAAAAGAAGCAGGAGCCTACGGTGCCGCTTTAAGCGGTGCAGGTCCTGCTATCATTTGTTTTGCGAAGGAAGGGGAGGGAGCAGGCATCGCCCGGGCACTCAGCCTCCGGTTTCCTGATTGTGAAGTGGATCGCCTCTATGTGCCTGCCCATGGAAGCACAGTAGAGCGTTTTTCAAGCTTTAATCCGACCGGCAGTTTATGAAGGAAAGGCACGCATTCGGAAGCGTGTCTTTTTTTGTGTGAAAAACATAAAAGAGAACCCTTTCGGAGGCCGAAATAAGTATAATGAGAAGAAAAGGGAGTGGTCCTGATGAAAAAAGAGAAAATCACACCTGAAGATTTATTCCGGCTGAAAACTCCGGCTGATCCCCGCTTTTCACCTGATGGAAAGAGAATCGTCTTTTCGGAAGCATCCATTGATCAAGAATCCTATACGTACCATTCCCATCTATTCGTCATAGACCGCAGTGATTATTCGATGCAGCAATGGACCTTCGGGCAGAGCAATAACCATTCACCAAGATGGTCGCCTGACGGCAAGCTTGCTTTCATCTCCAGCCGGTCAGGAGAGCCTCAGCTATACGTAATAAAATCAGATGGCGGAGAAGCTAAGCAGATCACCAGCTCAGAAAGCGGCGCGCAAAATCCTGTATGGATGGATGAACAGAGAGTGCTGTTCACCTCTTTTTTACGGGAGGAGAGCTTGAAAGGCAATTCTTTGCATAATCCTGAGCACCCCATTCCTTTTGAGCTGACAGAACTGCGGTACAAATCGGATGCGGATGGAATCTTGCATGGCCGGAAAAATCAGCTTTTCATTGCCGATCTTACAACTGGAGAGACAGAGCTGTTCCTGACGTGTGAAGGAGATGCAGCAAGCCCGGCAGTTTCCCGGGATTGGCTTGCCTATATTCACTATCCGGAGGAGCGGCCAGGCAAAGGGATGACAGCAGATGTTCACCTGCGAAGCCTCCAGACCGGTCAGGATATAAACCTAACTGAGGGGAGAGGCATCTTCAGCGAGCCCCAATTTTCACCGGATGGCAGGTATTTAGCTTTTCTTGGCCATGAGAAGGAATACAAAAGTGCGACCATTCAGAAGCTTTGGCTGTATGACTTGGCAAATGAAGCCCTGATTTGTCTGACGGGGGAATGGGATATGCACGCCGGGGATGCTGTAGCAGGAGATGCCATATATGGTTCTGTATTTCCGGGGATTCAATGGACATCCGACTCAAAAGGATTTTATCTGATCGTATCAGACCGGGGCAGCACTGGAGTTTATTATGGATCAGTGGAAGGCCTGATGTATCCTGTACGAATGGAAGCTGAGCATGTGAGCGGCATGAGACTGCACCCAAGTTATCACTTAGCTGTATTGGCCATCAGCACACCAGAATTCCCATCAGAATTATTTGAAGTTGATTTTCAGACAGGAGATTCTATCCAACTGACCCGTTTAAATGAAGAATGGCTGCAAAAATCGGCTGTATCAAAACCTGAACCATTTGAAACAGAAGCAGAGGACGGCTGGACGATTCACGGCTGGATGATGAAACCGGCGGATTGGAATCCGGAAAAAAAATACCCGGTGATTCTCCAGATTCACGGAGGGCCGCATATGATGTACGCCAACACGTATTTTCATGAGTTCCAGGTCCTTGCCTCCAAGGGCTATGTCATCCTCTACACGAATCCAAGGGGAAGCCAGGGGTATGGACAGGATTTTGTGAACTTAGTCAGAGGGGATTACGGAGGCGGCGATTTTAAAGATTTAATGTGTGCAGTGGATAAAGCGATCGAGCAGTTTGATTTTATAAATTCAAGCAGGCTGGGTGTAGCCGGAGGAAGCTATGGCGGGTTTATGACAAATTGGATCGTCGGGCATACCAATCGTTTTAAAGCCGCTGTTACCCAGCGTTCCATCAGCAATTGGCTCAGCTTTTCCGGAGTAAGTGACATTGGACCCTCCTTCACTGAATCGGAGGTAGGTGGTGCGATGCCGGAAGACGCGATGATGCTGTGGGAACACTCCCCGCTTAAATATGCCGCAAGCATTGAGACTCCGCTCCTGATCCTGCACAGCGAAAAGGACTACAGATGTCCGATTGAACAGGCGGAACAGCTTTATGTGACCTTAAAAAACAAAGGCAAGACCGTCAAATTCATCCGGTTTCCAGATCAAAACCATGAACTGTCCCGAAGCGGCCATCCGAAGCTTAGAGTAGAACGCCTTCACGCCATCCTGAACTGGTTTGATGAATTTTTATAAACATACTGGAATTTTCAGTTTTTTCTGCCCATCAAAAAAACCCCCGGCAAAAGGGCCGGGGGTCATACTTAAAATACTTGTTCTACTTCCACAACACCGGGAACTTCTTCAAGCAATGCGCGCTCAATTCCGGCTTTCAGCGTAATGGTAGAACTTGGGCAGCTTCCGCAAGCTCCTAAAAGACGAAGTTTAACAATACCATCCTCTACGTCCACCAATTCACAGTCTCCGCCATCGCGAAGCAAAAACGGACGCAATTTATCTAGTACTTCCTGTACTTGTTCTCTTTGATTCTCTTCCATAGCAATCGTCTCCTTCCTGCTGCTATTATATTCCGGCCGAGCCGTAAAATCTAATGCCAAGACTTGAAAATAACCATATTTTATCCTATTGTATCACAATTTCAAGGATAAAAATACGGTGTTTTTGCCAGCATTAAAAACAAATGCAAAAGGATCCGATATCGAATACAATAAAGAAAAACAGCTTGAAAATTGGAGGGTCAGGCATGAATATTGACGTATATGGCGCAGAGGTTTTATGTCCAAGCTGTGTGAATATGCCATCTTCCCGGGAGACTCAGGAATGGCTTTCAGCAGCTTTATCAAGAAAATACCCCAACCAGCAGATTGATGTTACCTATATCGACATAGACAGACCGGAGCTTGAAGGGGAGCAAAAGGAAATCGCAGAAAAAATACGCAATGATGAATATTTTTATCCCCTGGTCGTCATCCAAGGCAGGATAGTGGGAGAAGGAAGCCCGCGCCTGAAAAAAATCTGTGAGGAGCTCGAAAGGCTCGGAATTGCCGCTACCTAAAAAGGCAGGGTGAAAAAAGACCTGCTTTATACATCGCAAAGAGTGCTAAATACACCTTAAATCCCTTATTATAGAAAAATGCATGAGTATTATTCCCTAACTTGTGGTATAGTCTTCTTATGAAGGGAGGCTAAAGCATGAGCAAATCAGGAATCATATCCAGACAGGCAGCAATCAGGCAATTCACTTATGAATACGAAATTGAACAGCACAAATGTACGATTGATATCCACCTTGCACTGGACCCAAAAGGAAAACAGATATATAAAGTTTATGTTGAGGACCAAAACGGACTCTTCCGCTCTAGTTCTTCCGACCAGCTGAAAGCTAAAGCGGTCAGTAAGGCGATCTTGAAATATAAATGGAACTGTGCAGTGTAATGAGTACTTCCTGCAAATTCAATAATGGAACAATGGAAGTACTCTCAGCCAAGAGTGCTTTTTTGTTTTTTTACAAGGAAAGCACCAAAAAAACGGGGAAGATTCCCCGTCAAAAAAGTTATCCATTATGAAACTTGTACATCCATAAAATACCGGATTTAAGCAAGCGCGGCACGCGGCCCATCAACGGCTTCTCATTTAAAAGACCAAACCCGTGTTTTTTCCCTAGAGATCCGAGCACGCCCTTCAGCTTAAATTGAGGAAACGATTCTGGCTCCGGCTCATTTTTCCAGCGTTTCTGAAGAACCTGGACAATTTGCTCCGCCTGCGCTTCCGCAAGCTGTGCGCTTGGCGCATAAGGAAGCGAAGCGCAATCCCCTACGACAAACACACTTTTATCATCGGGAACATAATGCTGTGGTGTAAGAATAACTCTTCCCTGCGCATCCTTTTCTGCATCCATCTGTCTGACTATCTTACTTGGCTGAATGCCTGCGGTCCAAACGATTACATCACTGGCAAACGCTTCATCATGGTTGTATAAAAGGTTGGGCTCAACCTTCGTGATGTTGGCGCAATTTACGATTTGTACCCCATGATCCTCAAACCACCCCTGTACATAACGGCTCAGTCTTTCAGGGAACATGGAAAGAATCATTTTGCCGCGATCAAACAGCTGAATTTTAAGATCCTTTCGGCTTTCGCGCAGTTCACTCGCCAGCTCCACTCCGCTCAGTCCGGCGCCCACAATGGAAACGATTGCACCTGCGGGCAGGTTGTTAACCGCACTGTACGTTCTGCGGGACTGATCAATGGTCTGAATGCTGTAAGAATACTCTTCGGCACCGGGCACCCCGTGATACTTATCTTCACACCCGAGTCCAATAACCAGGTCATCATAGCCAAGCCGGTCCCCATCAGCAAAGACAACCTCTTTTTGATTGCGGTCAATGGAAGTGACTTCCCCATATTTAGCAGTCAAATTCGCATGCTCCGGAAAGTCTACACGAATATGGTGATCCGAAATCGTTCCAGCTGCAAGCGCATAATATTCTGTCTTCAGGCAGTGGTAAGGATTTTTATCCACCAGGGTAATATGAACATCGCTTGGAAGGTTGTTTGGAAGCAGCCTGTGGAGAATTCTCATTCCACCATACCCGCCGCCAAGAATTACTAGATTTTTCATATGCGGATTTCCCCTTCTCCCCATGGGAATGAATAAAAAAATAGTATTCCAGACTGATAAAATTAAAGAAAACCTTTTCAAAATGCCACTAAAAAGTATATCGAATTTGCTGCAAAATCACAACATAAGGCGGAAAAATATCCGTTTAGTATGTAAAAACAATCAATTATACAACCTTATTGCACAAATGTGTTAAGTTAATTGTAACAAAGTGTTCCTTACAAATGGAAGGCTCCAAACCGGAAACATTGACGATTTTTGTTCAAACAGGGTAGGATAAGAGGGAATTAGAGAGGTGAGACCATGAAACCAATCATTGAGTTTTGCATAAGCAATCTTGCCAGCGGATCACAGCGGGCACTTGAGAAGCTGGAAAAAGACCCGAATCTCGACATAGTTGAATACGGATGTCTTGGATATTGCGGCAAATGCTTTGAATCCATGTATGCCCTAGTGAATGGAGAAGCGGTGTCGGCTGAAACTCCGGAAGAGCTCGTTGACAATATCTATCAGCATCTGGAAGAAAATCCGATGTTTTAATAAACGCGACAGCCTGACTAAATGTCAGGCTGTCGTTATGTATAGTGGTCTAGATGTCTTATTGTGCAGACAGCGCTTTTTCCGCCCTCATTTCCTGCCACCGGTCCTTCGCCATTTCGATGATTCCCTTTTCCGGAGAACGATGCTGATGTTCAATAATACGGGAAAAATACCGGATCGCCTGTTTCTCCTTCCCTGTTCTGCGGCTGAGCTCACCGATTAAATACAATATCCTCATATCAGTAAGCTTGGAACCTTCGTAATCTTCGTTCATATAAGATAGGATATATTCATTAAGGGACTGATCTAAAAACCGGTGCTCCTGCTCATGATCGCCAGCTGAACGGTAAAGCCAGGCAAGACGGTGATTCAGACCGGCCTTTGATGCGTGCTTCTCTAGCTTCAGTTCAGCACAATAAAGAGCAAGCTTGTAAGAGGAAACAGCCATATCCATCGATCTCTGCACACTGAAATTTCTTTTTGTCCAGCGCTTTGAAACATGATCAGTCAACCGCCTTCTTGAGGAAGGGGACATCTGGTCTGAAAACTCCTCTGAAAAAGAATAGCCGCATTCCGGGCATACTGTTACATAATAGAGCAAAGGATTATTCGTTTCGGAACGATAATGGGAATAAAAATCAGAATCGCTATAATCAATGCGGATAAAGGAAGAGCGGAGTTTTTTTGTTGTAAAGTGGGCCCTGCATAAAGTGCATGTGGTATTTTTGTCATATAAATGAGGAAAATCCAACTTTCTCACCCTTTCTCATAGAGACAATTGTATCATATTACCTATATCAAAAGAACTAAAAAGAATAATAAAAACTCCCGCACCTAACGCAAGGAGTTTTTATCATTCTATTCAAACGGGGGATATTTCTATTGTGGACTCTTTCAACTAACTTTATACTAGTAGAAATTATTTTTTTGGAGGCGAAGGGATGAAAACCGTAAACTTTACAAAAATGCACGGACTAGGCAACAATTATATATACATAAACCTGTTCAAGGAAAACTTATCCGGTTTGAACCTCCCTGAGCTGGCCAGACATGTAGCGAACCCCTTCACAGGCATCGGCTCAGACGGCCTGATCCTGATCTGTCCCTCTGAGGCAGCACCCGTGAAAATGCGGATCTTCAATAATGATGGCTCAGAAGCACTCAACTGTGGAAACGGCCTTAGGTGCGTAGCCAAATACGCGTATGAAAACCGTTTGGTTTCAGAGCCTGTTTTCCAAATTGAAACCCTCTCCGGGCTCGTTCAGGCAGAGGTTCATACGAATAAAGGAAATGTGTCCGCGGTCACCATTGATATGGGCAAGCCAAGGCTTTTAAAGAAAGACATACCGATGGAAGGAAGCCAGGAGGAAACAACCATATCTGAGGTCATGCAATTTCAAGGAAAATCCTACACGGTCACTGCACTATCGATGGGAAACCCGCATATTATTTTCTATATAGAGGACATTGAAAGTGCTCCCTTGACTGAACTGGGACCGGTTGTCGAAAAAGACCCCCGTTTTCAGGACGGCATCAATGTCGAATTCGTAGAAATGGTTAACAGCACCGAATTGAATTTCCGTGTATGGGAAAGAGGCTCGGGCATTACACAGGCATGCGGTACGGGCGCATGTGCCGCAGCAGTCGCATCGATCCTAAATGGCAAATCCCCCAAAGGAACAGATATAACCGTTCATCTTGCCGGAGGAGATTTGACCATCAATTGGACAGAGCAGGGAAACGTACGAATGACCGGCCCTGCTGAAACCATCGCAGAAGGCATCTATCATATCCGCTGAACCTGAAAATTTGAGTCAAAAGAAGTCAAGATGTATACTTATTACAAAGCCATAATTAAAGAGGAGTGATGACATGGCTGAAATTATCAGCATAACAGAAGCCGCATCCTTTCAAATAAAAGACATGATGAAGGAACACGAAGAAGAAAATGCCTTCCTGCGCGTCGGCATCAAAGGCGGAGGCTGCAGCGGGCTCTCCTACGGCATGGGATTTGACCATGAAAAACAAGAAGGCGACGTTGAACTTGAATTCTTCGGCATCCCCGTCCTGATTGATAAAGACAGCGCACCAGCTCTGAAAGGCACCATTATAGATTTCAAACAATCCTTAATGGGCGGCGGATTTACCATCGACAATCCGAACGCCATTGCTTCCTGCGGCTGCGGATCATCATTTGTGACCGCAACGAATAAGGGAACACCGGAAGAGTGCTAAGAATTTATTGCAAAAGGCTGGCCCATCGGGCCAGCCTTTTTAATCTCATCTGCCTTCTTACTCAGCTGCTTCTGTATCCTGCCACTTTAATTCCTCCACAAAAAATTTATAATTTTCCTGTGACGGTGCTGGAAAATGACTCAGCGTTTTCGCTTTATCTAAAATAGGGCAGTCCACCTGTTTCACAAAATAATAATAGCTGCTCCACCGGTAGCTTTCAGCCTGCTGCACAGCCGAAGCTTTGTAGGGGTTGAGATGAATATAACGGGAAGTGTTTAGAAATTTGGAGATAGTAGGAATGGGGTCTGCATAGAACCTGCCTTCAAACAAGTGGCCCTTGTAGCTGTGTCTGAAGTTGAAATAGCGGGCATAGCGGAAATTCAAGTGTTTCATAATAATGCTCGGCTGGTATTCGGTTACTTCAATGAGGAGATGAACGTGGTTTTTCATCAAACAGAAGGCATGTAGCTTAAATGGATACTTATCCTGTGTCTCCGAGAGGATTTCAAGGTATCGGTCTTTATCACGATAATCTTCAAAAAGTGCCCACTTTCTTATAGCTCTTGAAGTAATGTGATAGATCCCGCCAGAACCAGCTCTCCAGTTTCTGGGGCTCTGCATAGCATTCCACCTTTCTATTTTACTATCTAATTTAATTCGGCAAAGGAAGACAAATTCCTTTACGTTTCATGATAAAAAAGTACGCTTTTGTCAGACGATGGCCAAAATCAGTGCGTTGTCAGGCAAGAATGTCAGACAATGGCCAAAATCAGCGTCATGTCAGACAAGAATGTCAGACAATGCCCAACCCAGTGCGATGTCAGACAAGAATGTCAGACGATGGCCAAAATCAGTGCGTTGTCAGGCAAGAATGTCAGACAATGGCCAAAATCAGCGTCATGTCAGACAAGAATGTCAGACAATGCCCAACCCAGTGCGATGTCAGACAAGAATGTCAGACGATGGCCAAAATCAGCGTCATGTCAGACAAGGATGTCAGACGATGGCCCAACCCAGTGCGATGTCAGACAAGAATGTCAGACAATGATCAAAATCAGCGTCATGTCAGACAAGGATGTCAGACAATACGCAAACCTGGTGCGATGTCAGACAAGAATGTCAGACAATACGCAAACCTGGTGCGATGTCAGACAAGAATGTCAGACAATGGCCAAAATCAGCGTCATGTCAGACAAGAATGTCAGACAATGGCCAAACCGAGTGCGATGTCAGACAAGGATGTCAGACAATACGCAAACCTGGTGCGATGTCAGACAAGAATGTCAGACAATGATCAAAATCAGCGTCATGTCAGACAAGGATGTCAGACAATGTCCAAAATCAGCGTCATGTCAGACAAGAATGTCAGACAATGGCCAAACCGAGTGCGATGTCAGACAAGGATGTCAGACAATACGCAAACCTGGTGCGATGTCATACAAGAATGTCAGACAATGGCCCAACCCAGTGCGATGTCAGACAAGAATGTCAGACAATGGCCAAAATCAGCGTCATGTCAGACAAGAATGTCAGACAATGGCCAAAATCAGCGTCATGTCAGACAAGGATGTCAGACATGACGCAAACCCAGTGCGATGTCAGACAAGAATGTCAGACAACCCCCAAACCCAGCCTCATGTCAGACAAAACGTCAGACAACCCACAAAAAAACTCAACAAAAAAAACCAGTCCCCCACTATCAAAACCCCGGGGAGACTGGCCTCATTATGGCTTATTTATTTTCAAACAAACTTGTGCTGTGAAGCGGCTGAACGCGTGCTTTTGGATCCATGTATGCTTTTGCGTTGTTTACTGCGGTTGGCGCTTCGCCGAATCCGCTGGCAATCAGCTTTACTTTTCCTTCGTATGTGCAGATATCGCCAGCTGCGTAGATGCCTTCGATATTCGTTTCCATCTTGGAATTGACCAGGATGTTATTTTTTTCGATGTTCAGATCCCAGTTTTTGATTGGGCCAAGGGAGGAGACGAATCCGAAGTTTACGATGAGGTCATCAATATCAATGACTTCTTTGCGCTCTCCTTTGACTTCTTGAAGAACGACTTGCTCGATGCGGTCTTCACCGATGATTTCTTCAGGTACGAATGGTGTCATGACGTCCACTTTGGAATTATGAAGAAGCTCTACGCTGTGTTCATGGGCGCGGAACTTGTCGCGCCGGTGGACGAGTGTAACTTTTTCAGCGATAGGTTCAAGCATGAGCGCCCAATCCAGTGCGGAGTCTCCTCCACCGCAGATCATGACACGTTTTCCTGCGAAGGAGTTGAGATCGTCGACAAAGTAGTGCATGTTTTTGCCTTCATATTGGTTCGCATTTTCCAGTTCAAGCCGGCGGGGCTGGAAGGCTCCGTTTCCAGCTGTGATAATAATGGTTTTGGTGTAGTGGATTTCGGAGTTTGTTGTGAGCTTGAATACTCCGTCAGCTTGCTTCTCCACTTCTTCGACTGCCTGGTCCAGGGCAATAGCAGGATTGAACATGGCCATTTGCTCTTTTAAGTTGTTGATCAATTCCTGCGCACGGACTTTTGGAAAGCCGGCTACATCATATATGTATTTCTCAGGGTATAGGGCAGACAGCTGTCCGCCAAGCTGAGGGAGGCTTTCAATTATTTTAACGCTCGCTTGTCTCATGCCTCCGTAAAAGGCGGTAAATAAGCCGACGGGTCCTCCGCCAATGATGGTAATGTCATAAACCTTTGAATCTTCTTTCACAATGCAACCCCCTAATTGATAACTATTCTTACTTACATGATACCATAATTTTTCTATTTGCTCATCTTGATAAATAAAACGGTAATTTTTCCCTTCAAGTGTTCGTAACGCTTGTTGATCACTGCGGACTTCTGCCTAGAGGAGCGGGTGAGATGACACCCGTCATGACTGGGGCGGAAAGTGCCGGTGAGCGGCGGCGGTATTTCCCGGAGTGTATTCAACAATTTTAGATAGTATCCTACATTATTTTCCGAATTTTCGCAACAGTGGTTTTAGGCTAATTATAACTTGAAAAACAATTCACAAAGCATTAGTATTGATTATAGGCATATATATTAATTTTTTGTGAATCATTTGTAAAAAGCAGCGGTTATTCATGCAGTAGATAGTGAAGTACTTCACAAAGTTTTTGGCAAAAATCAAAATAAAATGACGAAAAGAGCGGAAGATACAGTTAGGTATTATTTTATGTTCTTTTCCAACAAACTTAGCAAAGGTGATGTGATTCGTCTTGAGAAAACCAAAAGTAGTGGTTTTAGGTGCAGGTTATGGCGGTTTAATTACGGTTACCCGTCTTCAGAAGTTAGTAGGCGTGAACGATGCAGATATTACGCTTGTGAATAAAAATGATTATCATTATGAAACGACCTGGCTCCATGAAGCTTCAGCTGGAACGCTTCATCATGATAAGTGCCGTTACCAGATTAAAGATGTAATCAGCAGCCGCGTTGATTTTGTCCAGGATACGGTTACTTCCATCAATCCTGAGGCTAAAAAGATTGTGCTTGAAAAAGGCGAGCTTGAGTATGATTACCTTGTAGTGTCTCTTGGATCTCAGCCTGAAACCTTTGGAATTCAAGGTCTTAAGGAATATGCATTCGGCATTACGAACATTAATGCTGCGCGTCAGCTTCGCGAGCACATTGAGCTTCAGTTCGCAACGTACCACTCGGAAGAAGTGAAACAGGATGACCGCTTGACGATTGTGGTAGGCGGAGCAGGTTTCACTGGCATAGAGTTCCTTGGAGAGCTTTCTAATCGTGTGCCTAAGCTTTGCAGCGAGTACGATATTGATCCTAAGAAGGTTCGCATCATTTGTGTGGAGGCTGCTCCGACAGCTCTTCCTGGATTTGATCCTGAGCTTGTTGAATATGCAGTCAGCCACCTGGAACGAAAAGGTGTGGAATTTAAAATCGGCACAGCGATTAAAGAGTGTACAGAAGATGGAATTGTTGTTGCAAAAGACGACCATATGGAAGAAATCAAAGCTGGTACTGTAGTATGGGCAGCGGGCGTCCGCGGTAACAGCGTAGTAGAGGAAGCTGGATTTGAAAACATGCGCGGACGCGTAAAAGTAAATCCTGATCTTCGTGCGCCGGGCCATAACGATGTCTTTATCATCGGTGACTGTTCATTGATCATTAATGAGGAAATCAACCGTCCATATCCGCCGACTGCTCAAATTGCGATGCAGCAAGGTGAAACATGTGCGAAAAACCTCTCTGTCCTTATTAAAGGGCAAGGTGAGATGGAAGGCTTCAAGCCGGACATTAAAGGTACTGTCGCTTCCCTTGGTGAAGATGACGCAGTTGGAACAGTTTTCGGCAAAAAACTTGTTGGAACGAAAGCATCCTTTATGAAAAAAATGATTGATAACCGTGCTTTGTTTATGGTCGGAGGGCCTGGTATGGTGATGAAAAAAGGGAAATTCAAGTTTTTTTAATAAGATAGGGTTCTGAGAGGCAAAAGCGCTAAGCTTTTGCCTTTTATTATCGGATCATCCATAATTATTCTGAGACAAACTGTGGCAGAAGGAGTGGCAGCATGACAAATAAGAGGGGAAATGTATGGCTTGCAGCAGCTGGTATTGTAACAGACGAAATGGGCCGGTGGCTGGTTGTCAAAAAGAAGTATGGAGGGTTAAAAGGGAAATGGTCCCTGCCCGCCGGGTTTGTCGACGGATATGAGACAGTGGATCAGGCTATTGTCCGGGAAGTGTATGAGGAAACTGGAATTAGGGCCGTAATGCAAGGAGTGGTAGGGATTCGTTCCGGTGTAATAAAAGGGCAGGTCAGCGATAACATGATCATCTTTAAATTAAAGGCTTCGAATAGCGAGATCAGAGTTCAGGAAAATGAACTTTTTGAGGCTGCATTTATATCCCATGAAGAGCTGCAGTCCAGTTCGGATTCATCTCTGCTTTTAACGTCATTAACGGAACATAATCTGCTGTCCAAATTAAATTTAATCGATAAACTTGATCCCGGAGAGCAGTTCCAATACTCCGCGTATCACTTATTTTTATAATTTTCAAAAAAATAAGAAAATTAAAGCAAATCAGAGGGAAAAGCTGATGTATTCGCTTTCATTAGCTCATTTGTCATCTTATCTGACTTTATTGTTGACAAGATACCTGTTATCTTAGTTATCAATAAACGTAAGGGGGAGAACAGAGATGAGCACATTAAAAACTGATAAAAGAGAGTGTCCGTACTGTTCCGGTAAAGGATATTTTCAGTTATTGCTTGGCGGTACTGAAACCTGTGACTGCTGCAATGGAACAGGACGAAAATCTTGAAATATAGAAAATACAGAATAATGGATATTGACGAAGGTAATGCGCTTTCAGTACACTGAAATTGGTGTATTGGAGGTGCTTTCCTAATGATTCTGCCGGTATTCATCATTTCCATCGTTTTGTTTTTTGTGCTATTTTTTGGTATTGGGTTTCTGCTTAACATGCTTCTTAGAATGTCCTGGATTATGGCCATCATTTATCCTGTGATCTGTATCCTCATTATTGATGAAATTACAGCGATTACGTATTTTACGGCACCTGGTGAGGCTTTTCCGGAATTGCTGAGCAAGGTTGTTTCCCTGCAGGGAACGGATATTACCATTTTGGCGAGCGGTCTGGCGGGTGCGATTTGTTCAGGCTTCGTCATACAGGCTTTAAGAAAAAAAGGATATCAAATGTTCTAAGGCTTCCGGTTCGTCTGGAGGTTTTTTTGTTTTTCTAATTGTTACATATATTTCATTTTCTTTCTTTAAGCATACTTTTCCTTCCAGTTGGGAACTAATAGCTTAGTGAGAGGAGTGAAGAAAAAAAGATGAAAACAATTGGATTGTGGGCAAGACGACTTGTAATGGTTCTCCTGTTTGCAGGTGCATTGGCAGCTACATTTGAGGCAGTATCAGGTGTTAAAGCGAAGGAACTGACAAGGGATTTTCTCCACGAATATACATATAAGGATGACCGCGGTGTGTTCCGGGTGTTTGGATTATCGTTCAAATTCATGCCTTCAGAGCATACGATGAAACCTTTAACTTCAGCAGCTGAAGCAATCAACAAGGGGACTAAGCTAGAGACGGCTATTAATTGGGAGAAGTATCCGAAGCATAAAGTGACTGCAACAGGCTATACAGCAGGGTATGAATCTACAGGGAAAAACCCGGGCCATCCAGAATACGGCATTACCTATTCAGGAGTGAAGGTGAAACGGGATATGTTTTCAACCATTGCAGCAGATCTGACTATTTTTCCAATCGGCACGGTTCTTTTTATTCCGGATTACGGCTACGGAGTTGTGGCTGATAAAGGTGCTGCCATACAAGGAGACGAGCTTGATCTGTACTTTGACACAGTGTCGGATGTGTATGAGTACTGGGGGAAAAAAGAACTGGATGTTTATATTGTTAAAAAAGGAAACGGCAGCTTTACGGAAGAAGAGTTAACGGAGCTGAATGAGAGCGAATCTCTGCAGGCTTTCAGGCAGCAATACACAAATCAGAAGAACAGCTATTAAGGAACAAAAAAGCCAGCGGAACCCCCGCTGGATTATTTTGTTGACGGTTAGGATAATTCAAACACCGGTTTGTTTTGGAGTATGCTGATTTCTTCTTTAAAATGACCTGGATGAATGGTTTCGGCCAGAATCGCCAAACCTTCATAAAGCCTTGGTGATGGTCTGCAGAATAAAGCTTCCTGCAGCAGGTGAATTCTTCCGTTTTCAAGTGCCGCAAGACGGGATGATCCCGGCCGTTTCACCACATCGCTGATGGTCATTTTAGATTCCTTTACACCGACCCATACCATAAAAAAATAATCGGGATTTCTTGTTAGCACATCTTCCCAGTCTGTTTGAACGCTTGGGATGTCTGCGGCGCTGAAGATATTTTCCGCTCCTGCAAGCAGGCTCATTTCTGTGAGCCAATTTGTGCCTCCGGGTGTAAAGATGGGCTTTGGCCACCATTCAAAATAAACCTTTGGCTTAACTGGCAGTTCCTCTGACTTTAACTTGAACTTTTGAATGACCGTGCGGAGCAGTGCGGTTTTTTCTTTTGCCGTTTCCAGCCGTCCGGTTTTCTCCCCAAGCACAAGAAGATCTTCGTTTACATCCTCCAGGGACTGCGGGTTGAAAACCAGATAGGGCAGGTTTCTCCGTTCAAGCTCCTCTATGTTTCTCTCCATCCCCGGGACGCTCAATGAAGCAAGGACAAGGTCAGGTTCACAGCGTTCTAAATCATCCATGCGTATAGACAGGTCAGGACCAAGACGGGGAAGGCTGTTGAGCTCATGCGGCCAATCCGAAAAATTATCGAGCCCGACGAGCTGACCGGATAATCCTAGGCAGACAGCGAGCTCTGTGTTGCTTGGACAGATTGAAACAATGTTCATATTCTTTCACCCCGGTACTTATATTTGGAAAAACAGGTAGTGCATGAGCAAGGTTAAAACGATTCCTGTAATTCCGCCAAAGAATACCTCGATGGGCTGATGCCCAAGCAGTTCTTTTAATTTTTTCTGTTTTTCCTGTTCCTGTGTCTGCTGCCAGTCTTTAGCTTCCTTCATGAATCGGTTAAAATCGATAACCAGCTTGTTTAACACGGTAGCTTGTTCGCCTGCGTGGCGGCGTACCCCTGTAGCATCAAACATCGTAATGACCGCAAAGATACAGGAAACCGCAAAAAGGGTGGACCCGAGTCCTTCTTCAATAGCTACAGCAGTAGTCAGTGCAGTCACTGCTGCAGAATGGGAGCTCGGCATTCCTCCTGTGCTGGTGACAAGTGTCCAATCCCATTTTCGGATAGCGATGTAATGAATCGGAACCTTTACCACCTGCGCAAATAGGATCCCTGTCAGGGCGGCTATCAAAGGGAAATTAAAAAATATATCCATAATGGCTTCTCCTGCCTTCCGTATGTATCGGTGTTTAGTTGTGTGTTCCTGCCTTCCGGATGGTAGAATATAGATATCAAGCGAAGGGGGAACGCTCGATGGAGGGATATCCGGATGAATATTATCTGTTTTTTATTCATTTTAATGAAGGGGATTTCTACACTTGCCATGATCTCCTGGAGGAAATATGGCTGACAGATAAGTCTAATTTGTTTCTCAAAGGCCTGCTGCAAATGTCAGTGGCTCTTTATCATTACAGCTACGGCAATTTAAAAGGAGCGAGATCCATGATGCTTGCAGGAAAACAGTACATACAGCCCTACCGGCCGGAATATTGGGGCATAAACCTCGACCTTGTGCATCAGTTCATGGAAAATTGTTTACTCATTATACCACAGGCTCCGGAGAAGATACCGTATGAAATGACGAAGAGTCTTCCGGAAATCCCTTTGTTTACCCTTTACCTTGAATAGACAAGTAAGAAACCGGAGAAGGAGGAAATGTATATGTTTCATATAACAGAATCACTGACTGGAAAAGAAGAAACTCTGATCGTTGGGCTGTTCAGAAAAACCCAGCCTTTGCAAGGTACAATGGCAGAATTGGATGACCGACTTGAGGGACACGTAACTGCGCTTCTGAAGGACGGGGATATAAGTGCAGATTCGGGAAAGGTTACGAAGCTGTTTCCGCTTGGGAAAACCTCTTTAAAAAGGGTTTACATTGCAGGGCTCGGCAAAGAAAAAGAGTGGGGATTCGAAAGAGCAAAAGAGGTGTTTGCCACTTTGGTGAAACGGCTGCTTTCCGATAAGAAAACGATGGCCGTGATCGATCTTGACTCTTTCACATCGGACGATTTCAGCAAAATTGAAGCAGCCCATGCTTTTGCTGAAGCACTGGAGCTGGCTTCGTATAAAATTAAGGATTATAAGCACAAGTCGAATGAACCTGAAAAAGCGGTGGAGGAACTGACTTTTCTTTCAAAAGAGGACCCCGCTGAAATTAAGGCAGCTCTTTTTGTCGGAACAGCCCATGGGCGCGGAACGAACACGGCCAGGACGCTTGTCAATATGCCTTCTAATGTATTGACGGCTTCCGAACTGGCAGAGCATGCCGGGAAACTCGCGGAACGCTATGGGTTCGGTCTTGAAATTCTGGAAAAAGAAAATATGCAAAAACTGGGCATGGGAGCTATGCTTGCGGTGAATAAGGGTTCGTCCGAGCCTCCAAAAATGATTGTTCTTACATATAAAGGGGACGAAAGCGGATCCGAAACAATTGGCTTGGTAGGAAAGGGAATTACGTTTGATACCGGGGGCTACTCCATTAAGACCAAATCTGGAATTGTCGGCATGAAGACAGATATGGGCGGAGCGGCTGCTGTGTTAGGGGCGATGGAGATCATTGGAGAAACGAAGCCTGAAAAGAATGTAGTAGCAGTTATTCCTTCTACAGATAATGTCATCTCAGCAGAGGCTTTCAGACCGGATGATGTCATCATTTCCATGAGCGGGAAAACCATTGAGGTATTGAATACGGATGCGGAAGGAAGGCTGGTGCTTGCTGACGCAATGACGTATGCGAAGCATCATGGAGCAACCCATTTGATTGACATTGCTACTCTTACAGGTGGAGTTGTTGTTGCATTAGGAAATGACATGACCGGAGCAACGACAAATGATGCTGGTCTGTACCGGCAGGTAGAAGCGGCGTCTGCAGAGTGCAATGAACCAATTTGGCAGCTGCCGATTACGGAGAAAGACACAAAAAGAGTGAAAAGCAGCAAGATGGCTGATCTGAGCAATTCCCCTGGAAGAGAAGGCCACGCAATCATGGCAGCTGCCTTTTTAAAAGAATTTGCTGAAGAAACCCCGTGGGTCCATCTCGACATTGCAGGGACGGCAACGACCGCCAGGGAAAGCGTGCTCGGACCGACAGGGGGAACAGGCGTTATGGCAAGAACACTTGCCGTTTTCGTAGAGAATTTTGAATAATCGGGGCTTTCGCCCAACGCTCTGGATTGTTGTCCTGCATAAACTGCAGAAAGGTATGAGTTTTCAGAGACAGCATCGGTATGAAATGTACCATGGAATTAATATTCAGGACGTTAGACGGCCATACGGCTTCGGCTTAGGAAGACAGCTTGGTTTTGGATTCGGAGGGCCATTTGGTTTCGGCTACTTTTATTAATAGGTCTTTTTTCAGGCTTAAAGGGAGCGGGATCTAACAGGAAACGTGCCATAGCTAAAAGAGGAGCTGACTGCAGCTCCTCTTTTTAGTCATGCTGCATCCAGCTGATCCTTAGAGCAGCTAAACATTTGAATACGCGTGCGACCCGGCAATCAGCCAGGAATAGGAGATCTGCCTCGTCCTGTGCACAATGCCCTCAAGGCTGTCGCTGATTGACGAAAATGTTCGTGCCTGAGCGCTGCTCTCCCAGATTCTTAACAGAAGGAAGTTCATTTTGGGAAATGCTTTAGTTTGCTAATATGCTAAAATAAACAATTGACAGCCAGGATCTTTCTGTGATAATTTAAGTTCATGTTATTTTATCACTCTACCATATTATCGAACTAAAGTGTTTTGGGGGTTTATATATGAATGCAGTTTTGCTTGCTGTTGGTCTTGTTCTTTTGCTGAGTCTTTTTAGGGTGAATGTAGTTTTTTCACTGATAATCGGAGCTTTGGCTGGAGGACTTGTCAGCGGTCTGGATATTAAGACAATTGGTGAAACATTCTCGGGCGGGTTAGGCGGGAATGCATCTGTAGCTTTGAGCTATGCTTCTCTTGGGGCATTTGCTGCCGCCCTTACGAAAACAGGTCTTCCTGATGCCATGGTTAATGGTGCTGTTAAGCTTGTGGGCAAGGAAGGAGAGTCAAGCCGTAAAACACTCTCCAAAGTAATGATTTTGTTAATCATTTTGCTTATATCCATTTCATCCCAAAATGTGATTCCTGTTCATATTGCTTTTATTCCGGTTTTAATTCCGCCTTTACTAAAGATATTCAATCAGCTGAAGATTGACCGCAGGCTAGTGGCATCCGTGATTACTTTCGGTCTTATTACACCGTATATGTATGTTCAGGCTGGCTTCGGAGCCATTTTCCATGAAACGGTCAGAAGCAATATGGAAAAAGCAGGCCTCTCTATAACGCTGGCGGATATTCCGGCCGCAATGATGATTCCTTCTCTGGGAATGGTGACAGGGCTTATCCTGGCCTTCTTTATTTATAGAAAAAACAGACAGTATGAGGATAAAGAAGTAGCAGGTGCAGAGACTGTAAGCTATTCCAAACAAACCCTCATTTTTGCTGCCGCCGCCATTGCGGGCTCATTGGGAGTTCAGCTCTGGATGGCTTACCTGCAAATTGAAGGGGGCATGATTTTTGGAGCATTGGCCGGCATCGCCATTCTTTATGTGACCCGCGCAATGAAATGGACAGAGGCGGATAGCGTCATGACCCAAGGTATGCAGATGATGGCCTTTATCGGATTTGTTATGCTTGCGGCTTCAGGTTTTGCCAGTGTCATGCAGGAAACAGGGCATATTGATACGCTCGTGAAAAGCTCGGTTGAGTTAATTGGAACCAACCAGTCCTTAGCCGCGCTTCTAATGCTTCTCACCGGATTGCTCGTAACAATGGGAATTGGCTCATCCTTTTCAACCATTCCCATTATTGCCGCGCTTTTTGTTCCGCTTTGTGTCAGCCTGGGATTCAGTCCCCTTGCGACCATTGCGATTATCGGAACGGCCGGAGCATTGGGCGACGCAGGTTCGCCTGTTTCGGACAGTACGCTTGGTCCTACATCCGGACTTAACGCAGACGGACAGCATGATCATATTTGGGATACCGTTGTCCCGACCTTCCTGCTTTACAACATCCCGCTCATCCTTTTCGGCTGGATAGCAGCTGTAACACTCTAATTTCGGTATATCGTCTGTGCAGCCAGACTATATATAAAATCTTGCTAAAGCCATGATTGGAAAAGGGCCTTTCTCAGAAGGGCCCTTTTTTCCATTGAATGAGCGGCCGGCTTAATGTTTCAGAGTGTAATAGAAAAGCAAAAAGCATATCTAAAAAAAAGACCGCCGAAGCACGGCGGTCTATCATTAGTATTATTTACAATGCTTTTGCTTGTATGTTCTTCCATGCGTCCATCAGTTCAGCATCGTCCCAGTCGAACAAATAGTCTGCAGCAGACGGGGTATGGTGCAGTACTTCGTTTTCGAATTGTTCGCGGTCCAGTTCACTTAGAAAATAGCGTTTAATTGCTAATCCAGGCATGATCTCACCTCTTTTATTCCAATACTTGCATTATGCCATTTTAGAGCTCTGTTTATACCTCCAGCGGCAATAGTTAATAGATTACCTCAATTTCCAGGGTAATTCAACCCGTTTTGTTTAAAAATTACATGGGATATTATATGCAGACAGAAGCAATATGATTTGTTTTTAATTTTTCCAGTTATCTGGCGGGCTGGGGTATAATAACAGAATGAAGGATTAACAGGGGATAGGGTCCGGATGATGAGGCTGTTATGTAAAGATCTTGATTGATTGCATTCCGGATCATTTTTTTCAGCTGGAACCCATTCGGATAGATGCGGATTACAGTCCCGATTTGATCCAAAAACGGATTTTCGTATATGAAGTAACCGTTACTAAAGATGTGATGGCTGCAGAAGTTCTCAGCAAAATGATGAGGGAAGCATTTCTTGGAGATGTGCAGGAAGATCACCGCACAGGAGCGCTGATGAGGCTCGTTCCAGCTTAAAACGGAAGAGGAATTCATCACTTTGGCTGAAAGCAAGAGGAGTAAGGATAAACTGGCACTGTTGGAAACAGGATGGAGATTTGCTAAAGGAGCAGCTGGCAGATCTTTGGACCTTTTTGCAGAAATGATTGACTTGCATGCCTTTAGCCTTGATAGAAGTTCTTCCGATGGAACGGATGGCGGAGGAGATTAGCAGGTTCTCAAGAGGCGGATATTAAACATCCCGTTTCCTTGTTTTGTATGGTTTCCCCCTCCCGGACAAGGCAGCCGCTTCTCCCTTAAGTTGAGATAAAACGGCGGCTCTTGAAGGCTCATTATGTTCCCGGGATCTGTCACATAGCTAAGGAAGCTAGGCAGCCCGGCGTGTCATGCTTCCGGATCCCTTTTTTACTTGTTTGTATATACGCGGTGCAATGGCTCCGGCAAATACAGTGAAAACAATATCCTTTACAGCAAACCAGGCCATGATTTGCCAGGCAGCCAAGTAGGAAAGCTTCGTGCTAAGCACATAATTTAATACGGCATACATGTAAGTCGTGCCGAAAAGATAAATGATAAGGATTCCTGCGAAAGATGCAGCGATAAAAGCAGGAGGTTTAGGGTCTTTATTCCATTCAATGATTTTCCCTGCAGCATAAGCAGCGATTATGTAGGAGAGAATAAATCCGCCGGTTTGTCCTAAAATAACTCCGAACCCGGAAGAAAAACCGGCGAATACAGGGGCCCCTGCAGCACCGATCAGCGCGTAGACAATCATTGAAAATGCGGCTAGCCGGCTACCCAGCAGGAGCCCGGCTAGCACGCAGAAAAATGGAGCCATTGATAATGGTACGTTTGCCACCTGAAGAAAAGGAAGCCAGGAGGTCAGGTTGGCTCCTACTGCCATCAATGCAGCAAACATCCCCGCTAAAACGATATCAATTGTTCTAAATTTTTTGCCCATACCATAATCCCCTTTACACTAGTAGACTTTTGTATATAGACTAATAGATGAAAAACGCATTGTCAACTTAAATTAAACAAAGGTTAACATAAAGGATGGTGAGCAGATTGTATTTTGGAAAACCCAGAGCCCATACTGATTCAGAGAGGGTTCCTCCCAATCAGCACGTGACGAAGAAATTTCCCGTTCTGCATGCAGGCAGTGTACCGGAATACCCTGATTTAAACCGCTGGAACCTTCAAGTTTATGGGCTGGTGGATCAGCCGCTCCTCTTAAGCTTTTCTGACCTGATGAACTATCCGCAAACGACTTTAGGAAATGACATACACTGTGTAACGGGCTGGACAAGACTCGATAATGAGTGGTCCGGCATAAAGACTAAAATCATCGCAGAGGCAGCGGGAGTGAATGAGAGAGCAAGGTTTGTCATGCTTCATGCTGAAGAAGGCTGGACGGCTAACGTTGCAATTGAGGATTTTTTACAGGATATGAGTCTGCTTGCCCATTCTCATGACGGTCAAGCGTTAACACCCGAGCATGGCTATCCGCTGCGGGCTGTATTTCCTCATCTTTATTTTTGGAAAAGTGCTAAATGGCTGAGAGGGATCCAATTTACAGAGCATAATCACCCTGGATTTTGGGAGAAAAACGGCTACCATATGAATGGGAATCCATGGGAGGAAGAGCGTTTTTCATGGGACTAAAGAAGTAAATGTTGAATTGGAAAAAAATAATACTTGAAATTTTAAAAAGCTTTCATTTAGGGGGCGCTAAACCTTACATAGACTGGTATAATAATTATGCTGGCATACTGTCAGTTATTCAAATCCGTGAAGATTTAATGGAGTGTAAACCAACATGTATTTTACGTTATTGGCAATCATTGCGATCATTCCTTTCGTATTAGGTGTTCTGATTCTTTTTCACAACCGCACTCCTCTTTTTTATATCGCGGCCAGCTTTTTAGTGCTTCTGGCCTTTTGGCAATTCGATATATCAATTTTGTATGGGGTAGAATTATTTACACATGATCAGGCAATACAATCCTTTACCTTATTCCGTTTCGGCCTGATTTTTAATTTCCCGATGGTCTGCTATCTCATGTATATTCTTCTTACGCGCTACAGCAAAAGCAGTGTTTTTTCAAGGAAGCTTATTAAATGGGTGCTGAGGCTTTTATGTGTAAGTTCTTTTTCATTAAGTGCAGTTGTTTATGCAATCAGCAACACTCCTTTAGGAATAAAAGGCCTGGAAACTTACAGTCAGGGAAAGCAATTTCCTGTACATTATTATCCAATATTCGGAGAGTATCAGTGGCTGTTTGTTCTTAACAGCTCTTTAACGCTTATTACCGCCTTCTTATTAATCATCTATTCTATGTTTTTCGTTGTGAAGGAACAGCGTTTATTCAGTATGTATTTAAGTCTGACGATCTTTATCGTGATCAGCATTGGGCTGCTCAGCGGATACAAGGTACTTCCGCTTTTTGTGTCGGGATTTTCTTCTGTGCTGCTTACCCTGCTCATTTTTATTGCTCTTATTCAAAATTTAAACAGGGGATTAAAAGAACAGAAAAACCTGCTTCATACAATCATGAATTTAAACCCGAGTTACATTTATGTGAAGAATGCAGATCATCAATTTGTTATAGCAAATGATGCAATGGCGGACCTTTACAGTTTAAATGTATCGGAAATTTTGAATAAAACGGATCTTGAACTGAACCCGAGAAGTGTTCAGGCGGTAAAAATAGAGATGGAAGAGAAGAAGGTTCTTCTTGGCATAAAACAAAAATATGAAAAGCTTGAGAAGGTTATCGATTTAAATGGGCAAACCAGGTGGGTTGAAGTGCTGAAGATTCCGGTTACCCTAGAAGGAAAGCAGTTGCTGTTGTGTATCGGAAATGATGTCAGCCAGCGGAAACGGGATGAAGAATACATCCTTAAAACGGAGAAGATGAGCGTAGTAGGGGAGCTTGCAGCAGGTGTAGCCCATGAAATTAGAAATCCTCTTACTTCGTTAAAGGGCTTCGTACAATTTTTAGGCGAGGATGAAAACCTTAAGCATAAAAATCATTTGCGGGTCATGGCAGAGGAAATCGACCGTATCAATGAAGTCATTGATGAGCTATTGCTGATTGCCAAGCCTCAGGGAAAATCCTTTAAGAAAGAAAAAGCAAAGGAGATTATAGAGGATGTCCTCCTGTTACTGGAGGAAACGGCAAAAGCCGCGTATGTTCAGTTTTCCCTGCATGCGGATCCGGAACTTTACATCCTGTGCAACAAAAATCACTTAAAGCAAGTATTCCTTAACTTGGTGAAAAACTCAATCGAAGCGATGGAATTCGGGGGGACAATGACGATTCATTGCGCGATGGCAGCCGATGGATACGCCCAGTTCATACTAAAGGATGAAGGCAGCGGAATTGAACCGGAACGGATTGAAAAGCTGGGAGAACCTTTTTTCACGACAAAAGAAAAGGGAACAGGACTTGGTTTAACGGTATGCTACAAAATTGTCAAGGAAGAGCACAGAGGCACAATTCAATTTCAAAGTGAACTGGGGAAAGGGACAACAGTCACTATCCAGCTGCCTCTGGATCCAATAGAAGAAGCTAAAAAAAGATTTATCTAACACCGGGCAGAGAGGAAAAACCCCCGGATGGCTATAGCTATCCGGGGGTTTTTGCATTCTGTGGGAACGCATGAATCAAAGCGTAAAGCGTGTTCATTTCTTTGAAACGCGCGCCTCCAGTTCAATTGCAACATTGCCTTGCACAGCCCTGGAGATCATGCACGACTGCTCTGCTTTTTCCGTGAGCCTGCGTGCCATTTCCAGCTGTTTATAATCCGCTGCATCTGCTAAAATCAGCATAGGTTTATGGATCATTTTTTTATACGTAATGACACCTTTTTCAACCTCTACGATTCCTTCAGATTCCATTGAGAGGCTATCGACTTTAATAGCGCTTCTTTCAAGCATCGCTGCCAGAGTTATGATATAACAGGTTGCTGCAGCTCCTAAAAGCATCTCATCAGGATTTGTCCCCACACCCGGGCCGTCCATTTCAGGGGGGATGGAGATTTTCGTGTGTAAATTGCCGGCTTTGATCTCACCTACACTGTTCCGGCCGCCCGGCCAGTCTGCTTGAAGCAAAAAGCGGTGTTCTGCCATTGGAACCACCTCCGCATGCTAGTTTATCTCATTTAGCCCCTATAAGAAAAGGAAGGAGCTCAAGGTGATGAGATCCTTCCTTTTTAATTGCCGGCCTATTAGATGGCAAGCTCTTTATTCAATGCAACTTCTACAGGGACGTATGCATGGCCAAGATCTCTGGCGACAGCAGCATAGGTAATTTCACCCTTAGCTGTATTCAATCCTGCTTTAAGCGCTACATTTTCAGAGATCGCCTTAAATACCCCTTTGTTTGCAATTTGCAGGGCATAAGGAACTGTTACGTTCGTAAGGGCTAAAGTGGAGGTTCTTGGAACAGCTCCAGGCATATTGGCAACAGCATAATGAACAACACCATGTTTTTCATAGGTTGGCTGGTCATGAGTTGTTATATGATCGACTGTTTCCACGATACCGCCCTGGTCAATCGCGACATCAACGATTACTGAACCTGGCTGCATGCTCTTTACCATTTCCTCTGTTACGAGTGTAGGGGCTTTTGCTCCCGGAATGAGAACAGCACAGATGAGAAGATCGGATTCCGCAACAGCATGGGCAATGTTAACAGGGTTAGACATCAGCGTTTTAATTTTAGTGCCGAAGATGTCATCAAGCTCGCGCAGACGGTCTGCGCTTAAATCGATGATGGTTACGTCCGCACCAAGGCCAACGGCCATTTTTGCTGCATTTGTACCAACGACGCCGCCGCCGATAATGGTTACTTTCCCGCGGCTTACACCAGGTACTCCGGCAAGCAGGACTCCTTTGCCGCCTTTTGGTTTTTCGAGAAATTGTGCCCCGATCTGTGCGGCCATTCTTCCGGCAACCTCGCTCATAGGCGTAAGCAGCGGAAGTGTGCGGCCGGCTGAAACCGTTTCGTACGCAATCGAAATGACTCCGGATTGTTTAAGTGCCAGTGCCAATTCCGGCTCCGCCGCCAAGTGGAGATAGGTGAACAGAATTAACCCTTCGCGGAAATAGTCATACTCAGGCTGAAGCGGTTCTTTCACTTTCATTATCATGTCTGCTTGTGCCCATACATCCGCAGCAAGCTCGACCAGCTCTGCACCTGCTTCAAGATACGCGTCATCAGTAAAGCCGCTTCCCACTCCAGCTTCCTTCTCTACTAGAACACGATGGCCGGCTGCAGCAAATTGAACCACTCCTCCTGGAGTAAGCGCAACGCGGTTTTCGTTATTTTTAATTTCTCTGGGTACACCAATGATCATGAACCCTTCCTCCTTTAATGTCAGATAATAGTTAGTATGAGTTCTTCTATTAGTATAATACCTGCCAGACTAATTTGGTTTGTCTAAAAAAGAGAAAGGGTTTACATGTCTTTGTGAGATTTCACAAAGACATTCGTTCAAGCTTCAAATCCAGATAAATAGTCATCTTTTCATTGGGATTGCGCAAATCAATTTCAGCGATTTGTCCAATGCGTTTCAGCCGGTAGCCCAGCGTATTGACATGAACATTCAGCTGCTTTGCCGCGGTATGCACATTGCTGTCGGCTTCGAGATAAGCCTCAAGTGTTTGGATCAAGTTCGTTTTATGATCCGAATCATATTCCTTCAGCTTTTTCAGAGAATAATTTTCAAATCCCTCCTGCTTTCTTTTCTCAAATAAAATGTCTATATATTGATAAATGCCAAGCTCTGAAAAACTGGTGAGCGACATGGTTTCCTGTCGAAAGCGGTGCTTGATTTTTGAAACAGCCAGGGCTTCACGGTAGCTTTTCTCAATTTTCACCGTGTCATGGTAAACACCGCCTATGCTGGCTTCGGCATGACGAAGACCAAACCGTTCGTCCAGCTGTTTCACTGTGGAAAAGCAAAATTCCTTCAGCTCGGTCAGTGCCTGTTCCCCCCTCGGCTCTGCAAGAACGATGAGCTGATTGTAGTCGGATGTTGAGAGGAGAACATGAACCTGCTGGGTCGTCTTTAGCAAATAATCGATTTGCTTTTCTGCATTCTGGGAAATCTCCTCCGGAAACGTGAACAGAATCACAGAAAAGGCTTGGGGATACTTTACATGAAGCAGACCGAAGCCTTGCTGAATTTCTTTTTCAGACTGAATATTGCCTGTGAGCAGCCTCCAGAACATTTCCTGGCTTCGCTCCTGTTTCTTAGTTTTAGTGGCATGAAGATTCAGCAGCTTATTCCTGATCGCTTCTGCCGCTTCTTTCAAAAGACCAAGCTCAGCAGAGGTGAGTTTTTTTTCAATTTCGAGAGCCCATACAAACCCAAGCACTTCATCATTTTTCCAGATTGATATCGCAGCCCGGCTCCCAAGGCCCACCTCATCAATTTTATTGACTCGAATCGGCTCCTTAGTAGCCATCAGCTTCGGGATGGTCCCATCCTTCCATAGGCTATTGATCACCCGTTCAGGCACCCGCCGACCGATAATCGTTGAAATCCTTGCAGGATCTGTACACTCATCGTGGGTACTGTATGCGAGCAGCCGGTGATTCACATCTTCAATCGTTATCGGCAAGGATAAAACTTCGCTGATTTTATCGGCAATATCTTCAAGCCGGTCAAAATGATATATAAAAGGATGATCATATCGCTCTGCCATTTTTTTCACTCCCGAACGAGTTGTTAGCTAAAGTATGCGTAATCTGTTTGTAAAAATCAACAAAAAGAAGGGGGGGCTGCAGTCCATGTCGAGTGCCGGGCTCTTAAAAAGCGGCAAATCACACAATTCCACATAATTTTCCAGACATGAACAGCAAATCCTATAGGAGCAGGATCACTATAGAGAGGAAGTGTAAAGCGATGAAAAACATGTGGCTTCTAATCGGATTGGTGCTGGCGCTTTGCCTGCCGGGCTTTGTTTCAGCTGCACAGGGAGGAGAAGAAGGCCTCAGGCAGCACGAACGTTTTAAAAGTCAGAAACAGCAGGAGCTGATGGGTCTTGTGAGAACATATACACCCGAAAAGGTGCGGGAATGGGAAGCGGCACTGAAAGAAAGGGACCGGATCAAACAAAAGCTTCATAAAGATTATAAAAAGGATCGCATGGAGCTGCTGGAGTTAAAAAAAAGCTGGAAGGAACAGAATTTATCAGACGCAGAGATCCGCAGGAATCTGCAGGCATGGAGGAAGAGCAAGCAAGAAATTGGCGGACATCACCGTGACCGGAAAAAGGCTGCACAGGAGTTAAAACATGCCATTGAGCGCCGGGATGAAGGGGAAATAAAACAGTCACTGAATGACATGCTGAAAAGGATACAGCGCCGTAATACAGAGCTTGAAAAAAGGTGAATGAATGACTCACGGCTAACCTGCGCTTGAAGCGGCAGACTTCAAAAATTCGTTTGATTTCCCATACTTCTATCATCATTCTGCGTCATTTATCCGCTAGCATGGAATATGAAGTATTCAACTTAAGTATGGAAAGGGAGCTGAATCAGATGAAAAAATGGATTGCAGCGGGAACAGCTATGATGCTGGCCATCCCGGCGATGGCTTTTGCATCAGAAAGCAGTGAAATGCCAAAACAGGAATTTTCAAATGAAGAATCAGCCGGTAAAAAGGATAGGCAGCAGCTGAAAAAGAGAGCGGACGAAATTGTGAAAGAGTATGCTCCGGAAAAGCAAGAGGAGTTCAAGGAAGCTGCTGAAGAAAACAAAAGATTGACCAAACAGCTTAGAAGCGGTCAGGAAGAGCAGCTAAACAGGAAAGAGCGGTTGCAGGCTAAAGTAAAGGATTGGAAAACACAAGGGCTATCAGACCAAGAAATAAAAGAAAAGGTAAGTGCTTTTAAAGAAAAAAGAAAGGCGAATCGGAGCAGCCGTAAGGAATCTGCAGAAGATTTACGTACGGCAATAAAGAACAAGGATGAAGCTTTAATTAAAAAGCTTTTGGATGAAAAGTTAAAAAGCATGCAGGATCGTAATGAAAAACTGGAAAAGCGTTTAGCTGAAAAGGTAAAATAATCATATGGGATGAAAAGGGGCGTGCCTGCGCTCCTTTTCTAATGGGATAGAATACAAGGCAGACGATGACACATAGGTTTTTTCCAGTACATGCATGGGTGCCGGAGAGTCTTATGGAAGAAAAGCGGGGCAGAATCTGCAGCCCGGATGTCAAGCTTACGGAGGAATGAATATGTCTTATACCGTTTATTTAGTAGAGGATGAACATCACTTGAATACGGTTTTAACCACCTATTTAAAGCAGGAGAATTGGGAAGTTAAAAGCTTTTTAAATGGATCGGATGCGATTCATAGCATTCATGAGCAGCCTCATTTGTGGATTCTCGATATTATGCTGCCTGATATAGACGGGTATGATGTCATAAAAGAGATAAAAAAGGTTAATGAAGAAACACCTGTTATTTTCATCAGTGCCCGTGATGAGGACTTAGACCGGATTATTGGACTGGAGCTTGGTGGAGATGATTACTTATCAAAACCTTTTCTTCCAAAGGAACTGATCATCAGGGCAAAAAAAATTATGAAGCGGACTTATGAGAGGCAGGAAGAGCCAAGCTTAATCTATGGCCCCTACGTAATTAAGGAAAGAGAACGTACCATTTCAGAGAATGGGGAAGTGATCCAGCTTACTTCCAAGGAGTTTGACTTGTTTGTATACCTTGTGAAGCATGTAGGCAGCGCTTTAAGCAGAGAACAGATTTTAACATATGTGTGGGGGGATGATTATTTTGGTTCCGACCGTGTGGTGGATGACCTTGTCCGCCGGGTCCGAAAAAAATGTCCAAAGCTTCACGTTGAAACGATTTACGGGTTCGGGTACCGGACGGTAAAATACCTTGAGAAATAAACCGCTGTTTGTTCAGATTGCGGTACTTTTTACAGGATTGATTGTTGTTATGGCCATTGTCTTTTTCCTCGTGATTCCCTCAACCCTGAAGACCTTCTTCACAAATGAGCTGTTTCGCACAATTGAAGAAGCTCAGGAGAGGCTGACTCCGGGGTTTAGCGATTCAGTGCCCTCAGATTCAACTGCCGGCCAGCAGATGAGACTTGTTAAGAATCTCTACATATATGAAAACGGGGATTACGTCGGACCAAAATTTCAGCCGAAATCCATTGAGCTGTTCCTGTTTCAGGCAGAAAAACAAAAAGAAAACAGCCAGCGCTACAATGTTTCCGTTGGAAATAATGAAATTCTCTATGTCATTAAAAAAGGGTTTGATCCAAAAGGGAACGAGGTTGTACTCGTTTCTTATCTATGGGACACCTACCGGAATGAACTAATACAAACGTTATTAACCAGAATCTTTTTTATCTTTGCGCTAATTATTGTCGGAGGGATCGTTCTGGCTTTGATTTTTTCAAAGTGGCTGGTGAAGCCGCTGGATTTAATTACAGCACATGTAAACAAGATTTCTAAACGGAACCTGAACGAGTCGCTCCTCCTTGACCGCAAGGATGAAATCGGAAAGCTGGCCGCGTCCATTGACGACATGAGAAATCAGCTGAAAAAGCAGGATGAGTTTCAGCAGACAATGCTTCAAAATGTATCACACGACCTGAAAACACCGATTATGGTCATTAGAAGCTATTCAGAAGCCATGAAGGACGGAATTCATCCAACCGGTTCACCGGAAGGAACGGCAGATATTATCGAAAAAGAAGCACTTCTGCTGGAGAAAAAAATAAAGGATCTGCTGTATTTAACTAAGCTTGATTATCTCTCCCAGCTAAAGCTTGAGAACACACCGGTACAAGTGAATGAAACAGCTGAGGATGTTATCGTGAGGCTCAGTGCATCCAATCCTGCCATTCACATCCATTCGGATCTGGATCCTGTGTCGATCAGGGGAAATGAAGAGCAGATCAGGGTGCTTCTTGAAAATCTGCTTGAGAATGCGCTGAAATACGCGGAGACGAAAGTGGAGCTGTCCATCAAAGAAGCGCAGGATTCCATAACAATCCGCTGCTATAATGATGGAAAACCAATGAACGATCAATTGCTCGCCAACCTTTTTCAGCCATTTGTTAAAGGAGAAAAAGGGAATTTTGGCCTCGGTCTTGCGATTATTAAGAGAATAGCTACCCTCCATCATGCTAGAATTACAGTTGATAACGGCGAGCATGGCGTAGCTTTTAAGGTTGAATTTCCTGTTTAATGAGCCAGCTCGATGATGAAGTGATAATGTAAAGGGTTCATCTGGCTGCCCCCGTATTGGAAATCGGAGCTCTCACATACAGCCTGTTTAATACAAGGCCGCGAAGAAGCATAAGGTTGATGTTTCAACATCAGCTGATTGAAGCGGAAGCTGTGAGACTCATGCGGACAGGTTTCAGGCGAACGCAAAGCGCTGAGGAGGCACACCGCCCGCCCCTGGATAAGAGAACGGCTGAAAAAGAAATCAGCAGCCGGGTGAATAGAGATAAAAAGAATAAGAGGGTGCTCTGTTGAGACACTCTCTTAATTTTTTCATAGGGGAAGGATGTGACGCTGTCATGTCCTTCTCCTTCCTTAACCTTATTAAAATGCGGCAGGGCATCTGTATGGACAACACTCAATCCTTGTCATAGATTATAACATTTCATTTGATATTGCCTTCCCAATATGATAATTTGGAAAAAAATTTAGGGTAAGGAGGGTTCATAGATGAGGAAGGTTATGCTCACTGAAATCTTTGACCATCCCATTGCTCAAAAATATTTGCAGCGCTCCGGCATGGCTCACGCGGTCTCAGCTGCTTTTCATGCTTGCAGATTGGCATTTAAAAAAGGCGTCAATCCAGACCTTGCCGCAAAAGCCGCATTGCTCCATGATATTGGGCATTATGAATGGTATACCGATGGAGAATGGGATTTTGAACAGTATAAAAAAAATGATATTCATGCAATTAAAGGTGCAGAGCGTGCTCATAAGCTTTTGATCCGGCTTGGCGAAGACAGGGAGGCAGCAAAAGAAATTGCTTTGGCCATTCTGTTTCATACCGATTCCTATCTGCCTGAGGGTACATTTATCCAAAATCCGCTTCAGCATGTTGTAAAGGCAGCGGATGAAATGGATGAGGAACCGAATGGAAAGCATCATTACCGGACCATCTCTGTTCAAACAGCGAGAAAGAAACTGGCAGAACTGGATGATCATATCGATAAAAGGAACCGTCCCTTTAAACGAACCGTCTAAGCGCGAGTGGAATAATGGTGCTATCCCCGCTGAACAGCTCATACGTTAAAAGTGTGAAAACTGTATAAGGGAGATGACCAAACGATGCAAAATCAGGCTCCTCAGATGATTACCATCATTGATCCATACGTTTACCAGACGCTGCAGACCGTCATTGGGAAAGATTTGGTGATTCAGACAGTTCGGGACACAACAAGAGGAAAACTCACAGATGTCAAACCAGATCACATTGTGCTGAAGACAAATGGGGATTCCATATTTTTTATACGCATTCAGCAAATTGTATCGATCATGCCTGATGACGATTGATTAACCTGCAAAAGCCGGTCCGTAAAGACGCCGGCTTTTTTTAATGGCTAATGGCAGAATCCTGTTACAAAATTATACATGTGAGAGGAAGCTTAAATGAGGGTATAAGGATAAGTATGCGCCGGGCCGCTAATTAGCTTTCCGGGCATGTAAAGGAAAATGACAGTTTGAATCACTTGGAGGTGACTCCTGATCCGGACCGGATAAGGGAATTTTTTATTTAGTTAAATTAGTTTTTGTGGCCATACTTATCGCATTAACCGCATTCTTTGTAACGTCTGAGTTTGCGATTGTAAAAATTAGAAGCTCCAGACTTGATCAGCTGATGGCAGAAGGAAGCCGCAATGCTTTGGCGGCGAAAAAAGTAACCACCAATCTGGATGAGTATTTGTCAGCCTGTCAGCTTGGAATAACCGTGACGGCATTGGGGCTCGGGTGGCTTGGGGAGCCAACGGTTGCGGATCTGCTGCAGCTTTGTTTGAAAAGCTGCCATTCAGTGAATCTCTTGCTCATGTCGCGGCAGTAGCCGTTGCATTTGCTGTGATTACATTTTTGCATGTAGTCGTGGGAGAGCTTGCACCAAAGACTGTTGCCATTCAAAAAACTGAGACAGTGGCGCTTGCCTTTGCAAGGCCTCTTATTTTATTCTACCGGATTGCCTTTCCATTTATCTGGGCACTCAATTCCTCAGCGAGATTCGTAACCGGCTTATTTGGCATAAAACCCGCTTCTGAGCATGAGCTTGCCCATTCTGAGGAAGAACTCAGGATCATTTTGTCTGAAAGCTATGAGAGCGGAGAAATCAACCAGTCTGAATACAAATATGTGAATCGGATTTTTGAATTTGATGATCGGATCGCGAAGGAAATCATGGTTCCGCGGACAGAGATTGCCGTTTTAAATGCCGATGAGCCGTTTCAGGAAAGTCTTGAAATGATGAGTAATGAAAAATATACCCGCTACCCTGTTGTGAATGGGGATAAGGATAATATTGCCGGGATGGTAAACAGCAAAGAGGTCTTTACGGATTTGTTTTCGAAAAGTGCCGCTGGACAAAAAGACACGTCTTTAACGGAGTACATCAGACCGGTTATTCAGGTTATTGAAACCACGCCAATCCGGGACCTTCTGATCAAAATGCAAAAAGAGCGGGTTCACCTGGCTGTACTCGTTGATGAGTATGGTGGAACCGCAGGTCTTGTTACGGTAGAAGATATTATAGAAGAGATTGTTGGTGAAATCCGGGACGAATTTGACCAGGATGAAATCCCTGAGATTCAGAGAAAGTCAGAACACCACTTTATTTTTAACGGCAAGGTGCTTCTTCATCAGCTAAACAGTCTGCTTTATCTGCAGATTGAGGAAGAAGATATTGATACTGTCGGCGGCTGGATGCTTTCTCAAAATATGGACATTGGGGAAGGAGATACACTTTTTTACGAGGACTATGAATTTACGGTCCGTGAAATGGATGGCCATTTAATCCGTTCAGTTGAGGTGCTTAAAATTCATTCAAAGCTGAAAAAAGCAGAAGCTGAAAACAGCTAAAAGGCGCGCAGGGATAAGCCTGAGCGCTATATTTTTGATAATAAGATTGACATTGCTTATAGGGAATAGTAGGTTTTAGATAAAAGAATAAACTGTTTTTAGGAGGCAGGTACGGTTGCTGAAGTCTAAAGTCCATTTCTGGACACTCGAGATTTTACTCATCCTTTTAATTATCTACGTATGTACAAAGGTTTCATTCCTGTTCGCACCGATTGTGTCATTTACAACGACACTTTTCTTTCCGATGCTCATAGCAGGTGTGCTCTTTTTCATCTTCAGCCCGATTGTGCGGTTTTTAGAAAGAAACAGGGTGCCGCGAACGCTTGCGATCTTGATTATCTATTTGATTTTCATCGGTTTGATTGTTATGCTTGGCGCTTTTGCTGGACCGCTGCTCTCAAAGCAGATTACAGACCTGATCAACAATATTCCTAATTATATAACAGAGCTTACACAGTTTATTCAAAATCTTTCCCAGTCGAGCTGGTTTACCTGGATCATGACTCAGGATTATGTATCAATAGAAAAAATCGAACAGTCTTTAACCGAATTTTCCACAAAAATACCGCAAAACCTTACTTCAAGCGCATATGCAGTTCTCGGGGTGGTAACGAATATTACACTGACGATCATTACTGTTCCGTTCATCCTGTTTTTTATGCTGAAGGATGGCCACAGGTTCCCGGTTCAGGCTGTAAGGGTCCTTCCGAATACATACCGTCATGAAGGAATTAAGATTTTCCATGACCTGTACGAGACCCTTGCTGCATATATTCAAGGCCAGCTGATTGTTTCAATCTTTGTAGGGACTGGCTGCTTTATTGGATTTTCCATTATCGGACTGGATTATGCGCTGATTCTTGGGCTCGTCGTTTCCATTTCGAATATCATTCCTTACCTCGGGCCGTTTTTAGGAGCGGCGCCGGCTGTTGTGATTGGACTTTTGGATTCACCGACAAAAGGATTACTGGCAGCCTTAGTCGTGCTGGTTGTACAGCAAATTGATGGAAACCTGCTGTCTCCGCTGATTATCGGCAAACGAATCAATACCCACCCGCTTACCATTATCCTATTGCTGATCGGGGCAGGGAGCTTCGGGGGAGTCATCGGAATGATTCTTGCTGTGCCGACGTACGCTGTTCTAAAGGCGACGACCTTAAATTTGACGAGACTCATCCGCCTTAGAATGAGGTATCAGAAAGAGAAGAAAGACCAGTCGAATAAAATTCCGAAGTGACAAAAACGAGGACTGGCTCAGGGGGAGTCAGTCCTTTTTTGGCTGAATGAATACCTTTGGATGCTTACTGTCAGATTGCTTGCTTTTTCCATAAACCTGCCCGATATTCAGCTGGCCGGGAAGTTCTTTTATTCCGAGCTGCCCTAAATTGCTGCTGAGGTCAACTTCCTTCATATCTACGTTTTCAACGTGAAGGTGCTGGATATAAATAAACGGAACCCCGTTTTTTTCAAGGGTCCCCTCATTAGAGGCAGACAACTGTTTTTTTATGAGAGAAATTTCATGTTGCACACCTGCTAAGATTTGTCCAAGCTCGGCCTGTTTTTTTCTGATTGCCTGTGAGTCCAATTGGGAGGGAAGGGCTTCAGGGCGGTTTTCCTGCCGGGTGAGCAAGTTCTGAATCCGCTGAACCGATTGATCGAGACTTGAGAGCCTCTGCTGAATCCTAATTTCTTCGTCCTTTTGCTTCTTTTTCCTGAATATCATGGACTGATCCCACACATGTTGTAAGAGTTACTTCAGTATATGGACTCAAGGCCCGTCAGTATGCCCTTCGGCAAAATTTATTGAAACAGCGTCCTCCTCTTCGGCTCTTTTAAACGTAAGCTCAAGAATACCGTTCCAGTACTTGCTCTGAACGGTTTCCTTTTCTACAGAAAAAGGCAGGGTGATGACCCGCTCGATTTCCCCGTACTGCCTTTCGCAGGCTACCCTGTATTGAAAGGAATAAGGAGCCTGGAGAGCTCCTTTAAAAAGGATTTTTGAACGTGCTGAATCGAGGGTGACAGAAAAATCCTCTTTCTTAAACCCTGGTATTTCAATAAGGACAGCCACTATATTTTCATGAGCGTACACATCACATTTTGGATAAGTGTCAGAAGGTTCCTGGCCAGCCGCTCTGCCGTTCCCTTGACTTGTTCCCCCATCTTCAAAAAGAGACTTCCAAAAATCATTCTTCTGACATTTATCTGTTAACTCCAGCCACTTTTGAATTTTTTCCTTATCCACTTATCTCCCTCCTCTTTATATCTGAGTCGTTACCGGAAGAGATGGATTGGCAATCTGATCCTGGTCACTGACATCGGGGTCTGCGTTTCCATTTGCCATTTGAGAGAAGTTTGGAGAAAGATCACCGAGTGAAAAACTGGCTCCGACTGATTTAGTGTTGGCAGTATGGCTGTTTTGCGATACGTTGCCAAAATCAATATTTCCGTTTTGTGTAACTCCATTCACTTTAATATTAAATATATTTATCTGATAAGGCATGAGAACCCTCCTTAAGATTGGCTGGCGATAAATTCATCCAGGTTGGCAATGTTTGACTGGTCATTTTGGTCCGGATCAATATAAATGTTCTCCATGAGGGAGTCAGATGGTGAAAAATCGCCGTAAGATGAATTGGCCCCTGTTGATTTAGTGCTTGAGGTTGGACTGTTGATCACCGTCTCTCCAATATTTAGAGAACCGTTGCAGGAAATGCTGTGTACTTTAAGATGAAACAGATTAATGGTTGTTGGCACACTCTCACCTTCCTCCATTCGCTTTTACAGTGTATGCCCGGCAAAGCCCATTTGTTCTGGAGCACCGAATTCAGGAAAAGGGCATAGGCTAAATAAGCAGAGCTAAATGGCAAAACATAAGCGACTCTGAAAAAATTAGGAAATGATGATGAAAGAGGTGAGGAATATGCCAGCCTTTGTAGGTCCGATGGAAGTGGAGAGTGTTTCGGGTGTCTTCAAGGTGGGGGACACTTTTACCATTTCTCCTAAAAGTGTTCAAAAATTTGCTGTAGGATCAGGAGCGCTTTCAAATGGAGATGGGAATCATCTGGTGAACAGCAGGAGCTGGACCAATGATTTTGACTCAGATGTAATAGACCAGGCTGATTCTCTTAACGCTTAGGGAATATACTTTTCAACTATGTTAAAATTCTGTGAAAACATTGATTCGCCCTCTGACATTTTGTACGATTTAGTCAGAGAGGTGATTCTTATGAATAGGAAAGCATGCATTGCCATGCACGCGGGCGTTCCGCTGGATCAAGTAGAGGAAGTGCTCCATTCCAAAAGAAAGTCTCCTGAAACAAATGTCACAACGCTGAAGATTCTTCAGGCTGCGGACACGTTTAAGCCGATTTCATCTGAATAAACCCGGAATTAACGATTACAGCAGTCTATTTAAGAAAGGAATAGGAAATGAAAATTAGAAGGGCTCACTTGCCGAATACCGATAAAATATATATCTACGAAAACAAGAAGGAAGAATATCACTTAATCGCCGTACCGGACCAGCACTGGTCATGCCTCATAAAATATGAGGAGGGATCAGTGGCCGCTAGAGAGAAACTCGTTCAATCGCTTGAGCAAAGGCTGAATAAAGAAGAAGCCGGACTGCTCGCAGATAAAATCGGACAATGGATTACAGAAATGTAAAAAGGCGCTCATGTGGCGCCTATTTTAATTGCGGTAATCGAGGAAGCTAAGAACTTCATCCATCATGTGCTGACGCGGATAGAATCTGTACAAGTTTGAACGCAAACGGACGGGGTCGCCAAAGAAAAACCGCTCATACTGGGTCTGACGGCCTCCGAATGAACTCATCGTGGTATCCCAGGCTAGACGGAACAAAGCGGTTTTCATTTTCCCGTCGATTGCTGCTCCCTGAAGAAAATGATCGGCTTTTTCAGCAATTTCTGATTCGAAATCTTCCTCGGAAGGGATCGTCAAATATCCTCCTGCACCAATAAGCTGAAGAATCTCAATGTACGCAGGATAGAGCTTGGAGTTAAGACATATAGCAGCATAAAGAGGCTGCAAATTGGGACACATCGTCCCCCACTGATCCAAAGCCGCTGTATGCTCTGATTTTTGATGAAGTGCGCTGATTACTTCACACCCGATGATTAATTCCGATATTTTTTCCTGGATGTGCTGATATTCGCTGACATTCAGCGCTGAAACGAGAAGCTGGGCGAGGCCGAGCAAGTATTCAAGCTTTACAAGCTGCCGGTTTACGACTTGATGGAGAGCCTGAGAAGCAAAGCTGCTTTCATTAAATAATTTTGCGGCAAGGTCCGGACGGTGATAAAAAAACACACGATCCCAGGGTACGAGAACATCATCAAACATAATTAAGGTGTCCATTTCTTCAAACCGGGAAGATAAAGGGTAGTTAAAAGCAGAATCTCCGGGCGCAAAGGATTCCCTGCATAAAAAGGACAGCCCTTTTGTATTGCTTGGTATTGAGAAGGAGAAAGCGTGTTCTTTGGACTGCTTTCCTCCGCCTGATGGAAAGACAAGGACTTCATCCGTCATTCCGCCTTCTGTTGCCAGAAGCCTTGCTCCTTTTACGATGAGGCCTTCCGCCGTTTTCTTAATCACTCTGGCTGCTACAGGGTGATGATCTGATTCATAATAGGCCGCTGAGCGATTTGCCTGAGGATTGATAAAGCTGTGAGTGAACGAAAGGTCTTCACGGGAGGCCCGTTCATAAAGGCGGACCAAGTTTTGGGCGAAATCATCATCCTGATCTTCAAGTATCGCTGCAGAAGCCGCGAGAGCCATGACAGCTGTATTCATATAGTCAGGCGTTCGTCCCATCATTCCATGTGTTTTCTTAGCCCATTCGGTCATCATCGCTGATCGTTTTGTAAGATCTTCTTTCGTTTGCGGGCGCAAATACGACAGACCCTTCCTTTCATTCGTCTCCGGGCATTGATACGTCATCCTGTCCACCTTTTCCGGATGGTGCTGCAGGTCGTAAAGCTCTGCTTTTGTCCGTATAGCCCCTTTATAGGCAGGGTGTTCTGAAATGGGGCCTTCTATCTTACTTCCTTTGTACCATACGGCAGGATGAAGCTTATTTAACCGATCGATAAATTGTTTTCCAGAGATGACCGGCAATTTATTTCACTCCCGATAGTTGATGTTCAAACCTCAATAATTGAATCCTTTTTCACTATATGCGGGTCTAAGCGGAACGTGAGTCCTATTAACCGGGCTCCTGCAGGAAGTGATAACTGGAAAGACAGTCGAATATATATAGCAAGCAGCAGTTTATCACTCGCCTATTTTGGACAAGATGTAGCGGACCGTCAGGAGGAGATGACATGAGACAGGAAGGGAATTTCTTTAAAGGAATGCTTTGGGCAGCAGGTTTAAGCATTCCAATATGGATGGCTGTAATCGGCTGGACGAAAATGATTCTGCATTTTTTGCAAAAATAACGCAAAAAACACAAAATTCGACAAAAATTTTCCTCTATATGAGCTAAAATAAATGGGTATAAAGCACTTATATTCAGAGAGGAAACAGCATGAAAGTATACATTGGAAGACAGCCGATCTTTGACCGGAAAGGGTTTGTAAAAGGATATGAACTCTTATACAGAAACAGCGAGCAAAATTCGTTTCCGAAAATAGACGGAAACGAAGCCACTATGCATTTAATTTTAGACAGCTTTTTAAATATGGGCTTGAAAGAATTATCTGAAGGAAGCCCTTGCTTTATTAATTTTACCGAAGATCTTTTAAAGCTTAAAATACCGGAATATTTGGATCCGCGTTCTGTTGTTATTGAAATTTTGGAAGATGTTCCGCTTACATCCGAGCTTGCATCCATATGCAATAGCCTGAAAGCGAGAGGGTATACCATTGCATTGGATGACTTTTTTATTGAACAGGATAGCATGCATCCGGAAGTGCAGAGCATTTTACATGCAGCAGATTACGTTAAAGTGGATATGCTGCATACATCCTTGAAAGAACTTTCTGTAATGATGAGGCAGCTGAGCATTTACAACCTTGCATTCATAGCGGAAAAAGTCGAGACTTTGGAGCAGTATGAGCAGGCGAAGGCACTGGGATGCGAGCTGTTTCAGGGGTATTTCTTCAGCAAGCCTGTTATACTGGCCGGCCACGATATGCCTTTAAACGTCCTGTCCTACTTTAAAATCATTCAGGAATTAAATAAAGAAGAACCAAGAATTGATCTGGTTGCAGACCTGATTGAGCAGGATCTTTCGTTATCATACAAGCTTCTGAAATTAATGAATTCGCCAGCTTTCCGCCCTCCAAATCCGATTCATTCAATCCAGCAGGCGATTGTTCTTCTGGGGCTGACAGAGATCAGAAAATGGATGTACATTATGTCGGTGAGAGGGTTTTTTAAAAAGGACGAGCCGCTCATGAATGAAGTGATCAAGCTTTCATTAATCCGTGCCAAGCTATGCGAACAGCTGGCAGTAAAAACCGGGAGAAATTCCTCCTCCTCTTATCTTCTGACAGGGATGTTTTCAATGATTGATACGCTCCTGCACAGGGAGAAGGCGGATATTTTAGTTGAACTTCCCCTTGCACCTGATATAAAGGATGCTCTTTCTGGCACAAATAATGATTTGACGAGAATCTTTAACTGGGCCCGCAGACTGGAGCTGGCGGAATTTCATCTGCCTGAAAGCGGATTATCGGAGCAAGAAGCCTATGAATCCTATATTGCATCCATTCACTGGGCGGAAGACTTGCTGTCAGGGACTGACTGGTAACGGAATCAAAGCACTTTGAAAGCCTTCAGAATTAAAGTACACTATACGAAAAGAGAGGAGAATGATCATGGAACGCATTCATATAGCAGAAGATTTATCCTTTAGCCGTATTATTCACGGATTGTGGCGTTTAGCAGACTGGAATATGAGCAAAGATGAGCGGCTGCAGCTGATTGAGCAGTGCCTGGACCTCGGCATCACAACCTTCGATCATGCAGACATTTACGGCTCTTACACGAGTGATAGTCTATTTGGCGAAGGTCTTGCTTTAAAACCATCTCTCAGGGAAAAGATGGAGATCGTAACAAAAGCAGGGATTGCCCTGATTTCGGAAAATCGTCCCGAAAACCGGATCAAGCATTATGATACAAGTAAAGAGCACATTATCGCTTCAGCGGAGCAGTCCCTGAAAAACCTTAAAACCGAATACATAGATGTGCTTCTGATTCACCGTCCTGATCCATTTATGAATCCTGAAGAAGCTGCAGAAGCCTTCACGAAGCTGAGAGAAGAAGGAAAAGTGCGTCACTTCGGTGTCTCAAATTTTAAACAGTCCCATTTTCATATGCTGCAGTCCTATCTCGACTTCCCGCTTGTAACAAATCAAATCGAACTATCTGCCTATCAGCTTGAAAATTTTGAAGACGGCACAATGGACCTATGCCAGGAAATGAGAATTCCCCCTATGGCTTGGTCTCCACTGGCAGGAGGCCAAATTTTTAAAGCGGAAGATGGGAAAGCGAAGCGTCTTGTTACAGTACTTGAACAAGTCGGAGAAAAAATAGGCGCCGGAGGAATCGATGAAGTTCTATATGCATGGCTGCTTGCACACCCTGCAAAAATCATGCCGATTGTAGGATCAGGTAAAATTGAACGGATTCATTCAGCGGTTCATTCTCTCGAATTAAAAATGGACAGGCAGCAATGGTTTGAGATCCTGCACGCTTCAATGGGGCATGAAGTCCCTTAAATAGTTGGTATACGTATAAAACAAGGGCTGCTGTAAGCGCCCTTGTTTTAATTTTGCCCAGCGATATGCCTTTTCTCCCGGTTTTTTTTACGATAGTATCCAATTCCGGTTACGAGGACAATCACAGCTAATTCAAATGTATAAGTAATCCATTCTTCCTTAAAATAAGGCTTAAGAAATGGCTCCTTTACAATCATTTTTGCGGCAGTCCAGGCTAATATGGCTGCCCCGATGACAATGATGGCCGGAAAGCGGTCGATGAATTTTAAAATTAACGTACTCCCCCAAACAACAATCGGAATGGAGATCAAAAGCCCTAGGGTAACCAGCAAGAAACTTCCATGAGCTGCACCTGCTACCGCCAAAACGTTATCAAGCCCCATTACAGCATCGGCAATAATAATGGTTCGGATGGCAGCTCCCATACTGTTTCCTGATTTTACGTCATGCTCTTTATCGTCGGTCAGCAGCCGGTAGGCGATCCAAAGAAGGATCAAACCGCCCGCTAAAAGCAGACCGGGAATCTTGAGTAAATAAACGAAGGCAAACGTGGCAATAGCCCTTATAATAATCGCTCCTGCAGTACCCCAAAGGATAACCTTCTTCCTCTGTCCTGCGGGCAGGTTTCTGGCAGCCAATCCAATTAGGATCGCATTATCCCCTGCAAGCACCAGATCAATGACTATGATGGATAAAAGGGAGGCCAAAAAATCAGCCGTAAATATCTCCATGAATTCACCTCGCTTTTAGTTTTAGCACACCCCGCCCATGTATGCTGACCGGAATTTACTAATTGCTGTTACCACCTTAATGAAGCGGTCAGATGCCCGTGATCCTTTAGGATAGTGATGTTGATCCCATCTGGAGTATAAGCTACATCAAATGGAGAAACTAACCCTGATTGACGGATTAGCCGCCGAACCTCCTTCGTATTGGAAAGCTCCGCGTTTTTTCTTATTTGAAAGGCGTACCGCGGTGAGGAAGAGATGGCTGCCAATACTTTTTGCAAATCTGCATAAAGAGAAAGGCATTCCCTTGCACTTAAGCCAAAAACATCTGTATAGGGCGAACGCAATGGACCGGACAAGCACTTCACCTCCAAATAAGCATGTATTATATGTATGTTCCTCTTTATTATATTTGTCTATTTTTATTCTCAAGCATAAGGGTGAACGTAAACACCTGCTGATAGAAGGAGGGTTTAAGCAAAAAAGAGCGAATAGTTAAATAATATGACATCTTTTAGGAGGGAATCGTTTTGCTTGAACCGAAAATCTTTGAATTGGAAAATAAGCTGGTTGTTGCCTTTGTATTCCATCATGAAGGAAATGCGGTCGAAGCAGAATTCGTATGCTCTGAAAAAAGAATTGAAGATTTACTAATCAGATACAATGGTCCGGCTGAATTAGCAGCTGTCCGTGAAAGGGCTGAATGGCATGCGCAGGAAATATTCCGGGACCAATTATTCAGTAATTTCGGTGAACCTGAGTATCCAGGCATGAAAGTCAAATCTTAATAGGTACAATAGCACGACTGATAATCCGTAAATATGAATCATATGGACTATTGAAAGGGTTGCGGTATCCCGCACTGTGAATTTCGCCTTATTTTCGGTTACAAACGGCCCGCACTCCTTTAGTATTAAAGTTAGCAAAAGGGTTAGCAAGCGAATAGAAGCCAGCCCGATTTAAAGAAGGAGTGTGGAAGCGATGACACAACACAAGATCGAAGAATTGACACAGTTTCTTCAGCAGCTGGAAAAAGAAATTCGTGAAACGAAGCAATCCTTGCAATCCATAAACAAGAGCATCGATAAATACGATAAATACGCATATGTAAAGGTCTCGTAAAGCTCTTATCAGCCAGAGCTTTTTTCTTTGTAAACAGAAGAATGGACGGATAGAAACAGAAAGCAGTTTCCTTAAAGGAAACTGCTTTTTTTCTTCTAAATTAAGGTAAAATTTTTATAAGAATGTAAAAATTTTATAATTATCTATTAAAAAAAATGCATATATAGTAATATTACTTTTAAAGGGGTGATTGCAATTAGTGACCATTTACACTTGAACTTCGACGCAGTCATAAAGGCATCCGTGCAATCGGTAACCTCAAAAGTAAAGAACGAATCAGCAAGGGATCGAATTTTGTCGTTTATCTGCACGAAGGATCAGGTTTTCTTCGGGCAGCTTGTATTTCTCCACGGAATGCTTTTTGCCAAAGAGTCTGACATCCTTCCCCATTTTGAAGAGGGACTGTATAAAATTGCGGCCGCAGTCGAGCTATATGCACTCTCATTCGATATTCTGGATGACCTTGAGGATCAGGATAATTATTCAGAGCCGTGGATGAAAATTCATCCAGGAGAAGCGATAAACCTTGCGACCATGATGTATACACTCAGCCTTCAAATGGTTGCGGAGCTGGAAAACAGTGAACCGCTGACCAGGCTGATCAGTCGTTATTCTGTCCTGGCAATGGAAGGGCAGCACGAAGATTTGACAGGATCGGCTCTTACCGAAGAAGCATGCCTGGAAATGATGAAGCGAAAGTCCGGATCGCTCCTGGCCATGGCCTCCATGACGGGCGTCATCTACTCGGGCGGAACCGAAATTCCGGAAGTGCATGAATACGCAACGCAAATCGGTCTTGCGGCGCAAGCTGAGAATGATTTCAGGGATTTATTTCACTCGCATAAAAGTGACGTGTCTGCTCAAAAAAACACCTTGGCACTTTTATATATAAAAAGGGAATTTAACGATGCATCAAAAGAACTGCTGCAGTTTTTTAGAAGCGGCAAAACGTTCGAAGAGGAATATGGCGGTATAAAGACTTACAAAGAAGTGCTCTTTAAATCAGGAGTCATTTCTTATTTAAACGTCATCAAGCAGATTGCCATCCAGAAAGCAGCCACATCAATGAACCGTCTGCCTCTAAACGCGGATCGGATTGAGATTTTAAAATCTCATTTGATAAATAATAATAAAAAGGAGCTGTAAACATGCAGGATATAGTACAATACTTATTAGATAATCCAGATGTAGTTGAGAAAGCAATGAATGGCGAAGTAAGCATTTTAGGAGTGAGCTTAGAGGAACTTCCAAGTTTAATAGAAGGATTATTTAACGCAACAAAAACTGTAGCACACTATTGGTGGTAATGTTTCGTTTCAAATAGATAAAAAAGGTGTTTTATAATGAAAAACTACTTCAGTAGAATTAACACATGGTATAAACTCACTGTAATTGTAAGTGTATTATTATGCTTGTACTTCCTTGTCTTTAATTTTCTTCATCCCTATATTGGTGCAATTGTTGATGAAAAAAAAGACGGGAAGTATATCATTTCTGATGTGGAGCCCCAAACGTGGGCTTCTTCTGTGGGTTTGAAAATTGGAGATGAAGTCCTTGTAGTTAATAATGAGAGTCCTTCTAATCATCAGCCTATCATAAGGGACCGAAAATTAGAACGGGTGCAATCTTTCACCATTGACTCAAATGGTGTAATTAGAAATTTTGAAGTAGAGGATACATTAATAAATAGTCAGTCATTCTTCATAGTAGTTCTTCCGCTAGTTCTCATGGTTCTCTGCCTATTTTGCAGTTACTTTTTATACAGGTCAAATAGAAAATTAAATTTGCTCTCGGCATTCATTTTAAATGCTTTTCTACTTAACATTGCGTTGGCTCATTTCAGCGCAGGTGTTTCAGCAAGAGCTGATGTTTTTGCACGATATGCAAATATAGTTTTCTTTTTATTGACTCCAGTCCTTTACCTTCATTTCATCTATCAATACTTTAAAGAATATGGCAGACTTTTATTCAGTAAGTGGTTCTTGGTGTTTGGTTACGGAATTACACTATTTAATTTAATAATCGAATTTCCTAGATATGATTATAGCTCTTACAATTTCACCAAAATTTCAAACTTAATTACATTTGGAACTCTTATTATTTTAGTTTTTGTTTTAATTATGAGAAGCTTAAAAAAAATTAGGTATACAGATCAAAAATATCTTCTGAAAGTGCTTATCGTTACTAATTTCATGGCTTTTTTTCCATTTATTTTGCTTTATTTAATTCCATTTTTAATTTTTAATAAGCATATTTTTCCGCCTACAATATTAGCAGCTTTCATCCTGCTAATTCCTTTTTCATTAGTTTATCAATTTGTAGCTACTAAGATATATGATATTGAATTTATTCTTGGAAGAGTTAGATATTATGCTCTGTTGGCTGTATTACCAACTGCAATTTGTCTTGGAGCTATTTTGTTATTGGAAGAAAGCGATACAAGCTTTTATTTAGTCAAGCTGACTATTTTCATCTATATAACAGTGATCCTAATGTTTTATTTTAAAGAAATCCTTGATTTTAGGTTTAAATTAAAACGCTTTTCTGAAAAGTATAATTATCAGGACAGCATCTTTAAGTATACAGACCAAATTAGTAAATCTGTTAACCTGGTCCAGGTTATTACACATTTAAAAAAGACAATTACTGATGTTCTTCTAGTAAGTAAAGCGTATTTTATCGAGGCAGACACTCAAGGAAACGTTTTATTACAAACCGAAGAAGAAGTTATGAATTATGTAAAGGAAATCCCCTTTACGTTATCAGAAATAGGAAAAATTAAAGAAGTTGATAAGGGGTTTTTAATAAAAATAGGAGAAACGGAAGATCGAAATTACATTCTCCTCTGTCTCTCAACCATAAATACCCCTAAGCTAACAAGAGACGAAATTTCATGGCTCAAAGCGCTCTCATTCTATACTCATGTCTCTCTCGAAAACTTCCTCAAAATTGAGGAGCTTATGAACCATCTAGAAACGGTGCAGAAGGAAGGCACCAATCCTTCCTGGCTGACAAAGCTATTCTTTTCGATAGAAGAGAAGCAGCGCTCCAACCTTGCGAAGGATTTGCATGACTCCGTTCTTCAGGACCTGATTTCTCTTAAGAGGCAGTGTGAAGTGGCGCTTGTAGAGCTGGAGGCGGCTCCCGCAGACCTAAAGAATCAGCTTGAAGATATGAATGAGAACATGACGAAGATTATTAAAACAACCAGGGAAACATGCCAGGAGCTCCGCCCGCAGCTTTTATATGATCTGGGGCTTGTTAAGGCTTTAAATAAACTGGTTACCCAGTATCAGGAATTTGCAGACTTTGAAATCCGGATGAATGCCGGCAAATTTCAGACGAATACGGATATTGATGTTCAGCTGAATTTATACCGTATTATCCAGGAGCTCCTCACGAATGCCCATAAGCACTCTCATGCAAGCAATGTGCTGATTATGCTTGTGTGCATCAAAGATAAGATTGTTCTTCACTATGAGGATGACGGAATTGGGTTTGATCAAAATGAGATTATCTATAATTCTGAAAGTATGGGCCTATCCGGTATCAGCGAGCGCGTAAAGGCTTTAAAAGGAACGCTGACCATTGAAACGTCGAAAGGTGAAGGATTTAAAGCAGTAATTGAAATATAACTTTTTTCACGAAAGACTTGGCTAATGCCAAGTCTTTTTTATACAATAAGACTAGCTTCATGGAGAGGTAGGAGGGCTATGATACATATTTTAGTAGTGGATGATCACCCGGCAGTAAGAGAAGGGACGAAAGCAATTTTAGAAAAAGATCCGGAAGTGACTGTGGATTTTATGAATCCGCCATTTACCCTTGAGGCGGTGGAGAAGCAGGACTTTTCCCCATACGATGTCGTCCTGATGGATTTGAATTTGGGAGATATTAATGGAATGGAGCTTTCCAGGGGGATCGTAGAGCAGAACTGCGGCTGTAAAATTATTTTGTATACGGGCTATGAGGTTGAGGATTATTTTGAAGAAGCCATTCGCATGGGAATCCACGGTGCCATTAATAAAGCAGAGTCTAAAGAGAAAATTCTTTCTTATATCCGTCATGCTATTAATGGAGAAATCGTCCTTCCATATGGATACCTCCAAACCCTTCTTTCGCAGCAAAAGCAGAAGCAGGACGATCAAAGTATGGATGCTGAATGCTTAAACGAACGTGAAAAATCCATTTTGCAAGAAGTGGAGAAGGGGCATACGAACCAGGAAATCGCAGATAATCTGCATCTCAGCAAGCGATCCATAGAATACAGTCTGACCTCCATATTCAATAAATTGAATGTAGGCTCCAGAACGGAGGCTGTGCTAATAGCTAAATCGGAATCGATTATTGACTAAGCTTAACGCTTTGGGATACGGCAAAAAGATTCATTTGCAGCAAAATTGAACAGATGCTCACATATATTTAGAGAAATATCTCTGAAAGAAGTGAGAGTATGCAATATGGAGGCTACATGCCAACCCTAAACGGGCAGAACCGGGACCGGAAAGAGTATTTAATGGAAGTCACAGGACAGGGGTCTGCAGAGGCAACGCCGGACACAGCACTGATCCAGCTTGGGATTGTAACAGAAGCAGAAGATGTCAAGACCGCTCAGGAAGAAAACAAGCTCAGGCTGGAGCGGGCTGTGAATGCTCTTTTCAGGCAGGGAATCAACAAAGAGGATATCCAAACGATTTCCTATAGCATTTCTCCTAAGTATTCGTTTCAGGATGGCAAGCAGACGCTTGTAGGGTACGAGGTCGTAAATTTAATTTCAGTAAAGACGGAACGGCTCGATCAAATAGGTGCAATTGTCGACACTGCTGTCAGCAATGGGGTGAACCGCGTAGACCGGGTGGTGTTTAAGCTTGAAAATGCCAAACCCTATGTGGAGGCTGCTTTGCAGGAGGCTGTCAAGCAAGCCTATGAGAAAGCGGCCGTTCTTGCCGAAAGCTACCAGGTTTCCTTGAACCGGGTGCCTGTTAGAGTCACCGAATCGTCAAGGTCGTTCGTTCCCTATGAGCGGGAAGGGCTGTCGCTGGCAGCAGCTCCGGCATCCTCTGCACAAGTTTTTCCGGGTTCTTTGACAGTTTCAGCAGAGGTCCGCGTTCATTACCGCTACAGTTAAAAACGGCCGCGCCAATAACAGAACTTTACAAAAAATAAACATATTCTCAATATTCACGTGATATTCGTCCCGTATGATGGTAATCATGTATTATGATCGAATTCATACGAGGGGGCTGAAATGAATATCCTGGCGGTTCTACCCGCGTTGCTTTTGCTGGCGGTTTATTTGGTTTTTGTGATTAAGGTGCTAAAAAATTAACGACGGATCAGCGCTCAGGCGTTAAAATATGATAGACGGGGACAAAGGGGGAACAGAAGTGGATACTGCAAATACAATGATTGAAACACTAGGGATTGAAATTAAAGAGGTTTCAGATCAAGGGGTTATTGCGGTCATGCCGGTTGACAGCAGGACGCATCAGCCGTTTGGCATTCTGCACGGAGGTGCATCAGTAGCATTAGCAGAGACTGCGGCAAGCATTGGGGCGTATCACTTTATTGATCAGGAAACAGAATTATGTGTAGGACTTGAAATCAATGCGAATCATATTCGGTCCAAACGGGATGGATTTGTAACGGCACGTGCAACCCCTTCCCATAAAGGGAAATCTACCATGGTATGGGATATCAGGATTACGGATGAGGATGACCGGCTTATTTGTATTTCAAGATGCACAATGGCAGTCATTCAGAAGAAGCAGTAAGGTCTTTGATGCTTAGCGGGTGAATGAGAGCCTGAATCAAAACAAAAACCCCTTTGCAGGGGTTTTTGTTTTTTGTATACAGGAGCATCTTAAAGTGAAAAATCCTGCTATCTGCTGATGATTTTTAACGCTTCCTTTTTGCTGAGCGGTTTTAGTTCATTTTGTGCCGTGAACTGAATGACCCATTCCGGATTCGTTTTCGAATATTCTCTAAGTGCCCAGCCAATGGCTTTTTGAAGGAAAAATTCATTTGAATCAGAAAGTCTGCAAATGATCCTTCCCAGCTTATCTGAGTCTGTTTGGTCTTTGTATTTAAGCTGGAAAAGAAGGGCTGTCCGCTTCATCCAAATCGACTCATGCTCGACCCACTGCTCTGTCACCGTACTTGAGGCTGGTTCAGAGGACAGCAAGTAGCCTGCGATATGGGAAGCCAGCAGGTCTACAGTGTCCCACCATGGCTTTGTCAGGATCAGCTTCTCCAAAAAGGTAAGGTCCCCTGAATGAAGATGCTTTTTTCTTTTAATAAGCAAATCCAGACCTGCATATGCGTATTCCCTGAAGGAAGACTGGAAAAGAATAATAACGGTTTTTTTGAGATCTTCCGGGGTTTCGGGATACCCTGATTCTTTAATAAAATCCTTTAGAATCTGTTTACGTTCAGGCGTTCTAATCCCTAGAAAATGAAATTGATTCTTCATATAGGCTTCCATGGCTTCCTGATTTTCAGGGACAGCTTCAGCCTTCAGGCGCTCCATCAGGCGGTTTGCATACTGTTCTGCATGGTCAATCCCCACTATGCCCGGCTTCCCCGTCCTTCTTTTTCCGAAGATCATTTTGGACGCTGTTTTCCCATAAAGGAACCTTAGTATTATGAGCGGCTCTCATGATTAAATGTCCGGCTACAGGAGAGGTAATAAATACGAATGCAATTCCCAGAAGCACTCTGGAATTAAAATGGCCCTGAATGAGCAGAAAGTACAAAAATACGCCAAGCAGCAAGCTGATGATGCCTAGTGTCGCCCCTTTCGAAGCGGCGTGATTCCTAGTGTAAACATCGGGGAGCCTTAAAACTCCTATGGATGCGAACAGGCAGAGAAGGGCGCCCTGTAAAATGAGATAGGCGATGATAATTTTACTGATCACGATCATTTTCGATAATTTCTCCTTTCTCAAGAAACTTCGAAAAGGCTACGGTTCCAATGAAGGCGAGAATCCCAAGCAGGAGGATGACTTCAAGGAACGCATTCGTTTTCAGGACAACTGAAATGACTGCTGTCATCCCGATCAGGTTAATGCCGATTGCGTCCAGCGCCACCACCCTGTCTGGAACGGTTGGACCCTTTACAAGCCGGTAGAAGTAGAGCAGAGTGGAGACCGCCAGAATGAGCAGTGCGAGCCTCATTGCGAGTTCAAACATGTCCATATCAGCGGCTCACCTCCTTGATTGCTTTTTCAAAGGAATCTCTGATATCTTTGCGGGCCTCTTCTGCGCTATTGATGTCCATTGCATGGATGTAGAGGATTTTGTTATCCTCTGAAACTTCCACAACAAGTGTTCCGGGTGTCAGTGTAATCAGGTTGGATAAAACAGTTATTTCCCAATCCTTCTTAAGGTCTGTCTCATAGGCGAAAATGCCCGGAGTCAGCTTTAACGTCGGAGTCAGAATGATTTTGAGCACTGAGAGATTGGATAGGACCAGCTCTTTAATAAAAATCGCAAACAGCGTAAAGACGGCCAGTACATTCCAGAAATAAAACCTTGTCGTAAAAAAGCGCCTCATCCCGAAAATCATGAGCAGTCCAAAGAGAAAACCAACTGCAAAGGTTCCAAACGTATAAGTATTCTGCAGAAACATCCATATAAACGCTATAAAGAAATTTAACAATACTTGAAAAGCCATTTGCATCACTGCTCCTTTAAAACGGCTTCAATATAGATGGACGGATCCAGCAGTGTTTCGGCTGCCTGGGTAATATATGGTGAAACAAATTCTGTCCCAAGGCCAAAAGCTGCGGAAAGAGCTACAAGGATGACAGCCGGATAGACCATTCCTTTAACGGAAGGATTTCCTTTAATCGGCTGCACCTCTCCCCAGAAACCGTTCATGAAAATTTTCATGATCGAGTAGAGGACGAGAAGACTTGAAAAGAGCACAACCAGAGCAATTGCATATTCTCCTGCTTCAAAGCCTCCCTGGATGATTTTCAGCTTGCCAATAAAGCCGCTCATTGGAGGAATGCCTGCAAGCGCTATAGCCGACAGAAAAAACATCCACCCGGCAAGCGGGTACTGTTGAATAAGGCCGCCCATTTTTCGTAAATTGGAGGTTCCTGTAATGCTGATCATAATTCCGGCCAGGAAGAACAAAGCCCCTTTAATAATCATGTCGTGGATCAGGTAGTAGATCGAACCTTCAATTCCAGCGGGTGTTGCAGCCGCTACCCCGAATAGGATGACCCCAACCGCCGCGATGATGTTGTAAATAACAATTTTTTTTACGTCCCAGTATGCGATTGCGCCAATCACCCCAAATAAGATGGTGAGAGCCGCAAGCCATCCAAGGATCTCATGCGTAAAGGCTTGTTCGTGAGTAAAAATCAGTGTGTAAATTCTTGTAATGGCATAAACGCCAACCTTTGTCAGTAGTGCACCAAACAGGGCTGTAACGGCTGCAGGAGGGGCATGGTAGGATCCCGGGAGCCAAAAATAAAGCGGAAAAATAGCCCCTTTCATTCCAAAAACGATCAGGAACAGGATGGCGATTACCGTCAGCAGTCCGGTTTGCCCGCCTTCACTGATTTTCACACTCAAGTCTGCCATGTTCAAGGTTCCTGTTACCGCGTATAAAAAAGCGACGGTTATAACAAAAAGAGCGGAAGAGAAAATGTTTACGGTGATATACTTGATCGATTCTCTCAGCTGCTTCTTCTCACCGCCAAGTACCATAAGGACATAAGAAGCCATGAGCAGGACTTCAAAGAAGACGAACAGGTTGAAAATGTCCCCTGTCAGAAACGCCCCTGTTACCCCTGCCAGCAAAAATTGGACAGCCGGGTAGTAAAAGAAATACTCGCGTTCTTTCCCGATTGTACGAAAAGAAAATAAAATGCCGGTTAATCCTATTACACTTGTTGATAAAACTAAAAGACTTGCGTACATGTCTGCGACAAACGGAATGCCGTAAGGAGGCGCCCACCCTCCAATTTCAACGGTCTGGATGCCGCTTTGGTGAACCGTGCCGACCAGGATAGCTGAGAAAATCACGGCTGTAAGAGAAAACAAGGCGCTTAACGTTCTTTGGATCCGTGGTTTTTTATTAAAGAAAATAAGTAAAATGCCTGCGATTAAAGGAATAATCAGAGGCAACATCACAAAATTGTTACTCATGGGAATCAGTTCCTCTCATTTGATCCATATCATCCGTTCCCAGCTCCTGATAGGTTCTATAGGCAAGGACAAGCATAAAAGCGGTCACCCCGAAGCTGATAACGATGGCCGTTAATATCAGTGCCTGCGGGAGGGGATCCACGTAGTTCTCTGCCTTCTCTCCAAGCAGCGGGGGAGCCCCTTCTTTAAGCCCGCCCATTGTCAGAATCAGCAGGTGGGCACCATGACTGAGAAGGGAGGTACCGACGATAATCCGCAGCAAGCTTTTAGAGAGCATCAGATAAGTGGCGGCCATGAATAAAATACCGCAAACAATTGACATTATGACTTCCATTATTCCGTCTCTCCAATCGTCTGGATTATGGTCATGGTTACACCTACTACAACTAAATAAACTCCAAGGTCAAAAAGGGTGGCAGATGCCAGCTCAACCTCGCCAAACACTGGCAAATGCACCGGACCGTGGGCCTGCTTCAAAAAAGGAAGGTCGTAAAAAAGGGCTCCAAGACCTGTCCCTAAAGCTAAAAGCAACCCGACTGCCGCCACTTTAATAAAATTAAACGGCAGGATGGAGGTAACTGTTTTTACATCATAGGCCAGCAGTAGCAGCACCACAGCGGAGGAAGTCATCAGACCCCCGACAAACCCTCCGCCCGGAGTATAATGCCCTGCAAAGAAAAGGTAAATGGAGTAGATGAAAATGATAAAAAACACAATTTTAACAACTGTTTGCAAAATATGGTCATTGGTTTTTAAATTCGTCCGTTTCACGTTTCTTCCCTCCTTGACAGCCGCAGTTTAACCATCGCGAATATGCCCAGAGCGGCAGTCAGCAGGACTGTGATCTCAAACAGCGTGTCAAAGCCCCTGAAATCAACAAGAATGACGTTTACCATGTTTTTTCCGCCTGCTTCTTTATAGCTGTTTTCAATAAAGTATCTTGAAATCGTTTCTGATACCCTCTGGCTGTTGGCAGAAAGAGCCACGAGAGTAACGACTGTACCTACCCCGAGTGAAATAAAGAAATTCGCCATTTTAAACGGCAGTCTTTCCCGCTTTTGCAGTTCCGGCAAATAATAAAAGCAAAGCAGGAACAGAGCAACAGATACGGTCTCAATTACAAGCTGGGTCAATGCGAGGTCGGGTGCCCTGAACAGGACAAAAAACAGCGACACACCATATCCAACTGACCCTAAAGCAATGATGGAGGTCAGCCTTGTTCTTGCAAACAGGATGGTGACCACACCGGCGATCAGCAAGACGGCGAGTACCAGCTCATAGACCCCAACCGGGGCATTGGCGGCAGATTGAAAAGAGAAAGCTGAGTTGGCGTACATGGCCCATCCTGTCATGAGAATGATAAAGACGAAGATGTACCCGAGATAGTCTCTTAAAAACCCGGTCATATATAGCTCCTGAACCTTTAGTGAGCCTTTGTCCAGACCGTTTATTGACTTGTCGTATGCCCGGTTAAGGGTGAGCTTTTCAGGAAACAGTCCGAATATCTTTTTCCATTTTGGAAGTGTCAGGTATAGGACAGCACCAATGGCGATAACCCCAATGGTCATAAACAGCTCTGGCTTAAAGCCGTGCCAATGGGAAATGTGAACATGGAATTTTTCTCCATCTTCAAGCAGCATTGGAGCTATAGAAGCTGCTGCCGGTTCAATGATGCTATAAGACAGCACATTCGGGAATATCCCGAACAATACAACAAGCGATGCCAGAATAACAGGGGAGACCAGCATGCCAAGTGGAGCTTCATGCGGTTTTTTCTCAAGCTTTTCAGGATTGTGCCTGCCCGTAAACGGCTTGAATACAATAATCATGCTGTAAATGAACGTAAAGACGCTTGCGACCCAAGCCAATACAGGGAATAAGACTGCCCAAGTTTCTGCTTGAAACAAATCAAACTTCAGCAAATTAATCATCGCTGTGAAAAACATTTCCTTGCTCAGGAAGCCATTGAAAGGCGGGAGTCCGGCCATGGAAAAGGCTCCGATTGCAGAGATCGTAAAGGTAATCGGCATAAAACTCATCAGACCGCCCAGCCGGCGGATATCCCTTGTTCCCGTCTCATGATCAATGATTCCTGCAGCCATAAACAGACTGCCTTTAAATGTAGCATGATTAATGAGATGAAAAATCGCTGCAATAATTGAAGCGGTAAAAAGATTGTCATCCAAGGATTCAAAATGCAGGGATGCAGAACCCGCACCGAGAAGCGTCATGATTAATCCGAGCTGGCTGACTGTTGAAAAAGCCAGAATCGCCTTTAAATCGGTTTGTTTAACTGCATTAAATGAGGCCCATGTCAGGGTAATCAAACCAACTCCTGAAACGAGCCAGAACCATTCCGGGGCCATCCCGAATACCGGTGTGAATCGTGCGGTTAAATAAAGCCCTGCTTTAACCATGGTTGCGGAATGGAGGTAAGCACTGACAGGAGTCGGTGCTTCCATTGCATCCGGCAGCCAGATGTAAAATGGAAACTGAGCCGATTTCGTAAATGCGCCAAGCAAAATAAGCAGCATGGCCGGAAGAAAGTATGAATGCTCCATAATGACTGGAGCCTGGGTCACCATTTCCCTGATGCTGAATGTATTGCTGATGAGATAGAGGAGAATAAAGCCCCCGAGCATACTCAGACCGCCAAAGACGGTAATCATCATGGATTTCATCGCCCCGTAACGGGATTTTTCACGCTTATGCCAATATCCAATCAGCAGGAACGAGGAAAGACTGGTCAGTTCCCAGAAGGTATACATGACAATCATGTTATCCGAGAGGACAATTCCGAGCATCGCTCCCATAAAAAGGAGAAGATACACATAGAATTGGTTAAGCTGTTCTTTTTCCCTGGAAAGATAATAAATGGAGTAAAGAACCACAAGAGAGCCGATACCGGTAATTAAAAGAGCGAATAAAAGTCCGAGTCCGTCCACATAAGCTGTAAATTGTATGCCTAGTGAAGGAATCCAGTCAGCAGTGGAATACGTATTATCGCCGCTGCTTACAGGGGGTATGTACTGAAAAAAATAAACAAACAATGCCAGCGGAAGGATGAGGACAAACCATCCAGTGTGAATATGTTTGTTGAACCACTTATAGATAAATGGCACGAAAAGAGCCGCGATAAATGGCAGAAGTATGGCTAAGTGCAAAAAAGACATGTTTTGCCTCCAATCTAATGGTAAACCTTCCGTTTGGCATTTGCGGTATTCCATCCTCCGCATACATGAATAGTATGAGCTTTTTGGGAAAATTTATCATTTAATTTCAAGTTCATATGAACTTATAAAATCATCATATCAAATAATAAAGGTGTTGTATAACGAGAAGTTTTTTTTGGCATCATAATGAAGAAGGAGGGGATTGCATGCTTAAAATAAAAGCTGCAGCCGCATTCGCTATTTTCTTCGCTCTGTTTCTAACCATGCTTGCCATTCAGCTTCGGCTTATAGAGGATTACAGCAACCCGCTGGTAATCAAACCAGTGAGGCAGATCAGTGAAATGGAAGTTGCCGGATCCGAGGAAACCTGGCACATACGCGAACCGGTCATTTTTAAAACCTTTGAACCGAGGGAATATGTAAAAATCATTTCAAGGCCTCAGAAATAAAAATGTTTGCTTTACAAATTTTTCCCCTCTAAGCATAATGAAGAAGAATGCTTACGGAAGGGAAGTTCTCATGAGAAACACTTATTTTACCAGCTATTTTCCTTTAATCTCTTTGCTGCTCTTCAGCACATCCCTATCCATCTCAACCGTCATGGATGTAACAGCCCTCCTGAAAAACCTGGGCATCTACACCAGCATGCTGGATTTCTTTTCGGAAAGCGAGATGAAAATTGCATTATTCGCGTTATTTGCCCTGCTGTACTTTATGGTTTTTTCGGCTCTTAAGCTGATTGCCAATACGGTAACTGAGTTATCCTTTCTTTTTTTCTCCCAGGATGCTGAAGGGGTTACGCTGAACAAAATCAGGGCAGGCTCTGCTTTTTACCTTGCCGGGGGTGCTGTTTCCCTTTTTCTTGTACAGGCTATATGGGTGATTGCAGCTGTTTTTCTGGTTTCTACCCTTTGCTACTTTATCTTTATCATCTACCAGGCAAGCTCTATGGTTACTTCCTGGTCCCTGATCGGGATGGTGCTGTTTAATTTATTGTTCTGGTTTGTATTTACCCTTGGACTATTTTATTTATTCCTCCGTCTATACAATGGGTTTGTTAACAGCTTGCCCATATAAAAAGGCTATCCGCCGCACAATCTGTTTACAGATTAGCGTGGATAGCCTTTTTTTAATCGAGAAATCGTTCTTTAAGCGATGGGCTGGGAATCATACAGCTTTCTTTCCGGCCGAACCATCTGTACCGGTTTCTGGCGATCAGGGTGTAAATAGCGTCTCTGACCGGTCTCGGTACAGCAGTAAATAGTCGGAGGAGCCTCCACGGAAGCGGGAGATAGCCGGCAGTTTTCAGCGCTGCCTTCGACTTCAAGTAAAGCTGACCGCCCTCAGCCAGAATAAAAGAGTCGAAGTGATCCTTGTCCAAGCCATGCTGAGATAAAAGCATTTGACCGGTATGGGACTGGAGGGAGGCGAATTTTAGTACGGCAGCTTTATCCCGTTTAATAAGAAAGATAACAGCCCCTTCACAAAGGTTGCACACCCCGTCAAACAGAACAATAGGATGCTTATTTTCGATTGGCGCCAACGGATTCACCGCCCATAATCATTTTCCAGTATTCAAGCAAGGTCCCTTTTTCATAAACGTTTTCGATTGACCCATTCTGATCTTTTCCGAACCAGACGGCTGCGGTATGGCGATTTGTTAAGCCTGAAAACCAAAGATCGTTGTAATTGTTTGTCGTTCCCGTTTTCCCGCCAAGGTAGGCTGATTCAAATGCTGCTTTTTTTCCGGTTCCTTGATCAATCACAGATTCCAGCAGGCCCAGCAGGATGGAATTCGTTCCGGAACTCCATGCCCGAACGGGGGTATCCTTCCATTCAAATAGGACCGAGCCGTCCTGAGCGAGAATCCTCTTAATGGCCCTGCTTGGCTGATACATTCCGTCATTCCCGAATGCAGTATAGGCGCCTGCAAGCTCCAGAGGGGAAACCTCTAATGTTCCTCCGCCAAGAGCGGCTGAATAGTCATGAACGGGGGCAGCTTTTTTGAATTTGAAGGGTTTCAGGTAATGATACGCTTTTTCATATCCTACTGTTTTAAACATTCGCAATGCCGGAGTGTTGTAGGATTGGCTGAATGCCTTCTCAAGTGTAACCATTCCATATTCTTTTTTCGTATAATTTTCCGGACAGTTATTTTTAGATATGCAAAAGCGGTCTGCACTGATCTTGCTGGCTGGATCAGCCTTCGTCTCTTCTATATAAGGAACATAGTCAATAAGAGGTTTAATAGCCGAACCGGGCTGTCTGGTAGCTTGAAAAGCACGGTTGTAATCATGCTGCTTGTAACGGTATCCTCCGCTGATTGCTTCTATATGATGGTTCTCATGATCGAGAATAACGGCAGCGGATTCATGTGATCCGTCGAAAAATTTTTCATTTGCTTTATAAATGCGATCCTGCAAAAAAGGATCCAGATGCGTTTCGATGACAATTCCTGAGCGGAGCCAATCCTCTTTGGCCTGTTGGATTTGATCAGGATCTGTCAGCTTTTCTTTCTGCGCAACTGCCTCTGATAATTCATTTTCCACATAGCCTGTATAATCGGGATAAGGTTCTTTGTTCTCACGAATGGATAGCGTAATCCTTCTGTTCTTCTCTTCTGTTAGCTGCTGTTCGCTCAGTATTCCGCTCTCCTTCAGCATTTGAAGCAGGCGTTCCTGTCTTTTCTTTGTCTTTTTTGGATTAGTCAGCGGATCATAGAGGGTAGGATTATTCGGTATGGAAGCCAGATACGCCATTTCAGCTGTTGTTAAGGCCTGCAGCGGTTTGCTGAAATAAAAGTCTGCCGCCGCACCGACTCCGTACACCCCGTTTTGAAAATAAATTGTATTCAAATAGCTTTCAAGTATTTTATCCTTGGACCATTTTCTTTCGAGCTGAATCGAGAGCAGCAGTTCGCTGAGCTTACGGTTATACGTTCGTTCATGATTCAGATACAGGTTTCTGGCAAGCTGCTGGGTTATTGTACTCCCGCCTTGATCAAGAGACTGATTTTTAACGTTCACAAGAAGGGCTCTGGCTGTTCCTTCAAAATCAAACCCTGCATGTTCATAAAAGCGCTGATCTTCTGATTTCAGAAACAGCTCTTTCATTTGAGAGGGGATATCCGAGCTTTGAACGAAAAGGCGCTTTTGCCCGTCGGTTGCCAGTTCGGAAACAACACTGCCTTCAGCATCTTTTATATAGCTTGCCGCAATAGCCGGTACTTCTTCAATGGGAAGCTTCTCATCAAGGGTTTCGGGGATCGATTTAAGCTTTTCGACAGCTTGTCCGGAGCCGAGCAGGAGGAACAAAAACAAAGGAATCAGACAAAGGATGAAACTCCATCCAAACCATTTTCTCAAATCTGTCACACTCTTTCTGTTGAAATCCTATTCTTTCTATATCCTAGCATTGATTCCCAAATCAGAGAAGCAAATTTTCAGTACGCGGGCTCTTCGAAAATGTGATAAAAAAATGTGTGCTTTTCCAATGAAAATTTTTCTAAAAATACAGTTAAATTCAAGTGGGCGGTGATATAATGGTAATAAAATGATAAAGAGAAAGGAGGGGGACTATGGAATCTGCAAAACCCTTGCTGTTTATTGATTTTGAATTCAGCATGCCGGATGGAAATTCAGGCTATAAAGGATTTTACGCAGAAATTATCGAAGCGGGACTTGTTTTTTTCAAAAATGGAAAAACCGATAAGGAATTCTCGCAATTTGTCACACCTGTTAAGGGAAAAAGGCTGACAGAACGCTGCAAAAATTTTCTTGGAATCACACAGGCACAGGTTGATCAGGGCATCTCATTCCATGAATTGATCCGTGTTCTAAGCGAGCTTGATACGCCCAAAAAAGTCGTTACCTGGGGCAATATGGACATGAAGGTGCTGCGGATGAACTGTGAAAAAAATCAATGCCCTTTTCCATTTCATCGGGATGAATTTCTGGATTTATCCATGGAATACAAAAAGTTCTTCGGAGACAGAAATCAGACAGGGCTATGGAAAGCGGTAGAGGAATATGGAAAGAAAGGGACGGGGCAGCATCACCGGGCTCTTGATGACGCACTGACAACCATGAAGATTTACAAATTAATTGAAAAGGACAAGGAATACCTGGAAAAACCAAGTCCGACTACGATCGGGGACCGGGTGGACTTTTCAAAGCTCCTTAACAAATTCGCAACATAAAGCCAAATCACCCACCCATGTGATTTGGCTTTTGTTTTTGAAGATTATTTGCGGGAAAGTTTCAGCCGCAGGAAGCTTTGTCCAGAACCAGCCCAGTTATTTGTTAAAGTTTATACTCATTTTCGAGCTGGGCAAGCTGATCCAGTGATTTTTTTGCCCAAAGTGTTTCTTCTTCTGATAGTGAGGCTTTCTGCTGCTCAAGGGCCTTCTTGAGAGAATCCTTATATTCAGGGAATTCGCCGTCGAAAGACTTTAGCATGCTGGCCGGTATGTTGGTCTGCTCATTGAAGCTCAATGCTCTTCTTTCATGAAACAGAGGGACTTCCGCCTGTTTAGGCATATGAAGGTCCCCCTGCTGCGGATGCTTCAATACAGCTTTTACCTGGACAAGCACATGCATAGGCCGCAAGCCTGTGACGACTCCTGCATACTTTCCGGTCTTATAAATGCCGGTTACATGATCTCCAACGTTCCATTCCATATCCACATGCTCCTATCCCTTACGTTTCATCCATTCTACCATACTTTTAAAAGTGCAAAAAAAAAGGAGTTGGTACGAACAGACATAACCATGTATAGTGGAGAAAAGAAGATATATTGGGAGGTGTGTCCGCTTACATGGCAGAAATGGTCCTTTCGTTATTTCTCTATTTTCCAGAAGACAAATCAGAGTACATCCCGGCAGCTTTTCACATGGCGATTTTCCTGCTGCTGGCCATTATGGCTTTCCGCTTTATTGTGAAGCAGTCCAGAAAAGAAGAGCGGGAAGTGCACGAAAAATATAAGCATCTGGATAAGAAGGATATACACTAAACGCTGGTGCCACCCGGCGTTTTTTGTTTTAACCAAAACGGAATGACTGTGCTCCATGGCAGTCTTACTCCGTATATTTTCCCCCGAACGGAGAACACTATACAAAAGTGTCCAATCGGTTAGGGAGGGGAAGTTCAGTTGAGAAGAATCATATCGGCTTCAGCAGCGGCTTTACTGCTTTTAGGAGGATGCTCGAAGGATACGCTTACGAGCATGGGGGTCGAGATGTTTAACCAGGACGGCGATTCGCTCGGAACGGTTAAGCTATCGGAGCAGCCGGAAGGGGTTAAATTTGAAATTAATCTGGAAGGTCTGCAAACGGGGGAACACGGCATCCATATCCATCAGAAACCAGAATGCGAGGGGCCTGACTTTATTACTGCAGGAGAGCATTATAACCCTGACAATAAAAAGCATGGGCTCATGAATTCGGAAGGAGCCCACCTCGGAGACCTCCCCAATATTTCAGCAGACAGTGACGGGAAAGTACAGGCTGAACTGTTGGGCCCAAAGCTTACGTTGAAAAAGGGGGCTAAAAACTCACTTCTATTCAAAGGCGGGACCTCTCTGATCATCACGGAAGCAAAAGATGACGGAATGACCCAGCCTGCCGGAGAATCCGGAGCCCGAATTGCTTGCGGGAAAATTACAGAAAGTGAAGCAGAGCGTCCGGACAAAAGAGAAATCGATATTGAAGCAAAGCCCTGAAGAAGCGGTCAGTGCTTTTAAGGCTGGATTTCTTACATTTTCAGAAACTGCGAAGGCATGCCGGCGTTCCTTTTAAGGCTGCATTTCTTATACATGAAGTTATGGGTGCCCAGAATACAAGGCCCGGTCAGGATGGCTTGCTCTGCTGTTCAGGCAGACAAATAGGCAAGGAAACGGTAGCAGACGTGCCGGCACCGGGTTCACTTTGGTAACGAAGCGTTCCTTCATGCTGTTCCACAATTGAAAAAGTTACCGTCAATCCGAGTCCTGTCCCTCTCTCTTTCAGAGTAAAGTATGGCTCGCCAAGTCTTGCTAGCTGCTCGGAGGTCATTCCCACTCCATTATCCTTTATTTTGATTCTGATAAATTCATGGGAGGCATAAGCGGTTATTTTAACTTCCCCATCACTTTCTGCCACAGCTTCTATCGCGTTTTTGAGTAGATTCAGAAAGACCTGCTTGAGTCGTGAGGCATCACCGTATACATAAAGATTTGGCGCAATGCTGTTTTTAAAATGAACGTTTTTAAAATTGGCATAGGAGGTCATAATCTTTACAACCTCACTCAGCAGAAGGCTCAGAGAAACTTCATTTTTTTCATAATACTGCTGTTTGGCGAGGTTTAAATAATCGGTTATGATGTCCTGAGCCCGGTCCAGCTCTGAGAGGATCAGGGTAATATACTCATCCTTCTGAGTCCCGGTGCTTCTCCGGTCTGTACCGATTAGCTGGATAAACCCCCGGACAACAGTAAGCGGATTGCGTACCTCATGGGCAACACTTGCTGCCAGCTCACTCACAATGGCAAGTTTTTCAGATTTAATAACCCTGGCCCTTAAAAAGGCATTTTCTTTTGTTGAATTCACGCAGTAAATGGTAAGCAAAAGCACAATCGTAAATAAAACAAAGCCAACTAACATCTCAATAAGGCTTTCGGTTAGCTTAAAGTTAATCATTCCTGAAAAATAAAGAACGGAGCTTGCTCCATAAGTTAAGGCAAGCTTCAGGATACTGAAAAGAAGCCCAAACCCAAGCTTTGACTGTATTTTAATAGTACTCCACTTAGAGTAGAGAATAATGGGCAGAATTAAAAACAGGGGGGTGATGATTACAGTCATCCATACAATGTCGCCTCCGGAGTATAGACGGTACAGAAAGCCGGTGGCTGCCGCACATATACCTGTCAGCGGTCCTCCGTACAGCGTTGCAGCAAGATAGGGAATATAATGGAGCCCGTAAGGCATCCCATCAGCCACGGTAATCGGGAAGGTCATACAAAGAATGGCCGAGAGGCTGCAAAGAATGTAGATAAGTATTTGATTAGGCTTAGGGATATTCGGCGTCGGCCTATTTAGCCAGATTGCCTGATAGAGATAGATGGGGAACAGGATAAACGTTACTTGCAAAATTAAATCCTTTATATTCTCCATAAACGTCTCCTATGCAATTGATAGGTTGATTATACCATTAATAGTAAAAAAATGTTTACAATGTTTTTATTAATTCAGTATATTCGATAATTCGAGGAGGCAGCTCAGAACAGAAAAAAACGCGGGCTGGAATCCTTCATCATATAGATGAAGCGCAGAAATCTGCGGATAGACTTTAGAGAATGGGTACAAGGAATGGTGCATAGACGGTCCTTTCGTACCGGAACTGGAGGTTCAACGCCACAGGGACAATAAATTTGGAATACGGACCATATAATAAACTCCTTACCGGAACTGAGCCGAAATTCGGACCGGCTCACCCCGTAGTGCAGCTTTCAGACTCAAAAACCGGCGGACCGGATAAAATGCCTATGCATGGTGTAACGGATTTTGTCGAAAAGTAATTATATTGGGAGTACGGACAATAAAATGGAGAGTACGGACAATAAAACGAAAGTACGGACAATAAATCTGGAATACGGACAATAAAATAAATTCTGTACCGAAACTGAGCCGAAATTCGGACCGGCTCACCCCGTGGTGCAGCTTTCAGACTAAAAAACCGGCAAATCGGATAAAATGCTTCTGCACGTTGTAGCGGATTATGTCGAAAAGTAATTATATTGGAGGTACGGACAATAAAATGGAGAGTACGGACAATAAATCTGGAATACGGACAATAAAGCAAAACTACGGACAATAAATTTGGAATACGGACAATAAAGCAAAAGTACGGACAATAAATCTGGAATACAGACAATAAAACAAATTCTGTACCGGAACTGGACCAAGATCTGTGAGGTTCAACCGCAGTTTACAGACTAAAAAACCGGAAGACCAAATGCTTCTGCACGTTGTAGCGGATTATGTCGAAAAGTAATTATATTGGAAATACGGACAATAAAATGGAGAGTACGGACAATAAAACGAAAGTACGGACAATAAAACAAAAGTACGGACAATAAATCTTGAATACGGACAATAAAACATTCCCGTCCCCCCAACGGACACCAAAATCCGGACCGATTCAACGCCTAACTGCGATTTTCAGCCTAAAAAAGGCAGTCCAGTGTACAATGTGCCTGTCCAACTTAGCTGATTTTGCCAAAAAGCCGGTAGATAATCCATGCTAGAACCAAAAAGGACCATAAATAAAAATGCCAACCAGCATCCTGATTATTCTTGACCGCCGCCAAACAGAAAAAGGCGCCTATTAGGAATCAGCAGCGCCGACGCTTGTTCATCTGCTGAAAACCGAGAAAAAGATCAAAACCGAACACATACACATTTAGGCGCGTCCCAAATCGCCCACCACCCCACAGTGGAAAGTGCTGGACCATCCATGATCAGCTTTTCCTGAAAACGTTTAGTCATTAAAAAACCCCCAGAGTTCGAGCCTCCGGGGTTATGCCTGGACCAGAAAACCATGCCTTCCGAAGAAGGGCTTGATCCTTACCACACATATGGCTGCATCCACAGCGGTTTGCTATTCAGCAAACGCGGCTTTCACTCTTGAAAGGCCATCTTTAAGTGTTTCGAATGGGCAGCCTGCATTCAGTCTTACAAAGCCCTTCCCGCCCGGGCCATATTTAGAACCTTCTTCAAGAGCTATTTTTCCTTTATGAAGCAGCAGCCTCTTGATCTCTTTATCGTCCAGGCCAAGCTCTCTGCAATCGATCCAGAGCAGGTAGGAGGCATCAGGTTTAATCGCTTTTACCCCCTTTACTTCGCTGTTCAAATAATTGATGGCATACTCCATGTTTTTTTCCAGATAGAGTGTCAGTTCATTCAGCCAATGGCTTCCATGACGATACGCGGCTTCCATTGCGGAAATACCGAAGGCGTTTAGTGTAAAAAAACCTTGTTTATGTAGCGTTTCATCCATTTTCCTGCGCAATGATTCGTTTTCGATTACCATGACTGAGGCTTGGAGACCTGCCAGATTAAAGGTCTTGCTCGGTGCGAGACAGGTAATTGTAAGGCTCGCTGCTTCTTCGCTGATGGAAGCGAAAGGGACATGCTGGTTTCCAAATAGCATAAGGTCTGAATGAATTTCATCTGAAACCATCAGAACGTCATGCCCGACACACAAATCTGCTATTTTAGCCAGTTCATCTGCTTTCCATGAACGACCTCCAGGATTATGCGGATTGCACAGCAGCATCAATTTCACTTCAGGATCGGCCATTTTCTTCTCTAAATCATCAAAGTCAATGCTGTAGAGCCCTTCATTGAGCAGGAGCTCACTGTTTACCACGGTTCTGTCATTTCTTTTGACCATATCAAAGAACGGGGTATAGACGGGTGACTGCAGCAAAACCTTTTCGCCGGGCTTTGTATAGGTTTGGATAGCCAGACTTAGGGCGGTTACAATGCCGGGGCTGAACAAAATGGATTCAGAGGCGATGGTCCAGCTGTTTCTTTCCTCAAGCCAGCTGATGATTGCATGTTTCGTGCTGTCGCCAATCGAGGAATAACCGAATACTCCATGGTCCACTCTGTCTTTTAAAGCTTCAAGCACCGGCTCTGGTGCTTTAAAATCCATATCCGCCACCCACATAGGGAGCACATCGGATGTTCCAAATATTTCTTTTGTTAAATCCCATTTAACGGAATTGGTTTTCCGGCGCTGAATGACTTCATCGAACAAATTCATGAGCTCACCTCTTATATCTTTTCTTTCATCGTATATGTGTTAAAATAAATTTGCAAAAATAAGGTGCGGGTGATGATAAAAATGGAGACACAGCAAGCCAATGAATGGATGATGGACGTTTTATATAAATGGGATCCGCTCGGCTACGGAGAAGGATTTTATGAGACTGAAGCCGTGGACGTTGTTCAGGCCGTTCATGAACTGGACAGCGATGAGAAGCTTGCCCGGAAAATTCAGGCTATTTATGAGCATTCCTTTGAAAAGTGGATAGCGATGGACGAATGCTTAAAAAAATCCAAAGAACTGCTTCATATAAAAAGTCAGTCCGGCTGCTGAAGCTTCCCAAAATACGAAGGCGGCCGTATCGTACGGCCGCCTCACCTGGTTAAGCATGTGAAAAGTTCATAATTCTGTCCATTACGTGAAAAGGCCTTTCTTCAGGAACAAGGTGTCCGGTTTGCGCGAGTTCAAACAGGGAGGCATTCGGCAAATCCCTGCTCATTCTTCTGCCAACCTCTACCGGTACGATCTTATCCTCCTGCCCCCATATTAAAAGGCTCGGCACTTCAATTTTCATTAAGTCCTCTTTAGAAAGGTCCCCTTCCCGATCCCGGATCATACGGGCAAGGGCCATGAAAATCCGGTCATCCACAAAAGGCTGCATGTAGCCATCCATCATCTCCTGATCAATCAGGGAATGATCATAAACGACGTTGCAGAGATTTTTAAATACTCCCTGGCTTGAGAGCCAATGCTTGATGCATAAATAAAAGTATGGAACATAGGATCCGCAGATCATATAATGCTTCATTCGCTTCATATAGCCTGAGCTGCAGAGCAGCACCACTTTTTTGAACATTTCAGGTTTTTCTTTCACGGCATAGAGGGACACCTGTCCGCCCATTGAATGTCCTACGAGAACGGCGTTTTTTACTTGAAGCTTTTCAAGCAGCTCAATAACAATTTTGGCCATATTCCGGTAGGAGTGAACAAATCGAATGGATTTTTCCGTCTTGCCAAAGGGAGGAAGGTCGATGGCAATGATGCGGAATTCCTCCATCAGGAGCGGGATCATCCTTCTGAAACTAAAGGTAGAGGATAAAAATCCATGAAGTAAAACCATCGTTGGTTTTCCGAGATTTTTCTCGTACAGCTCATAATGAATATTGATGCCCTGAAGGCTCATTGTAGAATGACAAAAGGTTTGGTTCATGTTCAACACTCCAGCAATGATAGTTAGTGGCAGTTATTCGTTTCATTCGGCAAAACCTGTCCGAAAAAGAAAAATTTTGCCTCTTCATTTAATGTTAAGCTCAGGCACGGAATGCTGGCGCCTTCTGCTTTTGTTCTTATTGTGTCCCGACGATGCCTGTCCACTCATGTAAAAAATACCCCGTATGGGCGTAATGAAAACAGAATTTTCAGTCATCATAATGGTTTATTCATGTTATAATGTTCTGAAGATTTTATACTGGGGGGATATACATGAAACTGAGTAAAATGGAAACTGAGGTATTGGAGATACTTGAAGAAAACAGCAGGCTCCCGGTTGACTCCATCTCAAAAATGGCAGGACTTTCGATGGAAGAAACCGAGCAGATTATAAATAAATTGGAAAGAGAAAAAATCATTATTGACTACGCTGCAACCGTCGACTGGAGGAAAGTGGACGGTCATGAAGGTGTAACAGCCATGATTGATGTCAAAGTGGCTCCAAAGCGGGGAGTCGGCTTTGATGAAATCGCCGAAAGGGTATACAGGTTTAAAGAGGTTCGGTCGGTTTACCTTATGTCCGGGGCATATGACCTTAGCGTTGTCATTGAAGGGCGGTCGATGTCCGAGGTTGCCCGATTTGTGTCTGAGAAGCTTTCTGCTCTTGATTCGGTTCTCTCTACAACCACGCATTTTATTTTAAAAAAATACAAGCACGATGGAAGAATTTTTGATACAGGCGAAGAGGATAAACGGATGGTGGTTACTCCGTAATGGATAGTTCCCGTTTTTTATCAGCAGCTGTATCTGACCTAAAGCCCTCGGGCATTCGTAAATTCTTTGATCTCGCAGCAAGTATGGAGGGCGTTATTTCACTGGGGGTCGGAGAACCGGATTTTGTAACGTCCTGGAGTGTTAGGGAGGCGTGCATTCTTTCCCTTGAAAATGGCCATACCTCCTATTCCGCAAACGCCGGCTTACTGGAATTACGGGAAGAGATCAGCCATTACCTTGAGCGGAAATTTCATGTCAGCTTTGATGCGGAACAGGAAATTTTGGTTACGGTTGGAGCAAGTCAGGCATTGGATCTGGCACTGAGAGCGGTACTTAATCCGGGAGATGAAGTCATTATCCCAGAACCTTGTTTTGTCGCTTATGGCCCGCTTGTAAAGCTGGCTGGAGGAGTTCCGGTATATGTTTCCGCCAATTCCAACAATGGCTTTAAAACCATGTCTCATCAGATAGAAAAATCGATTACCTCCAAAACAAAAGCCGTTCTTTTATGCTCGCCAAACAATCCGACAGGTGCGATGCTTAGCAGGAAGGACTTGGAGAAACTGTCAACCATCCTGACAAAGCATGATCTTCTGGCCATTTCGGATGAAATCTATGCTGAGCTTGCATACGATGAAGAATTTACAAGTCTTGCTTCCCTTGAAGGATTAAAGGAAAGAACCATCACCATTTCCGGATTTTCTAAAGGATTTGCGATGACGGGCTGGAGATTGGGCTATGCTGCAGCCTCCGCTCCGTTGCTGCAGGCCATGCTGAAAATCCATCAATATTCGATGATGTGTGCACCAACTATGTCCCAGTATGCGGCCATTGAAGCTCTCAAAAACGGGGAAGAAGATGTGCAGCGAATGAAGACGGATTATCGAAGAAGGCGAAATTATTTTGTCAGGTCTTTAAATGAAGCGGGATATCCTTGCCAAACTCCCGGAGGAGCGTTTTATGCCTTTCCGTCAATTGAGTATTCCGGCCTTTCCTCGGCAGAATTCGCAGAGCAGCTGCTGCTCGAAGAAAAAGTAGCTGTCGTTCCGGGAGACGTATTCGGTCCATCTGGTGAAGGGTTCATCCGCTGTTCCTACGCCTCATCGCTTTCTCAGCTTGAAGAAGCTTTAAAGAGAATGTCGGCATTTATGAAAAGAAGACAGGGCTCAGTCTCAAAGTGGAAAACATTGCAGGACTTTTAATTCGGGGATATTTCCGGCATGGAGTCCCGGGGTTTGAACAACTCCGGGTGCTTCTGACCGTTATGTATAACCCCTCAAATAGAGGAATATAAAAGCAAAAAAAAGGACAAAGCGATTTCGCTTTGTCAAAAATAAAAGGGGGGAATACTAGAAAGCCTTTGATGGTTTTAGTATTCCCCCCTCCTTATACGTATAAACCTTTTTTATTCACTTTTTTTATTTTTTTTTTCGAAAAGCATTTGCATGACTTTCAAAAAGTCTTCTTCGGAGATTTCGTTTATTTTTCTGAGTACAAGCTTTGCCTTTTTAACCCCGGCTTTTTTGATGAGGAGATCCAGCTCCTGGTCATAACCGGGGGCTGCCGGGGAACTGTGTTCAAGCAGCTCAGATGCCGGAACATCTAAAACTGTAGAGAGTTTTAAGATACTTGCGGTATCGGGAATGATTTCCCCCGTTTCGTACTTTTCTATGGAGGCTTTCCCAAGTCTCGCTTTAGCAGCGAGTTCCTGCTGGGTCATCCCTCTTATTTCACGATAATACTTAATGGTTTCTCCGGTTTTTTTCATTTTTAATCCCCCATTTATCAGTGTGTTTTCTTACTTCTATCTTACCTCTTAATATCCTTTATTTTCCTTATTGAAATTGAATTTTCTGTGAGCATTACTTGAAACTTTTGTGCGGAAAGGTCCGTTATACAGGCGAAAGGGGGGGACTTCATGGAGGAGGAAGAACTGGTAGCTAAGGCTAAACAGGGCAATAGGGCAGCATTTCAGCAGCTGGTGGAAGTAAACCGGCCGGTTGTGGAACGGTTTGCCTACCAGCTCGGAAACCGGCGGGACGATATTGATGATATTACCCAGGAGGTTTTCATCAGGGTATACCGGTTTCTTGATCAATTTTCAAGAGCGAAGTTTTCAACTTGGCTTTATAAGATAACCTTAAATGTAACGAGAGATGCGGCGAGAAAGAAGGCGTCCGCTGTTAAAAAAATCTTTAAGCTGCAAAATGAACAAACTAACGAATATCCGGCAGTAGAAGCTGCTATTTTAAAAAATGAAACCGACCGGGCATTGCATCTATGCCTTCAGAAGCTTGATGAGAAATATAAGGTGCCCATTATTCTTTTTTACTTTCATGAAAAAAAATACGAGGAAATTGCTGAAATTCTTTCATTAAGTCTTTCTGCTGTGAAGACAAGAATTTTAAGAGGAAAAGGAATGCTGAAAAAAGCACTGGAAGACGTGGAGAAGAAAGAAGGTGAAACACATGGATGAAAAAGCTTTTGAAGAAAGGCTCAGCAAGCTCAGCGTGGCATATAAAGAACTGCCGGCCCAAACAGCTGCAGAGGATATCACCCGGAACGTTTTTCAGGCAGAAGGGAAAAAACAGCGGTTTCGTTTCTTCAGCCTGCCTGTTGCGGCGAGCTTTGCCGGGGTCATGCTCATAGGAGGCCTGTTATCCTTTCAAATCCTGACGAATGAAGCCGGACCATCTCCAGGCGGAACTAACCCGGGAATGACGGCTCAGAGCCCTCCATCAAAAGAAGAGGTTAAAAAGCAAACCGAAGAAGCCAGGACTGACTATAATGAGCGTTTAAAGCCTCTTAAAAATAAACTGGGCACAGAAGATGCAGACTTGTATCCTTTTGTGCAAGAAGTCAGCCTGGATATTGAGGAATTTGCAGCAAAACCATTTAAAAGCGAGAAGGAGCTTGCAAATCAGAGTAGCCGATTGATGAATAAAATCACCTCTCATGTCTCAAGCTTTGAAGATCAAATGGCAGCCTTAGAGAAAAAAGCCAAGAATGGTGAAGAAATACCAGACGAAGAACTGCTCCTCCTTCTCTCCAAACAGGATCAGCTCCAGGAAAGGTACATGGAGAAATGGGATGAAATTCGGGACAGCATAAAGTTTAATTCTGAAAGCTTTGAACGTGATATTCAATCATTGAATGACAAAACCTATAAAGGGTATGAAGCGGAAACAGAAGAAATAAGGAACCAAGGATTCCGCTTTGTCCATGAAGGGGAGGGGCAGGTCGGCATTGTGCCGGACTACCTGCTTATTGAGGAAAAACTCGGAGAAAGCTTGTCCTCCCAGGGGTCGGAGTGGCTCAGCTTATTTATAAATAAGCGATACGTATTTGATGGAGAAGTGAAGGATTTCGGGGCGCTTGGCAAAAGATTGATTGAGCTTGAAGAGTTTGTTTTAACCTATCCAAACTTTGGAAAAATCGAAAAGGTGAAAGAGGAATATTCGTTTCTTTTGAAAATGTATATTGCCAGCGGCTTTTATACTCAAGGCGGTGAAGGAGAACTGAACGAACAGTTCGAAGAGAGCATGACGAAAATAAAGGAAGAGAACCCGACATCAGCTACACATAAAGCCATTTTAGAGTATCATGCCCTTTTTGAAACTGGTGAGCTTGCAAAGGGCCAGGGGGAAGAAGGAATTCAGCCGGAAATACCGCCCTTCTTAGAGGAGCACAAGCCGAAGGGCACAATGCCATTCTCCATCTTTCCATTAACGGATGAGTTAAAAGGAATGTACGAAAAACTGAAGGACACGAAGGATATCCGTTCACTAGGAACGGTCCCTGCCTATAAAGGGATGTTCATGAACGAACCAAAAGCATTCCTGAGAATATATTTATATGCGATGCAGGAGAAAGATTACGAAACGGCTTATCTCCTGACAGATCAGCAGCTCTCAATCGGTGAGTTTAAACAAAAAGCAGAACAGTCCTCAGACGATTACTTGGATTTGTCAAATAAGGTCCGGAATGTAAAAGAAGACTATCAAGATTCCCAAGACCCATCCGTAATAATAGAGCTTTACTCTGAACGCGAGAACGTGTCCTCATTTACAGTCCAAAATGACGGCACCCCTTTAAGCAGCAGGGTTTTAGTGAAGTAAAAGGATTAGACTGCAGAGACATCTGCAGTCTTTTATTTATTTTTGAAAAATAACACAAGTTATGATATAATCTTTACTTGCGTATGTAGACCGAAATATAAATTTTTTAGGAGTGTTTAATGATGACAGCCACTTATGAAGTTGGAAACGTATATACAGGGAAAATTACAGGCATTCAGCCATACGGAGCGTTTGTAGCGCTTGATGGCGATACTCAGGGCCTTGTTCATATTTCTGAAGTGACACACAGCTTTGTTAAAGATATTAACGAGCATTTGAAAACCGGTGAAGAAGTTCAGGTTAAAGTCCTTTCTATTGATGAAAAAGCAGGGAAGATGAGCCTTTCTATCCGCGCAACTCAAGAGGCTCCTGAGCGTCCGGAACCAAAAAAGCAGCCTAGAAAGAAACAAGCAGCTGCTGCATCAGCATCATCGTCTTATTCTTCCGGTGATTCTGCTCAAGGCTTCAATACGCTAAAAGAAAAGCTTGAAGAATGGATTGAACAATCTAAAAAGTAATAAGCAAAAAAGGCATCCGTGATCCGGGGCTATTGACAAAAGGGAAAGGAGCGCAGTCTCCTTTCCCTTTTGTCTTCTTTTTGCTTTTTTAGGGTGTGTTTTTTCTCTATTTCCTCTCCTTTGGAACTAATCTTTTTACCATTCTTTTTAGATTTATTGCCATCGCTGAAAAGAGGCATTGTTCAAGAATTTTTTTCATGCCCCTTTTATACGTCTTATATAGATTGTGTTTTGTTTTCAGCGTACCAAAGGTTCCCTCACACCAAATTCCTCTTAGTTTTTGGACCCTCTTGTACTCACATGTTTTGGTTCTCTCGGCATTCGCTTCCAGCCATTCATGCGCAATTGGATGGCAGATTGTTCGTTTACTGGCTGTCTGTCCGAAACACTGATCTCGTAAGGGGGCACCCCTTGCAGTCTTTTACTTTGGCGGCATAGGTTTTGACAAAGTTTCCATTTTTACTTCTACCCAAATGCGGAAAAGGGAGGAGTTTTGATTGAAACATAAATAGTGATCCTGGGCATTTAAAAGCTGTATTGGATTCCGTTGAACTGATATAACCATTGATCCCTAAAGTTGAAAGCCCGTGATGAATCTGCGTGGTTTTAGTATCGTAAAATTGAATTTTTCTTTCGTCACATTTAACCGTTCAACAATCGTTGACGTTTCCTGCCGTTGGATGAATATCAATGATTATGCCATTGGCTGCACCAATGGTGGTATGCGCTAAATAGTGGGGGCCATGGGGTTTTCCGGGGCGAATTAATACACCGGGCATCCTGTTCCCTCGTAACAACCGAAGCCGTTTCTTTTTTTGCCCCTTTGTCTAATAGATTTGATACTTCAATACGTTGGTTTTTGGGGGGGTGGATTCTCGGATAAAATCATACCAGATCTTTATCTTATCTCCCGATTGAACCCCTTTGCTCCCATTATTGATACCAATTACTTTCGGGAACACTTTTCTTACTTTTTCTAAATCGTAACCCTCCAAATTAACTTCTTTTGCATCTTCAATTAACCAGGTGCCCTCCTTTCCTTTATAAGCAACCCCTGCCAGTGTCCGATCGTCACTAGGATTTTGAAGTTTTTTAGAAATGTCTTGTGAATCATTGCTATTGCATCCAAATAGCAGAAAAAATAATGATGAGATTATAAAAAAATATTTCAGTCTTCTCACCCGCTTTTTTAAAGATTTTCATTTAAAACTGTCAGCGTAATTATATCTTGAGTAAATGGTATTATAAACCTCAATTTACTTATTTTAGAATATACCATAAAGAAACACCAGACCGGGTGTTGGTTACCTATTTTTTTGCAGTAATTGATTGTGACTGTTTGGTTCTCTTCTACATAGTCGATGCTCTTTTTTTCATAAAGGGGTTCAGCCGCATCCTTATTCATCGTTGCGACATACGCTCTGATCTCTTTCAGGTGTTCGATACCGCTAGTACGCTCAATCGCGAGGCGGACGTTTTTTTCGTTACCGGTCTTCCCGTAACCGACGATGTTTTCCTTTTGCTGTGACTGGCAGCCGGACAATAACGCGCTGATGGGCAGCACAAACGCTGCAGCTGTTCTTTTTTTCTCATTGGGTTCGTCCTCGTTCCATGCCGTAGACCGTTCGGAGCGCCGACCCGGACAAAAACACGTACGCCCTATCCGAATGCTTTTTAAATTGAACTAATCGGCGTGATCCTTTCTTTCCTCTTTAATAAAAAGGGCAAAGATGACTCCGGCTGCACATATACACCCTGTAACGAGAAACGAGACATTGACACCGTGGATCATTTTTTCCGGACCCTGCCCGGGTGCATTCATTTGTGCAGCGGCAATGACAGTAAAAAGGATTGCTGTTCCAATTGATCCCGCAATTTGCCGCATCGTATTATTCATCGCCGTACCATGCGAGATTAAATGTTTTGGCAGCTGGTTCAAACCTGCTGTCGTTACAGGCATCATGACCATTCCTACACCTAAAAGCCTCACAGCATTGACCGATGTTAAATAGAGGAAAGAGGTGGAAACGGACAGGCTGCTCATCATAAACGTCGTGATGGTGGCAATGACGAGCCCTGGAACCGCAAGCTTTTTTGCCCCGATCCGGTCATACAGTTTCCCGGAAACAGGGGAAAGAGCTCCCATCAAGATTGCGCCAGGCAAGAGCATAAGACCGGACTTAAGAGCGGAGTAGCCGAGCATATTCTGCATGAAGATCGGAAGAATGGTTGCGCTTGAAATCATGACGAGAAACACAATAGAAGCTATCCCGGTGGTGATGGTAAAGATCCGGTTCTGAAATACTTTAAATTCCAGGATAGGCTCTTTCAGCTTTGATTGTCTCGTAATAAAGACAACCAGCGCAATCACTCCGATTATAAGAGTAATGAGGACAGCAGGATTAGACCATCCTGTATTGCCTGCACTGCTGAATCCGAATAGCAGCCCGCCAAAACCAAGAGTAGATAACACAATGGAAGGGAAATCCAACTGCGGATAGGTCTGTTTTGTTACGTTCTTGATGATAAAGAATGCAATGATGATATCAACTATAGCAATTGGAAGCACGACATAGAAAAGGGTTCTCCAGGAGTATTCATCCACAAGCCATCCGGACAGCACTGGTCCGATTGCCGGTGCAAAAGCGATGACAAGTCCAAAGAAACCCATTGCCTGACCGCGTTTTTCAACCGGGAAAATAACAAACAGAACCGTTTGAATAAGCGGAATGATAATTCCTGCCCCTGCCCCCTGTAAAATCCGGCCCATAATCAGCATCGTAAATCCCCCGGAAACAGCACATATCAGCGTACCTGCCGCAAATAGACCCATTGCACTTAAATACAAGGCTCTAGTTGTAAACTTTCCAGTTAAAAATGCTGTTATCGGGATCATTATCCCATTTACTAAAAGGAACACGGTTTGCAGCCACTGGGCAGTAACTGAAGATAAACTCAGTTCTTCCATAATGTGCGGCAAGGCAGTCGCAAGCAGGGTCTGATTCAAAATCGCTATAAATGCGCCTGACATCAGGACGGCCACAATAGGTATTACGTTTTTCCTCTGCTGTTGGTTTGCATCGTTTTTCTGCATCTTCCAGCCCTCGTATCATTTCGTCATAATACTTTATAACCTGCTCTGTGCTTTCTAAAACAGTGGAAGGTGCTAAAGGACTGGGGAAGCATGTTAATGTCCTGCCAATAATAAAAAGAGGGCACCCGTTTGAGTGCCCTGCTTCCGGAAAATGCTGTTATCTTGTCTCGGGTTTTGGCTCTGTGCGCCCGAGTTCTGCAGCCGGCTTGAATAGAAGGCCGATGTTAATTAATCCCGCAATTCCAACTAAGCCATAGATGATGCGGGATAGAGCTGCACTCTGTCCGCCGAAGATGGCTGCTACGAGATCAAATTGAAAAAATCCGATCAATCCCCAGTTAACAGCTCCAATAATGGTAAGTACAAGTGCTGCGCGCTGAATTCCACTCATATTTTATTCCCTCCTGATGTTTAATGGATTCAATGTTAATGTGCGGAAAGGGCTGAAAAATATACATCCGGAAATTAGTAAAAAGCCCTATAGAAAGAAGCAATATAGCAGATACTACCGAGGCGCATTTCTTTACAAGTGAATGGTCCGAGGTCCATAATACAGGTGTAAATTTGAGGAGGCGATTTTAACATGGAAAACTTTACATATTACAATCCGACTAAGCTTATTTTTGGAAAAGGCCAGCTCGGCCAATTGAAAACCGAGCTGCCTCAATACGGGAAAAAAGTATTGCTTGTATATGGAGGAGGAAGCATTAAACGAAGCGGGCTGTATGATCAGGTTCTGTCTGTCCTGAATGAAATAGGTGCTGAGGTTTCCGAGCTTGCAGGAGTAGAGCCAAACCCACGTCTGACTACTGTCAGAAAGGGAGTGGACATCTGTAAGAGTGAAGGGGTCGAGGTTATTCTTGCAGTTGGTGGAGGAAGTGTCATTGACTGTACAAAAGCCATTGCCGCCGGAGCGAAATATGATGGAGATGCCTGGGACATTGTCACGAAGAAACATACTCCGGAGGATGCTCTTCCATTCGGTACTGTATTGACATTAGCAGCAACCGGTTCAGAAATGAACGCCGGTTCGGTCATTACAAACTGGGAAACCCAAGAGAAATATGGATGGGGCAGCCCCCTTACATTCCCTAAATTCTCGATTCTTGACCCGGTTAATACTTTCACTGTTCCGAAGGATCATACAGTATATGGCATAGTGGACATGATGTCCCACGTGTTTGAGCAGTATTTCAACCGTGCTTCCAACACGCCGCTTCAAGACCGTATGTGCGAGGCCGTATTGAAAACGGTGATGGAAGCTGCTCCAAATTTGCTTGAAGATCTGGAAAACTACGAGCTTCGTGAAACGATCCTTTATAACGGCACGATTGCTCTGAACGGAACCCTTCAAATGGGGGCTCCCGGAGACTGGGCATCCCATAACATAGAGCATGCCGTATCAGCTGTTTATGATATTCCTCATGCAGGCGGGCTGGCGATCATCTTCCCTAACTGGATGAAGCATAACCTCCATGTAGACACAGCGCGCTTTAAACAGCTTGCTGTCCGCGTATTCGACGTGGATCCGGAAGGTAAGACGGATGAAGAAACGGCTCTAGAAGGAATCAGCAGACTTCAGGAGTTCTGGAGCAGTCTCGGAGCGCCTTCCCGTTTGGCTGACTACAATATCAATGAGGAAAACATTGATTTAATGGCCGATAAAGCGATGATCAACGGTGAATTCGGCCGTTTCAATCCGCTTCAAAAGAAAGACGTAGTCGACATCCTGCAAGCTTCCCTGTAAGAGAGTCATCAGGCTGCACTATTGAACGAAGACCCAAGACCGCTCCCATGAGGATCTTTCTTGGGTCTTTTCTTATAATAGGGCAGAGGAGCCAAAAATGGATCGGCAGGCTTTAAAGGAATAGAGCCATTGTAATCATATCCGCGTATTCACCCGTTTCATACCGAATTTCTTTTTGCATTCTGCCTTCTTCAATAAATCCGAGTTTTTCATACAATTGTATAGCTATATCATTATTTGAGAAAACCTCAAGTGTGATTTTTTCAAGACCCCGTTCATTTTTGCACCAGTCAATCATTCTCCGCATCAGCTCTTTGCCGATCCCGCTTCCCTGATGATTTTTAGTTACTGATATGCCAAAGGAGCAGACATGGTTCCTGCGGTTTCGTTTTTGCCGGTTAACATTAAGCATTCCAACCAGGCTTCGTCCGGAAAAGGCAAGCAGAATCATACCCCCATCCTGATACGTTTGTTTGATCCAATATTCTTCATCTTCTATGGAAGGTTCATATTCAGAAGCCTCGCTGATCATATAGGGGGTTTCACCAAGGATTTTTTTTATGTAACGTGTCATTTTATAGGCGTCCGCTTGTGTGGCTAATCGTATTGTCGTTTTCATGGGTCCCTCCGATAAAACTGGAAATCAGGAAAATTTTCCATCTTACTATCTAATGTAACAGCTTTTTAGAATGAGTCAAAAGGAAAATTTATATATGGCATCGCTTTCAACTAAGGGCATGCTTGATTTAAAGAACTAGTTTGGGTAAAGTGAAAGAGGCAAATAATTTAGTATCGGAGGATGAAACCATGACACATGTTCGTTTTGATTATTCCAAAGCGCTGTCCTTTTTCAATGAGCATGAAGTTACATACCTGCGCGATTTCGTGAAAGTAGCGCATCATTCCATACACGAAAAAACAGGTGCAGGCAGCGATTACTTAGGCTGGGTCGATCTTCCTGTCAATTATGATAAAGAAGAGTTCGGACGCATTCAAAAAAGCGCCGCTAAAATTAAAGAGGATTCGGATGTTCTTATCGTTATCGGTATCGGAGGATCTTACCTTGGTGCCCGTGCAGCTATTGAGATGCTGAACCATTCGTTCTATAATGCACTATCCAAAGAAGACCGAAAAACACCACAGGTTATTTTTGCAGGAAACAACATCAGCTCTTCTTATATGAGGGATTTGATGGATCTGCTGAAAGGCAAAGATTTCTCGATCAATGTCATTTCCAAATCTGGGACGACAACCGAGCCTGCACTGGCATTCCGTATTTTCCGTAAGCTCCTGGAAGAAAAATACGGAAAAGAAGAGGCGCGTACACGCATCTATGCAACCACTGATAAAGCTCGCGGAGCTCTCAAAACGCTTGCTGACGAAGAAGGGTACGAAAGCTTCGTTATACCTGATGATGTGGGCGGCCGTTATTCTGTACTAACAGCGGTAGGCCTTCTTCCAATCGCGGTTGCAGGAAACGACATTGAGTCGATGATGAAAGGTGCAGCAGATGCAATGAACGATTTCTCAAGCTCAGAGCTTGAAGAAAATGCTGCATACCAATATGCCGCTGTCAGAAATGTTTTGTATTCAAAAGGCAAAACCATTGAAATGCTCATCAACTATGAGCCGGGTCTCCAATACTTCTCTGAATGGTGGAAGCAGCTATTCGGCGAAAGTGAAGGAAAAGACCAAAAAGGCATTTTCCCTTCTTCTGCTAACTTCTCAACCGATTTGCATTCTCTTGGACAATATGTCCAAGAAGGGCGCAGAGATCTCTTTGAGACGGTTTTGAACGTGGAACAATCCAGGCACGAGCTTCTTATTGAAGAAGAGGATAACGATTTGGACGGCTTAAATTATCTTGCCGGAAAAAATGTGGATTTTGTTAATAAAAAAGCATTTGAAGGAACCATGCTTGCCCACACTGACGGCGATGTACCCAACCTGATTGTAAACGTGCCGGCAATGGATGCGTACACTTTCGGTTACCTTGCTTATTTCTTTGAAATTGCCTGTGCGATGAGCGGGTACCTGCTCGGTGTGAATCCGTTTGACCAGCCGGGAGTCGAAGCCTATAAAGTCAACATGTTTGCTCTTTTAGGCAAGCCGGGATTCGAAGAAAAGAAAGCAGAGCTTGAAAAGCGTTTGAAATAATTCAGGGAAAAAAAGCTGATTCTTGCGGGAATCAGCTTTTTTTATTGGAACCGAAAGGATCAGCGGGCGAAGCGGTAGTTACAGCCGCAATATGCTGACCCGCCAGCTGCATGAAACCCCGTTAAAAGGAGAACCTAATCCTAAAAAGAGGTGATCCGATGATTGAAATCCCTTCAGCTCTCGAAGGGGAGCAGTATAGTCTCTTTGATCTGGAAACGGAGCTTAAACCGCTTGGGTATTCGATTGGCGGAGGCTGGGATTATGAAAAAGGCTCGTTTGATTATAAAATTGACGATGAAGTCGGTTATCAGTTTTTAAGGCTCCCTTTTACAGCAGCAGCCGGTGCACTGGATTCGAAAAATACTTCAGTAAAGCTTGGGCGTCCATACCTTTTATCTCATAAATATCAGATTGGGCTGGATGACCACGCAAGAGTCGGGAACTTCCAGGCATCATTTAACCAGTTTTCTGAGCCGCAGGATAAAGACGCATCCTTTCCGAAAGAATATGTGGATTTAGGGAAGTCGCTTGTAAAAGAGCTGGAAAGTATCCTATTGCCATAGCAGAAGGCTGCCGAAAAGATCCGGCAGCCTTTTTTTCTTAGTACACGTTGTCAGACAACGGGGGCTAATTCATGCGATGTCAGACATTCTTGTCAGACATCGGGAGCTTTTCCCCGCGATGTCAGACATTCTTGTCAGACACGGGGGCTAATTCATGCGATGTCAGACATTCTTGTCAGACAACGGGAGCTTTTCCCCGCGATGTCAGACATTCTTGTCAGACAACGGGGGCTAATTCATGCGATGTCAGACATTCTTGTCAGACAACGGGGGCTAGTTCATGCGATGTCAGACATTCTTGTCAGACAACGGGCGGAATTCACGCGATGTCAGACATTCTTGTCAGACACGGGCGCTAGTTCATGCGATGTCAGACATTCTTGTCAGACAACAGAAGCATTCCCCGCGATGTCAGACATTCTTGTCAGACAACGGGCGCTAATTTATGCGATGTCAGACATTCTTGTCAGACACGGGGGCTAATTCATGCGATGTCAGACATTCTTGTCAGACAACGGGGGCTAGTTCATGCGATGTCAGACATTCTTGCCAGACAACGCACGCTTTCAGCAAACAAATAAAATCGCCTGGTCCCCGGTAATCAATTTAAATCCAAGGTCCGGGTTATATACTAGCCGCTCACCTCTTTTTACGCCCAATAAAATGCTTCTATGTCCCAGGAAATACTGACTTGCTTCTTTAAAGGTCTGCTGAAGGAGTTCAGGCGGGATATCCTTAACCTCGATGTGCTTTCCTTCAGCGGGGTTCACTATTTCGGTGCTCTCTTTAATGGAATGATGGTGAAGTACACCGTTGACCATAATATGGCTTGAAAGCTCGTAGGCCTTTACAATTTCGTCGGCTCCTGCTCTCTCTGCATTGAGGGCTTGATGAGCCGTTTGTAACTCTGCAATCGTGTACGTTTCCGGTGCCAGTCCTTTAACGGCCAGGATAACAAGAATCGTCTGCATATCGGCTTCCGTTTCATTTTTATGCTGATCTGATGTGATGACGATACTTTTCGCAGAAGATATGTTTGCTTTCTTGAGGGTCTGATCCTGAATAGGAGGGCCTTTTATAAAATGGATTATGTCCAGTGGGGATTCTTCTAATGTTTGATCAATCAGGACGATTTCCTGTGATGGATCTGCCTTTTTCATAGAACGGATGATTTCGCTTGCCTTGGCATTCCAGCCGACAATGATGACATGGCCATTTTTTTTATACATTAGTCTCCCCCTTTTGAATGCATGCTGCAGTTCCACGGCAGCAGCTGCAAAGGTAGCAAAAAAAGCTGTAGCAAAGGCCGCTCCGAGCAGAATGATGAGCATCCCCGCTGCCTTGCCTGCGATTGTTTTAGGTACGAGGTCACCAAATCCGACGGTTGAAATCGTCACGACCGTCCACCATAAGCCGTCGAAAAGATGAGGGAAAGTTTGGGGTTCAATCACCGTCATTATGTACCCGAATATAAAAATCAGCAGGAAAACAAAAAGCGAGATTCTCAGATATACCGGCAATTTTTGCCATACTGAGATGAACACGTGCTTCATTTTTGTCCAGCCTTCTTTTCATGTTGAGGAAATGAAAGAAATTCCTTAATCAGCAAATTGATTTTGCTTTCGATCTGCTGCTCCCCGTACAGCTCAATAGCTCTTTTAATGGCTTGTTCCGTTTCCTGTGAATATGTGATCAGCGGCTTATCTTCCTCTGAATGGTTGTACGTTTGAATAAATATATCCAAAGCTTCGTTCATTTGATCGATTGCGTCACTAAGCTGCTGTCTTTCTTTTCCGGATATTTTCATGGGGTTCACCTTCCCGCGGAGCCTTTACCGGATAGTATGCACTTCTTCCGTCCGCTTCTTTCTGGATAGAAGAGAAAAAAATGCAAAAACTAGCAGCAGGACACCCAAATGGAATGAACATGATAAGCAGGAGGTCATTATGCTTTTTCATCCGCTCGACTTTTTGATTTTTGCCGCTTTTGGTGCAGCAATGTGGGCTCAATATAGAGTGAAGAGTACCTTTACCAAGTATTCAGAAGTCCCGGTTTCATCGGGTTTGAATGGGATGGAAGCGGCGCGGAAATTTTTAGACAGGGAAGATTTACATCAGATAAAGATTGAGCAGGCACGGGGGGTATTGACAGATCATTATGATCCTGTTCACAAGGTCATCCGTTTATCGGAGCCTGTTTACGGCAGACGGTCTATTTCTGCTGCAGCGGTTGCCTGCCATGAAGCAGGGCATGCCTTGCAGCATAAGGAAGCCTACCGGTTTCTTATGATCCGCCATAAAATGTTTCCTATGGTCAGCTTTGCCTCAGGAACAGCTCCTTTTCTCCTGCTTGCCGGTTTTTTTCTGCAGAGCTTTAACTTGATGGGGCTTGGCATTATATTATTCAGTGCCGCGGTCGCCTTCCAGCTGATTACACTTCCGGTTGAATTTAATGCAAGCAGCAGAGCCAGGGACTTCATGGTTGTGGAAGGAATCGTGGCCAGTTCAGAGGAAAAGCAGGCGAGCCGTGTACTGAATGCGGCTGCGCTGACCTATGTTGCGGCTGCGTTGATTTCGCTTTTGCAGCTTCTGAAATTTATCCTTGTATTTTCTCAGGGAAGCAGCCGGGAATAAGGGATAGGAGGGAAAAAATGATTGCGCTTAATCTTTTATTAGTTTTTCTGCTAATTGCAGCCACTGCTTTTTTTGTTGCGACTGAGTTTGCAGTGGTCAAGGTTAGAAAATCAAGGATCGATCAGCTGATCGCAGAAGGCAGCAAAAAGGCTGTATATGCTGAAAAGGCATTAACCAATCTTGATGAAGCCCTATCAGCCTGCCAGCTGGGCATTACAATTACGGCTCTCGGATTGGGGTGGCTTGGAGAGCCTACGGTTGAAAAGCTTCTCCATCCGCTTTTTGACAGGCTTGCCGTACAGGAACCCGTTTCATCTATTTTATCCTTTGCCGTTGCCTTTGCCGTTGTCACGTTTCTTCATGTAGTCATAGGGGAGCTCGCGCCTAAGACCATTGCCATTCAGAAAGCTGAAGCTGTTACCCTGCTGTTTGCACGGCCTCTTTTGATCTTTTACAAAATAATGTTTCCATTTATAAAAACGCTGAATGGCTCCGCAAGGCTCATTGTCCGGTTCTTCGGTTTTGAACAAGCCTCAGAGCATGAAGTCGCCCATAGTGAAGAAGAGCTGAGGATTATTTTGTCAGAGAGCTTTGAAAAAGGGGAAATCAACCAATCAGAATTTAAGTACGTTAACAAAATCTTTGAATTTGATAACCGGCTGGCGAGGGAAATAATGGTGCCCCGCACCGAAATGGTAACAGTGGAGCAGGGGGCAAGTGTCAGGGAAAACATGGAAATCATGAGAAACGAGCGGTTCACGAGATACCCTGTCCAGGCAGAGGATAAAGATAATATCGTTGGCATCATTAATATTAAAGAAGCTTTTCATGCCCTTTATGTAAGCAAAGAAGTTAGGATGGAGGACATGATCCGCCCCGTAATCAAAGTGATTGAAACCATACCGATTCAGGATTTGCTGATCCGGATGCAAAAGGACCGCATTCATTTGGCCATTCTTGTGGATGAGTATGGAGGAACGGCCGGTCTAGTTACGGTAGAAGATATTGTAGAGGAAATTGTAGGAGACATCAGAGATGAGTTTGATGCGGAGGAGCAGCCTTATATCCGTAAAGTGGAGGCAGGGCATTACATTGCAGATGGGAAAATTTTGCTTGAAGAAATGAATGATCTGCTTGGAACAGAATTGGAGGAAGAAGAGGTAGATACGCTCGGAGGCTGGATTTTGACGAGAAAAATTGACGTTCAGCAGGGAGATTCCATCTCTCAGGACTCCTTAACTTTCCTGGTCATGGAGATGGATGGTCATCATATTAAGCTAATTGAAATAAAGCAATCGCCAAATCCGGATGCAGCACTCTTTACAGAGAAAACAGAGGATTGCTGATTGGCAAAAATCCGATTGTATTTTGTCTGAATTTCTGATAGCATTATCCTGTTATTTTGCACGTATCAGAGACAGCAGATGGAGGTACAGCTATGAAAGCCTATCGCTTTCCAATCATCCTATTATCTTCCATACTCATTGGAGGATTGATCGGGTTTATTTTTGAAGAAAAAGCAGCCGTTCTTAAACCGTTCGGAGATGTTTTTTTAAATGCCATGTTTACGGTTGTTGTCCCGCTTGTGTTTTTTACCATTGCCTCTTCCATCGCCAAAATGGGCGGAACAAAGCGCCTTGGCAAAATCATGGGGAGCATGCTTGGGGTGTTTTTGTTCACAGGGTTGATCGCGGCTCTTTATATGCTTCTTATTGTACAGATCATCCCGCCTGCAGAAGGGGTGAACATGAAGCTCGAAAAACCGGAGGCAGTGGAGGAAGTCAGCCTTGCTGATCAAATCGTAAGTACGTTCACCGTCCCGGATTTCGCTGACTTGTTTTCAAGAAGCAACATGCTTTCTTTGATTGTTTTTTCCGTATTGCTTGGAATTGCCGTTTCAGCCATAGGGGAAAAAGGGAAGCCTTTTTCTGCTTTTCTCGCTTCTGGATCGGAAGTGATGATGAAAATTGTATCCTACATTATGTATTACGCTCCAATCGGTTTAGGCGCATATTTTGCAGCGCTCGTTGGTGAATACGGCCCCATGCTGCTGGGGACGTATTTCAAGTCAGGAATTTTATATTATGTTTCTGCCTTTGTTTACTTTTTCGCTGCGTTCACACTTTATGCGTTTATGGCAGGGAAAAAGAAAGGTGTCAAGGTATTCTGGGGCAATATGCTTTCCCCGACCGTTACGTCCCTTGCTACCTGCTCGAGCGCGGCTTCCATTCCGGTCAATCTGGAAGCATCGAGGAAAATGGGGGTAGCCCCGGATATCAGCGAAACGACCATTCCGCTTGGTGCCGCCCTTCATAAAGACGGATCTGTTTTAGGCGGGGTTCTTAAAATCGTATTTCTCTTCGGGATTTTTGGAAAAGAGTTTTCCGGATTCGGAACGATGGCGAGTGTCGTTCTTGTAGCCATTCTGGTAGGCACGGTAATGGGAGCCATTCCGAGCGGAGGCATGATCGGTGAAATGCTCATCCTGACTCTTTACGGATTTCCTCCTGAAGCGCTTCCAATTGTGGCGGCGATATCAACAATCATTGATCCGCCTGCAACCATGCTTAATGTGACGGGTGACAATGCAGCCGGCATGATGGTCTCCAGGCTGGTGGAAGGAAAGGACTGGCTTAAGAAGCAAGCCGGGGAGATGATGTCTAAATCCGCTTAATCAAGATTGGGAGGAAAGGAGTCATGGAAAGGCTCTAATGCGATAACCAGTTCTATATTCAGAAAAAAGCCCGGGAGACAGCCGGGCTTTTTTTACTGGTGGAAAAGAAAATTATGTTCAATCTTTAACATTTTTAGAGTATAATATGGGTTAGAAATTTATCTTTATCTTTTAAAAAATGTAAGCGAATACTTTATAGGGCCTTCGCCCTTGCGATAAAAGGAGTGGCACATATGAAACGTATCTGGTGGAAAGAAGCGGTAGCGTATCAGATTTATCCGCGCAGCTTCATGGATTCAAACGGAGATGGAATCGGCGATATTAGAGGAGTCATCTCTAAGCTGGATTATTTAAAGGATCTTGGAATCGATGTCATATGGATCTGTCCGATATTTAAATCTCCAAATGCAGATAACGGATACGATATTAGCGATTATCAGGATATTATGGAAGACTTCGGATCAATGGAGGATTTCGATTTGCTGCTGGAGGAAGTGCATGCGAGGGGCATGAAGCTGATTATGGATCTGGTTGTTAACCACTCCAGCGATGAGCACCCATGGTTTATCGAATCCCGTTCATCTAAAGATAACCCGAAGCGGGACTGGTATATTTGGAGAGATGGCAAGGACGGAAAAGAGCCGAATAACTGGGAGAGCATCTTCAGCGGATCCGCGTGGGAATTAGATGAAGCCAGCGGTCAATATTATTTGCATGTCTTTGCTGCCAAGCAGCCGGATTTAAACTGGAAGAACAAAGAGATGCGCCAGGCTGTCTATGAAATGATCAACTGGTGGCTCGATAAGGGAATCGACGGCTTCCGCGTAGATGCCATTTCTCATATCAATAAAAAAGAAAACTTTCCTGACCTTCCGAATCCACACGGCTTGGATTATGTTTCATCCTTCGATTATCACATGAATGTTGAGGGAATTATGGAGTATTTAACAGAGCTGAAAGCGCAAACGTTTGCGCGTTACGATATTATGACGGTTGGAGAAGCAAATGGTGTGAAGCTTGAACAGGCAGAGGAGTGGGTTGGAGATGAGAATGGGATCTTCAACATGATTTTTCAGTTTGAGCATCTTAGTCTTTGGGATAATGGCACCGAAGGGCATGTTGATTTAGTTGAGCTGAAAAAGACGCTCACAAAGTGGCAAAAGGGCCTTCAGAATAATGGATGGAATGCATTATTCCTTGAAAATCACGATCAGCCCCGATCTGTTTCAACCTGGGGGAATGACCGCGAATATTTAACGGAAAGCGCGAAGGCTCTTGCTGCCATGTATTTCTTTATGCAGGGAACGCCTTTCATTTATCAGGGACAGGAGCTTGGGATGACAAATGTCCGCTTCCCGTCCATTGACGATTATGATGATGTGGCGATGAAAAATCTATACCGGTTTGAAACAGAGAAAGGACGTCCCCATCAGGAAATCATGGAAATTATCTGGCTCAAGGGCCGTGATAATTCAAGGACGCCGATGCAATGGAACAATGAGAAGAATGCAGGCTTCACAACCGGTACTCCATGGTTTGGTGTGAATGAAAACTATGAAACCATTAATGTCGAGAAGCAGATGGCGGACCCTGATTCCGTCTACCACTTCTTCAAAAGCCTGATTAAAATCCGGAAAGAGAACGATCTGTTTATTTACGGAGATTATGATTTGATTTTGCCGGAAGACAAACAAATCTATGCCTACACTAGAACACTTGGCAGCCAAAAAGGTCTGGTCATCAGCAATATCAGCTCAAAGCCTGCGTACTATCAGTACAGCAAGCTTCCATTGTCCAGTGAATCCTTATTAATTTCCAACTATGAATGCGGCCAGCACAAGCACACAACTTCTGAAACACTGAAACCTTATGAAACCCGCGTCTATCTTTTTGGGGAATGAAATGGTATATTTGACCTAGTTTAGTGCCGTTTTACTAGATTTAGGTCAATACGGCTCATTGAGCAAACAGTCTGCTGTTTGCTTTGTGGGCCTTTTTTTATTCAACATTTTGCTCACGACTCTTAATGGAAAAATCGATAAGATGAAGAGGATCTAAAAAGTAGGGGAAATGATAATGGAAAAATATAAAGCAAAATTGCTCGAGAATATCCGGACACAGCTTAAATTATGGAATACAGGAAAAGATGAGATAAAACCTCTGGAACTGTATAAATTTTTGCATTCACTGGCTGGCACAGCTCCGACCATTGGCTTGCAAAAAATCGGCGATGCAGCCACAGGGCTAACGAAAAAATTGGAGGACAAGGGGAAAGAAAGCTGGACCGCTTCTGAGGTCAAGTCCTTCCTTTTTCCTCTGCTATCCATTGCGTATGATGAAGATTATGCAGATGTCACCGAAAATACCCATTCCCAAAAGCCCTTCGCAGAAGAAAAAGATTTGATTATGCTGATCGATGACGATCCTGCTCTGCTTATGTATTTAAAAGATGAGCTGGAGAAGGAAATGTTTACTGTGATGGCTTTTACGGAACCAAATAAAGCACTGAAAGCATTTTTTGACCTCGATCCGTCCTGCGTGATTATCGATGTTCATATGCAGGAGAGCAGCGGGCTGGAAATTTTAGAGGAATTCAAGCGCTATACGAACTTTCGTTTTATTCCGGCCGTCATGATCAGTGTAGATCATTCTAAAGAAACGAGAATGAAAAGCTATGAATTGGACGCAGATGATTTCATCCTAAAGCCATTTGATATGGATGAATTTATTTTGAGAGTGCGGAGGCTGGTGAATAAGAAAAATAATATGAAAGAGCTTATCATGCTGGACGAGCTGACGAGAGTCTATACGAGAAAGCATTTGGCTCCTTCCTTTAAGCGGATGACCGATCAAATGAATCGTGAAGGCCAGCCTTTCACCGCCGCGTTGATCGATTTGGATCATTTTAAATCCGTGAACGATACTTACGGTCATTTGACTGGAGACAAAGTTCTTATAGGGTTTGCTGAAATGGTGAAACAGAATCTTCGGAGCGGGGATTTGCCTTTCCGCTATGGAGGAGAGGAGTTCCTTGTCCTATTCCCAAGAACAGATGTAGAAACGGCAGACCAAGTGCTTCAGCGCATATTAAAACAATTTATGGAACAGTCTTTTAAAACGGAAAAGGAATCCTTTAATGTGTCTTTTTCTGCAGGAATCGCTTCTGCAAGCAGTTCTGAAGGCTTGGAAAAAGTTATCGCAGCAGCAGATCTTGCATTGTATCAGTCAAAAAGCGCCGGAAGGGCAAGGATTACCCGTTCAGCGGCCGCCTTGGCTGAGCTTCCTGCCAAGAGACACCTCCGGTTCGCGATTGTAGATGATGATCCTATCATTCGAACGATTTTAACGGATCTGTTTAAAAAAAGCCGCTTAAATCGTAAGTTTCAGCTTGACATTGATACGTTTGCAGATGGATTGGACTTTCTTGATTCGCAATGGCATAAAAAACAAAGGGATTCCTCATCCATAGTCATTCTGGACGGAATAATGCCCGGCATGGACGGGGTCGAAGTCCTTAAGGAAATAAAAAACCTGAACAATCATGATCGGTTTACAGTCGTTATGCTGACAAACCGGACCAGTGAAGAGGACGTAGCGCAAGCATTGAAATATGGAGCCGATGATTATTTAACCAAGCCTTTTAAACTGGCAGAGCTGGAATTGAGAATCCGCCATCTTATTAAAAAGGTAAGCAGCTGAGCCTGACAGTTAATAAACGGCTCCATCCAGCCGATAAATAGAGGGAGAATGAGAGCGTTTTAGGAGGAATCAAAGTGGCTCGTATTTTACTTGCAGAAGATGAAGAGGTTTTAAGGATGCTTGTTTGCGATACCCTTGAAGATGATGGATATGAACTGGATGAAGCATGCGATGGGGAAGAAGCGCTGAATAAGATCAGCAGCACGGATTACGACCTCGTGTTAATTGATTATATGATGCCGGTTTTTACGGGTCTTGAGGTGATTGCCAAGGTAAGGGCAAATCCAGATAATAATCACGTTAAAATCATGATGCTCAGCGCGAAAAGCCAGTATTCCGATCAGGAGGCAGCTTTGGCAGCGGGAGCAGATTATTTTATGGCCAAGCCGTTCAGTCCGATTCAGCTCTCAGAAAAAGTTGAGGAGATACTTGAGCAGAATGGCATCTAATATGAAGAACAGCATTACAAGAAAATTTAGTGCCCTGACGATTTCGATTGTCATCATTTTTGCCGCAGCATTCGCGGTTTTCCTTATGATTCAAAACAATGCATCCAGTTCATTCAGCGCAAAGAACAAAGCTTTGAACGTAAGAGAGAACATGGCTATTGAACTGGATTACGGATTTAATCTGGCAATCTCAGAATTTCGGGCATACTTTGCATTTGGCAATTTTGGAGAAGAGGCCTCTTACAAAAACAATGCATTAAAGCAGCAGGATCAAATCAATTCAAAGCTGAAAGAATTTGAAAAGCTCGCAACGGAGAAGGAGGACCTCGAATTTTATGAAGCCGCCCGATCCTTTTATGATTACTATTTTAATGAAACTGCTCCAAAGGCCATTTCTTTATATGAATCGGGAGATACCAGTGCAGTTGCCGGTCTTGCAGCAGGCGGAGGAACGGAGAGTGTAAGGGGATTTCAGAGCAGTATGAAAAATTACCGCCTAAATCTTGACCGAAAACTCGAAGAGAATGAAAAGAGCTATACCGACGGAATGAGAGCAAGACAAACAGGCTTTTCAATCCTGCTCGTCATTTTGCTCGGAGGCATGTCGGCGTTGATCCGTTCGCTTACCCGAAAAATCAGCAGGCCGCTTGTTGAGCTGACAGATGCAGCAAGCAGCATAGCTTCCGGGAAGGAAGTGCTCTTTGAGAACCGGACAAGCCGGAATGATGAGCTGGGGATCCTTCATCAGGCATTTGAGAGGATGAGCTACAGCATCCATGAAAAAGAACAGGATTTAAGCGCTCAAAACGAGGAGCTAATCGCACAGCAGGATGAACTGCAAGCCCAGCAGGCAGAGCTTGAGGAAGTACTCGAGCAAATGAAGGACAGGGAAAATCAGCTCAAATTAAGAAATGAGCTAATCAATGGCATTTCAAACACATTGGATAAGAGGGATCTGTTAAAAAGCATTATATCCTCACTCGCTCCTATTGTGGGGGCAGACAAGGCATTAATCGTCCTGACAAGCCATCATAAAGAGCATGCCTCCATCGGCGTTTCAGATGAAGAGGCCAATCAATTCCTTCGAAATCTACAATCTGGATTTATTCAAAGCCTGGAGGAAAGCCGCCAGCCGTTATCCATAAAAAGAGAGATGCTTCAGTCGGAAAAAGGCTTCCACCATCAGGCAGCCATGTGCTATGACCTGTTCCTTCCTGTTTTTTCTTCACAGGAACAGCTGGATGCTATTCTTCTTTTCACAAGATACAGCGGAGATTTCACAGCAGAAGAAACAAAAAACTATATGGCTTTGGCAAAAAACATTTCGATTTCCCTTGAAAAGATTAAACTGTATGAACAGACTGAGGAAGAACGGCAGCTTAACCGCGATATTATGAACACGGTGCATGAGGGCATTCAGCTTGTGGATACGAGAGGAACAATCCGGTTGATGAACGAAACGATGCACGAAATCATCCGCGGGTGGGAGAACCAGCCTGCAGAAAATTCTTCGTTTACCGAATGGATGGCTATGTTTGAGCCTCATATTGAAAAGGAAGCCGACTTCAGGGAGTTTTTTCAGCAGGCTGTCTTTACGGAAGCAAACGTACTTAATCAGGAACCTTTTCTCTATCAGCTTCATGGAAAAAGCGGGGTAAAGGTTATCAAGGTGTATATGGAGCCCCTTTACCGGATGGACCATCGAGTGGGAACGGTGATTGTTCACCGTGATATTACCCGCGAATATGAAGTGGACAAAATGAAATCCGAGTTTGTCAGTACCGTCAGCCATGAGCTTAGAACACCGCTTGCAAGTGTTCTTGGATTCACCGAGCTGATGCTTCATAAAGAGCTGAAGCCCGAAAGGCAAAAAAAATATTTAACAACGATTTTCCAGGAAGCAAAAAGGCTGACCTCCCTTATAAACGATTTTCTGGACGTCCAGCGCATGGAAGTGGGCAAGCAGTCCTATGAAAAGAAATATGACGATCTTTATCCGCTCCTGCAGCAGATCGTGGAGCTGCAGCAAATTCAGTCTCCGAAGCACACTTTCACCATCGAAAGACTGACGGAGCAGACTCTCGTACTTGGGGATAAAGACAAGCTCTCTCAAGTATTCGGAAACCTGATCAGCAATGCAGTTAAATATTCTCCTAATGGCGGTGCTGTAGAAATCCTGTTGTTTGAGGAGGAAAAGCATTTAAACGTCTCTGTTCGGGATAAAGGCCTCGGAATCCCTCAGGAAGCAATGGAGAAGCTGTTCAATAAATTTTACAGAGTCGATAACACAGACCGCAGAAGAATCGGCGGGACAGGACTTGGCCTCGCGATTGTAAAAGAAATCGTCAAGGCTCATGAGGGGACGGTAAAGGTCAGCTCTGAACTGGGGCAAGGCAGCGTCTTTTCAGTGAAACTTCCCCTTGTTATACAGGCCGGTTCCGATCATGAAGAGATAACAGCAAAACGCACAGGTACGCATGTGATGATTATTGAGGATGACATGAATTTAGCCCATTTGCTTAAAGCAGAGCTTGAGGAAAGCCATTTTCGTGTAGTAATATCCACAAACGGGAAAGAAGCCCTTAAACAGATGGCTGAGGTTCAGCCCGAAGCGGTTGTCCTTGATATCATGCTGGACGATCCTGCCTATACGGGATGGGACCTGCTCAAAGAAATGAAATCACGCGAAAAATTAAAGCAGATCCCAATTTTTATTTCCTCCGCTCTAGAGGAAAAAGAAAAAGGCTTTGAGCTTGGAGCCAATGACTACCTGATCAAGCCGTACCAGCCGAGCCTCCTCTCCAAGCTTATCCTGCAAACCCTGTGGCAGCGGGATTTAAACGGCCAGATTTTGGTGCCGGCTGAATAACAGTCAGCCGCGGCCATGCTATCCTATCTGTAACTGATCAGGGACCCCTAAAAGCTGCAGGGGTCCTTATTTTTATCTAAATGGCACTGATAAGTTTAGCCGCTTCAAATCGGTGCTATGTAATTAAAAAGCTATTAAAAGCTTTAGGTTCACATTAAGGAGCAAGCAGTTCTTATGTAAAGGAGGAGACACACATGATTAAGCATTCTATTCAAACGGACGGACAGGATGAGCTAAAGGACATCACGGAGCTTGTTCAGGAGGAGGTAACGAAATCTGGAGCACAATCGGGCTTTGTATTTGTATACTGCCCGCATACGACAGCTGGAATTACAATCAATGAAAATGCAGATCCGGACGTAAAAAGGGACATGATCGAAAGGTGGAAGAACGTGTATCCGTGGGAAACCGAATCAGACCGTCATATGGAAGGCAATACGGCAGCTCATATGAAAGCAAGTACGGTTGGAGCTTCCGAGCAAATCATGATTGAAAATGGCCGGCTTGTTCTGGGAAGATGGCAGGGAATCTATTTTTGCGAGTTTGATGGACCGCGCAGCCGTGAACTGATGATTAAAATAACACCGGACCGATAAACATTTCCAGCACATTCACACTTGAATCCATAGTATGGTGTTTTACACTGAAGAGGGTGATGTTTTTTGGAAATTGTGGACTATTCATATAAAAAAAGAGGAAATGTAGAATTTGTTTTTTCTCCGTTTCCGCATTCAAGAGTCCTTCTCTCGCCGATTAAAAATTATTTTTTTGTCCGCTATGTAAAATGGGATGATCGGGATCCCATTGTGGAACGGGCAGATTTAGAGTACATGGAATGGCTCGTAAATAAGCATTTCGGGCTCGAAGCCTGGTACAGGAGACGAAGAGCATTTAAGCTTCCTGCGGAACCGGAATAAGGCTACAATCCGGCAGTTGAGCTGCCGATTCTGCTGACGATTGTGCGGTTTTGGTAATAAACAGGCAGGCCGCTGTTTGCCGGACTGAAAAAGTACAAGTATTTGAAGTCCGGCCTTGTGGTTTGGGATAGAAGATAGGCGGAACGTGTCGAACCGGGATATCGGTATTGATTAAGGCTTTTAATAACACCGTCTGCATCCTTGATTCCCATTCCATGACCGAAATATTGTTTATCCCCCATCATAATTGTATTTTCTCCCCGCCACTGAGGAAACTGGTCATCAAAATCCGGATTATTAAAATAGAGGCAATCCCCTGGTATGAAGTCATTTCCTCTGGCCGTCCGAATGTTTAAATCCTCGTCATGACGCCAATCCCGCAAAGTAATGCTTCTAAAAATCCTGTCAAAGGCCCTCGCTCCTATGCTGTCCAGTGCCGCTTTGTAAAAGAGAATGACTATGGCGGTGGCACATTCAAAGGCGTAAAGCCTTCCATTAGTAAATATGTCCTGAATTCCCGCTGACGCAGGAATCCCTTGCCGCTGTATAAAGGCTCCCCTTTCCGTTAAAATCCAAAAGGCCGGATTGCAATACGAGGTTTCAAACGTTGCAAACTGGGCTCCTCCGTAGGCAAGAGATTTTGCCGCTTCGATTATGAGGTTCCTCATGTCCAGTTCAAATTTAAACTGTTCTCTGCTTACAAACACATATCTTTCCTTATATTTGTCCATATTCATAATCATTTCTTTTTGCGCACTGTTTTTAGCCTCTTTTTTCAAATCGCTGTAAGACTGTTCTTTGTTCTGAATAATAATCAAGAGATTTCCCCCCTGCAGGCAGATATCCCAGTTTATGCAGGTTGTGCTGAAATTGCATCATGTACGGGTACGCTGAATATTATTTAAACTTTCTGCATGACAAAAATAAGAAATTCGTATAAGATAATGAAGACTGATTATAATACCAACTTAACTGATGGGAATTATGTAGTTATAGATCAGGTTTGTTTGACCTGAAGAAAGAGGAGGAAATCAATGTGGGTCTTATTATTCTAAATATTTCATTACTGCTGCTGTTAATAGCAGGGCTTTTTTACATGCAAAAAAAGCATATTTCTTTTTCAAAAAGAGTCTTTAGCGCACTTGGAGTCGGGATTGTGTTCGGATATGCCCTGCAGTTTGCATACGGCGCTGAATCCGCCGTTCTCGTTTCATCAATCGACTGGTTTGGAATAGTTGGAGACGGATATGTAAAACTGCTGCAAATGATTGTTATGCCGCTTGTGTTTATTTCAATCGTGGCTGCATTTACACGGCTGAAACTGTCCTCTAATATCGGTAAAATCAGCGGACTGATTTTAGCTGTGCTACTTGGCACGACCGCTATTTCTGCTGCAGTTGGAATCGCTTCTGCAAGCGGTTTTGGCTTAGAGGCGATTCAAATTGAACAAGGGCAGGCAGAAACTGAAAGAGCAGTGCAGCTTGAAGAGAAGTTTACAGAAATTGAAGGACAGACATTTCCGCAAAAGGTTGTCGAGCTTCTTCCTGGTAACCCGTTTATGGATTTGACGGGAGAGCGTCCAACTTCAACGATTGCTGTCGTAATTTTTGCCGCGTTTATCGGGATGGCGTTCCTTGGAGTGAAAAGAAAGCAGCCGGAACAGGCAGAGATGTTTGCTAAGATTATCGATTCACTTTACGCAATCGTAATGCGGATTGTCACTCTGATCCTGCGGCTAACCCCATATGGAGTATTGGCCATCATGACGTCAACTGTAGCGTTGAGTAACTTCGACTCCATCTTAAAACTGGGTAAATTCGTTCTTGCTTCTTATGCAGCCCTTGCTGTTATGTTTATCATCCATCTGATCATTATTACGATTTCAGGACTCAACCCTATCCTGTATATTAAAAAAATCATTCCGGTCCTTACCTTTGCATTTACATCGAGATCGAGTGCAGGAACCCTGCCGCTTAATGTGAATACACAAACGAAAAAACTGGGCGTCCCGGAAGGCATTGCAAATTTTGCCGGTTCATTTGGTCTTACTATTGGCCAAAATGGATGCGCAGGAATATACCCTGCCATGCTGGCTGTCATGATTGCGCCGACACAGGGGATCAATCCTCTGGATCCAACCTTCATTCTTACATTGATTGCTGTTGTTGTCATCAGTTCATTTGGTGTGGCAGGTGTTGGAGGAGGAGCGACGTTTGCTGCCATCCTGGTTCTTTCTACAATGAACCTTCCAGTTGCTCTTGCCGGACTTTTAATCTCGGTCGAGCCGCTGATTGATATGGGAAGAACCGCATTGAATGTCAGCGGGAGCATGACCGCAGGTATCGTCACGAGCCGCGTTACAAAGGATTTGGATACAGACACATACAATGACGTTCATGCAAAAGGATCAGAAGTTTACTGATTCATAGAACTGCAGACGGAGATGACCGATCAGGATTACAATTCCTATCGGTCATCTTTTTTTGCGGAAACGGAAAGCAGCAGTGGATATTAAGCAGGATACGCTAAGGCACCCGGGCCGTCAAAGTGTTTAAATAGGTGTTTCAACCGTCTATCTAAGGGAAATGATATATAGCATATCAAAGGAGGAATGATTCATTATGTCTGAAAAAAATCATATGATTGATCGAACAGGGGAAGTAAATCCAGGTGAAATCGAAGATGTCGTCAGCCGGATCGGAGAAGATAAGCAGGAAGAAATTTTAAAGAGCTTTGAAGGCTTTAAAACATACTTGCGTGAAAAGGTCGAGGTAGGGAAGAAAATCGGTCTTAGCGAAGAACAGCTGGCCAAAACAACAGAACGGGTCGCAGGATATCTGGCAGAACACGTGCAACCGAAAAACAGAGAAGAATATCTTCTTAAAGAACTATGGAAATCCGGAGACAAAGACCAGCAGCATGCACTGGCCCACATGCTTTTGACTATGGTGGAAGAAGAATAGAGTATTCCAGCTGACCGTAAAAATGAGTACGGTCAGCCGTTTTTTTTGAGGAGACAATTCTGCTGAAAGCGTGTGGATGGTGACCTCCCCACAGGAAATGGGGGGTTTTTACACCTGGAGCAAGCTGCTGCGGAAAATGAAGGCGGATTACAGGTTTTCCTGCATCAGATGTGACGGCAGGCTCATTCCAGGGAGAAATTAGGTAGATAACGGGGTCTTGTTTCGCCTCTTTTTATATTTTTGAGCAGCACCGGGCCGCAGATATTCCCTAATTTTTGCTTTTATTGTCCGAACTTGGATTTTACTGTCCGTACTCAAAATTTATTGTCCGTATTTGGAGTATATTGTCTCAACTTTCATTTTATTGTCCGTACTTTCAATATAAAGACTTTTCGACAAAATGCGATAGATTCCGCTTCTGTCAGGCCGGTCAGCTCATATGCTGACCTGGATCTGCCTTCTTTAACGTACGGATGACCTCCCCTTCACAAAAAAACTGAAGACCGAATGTTCGGCTCTCAGTTAACAGGTGGATGATCAGGGATTCAGTGCTTCTAGAAAAGCTTGAGAGGTTCTTATCGAATAGTTGCATTTTTATCATTGCTTCAGATGAGTGCGCAGACTCACTCCAAGGAGAGCTATGTTCCCATATTCCGCCTCTGTTTATGTATATAAGCAGCACCGGGCCGCAGATATTCCGTAATTTTTGCTTTTATTGTCCGAACTTGGATTTTATTGTCCGAACTCAAAATTTATTGTCCGTACTTTGGTTTTATTGTCTCAACTTTCATTTTATTGTCCGTACTTTCAATATAAAGACTTTTCGACAAAATCCGACAGACTCCGTTCATGTTAGGCCGGTCAGCTCAAATGGTAACCTGGATCTGCCTTCTTTACGATAAAATTCACCAAAACCCGCTTCTGTCCGAACACACTGAATAGTCAGGACCCATGCTAATCCCGCCATCATAAAAAAACTGAGAGCCGAACGTTCGGCTCTCAGTCAAGATATAAAGAATCAAGTATTCAGTGCTTCTACAAAAGCTTTGGCTGCTGATTTGCTGCTTTGAGGATTTTGGCCGGTTACGAATCGTGTATCTGTGACAACATGATCGGAATAGGCTGCAGCCCCTTCAAACTGGGCACCCTGCTCCCTCAGTTTCGACTCAAGTAGGAACGGCATAAGTGAATCTAAACCGGTCTGCTGTTCTTCCTCGTTTGTAAACCCCGTCAGGCTGACACCGTCTACCAGGAATTTTCCATTGGAAAGCTTAGTTCCGACAAATCCAGCCGGGCCATGGCATACTGCACCAATCACTTTATTGTTTTCAGCAAAGTGTGCAAGGGCTTTTTGAAGGGAAGGATCATCGGGAAGATCAAACATCGTCCCATGTCCGCCAGGCAGGAAGATTCCATTAAAGTCCTGCGGGTTTAGTGCAGAGAGTACTTCCGTATTTTGCAGCATCGAGATGGCTTCCTCCCACTCATCCGGAGGAGTTTCCTGAACACTGTTCGGGTCGATCGGAATTCTTCCCCCATTTGGACTTGCGGCGCTAACCTGGAATCCGCTGTTTACAAATTCAATATATGGCTCTGCAAATTCACCGAGCCATAGGCCTGTTTCATGTTCTTCATCAATTTTGCTTGAGTTTGTTAAAACCATTAATATCTTTTTCATCTCAAAATCCCTCCTAGGGTTTTGGTTACATAGTATATTTAACCTCAAAGCTCTCTTTTTAACCGTACTTTTTGCATTTCAATTCCTGAATGCCTGAAACTTGGTTAGAATAAGAAGAAAAAGCCGGAAATGAGATGCATGATGAAAAAATATGCAAAGGTTTTCCTTATCCTATTGCTGTCTGCTGGTGTAATGCTGGCAGCAGGATTTTATATCTGGTCGAGATTTACCTACACCCCTTCAGATGAACTGTTGAAAGCAGTAGATGAGAACCGGATTCAAGAGCAAAATCAAATCTTGTTCGCTGACCCTTTCGATTCAAAACCTTCTGCTGGAGTGATTCTATACCCGGGAGCAAAAGTAGAGCCTGAAGCTTACGCGTACATAGCTCAGGAGCTTGCTGATAGAGGCATAGCCGCTGCTGTCCCAGAAATGCCTTTTCATTTTTCCATTTTCGGAACCGGAAAAGCAGATGATGTTCGAAGGGCCCGTCCGAACGTGCAAAATTGGTATGTTGGCGGACATTCTCTTGGGGGAGTGGCAGCAGCAAATTACGCTAAAGAAAACGAAGAAAGTGTAAAAGGGGTATTTTTCCTTGCCTCCTACCCTGCCGAGTCTGCCAATTTAAAAAAGACCGGGCTTGACGTCTTGTCCATTTACGGAACGAATGATGGTCTTACCTCCCCGCAGGACATTGAAAACTCAAAAGCATATACTCCTAAGGATGCAATTTTTAAGGAAATCAGGGGAGGGAACCATGCTCAATTTGGTCTTTATGGACCGCAAAAAGGGGATATGGAAGCGAATATACCAGCTATTGAACAGCAGAATCAAATTGTCCGGTATTTAGAGGAATGGATCAGTAAAGACAGCATCGGGGAGAAATAGAACTGGTTATGAGGGGCCCTCTGAAATAATTGACAGAGTGCCTGACAGGATGGGCAGGGTTCAATGCACACCCTGGTGAGACGAATGGTAAATCACACCCCGGGCTCTCGAAGCTCTTAAAACGAAACAGAGAGGAATCCATTTCCAGCTAAGCCATTCTTATAAACCCGATCCTTTCCTTGCAATATGGTTGAACCTTTGATTAAGGCTCCTCCCTTATACTTCTTCCTGCCGAAAATTGCCTTTCCCGCGCTGCCCTGTATAATTACAGCCTCATTTCCTCATATTAATAAAGATTCAACAGACAGGGAGGTGAGCGATATGGGTTTATTCGGCAAAGAGAACAAATCAGAAAAACAAGCACACCAAAGCCACAATGACAGCCAGGCTCTTCAGTCTGCTCTTTCAGATGCAGAACAGGCATTGCAGGGAGATCCGTTGAAAGAGGCGGTTGAAAAGAAAAAGAATAACCATCGCTAAAGGATGGCGTAAAAAAGAACGGGCTTCCACAGACCCGTTCTTCTTATTTTTCAGGAAGTTTTTTGTTCAAGAAGAACGTTCCAAAAGGGATGATGGAAGCAATCAGTGCTCCTCCAATTTTGATAAGTCCCCACCGGTGGCTCCATGCGGCATTGGCAACAGCCAGTATGAATAAAACGAAAAACAGTCCGTGGAGGGATCCAACGATGGTAACAGCCATAGCGATATCAGCCATATACTTTAGAGGCATGGCGATCGCTAACAGGATGATAAAGGATAATCCTTCTATTGTACCGATTACACGAAGTCTTTTAATAGGGGTGGATATCATTTGACAGGCTCCTTTCATTATCAGCTAGCTACATTATATACAATCATGAGGACAAATTATGTTCAATTTGTCCATTTGTCACAATACGTACACAGAAAACACTGTCGTTAAAACTCAGTTGAATTATCGTAATTGTTTGAATAAACTAATCTTATCCCAATGATCAATCCTCAAAGGTTCCGGTATGGTTAGTATTGTTTTATAAAAACTTTTAAGACTGACCGGTCAGCCGAAGGTCCTGAATGCACACCCCGTTCAGGACCTTTTTTTTATTTTGTGAGTCTTTTCGCCCAATTGATTGATGGTGCTTTAGAGAAGGTATATGGAGTAACCTCTGCTACGCTGCTGCTCACGTATATGTTATTAAACCAAAAGCAGCCGGGAGAAGTCAGCGATAGAAAAAAACTGGAAGGCGTAAGCTTTCCAGTTTATCAGCTATTTAGGCAGGCCGGGAGGTTCAAAATAGGGAGGAACTCTGAGCCACCCTTTTTGAATCATCATCGACTTTAAAGCGGCATCGTATTTAATAACCGCCATTAAATGCGCAGCAAAAATCATTGCCGCATCCGTCCGGATCGATTGTGCGAGAGAGGTGGCCATAAATGAGACGTAAGCTGCAGTTTTGACACTGATAAAATTAGCCATTTCACTGTCTGTAAACCGGACACCTGCAGGAACAGCTGAAGTCTCCGAATTTGGTTTATCCTCCTGTCCTGCCTGAGGAAGGGGGACCCCTTCCTTCTTCAAAAACTCCTTAATCTGCTCCAAGCCGTTCAGCGTATCCTTCTTAGCAGTCTCGATGGAATGGATGAGCTGTTTATCCGTCGTAATATTCAGGAAAACGCCATAAAAGGATTTTGCCTCTTCGTACATCGTATAAAGGGTCCACAAAGTCATAACCTCGCCAACGTGCAAAGGTGGTTTTGGCTCTCCATCCAATTCAGGTTTAAGAATACTGCTGATAAATTCAAAGATTCCTGCCATATGTTTATATCCCCTTATTTAGGTGTCTTAATAGTAAATAACTCGGTTAGTAATTCCCAATTCTCGGGGAAGGGTTCTCCGAGCACCCAATAAGCAACTCCTCGGAGTTTATAGTCGTGGACCAGCTTGAATTTTGCCCGTGCACTTTGCTCATTTTCAAACCATACTACATGTTTTTTTCCGTCATCGCCTTTGTAATGAAAATAAGGAGATTGGCTTTTGTTATCAAACTGAACCTGCGCGCCCTTCGCTACAGCCAGATCCGCTGCTTCCTGAGGAGCTACCCGCTTTGCATAGGGATTTCCTTTTTTATAAGGCAAAACCCAGTCATAGCCGTAAAGAGGAGCGCCCATTACAATTTTTTCCTTCGGTATTTCGGTCAAAGCATAATCGATGACTTTTTTCACTTGATGAATGGGAGATACCGCCATTGGAGGGCCGCCTGACCATCCCCATTCATACGTCATTAATATCACAAAATCCGCAAGCTCCCCGTGCCGTTTATAGTCATGGGCTCCGTGCCACGGACCTGCCTGATCATCGCTAGTTTTAGGAGCGAGTGCAGTAGAAACAAGATAGCCCTCTTTTTGCACACGGGGAATGATCGTTTCAAGAAAACCGTTATAAAGCTCCCTGTCCTTTTCACGAATGTGTTCAAAATCAATATTCAATGCTTTGTATCCTTTAGCTTTCATCGTGGCAATAAGGCTGGACATTAATTTTTCAGAGGCCTTTTTATTTGTGAAAATCTTATGGGCGATATCCGGTGAAAAGTTTCCGTCCATGAAATTTGTCAGGACGAGCATCGGAACAGTTTTAGAATTTTTAACGGCAGTAAGCGGCTTTTTATCGTTTAAGGGGATTAAGCTGCCGTCTTCCTTTACGCGATAGCTGAAAAAGGCGGTATATGATAGAAGATTTCCTGTATTTCGAACTTCTTGCGCCGCAGCATTTGCATCGACCGGTTCCAGAAACCCGATGGTCTCAATTTGCCGTTTCTTAAATTCCGTTTCAGACTGGTTGATGTCTTTTGTTTTTTTGTTGGCTGTACTGATTTGATCCACACGCGGCTTTTCATTCACTTCATTTCCTGAACGCATCATTTTATTTTGAGCTTGATTGTTATCGCCGGCATTTTCGCCATTGCCCGTGCACCCGGATAAAACCATAATCAGTGCAAGAAGGAAAAAGGCTATCTTTTTCATTCGAATCCCTCCAGTTTTCTTTGTGGTGAAAGCTTTAAAACGCTCCGGACCAACCCTTTGCTTCATCTGAAGATCCTTTTTATTAGATTGTCTTTCACATGTTTATTTATACATTTTTGGGAAAGAGCATTAGATTTCTTTTCCATAAGTTTCCCGTTCATAATTGAGGAAAAATGGTATAGTAGTAAAGGAGCTTTACATATTAGTGGTTTACAGATTGAAGGAGGCAGCATCATGAAAATTGGTTTAATCGGACTTGGAAAAATGGGCTATAATCTCGCTCTAAATATGAAGGAACACGGGTATGGAGTTGTTGCGAACGACGTTAGCTCAGAAGCGCTTCAAAGTATCCGGGCCGAAGGGGTAGAAACGGCGGACAGCATTCAAATGCTTGCAGAAAAACTTCCATCTCCTAGAATTATCTGGATGATGGTTCCGGCAGGCGAGATTACAGAACAGGTTTTGGCTGAGGTATCCGGTTACTTAGGGGACGGAGATATTGTAATCGATGGCGGAAACTCAAATTACAAAGATACAATCAGACGGGGGACGGAACTGAAGGAAAAAGGTGTCTATTTCGTGGATTGTGGAACGAGCGGCGGAACCGAAGGAGCCAGAAACGGAATTTGTACGATGATTGGCGCCGAAACGAAAGCGTTTGCTCAAGTGGAAGGTCTGTTCCGCGACCTTTCTGTTGAAAACGGCTATCTTCATGCGGGCAAGCCGGGGAGCGGCCATTTCCTTAAAATGGTGCACAACGGCGTGGAATACGGCATGATGCAATCAATAGCGGAAGGCTTTGAAATTCTTGATAAAAGTGATTTTGATTATGACTATAAAGAAGTTTCCCGAGTTTGGAACAACGGATCTGTCATTCGTTCATGGCTGATGGAACTCATGGAAAATGCATTTTCAAAAGATCCAGAGCTTTCGGGTATCAGGGGCGTCATGAATTCTTCAGGCGAAGGGAAATGGACTGTGGAAGCCGCACTCGACTTTCAGGCCTCTGCACCGGTGATAGCCATGTCCCTCTTCATGAGATACCGCTCTCAGGAGAACGATACATTCCACGGTAAAGTCGTATCTGCTTTAAGGAATGAATTTGGAGGACATGCCGTAGTAAAAGCGGAAGAATAAAAAAGAAGCTGGCCCTAATCCGGGTCAGCTTTTTTTGACCGCCGATCTGCTGATGGCAGCTTTAGGACTGTCTGCAGCCATGAATGGTACAGGCAGACTCTTAAAAAATACGTGAATTATACTAAAACCGGATGTTTAACTAAATGGAAGCGGGGTACTTTAATTACTAATTACCATATAAAAAATGCCTTGAAAGGAGAATCACCCATGAATAAACGCAATGGATTAATCATTTCAGGAGTTGCCCTATCAACAGCAGGAGTTGCAGCTACCGTCTATCTTAAGGATAAATCTAGACGTGCGAAGCTTTCTTACGGAGTGAAGCAAGCTCAAGGCAAGGTTGTGTCTATGTTCTCAAAGGATAAAAATAAAGAAGATGAAAAATTTCCGGTTGATAAAGCGGGAAACCCGGATCCTCAGGATGTAGAAGACAACAAAATGGTTTCTGAAGGTGCGCAATACAGTGTGCAGTATTACAATGACTCTAAACAGCAGTAGTTCGAACCGTCTTATAAGAACTGCTTGCAGTAGATAGCGGGAAGCCCCCGATAAGCTCTAGAGCTTATCGGGGGTTTTCTGTGCGGGGAAATTTACGCTATAAAGAGTCGGTGGGGAAGCTGCTCAGGTGAGACCGCCCTGTCATGAAAAGAGGAGGAGTTTACACCGTCCGCACCGCTGCTCCCCTTATCCTTGGAGTGAAGGCAGCCACGGGAAACTCATTTTAAAAAGGAGATTACCGGACTGCCCCTTGCTGTATGGTAAAATACATGTCAAGGAGCGGAGGGATCACAGGAATGCAGGATGAACATGTTCAGGTTAAAGGTTCAATAATAGACGGGGAGACTCGCTGCACGCATTACAATAGCGAGCTCGATGTTATAGCCATCAAGTTTTACTGCTGCAAGGAGTATTACCCTTGCCACTTGTGCCATTCAGAGCATGCGGACCATTCACCGGAAGTTTGGCCTGCAGAAAAGTTTGATTAGCACGCGGTATTGTGCGGAAAATGCGGATTGGAGCTGACGGTGGACGAATACATGAATTGCGGCTCACACTGCCCATCCTGCAAAGCAGGATTTAATCCGGGCTGCAGTCTTCATGCACATTTGTATTTCGGCACGGTTTGATATTTTTCCCTGTAATGGTATAATAATAGAATATTACCAATATTAAATGAAAGTTTGCTAGGGGAGCCGGTGAGCCGGCTGAGAGAAAAACGCAGAAGTTTTTGACCCTTATACCTGATCTAGTTCGTACTAGCGGAGGGAAGCGGCTCTGTACATATTGCTGTATGTTTCAGTCCATTTCCCTGCGCGGAATGGGCTTTTCTTATTTTACGGGACGAGCGAGCTTTACGTCTGAGAGAAGCGGTGTGCGTGAACCCTTAAGCTGATCTGGCGAAGCAAGCCGCAGTTTGTATTGGGAGAAGGAGGGGAGCACATGGAATTTCATGCAGTAACGAATGGAAGGATGCCTTTTCCGGCTATTGCTCAATTCATGAAGGAAGCGGGTTCCGTCATCGATTTTCTTCATATAAGGGAGAAGGAAAAAACGGAAATGGAAATCTATGAAGGAACAGCGGAGCTTATCCGGAATGGTGTGCCCTCTGAAAAATTAATAGTAAACGGCCGCCCGGATATCGCCGCGGCTGCAGGGGTAAGAAGAGTGCAGCTCGGATACAGGAATCTGTCCCCTTCCATTGTAAAGAGAACATTTCCTTCTATACATGCCGGACGGTCTGTTCATTCTCTTGATGAAGCCTTAGAGGCGCAAAATGAAGGAGCGGACTCGGTTTTGTTTGGGCATTTGTTTCCTACAGACAGCAAGAAAGGCCTGCCTCCTCAAGGAATCGGGAAAGCGAGGGAGCTTTCAGAGCTCCTCAGCATAGACGTTCTGGTTATTGGAGGGATTGAGCCTGCCCACCTTCCATTGCTGTCCGATGCAAAGGTGAAAGGGTTTTTGGTGATGTCTGGAATCTGGGACCGTGATGATCCAGTTCAGGCCGCCTGCGAATACAGAGAGGCGAACAACCTTTGAAAGGAGGCGCTGGCATGAAACATTATGATGTATGCATCATCGGCGGAGGGGTGATTGGCTGTTCCATTGCTTATGAGCTATCCAAAAAAGGCCTTTTACCCTTGATTTTGGAAAAGGGGAAAGCTGGGCAGGAAAGTTCGCGGGCAGCCGCAGGACTGCTTGGTGTTCAAGCTGAGTGGGATGAATATGATCCTCTATTTGATATGGCGCGGCAGAGCAGAGCGATGTTTCCTGAGCTGGCCGAGGAATTAAGATCAGCAACAGGTATTGATATTGGCTATGAGGAAAAGGGAATCTGCAAGGTTGCGGAAACGGAGCAGGAACTCGACCAGCTTAAAAAAACAGCCATTTGGCAAACGGAAACAGGGGAGCCATGTGAGCTGCTGTCAAAAGAAGAAATGAAAAAGAGGGAGCCGCTTCTATCTGATTCTGTCGAAGGCGGTGTCTATTACCCTAAGGACGGCCATGTGATCGCGCCTTCGCTTGCGAAAGCATTTGAACAGGGTGCTTTGCAGAATGGCACGGATATCTATGAACATACACAAGCTGATGAGATTCTGATTGAAAACGGGAGGGTCGCGGGTGTAAAAGCTAATGGACGCACTTTTCATGCTGAACAGGTTGTGATTGCTGCAGGCGCGTGGAGTGCTCCATTTCTTACCCTCTTTCCTTCATTAGAAGGAACATATCCGGTAAAGGGAGAAATGATCAGTGTTTTAAGCAAGAAAAAGCTTCTTCAGACCCCTTTGTATAAAAATGGATTTTATATTGTTCCCAAACGGGGCGGGCGTTATTTAATTGGAGCGACTGTCTTGGAAAGGGATTACTCAAAGGAAGTATCTGCATCCGGCATCCTGCATCTCCTGAAGACAGCGGAAAGGCTGCTGCCGGCGATTGTCCATGCGAGCTTTGAACAGGCATGGAGCGGACTGCGGCCACAAAGTGCGAAAGGGGCTCCCTGCATGGAAGAACATCCCGAAATCAAAGGGCTTTTCGCCTGTACAGGCCATTACCGGAACGGAATTTTACTCAGTCCTGCAGCTGGAAAAAGAATGGCGGAGCTTATCCGCACAAAAACGGCTTCAACAACCGGGAGGTAAGTAAATGAAGGTCAAAGTAAATGGAAGCTGGACAGAAGTACCGGAATCAATCAGAAATGTTGAGGATTTAACAAAGCATCTTGGCATCGATCAAAAAACCATTGTGATTGAAAAAAACACCGAAATCCTTCAGCGCAGCGGGTATAAAAAAGAAGCAGTTGCACATGAAGACCATTATGAAATCGTTACATTTGTAGGAGGCGGATAATATGCTGAAAATCGGACCGTTGTCATTCTCATCCAGACTGCTGCTCGGGACTGGGAAATACCCTGATTTCGATATGCAGAGAAAAGCCATTGAAGTGTCAGAATCTGAAATCCTGACCTTTGCGGTTAGAAGAATGGATATCTTTGAAAGCTCCCAGCCAAATCTTTTGGAAAAGTTGGACCTTAGCCGTTTTTCCCTTCTCCCAAATACGGCCGGAGCAAAAACGGCTGAAGAAGCCGTTAGAATTGCCCGGCTCGCAAAAGCATCAGGGCTGTGTACGATGATCAAGGTCGAGGTCATTGGGGACTTTAAGACGCTGCTTCCGGATCCGTTTGAAACGATGAAGGCATGTGAGACTTTGCTGGAAGAAGGGTTTATCGTTCTGCCCTATATTTCGGATGATGTCATTTTAGCTAAACGGCTTCAGGAGATCGGAGTGCACGCGGTTATGCCGGGAGCATCACCGATCGGATCCGGAATGGGAATCGTCAATCCTCTAAACCTAAGTCTAATCATTGAACAAGCCGTCGTTCCGGTCATTGTAGACGCCGGAGTAGGCAGCCCTGCTGATGCGGCACTTGCTATGGAAATGGGTGCAGATGGAGTTCTGCTGAATACAGCAGTCTCTGGCGCTGAGGATCCTGTTAAAATGGCTGAGGCTATGAAGCTCGGCATTGAAGCAGGGCGTCTGGGCTATGAAGCCGGAAGAATCCCTAAAAAAAGGTATGCATCCGCAAGCAGTCCGAGTGAAGGAATGAGCCCTGTTGACTGACCGGTATTCAAGACAAACTTTATTCTTCCCCAATGGAGAGGAAGATCAGAAAAAGCTTTCATCCAAACATGCCGTTTTAATTGGCTGCGGAGCCTTAGGAAGCGGGATTGCTGAAACTTTAGTAAGGGCAGGAATAGGCAAGCTTACAATAATAGACAGGGATTATGTGGATGAAAGCAATTTACAGCGCCAGCAGCTTTTTACCGAAGAGGATGTGCGAAAACAGCTCCCTAAGGCGGAAGCGGCAAAGTCCAGGCTGCAGCAGATCAACCATCTTCCTGAAATTTCAGCCCATGTCATGCACGCAAGTCCTGCTTCTGTTGAGCAGCTGATGTCAGATGCTCATCTCATTATGGATGGTACCGACAACTTTGAAACAAGATGGGTGATAAATGATCTTTCCCATTTGCATAGAATCCCCTGGATTTACGGAGCATGTGTAGGCAGCTACGGTCTGTCCTGTACGTTTATCCCGGGGAATGGCCCATGTCTTGCCTGTTTAATGGGCGCAATGCCGATGGGCGGAGAAACGTGTGATACTTCCGGTATCATTGCCCCGGCCGTAGGGATGACCGTTTCTCATCAAACAGCCCAGGCACTCAAAATTCTAACTGGAAACAGCAGGGCCGTAAAAACTGAGCTCTATTCCTTTGATGTATGGAATAACAGTTATTCAGCTCTGAAGATAGAAAAAATGAAAAAAGCAGATTGTCCTACATGCGGCAGGTCTCCTCACTTCCCCTATCTTAAAGATGAGAACATGGCTCGCACAGCTGTACTCTGCGGAAGGGATACCGTCCAGATAAGGCCTCCAAAAGATATGAAGCTTAGTTTAAATCAGACGGCAGACAGGCTGGCCGGCAAAGTTGAAAACCTTTCATCCAATGAGTTTCTGCTATCCTTTTCAAAAGGACCAGTCAGGCTGGTGGCTTTTAAAGATGGGAGAGTTCTCGTTCACGGAACAAAAAATCCAGATGAGGCGAGATCATTATACAGCCAGTATTTCGGATAGGTTAAGGAACCAGCTTATTGCTGGTTCCTTTTTTGCCTGTAATGATACAATGTGCTTAAAGACATAATGAAATTGGCTATGCTAAAGCATGGTGTTGATTATTAACACCTGTTGATTGGAGCGGAAGGCGTGAGACTCCTGCGGGAGCAGCGGGACAAGTAAGATCCCGCATGCATGTTCAAAGCGGCGGGGAAGCTTACCGCCCGCCCTTGGATAAGCGAACGCCTGCAGCGGGAATCAACTGCCAAATGTAACAAAGCCGTTAAATTAAATTGCAGCTTAGCGGATCAAGGAAACGGGTAATAAGTAAGGTGTTTTAGAAATTATACATAGAAACAGGTGAGAAAATGATCAGGTTTGAAAAAGCTGCTAAAGTATATCCGGACGGAACTAGAGCGGTACAATCAATGGATTTAGAAATTAAAAAGGGAGAATTCTTTGTTTTTATCGGTCCGAGCGGGTGTGGAAAAACGACAACGATGAAAATGATTAACCGTCTGATTGACCCATCGGACGGAAAGGTTTTTATTCAGGATAAAAATGTACAGGAATACGAAATACACGAGCTCCGCTGGAACATTGGATATGTCCTTCAGCAAATTGCGTTATTTCCGCATATGACCATTGAAGAGAACATCGCTATTGTCCCGGAGTTGAAAAAATGGACACCTGACCAAATTAATAAACGTGTGGATGAACTGCTTGATATGGTTGGCTTAGAGCCTGAAACATACAGAAGCCGCAAGCCGAGTGAGCTCTCCGGAGGCCAGCAGCAAAGAATTGGGGTTGTACGGGCTCTGGCGGCAGACCCTGATATTATTTTAATGGATGAACCGTTTAGCGCTCTTGATCCCATCAGCAGGGAAAAGCTGCAAACAGATATTGCAGACTTGCAAAAACGCATTAAAAAGACCATTGTCTTTGTCACCCATGATATGCAGGAGGCCCTTGCGCTTGGGGACAGAATCGCCATCATGAAAGATGGACAAGTCATTCAAGCCGACACACCTCAAAAGCTGATTGAACAGCCAGCAAATGACTTTGTAAGGGAATTTATCGGCTCTCGTGCCGTCCCTGAACAGAAGGTCCGCCAAGCAAAAGTCGGCGATTTGCATGCTTCCTTCCAGCCTGCTCCAGAAGAATTTCCACATCCCCCTATATCCTACTACGCTCCTGTAATAGAAGCAGTAGAACAGCTTAGGGGAAAACAAGCGCTGTCGGTTGAAAAAGACGGTACCATTATCGGAATTGTGACTCCTGAAATCGTGATGGAATACCTGGCTGAGAAGCTGGGAATGGAGGGTGTCCGATGAACGCATTGATCACCACCTTCCTGGAAAGACAGGATCAGCTTTGGACTGCTCTGCTTGAACACATTCAAATTTCTTTTATTGCCCTTCTTATTGCGGTTGTCATCACCATTCCGCTTGGCATTTTTCTAACCCGCAGAACAAAGCTTGCTGAAGGAGTTATTGGTGTTACAGCTGTATTGCAGACCATTCCTTCACTTGCATTGCTTGGTTTATTGATACCATTAGTAGGAATTGGGGTGGTTCCGGCTGTAATTGCTCTTGTTATTTACGCCCTGCTTCCAATTCTCAGGAACACCTATACAGGAATCAAAGAAGTAGATCCTTCACTTGTGGAAGCAGCAAGAGGGATGGGAATGAACAACCGTAAACGGTTATTTAAGGTCGAGCTTCCCCTTGCACTCCCTGTGATTATGGCTGGAATCCGGACAGCGATGGTGCTTATCGTAGGAACCACTACCCTCGCAGCCCTTATAGGAGCCGGAGGACTGGGGAAACTGATTTTGCTTGGAATAGACAGAAATGACAATATGCTGATTATCCTCGGTGCTATACCGGCAGCTTTGCTGGCCATCCTTTTTGATGTCCTGCTTCGCGTTGCTGAAAAAGCTTCAACAAAAGGCATGGCCAAAAAAGGCGGCATCATCGCTCTTATTGTTGTCTTGATTATTGCTGTTCCCTTAGCATTTGGATCAGGGAAAAAAGATCTCGTCATTGCCGGAAAGCTTGGATCGGAACCGGAAATTCTTATTAATATGTATAAGCTGCTCATTGAGCAGGATACAGATCTGGAAGTCGGGCTGAAGCCAAGCCTTGGAAAAACATCCTTCCTTTTTAACGCGCTTGAAACGGGTGAAATTGATATTTATCCTGAGTTCACAGGCACAGCCCTCTCCACTTTTCTAAAGGAACAACCTGAAGGCGGAGATGAAAAATCCGTATACGAGCAGGCTAAAAATGGTATGGAGCAGCAATACGGTATGGCTTATCTAGAGCCTATGGCATTCAATAATACGTATACACTGGCTGTACCTAAAGATACAGCTGAACAATATGATTTGAAAGCCATTTCTGACCTTAAACAAGTGGAACAAAATATGAAAGTAGGCTTTACGCTCGAATTCTCGGACCGCCAGGACGGATACAAAGGGATTCAGGAGCTGTACGAAATTAAATTTCCTTCCGTCACGACGATGGAACCTAAGCTTCGCTATGCGGCGATTGAATCCGGGGAAGTCAACCTGATTGATGCGTATTCCACAGACAGCGAACTCGAACAATATGATCTGCTGACACTTGAAGATGACAAAGGCCTGTTTCCTCCGTACCAGGGAGCTCCGCTGATGAAGCAGGAAACATTGGATGAATATCCGGAGCTTGAAGAAACACTAAACAAGCTGGCAGGAAAAATTACAGACGATGAAATGAGAAATATGAACTACCTCGTGAATGTTGAAGGTGAATCACCGGAAAAAACAGCGAAAGACTTTCTTGTTAAAGAAAATCTAATTGAAGAATAAGACAAAACCGCGCAAGTGCGCGGTTTTGTTTTTGGTGCGGACCGCCCGCAAAGGAGTTGGACCCAGGAAAATATATGGAAATGGCTCACAAACTGGATTTCCCTTCCAATTAACCAGTTCTGTCTAATGCAAATCCCTGTTATCCTCCTATAGTACGATCAAAACCATACCTAAACAAATCGTTTCAGGATTTATTTAATGGTATTTTTCCTCATGTTCTGTCAAACTATGATACTCAGCCAGGCCAGCGCTGGAATCCACTGTTCAAAGCTGGTTTAAGCCTCTGGCGTATGCTTTTATCCTTACAATAGGATCAGGATACCCTAACGTTTTTTACGGGGACCTATACGGAACGAAGGGTTCGACTGGGAGGGAAATTCCCGCTTTAAAGACAAAAATTGAACCCTTGCTAAAAGCCTGAAAAGACTTTGCGTATGGGACACAGCGCGATTATATCGATAACCAGGATGTAATTGGCTGGACAAGAGAAGGGAATTCAACAAAAATAAATTCCCGCTTGGCTACACTTATTACAGATGGTCCAGGAGGAACGAAAAGAATGTTCGTTGGAAGCCGAAATGCGGTTGAAAATGACATCACCGGCAACCGAACAGAAAAAGTAACAATTGAAACAGATGGCTGGGCGAATTTTAGCGTGAATGGAGGATCTGTTTCCGTCTATGTTCAGCAGTATAAGAATGAATGGCTACATTTGATTATCCGATGTATAAAGTAGGAGGCTGGCTTTAAAAGCTGCTATATTTTAAACAGGGAGACTCATTCAGCGTTTCCCTGTTTAAGTATAAGGCCCTGCGGAAAACAGAGTAAATCGGCGGTCAAAGGCAGATATAGGACGTCCCTTTCATGATGAAAACACCCTTTGCCTTTGCACTGGCCTTCCTCTTTTCCTCTTAACTGAAAATTCATGCCATTTACAGGTGTTCAAAGTTCGATTATCCTTAATATGACATGCAGCTTTAAGAATTGGAGGGATCCAGCGATGAATTCCAGATATGAAACGCGTCTATCTAACAGTAAATCTAAAAATCGTCCTAAATGGCTTAAGCGCATTACAGGGACTGTGATTATTCTGACACTCCTGGGAGGTGCAGCCTGGTATCTTCTTCCGAAGATTGCCGCGGATCAGCTTTCCGGATATTTGGATAATGAAATTGAAAAAAATGGCGGTTACGAGAATGTAAGATCAGCAGCTAATTCCAATCCCGAAGTGAGGGATTTTTTAGAAGAAGGGGCCAATGCAGATCCTGATTCTCTTCCTTTTACAACAAAAGAAGAGGCTACCCGAGTCGTGATGACGAAAGTAGGTCCGGGGAATTTGCAGAAAATCCAGTCGATGTCCGAGGACGGCGTTGATGCTGCCGAGCAGCAGGCGATTTTGAAAATGGCTGAGGAGAACCTCTCAGATGATGAATTACTGGCGTTAAAATATGTAGCCAATAGAGAAATTAACCAATAACCAGAGGATTGACGGGAATTGGTATAGGGTAAAGGCTATCATCACTCTTTAAAGTGAATTTTTAATCAGAGAAGGAGCTCATGGACCTTGGATAAGAGAAAGAACCCAATTATTGATTTCCTTGGGGGCAGAAAAACAGTATATGTGTTAGGTATATTGCTGTTACTTGGATTAAACATTTTCCTTTTTTCAAATGTATCATTTATTTTTGAACCTGCTGCTGTTTTTGTGGGAACAGTTGCTCTTCCAGTGATTCTTGCAACAGTAGCCTATTATCTGCTCCGGCCGCTTATGCGGCTGTTAATGAAAGCGGGAATAGACAGAACGGTGTCTATCTTCCTGCTGCTATTGCTTATTATCGGATTACTCGTTTTGCTGATTATGTCCGTTGTGCCATTCTTGATTGATCAAACGAAAAGTCTCTTTGTATCATTCCCGGAATACTGGAATGAGTTTATAACCGGATTTGAAGCATATGTAGAGAGCCAGTCCTATTTGGCTCCGGTATATGAGGATCTGAAAGAGAGAAGCTCGGGGATTCTAAGCTCTTTCGGAAGCAACGCTTCAAATGTAGCGTCTGAAACCTTGAACGGGTTTACAAAAGTATTGAGTGCGCTGACCAATGTGACGATTGGATTGGTTACAGCCCCCTTTATTTTATTCTACTTGCTTAAAGAAGGAGAAAAACTGCCTAAAGCTTTTATTGGCATTCTTCCTCCCAGAATGCGCGGCGGGACAAGAAAGGTGTTCCGCGAAATTGACGAGCAAGTAAGAGCATACATTCAAGGCCAGCTGCTCGTTAGTTTATGCATCGGGATTATGCTGTACATTGGATTTTTAATTATCGGAATGGAGTATGCCCTTGTGCTCGCAGCGATTGCAAGTGTCACAAGCGTTGTCCCTTACTTAGGACCTGTGATTGCGATTACGCCTGCAATTATTATCGCGATTGTAACGTCTCCATTTATGCTCATAAAATTGGCATTTGTATGGACGGTTGTGCAGCTTTTGGAGGGAAAGCTCATTTCCCCACAAATTATGGGGAAATCCCTGCGTGTTCACCCGATCACGATCATCTTTGTCTTGCTTACAGCCGGCCATCTTTTTGGAGTAGTTGGGGTTATTCTCGGAATTCCGGCATACGCCATCCTACGCACATTTGTGTTTCAGCTCTTCAAGCTTTACAAGAAAAGGTATAACCGTTACTATGCAGCTTCACCTGCAGATGAACGGTATAAAGAGGACCGGATTGAGTAGGCTGGAAAGCAGCCGTCAATATGAAAACCGCTTAGCAGGCATCTTAGAAAAACACCCGATTTTTGAAGAAATTTTCAGTGCTGCCGGCAAAGTATGGGAAAATTATTACTTAGGAGCGGGCTTTGTAACCCAAACCGTATGGAACGAACTTGCAGAAAATGAATTCGCATATGGGATTGGGGACGCAGACATCATATATTATGAACAGAATGATCTGAGTCCGGAGTCCGAGAAGGAGATAGAGAATCAGCTTAGAAGAGAGCTTTCAGCCATCCCTTTTAAATTGGATATTAAAAATCAGGCCAGGGTTCATCTATGGTACGAGGAGAAATTTGGCTTCCCGACTAAACCGTATTCTTCACTTGAAGAGGCCATCGATACCTGGCCAACAACAGCTTCTGCGATAGGGGTCAAAAAAAACAAATCGAATTATGAAATATATGCTCCATACGGGCTGGAAGATTTGTTTACGATGACTGTAAGACCGAACAAGCTGCTTGTTTCAAAAGAAGTATATGAAGCAAAGGCATATAAATGGAAAAGTAAGTGGCCGGGGCTGAAAATCATAGACTGGTAAAAAAAACCTTCATAGGCTGCCCCTATGAAGGTTTTTTATGTATACCTGGATTCAAAAAAGGGGACTGCCGTTAGCCAGTCCTCCTGCATCAAACCTACATAATCATAAAAATGATGATAATCGCAATTACAATCCGGTAGATTGCAAATGGAATCAGCTTCACCCGGTTAATCATTTTCAAAAAGAATTGAATTGAAATCAGGGCAAAGATGAAAGCTGTAATAAATCCGACGATGAAAAACGGGAGAGCATCCATCGTAAAATATTCCCAGTTTTTAAGCAGGGACAGTCCGCTTGCTCCGGCCATCACAGGAACAGCCATAATGAAAGTAAAATCCGATGCTGCCCGGTGGCTAATACCAAGCAGAACTCCACCGGAAATGGTAGATCCTGAACGTGAAAATCCCGGCCACAAACCGATGCACTGGAAAAGCCCCATCAAAAGTGCCTGCCGGTACGTCATTTTGTCAACAGAATCAGTTTTGACCTTCGGTTGCATGAGATCCGCAGCTATCATCAGAAAGGCTCCACCAATCAATCCGATAACTACAGTATTTACCGAGAACAGGTATTCATCAATATAGTCTTCAAAGGCCAGACCGAGCACAGCAGCCGGAAGAACGCCGATGATAACGGTTATTAATGAAAGCTTAGGAGTACCCGGTGCTTTTTCGGATGAGCTCTTTGTCTTCATTCCAAGCATGTCCATAAACTTCTGTCTGAAGATGACGACAACGGCTAGGATGGACCCAAGCTGGATTACCACTTTAAATGTATTGGCCACTTGCTGTCCATAGAGCTCAGATGACCGGAGCCATAAATCATCCACCGCAATCATGTGTCCGGTTGAAGATACAGGTGCAAACTCAGTTAAACCTTCGACTATGCCGAGTATAACGGCAGCAAATAAATCCCAGAAATTCATATAATGTCTCAACCTCTACTTTTCAATCTTTTCATCAAACTGTGTTTGCGGGCACTGCTGTATTGAGAGGCTGTGAGCTCAACAATTCAGGCTGAGCATTGAAGAGCCTGCGAACCAGCAATGACTTAAAAACAGCGTCTTTACAAAAATACCACAGATCGTTTCATTTGAGGAGCCCAATTATTAGGGAGATTTCAACAGCCGGGAATTCTAAAAGGAAGGGCAGATAACATGGGATGACGGATGCCAAGCAGCTCCCAATATATGAAAAGCTCAGAGCAGTTTGCCCTGAGCCTGTTTCCATGCTTTTTATCCAATACGTGGACTTCTGGATCTAAGCAAAGTATAAATTGAAGGAGATTGCCAGATTGTAATGAATGCTCCCTGATCGGAGACTTTCACTCAGTAGTACGGAGAAATCATCAGATAAACAACAACGCCGGTCAGACTGACATAAAGCCAGAGAGGCATCGTCCACCGGGCGATTTTTCGATGCTTTTCCACCTTCATATTTAACCCCCTTGCAAGTGTTAAAAGTGCAAGCGGAACAATGACAACTGAAAGCAGAATGTGGGAAATCAGGATGAAATAATAAATTGGACGGATGATCCCCTCGCCTCCAAACGGAGTATTCGGTGCCAGGGCGTGATAGGTTACATAGGATATCAGGAATAAGGCAGTCGTTGAAAACGCGCCGAAAATATAATTCCTGTGCCGTTTCACATTTTTCTGCTTAATGATCGAATACAAAGCGGCCAGCAGGAAAACAAAGGTAAAGCTATTCATGACGGCATTAAAAAATGGAAGAAAGGTTAAGTCAATGTGACTCAGGTCATTTCCCTTTGGCATAAAGTACAAAACAGCGACAAGGGCGTTTATAGCAATGGTCAATGTTACAATAATGGGTGTATAATTCCGTTCTTTTATATTCATAGTCTAACTCCTTTTAAGTGGCTCTCAATAAGCTATTATAGATTTTTTCAACACCAGAGTAAAATACAGAGTGCAAAAAACGGCAATTTTCTTTCATATTATTACAAAAGATTGAACAGCCGGTCTGAAAATTGGTTGGTTGGTGGTGAAATGCGGCAGCTTGAAATAGTGAATAGTAGGAGATGAGGATGAATGGAAGGGGGCGCATCACAGTGGACCCTCTAAAATTCTTTTTGATTCAAGTTTTTATGACTGGAACAGTCGTTCAGCAGAACATTTGGACCTGAGGTGCAAGGTTCGGCCTGATTTTTTGTGTTTCTCCTGCTTCTTTAACGCATAGTATCAGGATATCGACCGAAAACGAACACAAATCGACCGAAATTTAATTATATCAACCATTTTTACCTACATATCGACTTTTCGACAAAATTCGATCAATCTCTTATCACCTGTAGAACCACCGGAGGCAAGAAGAGATTGATCCCAGCAAAATGAGACAGCCAAAGGGTCTTCAGTACCTACCTGCGAACGTACGAACTCCTCATAAATCTGCCAACTAAAAATGGGAGCAGGGTGCCGTTCAGCACACTGCTCCCATCTAGGCAAAGCCGGTTTCCTCCCCGGGCTATCTCCCGGTTTCCTTTATTAAGAAACGATCGCAGCAATTTTTCCTTTCACATGACGTTCAGATAGCCGGACCAGTGCATCGGGAATTTCTTCAAGCGTAATTTTTTCTGCGAGGAGAGAATTGATTTTCCCATCCTTCAGCAGGGCAAGCATTTCATCGCCCATTGCAGCTAAATCCTTTTGGGATTCAAAATCTGCTTTATGGATGGCGCCCAGAGCAATCTCATGGAAGGATAGGACTTTGGTGAAAGGTTTTAATCCGGACGTGTCAGGTGCTCCTGCTATGTGGGCAAGCTGTCCCCGATAGGCAAGGTATTCCAAAGCTTCTGTAGCAGTTTGGCGGCTAACTGTATCAAGAACGGCGTCTACTCCTCTGCCGTTTGTAAGTTCAAGCACTCTTTTTGTTACATTTTCCGAGCGGTAATCAATGACATGATCCGCTCCTAATGACTTCACGTAGTCATGGTTGGCAGCGGACGCAGTTGTAATTACTTCTAAGCCAGCCTGTTTTGCAAGCTGAATGCCAAAGCCTCCTACTCCTCCTGCTCCGCCTTGAATAAGGATGTTATTAAATGTGTACAGCGGAAGCTTTCGGAATAAAGCCTCGTATGCTGTATAACCGGCAGTAGGAAGAGCTGCAGCATCTTCAAATGATATGTCATCCGGAATTCGGGAAACCGTGTGTGCGGTTGTTACAGCGAATTCTGCAAAACCGCCGCCTTTTGTCATATCCCCGTGATACACGACCCGGTCGCCTTTTGACCACCCGGAAACTCCGTCTCCAAGTGCCTCTACAGTACCTGCGACATCTAAGCCGAGTATGTGAGGGTAGCTCCAATCAGGGTTTCCGTTCGATGCGGTTTTATAATCTACAGGATTAAGACTGACTGCGCGGACCCTGATAAGGATTTCTCCTTTTTGCGGTACCGGGGTTTCGGCTTCTCCGACTCTCATTTGATCCCATTTTCCTTTTTCTTCAAGAAGTAATGCTTTCAATGATTTCCACTCCTTCATTTTCGTATTAGTAATGGCTATGTATATAATAGATCTATAAAAAGAATTTGTACAAGAAGGCACTTTTATGTACGGTAGTTACCGAATGGAAACTGCTTCAGGAGGGACAGTATGAAACAGCTTGAAAATGAATATCCATGTGCGATCAACCTGGTCATTGATTTGATCGGAGGAAAATGGAAAGTCCTGATTCTCTGGAATTTGAATAGAAGCACGAAACGATTCTCAGAGCTGCAAAGAGCGATTCCTGGAATCACCCAAAAGGTTTTGGCACAGCAGCTAAAGGAGCTTGAGGAGCAAGGCCTGATTATCGGGAAAGCCTATCCAATTGCTCCGGCCAGGGTAGAGTATTCAACAGCAGAATTGGGAAAGAAGCTGCAGCGAACCCTTAATGAGATGTGCAATAGGGGAGATCAGTACGCAGATGCCCATCAAATTGAGAGAAAAGAATGCTGGATCGGAAGCGGGGCCGCTGTCAGGTGATTGATTTTGAATGGTACCGGAGTTTTATCAGCATCTATAAGCATCAATCCGTATCGGAAGCTGCAAAATCGCGGATTCTCACTCAGCCTGCCATGAGTCAGCATCTTGCAGCCCTTGAAGCCGAAGTGGGAGAACCGCTGTTTACAAGGACGACTAGAAAAATCATCCCTACTGACCGCGGAAAGGAATTATACACTAGGCTTGCTCCGTTAATTGAGACACTTGAAAAGACGACACTTGAAATTCGCCATACGGTAAAGACCTCTCCTTCCATCATAATAGGCTCGCCGATTGACTATTTCTCTTCAAGGATTCTGGAACGCCTCAAGGCTTGTGACTTAAAGGTTATCCATTATCAGGGTGATTCGCAGGGCCTCTTCGATATGCTGGACCAAAACCGGACAGATCTGATTGTCACAACACAGCGTCTCAGCAAACCGGGTATTGAGTACAAACTGGCTGAAAGAGAGGAATTCTTTATTACCGTTCCATTCAGCATGGAAGTTCCTCCTGCTGACTCCGCAATAGAGGAATGGCTGCTTGAGCAAAATTGGATCAGCTATGGTATGGAGCTCCCGATTATAAGAAGAATGTGGAGAGAGCATTTTAAAAATCGGCCTGAAATGGACCCTTATTACGTTATTTCAGACTTAAGAGCCATCCTTACTGCAGTGGAGAAAAAGATCGGCATCAGCCTGCTGCCCGATTATCTGATTCAAGAATCGGTAAAACAGAATAAAAGTAAGATCGTCTATCGCCACCTGTCCGTATCAAATGACATTTACATAGGCTATAAAAGCAAAAATAAACAGGATCCGTTCTTTCAGCAAATCATTAACCAGCTTGTAAGGTGATGTAAAACCTCTTGGAGACCACTCGTTCTCAAGGGGTTTTTTTAGGTTGAGCAGACGGAGAAGACAAGCAAATACCTGAAAATCTTAAATGTAATAAAATTGAAACATTTTTAATGAACCCTCGATAAACCCGTTTGTTACGGCAAACATTCATTACAGATATATCTTTTTTTTTGAATGCTGGGCTTTTAGGCCCGCCTTCAGAAAGAATACCCAGTTTGATAGACATTCAACAGCGGGTAACACCGACAATAGAACGGAATTGAAAGCGGCAAAACCCGCCTTTCAGTTTAGAAAGGAGGACGCAATCAATGAGCTCTGATCAGAATGACCGCTATAAGAAAATCGGATACGGCAGTTTAGCTGCGGCGGGAATGAGCCTATTGTTTATTCCTGGTATCCGAAAGAAAGTTATTCCTGATGCTGCAAGGCACAAAACGGAAGATAAAAAGAATGATGTGAAAGAAGAAGTAAAAGAAGAAGCAGATGAGCTAGAGGGTGACGTCAAGCAAAGGCTGGCGGATGAGTTAAAGGACCATGCCCAGAAAAAAATGCAATCCAAAGTAAAAGAGGCTGCGGGTAAGCTTGAAACAGCGAAAGAAGAAAACGCAGAAAATGTTCACTCCAAAGCTGAAGAAATGAGAGATAAAGTTCAGGAAGCACTTCTGAAGGTTCGTTCCAAGCTGAAAAATTTCAAGGAAGCCGGAGAAGATTTTCAGGAGAAAATCAAGCCGGATGACAATGGAAAAATGAGAAGCGCCAGGCATTTAAAAGGTGTCAATCAGCTTAAAAGCGTCTCTCAGGTCAAAAGTGCAGCGAATGTAAAGAAGCCCAGTGAAATCAAGTCAGCGAGTAATATAAAAACGATTAGCTCCATCTCAAACTCTTAAACAATGAAAGGAGAAAGATAACATGGCTGTTCAAAAAAGTACGGATAGTTCCAGTCTGGCAGAAGTAGTTGACCGTATTCTTGACAAAGGGGTCGTAATTGATGTGTTCGCCCGCGTTTCATTAGTCGGGATTGAACTGATTACAATTGAAGCGAGAGTCGTAATCGCAAGTGTGGATACATGGTTAAGATATGCAAACGCAGTAGGTCTTCTCCGAGATGACGCTGAAGAGGATAATGCACTTCCTCAGCAGACAAACGAACGAGATAAGCAATTCAGCATTTAATAAAGCCTGAAGGAAGCCAGCCGGGTGCATAAGCCCCGGCGGTTCCTTTTAAATAGAAGAGCGGCGGTGAATCTTATGAAGATTAAAGAAATTATTCAATCATTAAATGAATTCTTCTCAGAGCATATAGCTCCCCCTCATAAAATAACTTCCATTGAACCTGTTGAAGAAGGATGCAAAGCTGTTGTGGAAGTCGTGGAAGAACGCGAGTATATGAGAAAGTATGCAAAAGATGAAATGCTCGGGGTGTATGATGTGACATTGGATTCAGAATATGATGTGACCTCATATACCCGTAAAAGTTTAAGGCCGAGAAGCGCCATGATGGATGAAGCGGAATAGGAAACAGCAGGATTGGGGGCAGAATGAATGACCGTATTAAAAGAATCAAAACCAGCACCGGGTAAGAGACAGGACTCATTTTATGAAGAGGCCTTCCATGAAATTCTGCAGCGGTCTGCTTCCTATATGAAAGCCGGTTATCCAGTTCATTTCACAGGGCCATCAGGAGTCGGGAAAACAACCCTTGCCCTTAATCTGGCTAAGAGCAGGAAGCGGCCTGTGATGCTGATGCATGGAAATCACGAGCTTTCCAACGCGGACTTAATTGGCTCCTTCACAGGGTATACGAGCTCAAAGGTAGTGGATAATTATATCCGCACGGTCTACAAAAAAGAAGAAAACGTAACAGAAATGTGGAAAAACGGGAGGCTCCTGGAAGCCGTCCAAAATGGCTATACCCTTGTCTACGACGAGTTTACGCGTTCGAAGCCGTCAACGAATAATTTATTTTTATCGATATTGGAAGAAAAGGTTCTTCCGCTGTATGGAACGAAGCATACAGAGCCTTTCGTTAAGGTCCACCCGGAATTTACAGTGATTTTCACAAGCAATCCAGATGAATATGCAGGGGTCTATCAAACTCAGGAAGCGCTCCTGGACCGGCTGATCACGATGCCGCTCTCGTTTATTGAACCAGAGGCGGAAGCGAACATTATTGCAAGAAAATCAGGGGTCTCGTCTGATGAAGCGAAAAGCATTTCCCGTTTTATCAATAACCTGCGGGATTTATCCAGAAAAGAAGGCAAAGAAGGTCCGAGTCTTCGGGCATCCATTATGATTGCCCAGTTATCAAATGATCAGAAGATTAAAATAGACGGTAAAAACGAGACATTCCGGCAGCTTTGCCAGGATATTGTCTGGTACCAATTAAGAAAATCGCTTGAAAACGAGAGTGATTCTAAAATTCTCCAAATCATTCAGGCGGAATGCAAGAAAATATAGGGGTGACCATTATGAGTGAAACTGGAATCTATATCTTTTGCGGAATTCAAACAGCTGAAACAGAGCCTGCATTTGGAACTGTAGTACTGGAAGGCCAGGATTATCCGATTTTTACAATCCATTATGAAGATTCCGCTATTGCAGCGGCGGAAGTGCCAATGAAAATTTATCATCCAAACAAAGAGAACGTGATGGCACATCAGCAGGTCGTCTCCTCAGTAATGAAGCAGAATGACACGGTTATTCCAATTAGCTTTGGAAACATTTTCAAAACAAAAGAGGACGTGCAAATGCTGCTGAAAAATCTTTATCCACAGTTTGCTAAGCTTTTTCCAGAGATAAAAGGAAAAATGGAGCTTGGTTTAAAAGTAGTAGCAAAGGAAGAATGGATTAACAAAGAACTTTCCGGGCGAAGTGATATTCTGAAAATGAAAGAATCCGTCAAAGGAAAGTCTGAAGAGGCAGGCTACTACGACCGGATCAAGCTTGGAGGAATGGCTCAGGAGTTTTTTGGAAAACTGCAAAGGCAAGTTAACAAAGAAGTATTCGAGCCGCTACAGCAGGTTTCTGAAGCAGCCAATCAAAATAAACCAATCGGCGAAAAAATGCTGTTAAATGGGGCTTTTCTTGTAGACCGTAAATATGAGGAGTTATTTGACAGCAAAGTTAATGAAATCCACGAAAGTTGGGGAAACAAGGTTGATTTCCATTATTCAGGACCATGGCCTGCTTACAATTTCATCAACATCCAGCTGAAGGTTGAAGAAACGTCATGATTCATAAGCTCTTTACCGCACCATTGAATCTCGTGGTAAAGGTCGGAGAGAAGATCAAAGAAGAGGCGGATAAGGAATTGTTTGATATTCCGACGATTCAGCAAAAGCTGATCCAGCTTCAAATGATGTATGAACTGGATGAAATTGAAGAGCAGGCATATAAGGAACAGGAAGAGCAGCTTCTGCTTCGGTACGAAACGGCAAAGCGCCTTGAAATGAAAGAGTACGAAGAGATGCTGAACCAGGAGAAGTGAGGGATTTAAATGAGGAACCTGATTTATCTTTACGGGCTCATACCTGCAGAAGAAGCGGCTGAAAGGACTTTGCCCTCCTTTAAAGGGTTTGATCAAACCAGCGACAGCTTCTCTGCACAGTTCGGTAAAGTTAACGCTGTTGTATGTGAACTTGATCCGGCTGAATATTCGGAGGATCAAATTAAAGAAAAAGTGAATGAAGTGGAATGGCTTCATGAAAAAGCCTTTCATCACCATGAAATCCTGATGATGCTTGAGAAGGAATATACACTGATTCCGACTAAATTCTGTACGATCTATTCTTCCATGGAAAGCCTGGAAGAAACTGTTGTGCAATATCAGGACCGAATGGCTGACTTATTCAGCTACCTGGAAGGCAAAGAAGAGTGGAATGTTAAGATATACAGCAATGATAAGGAAATGAGAGAAACATTTGGAGATAGCAATCCGACTGTTCTTGCTAAGAAAGAGGAAATGGCCCAGCTTCCTCCAGGCAGACAATACTTTGAAAAAAGAAAACTGGAACAGCTTGTTGACCGGGAAATGGAACTTGAAAAAAATAGAATCTGCGAACAAATTCACGAAGAACTGATTCCATTTTCTGCTGACAGCACCGTCAAGAAGACTTGGAGCCAGGACGTCACCGGGAGAGATGAACAGATGTGCTGGAACAGTGTTTATCTGCTTCCAAAAGATCAAATCGCTCTTTTCAGAGAGAAAATCCAGGAGGCAGCAGAATCGAATCTCGAAGCGGGATGGAAATTCGAACCCACTGGTCCCTGGCCTCCGTACCATTTCGCAAGTCTGACAGCAGATGAGGAGATAAAAAATGGATCAGCCCCGGCAAATTGAAAATAGCGATGTATCCCTTCTGGATATTCTGGATGTCATTCTGGATAAAGGGGTTGTGCTGAGAGGGGATCTCATTATCTCAATAGCAGGAATTGATTTAATATATCTAGATCTTAGGGTCTTGATTTCAGCAGTAGAGACCCTTGTTGAAGCAAGTGGAAACCAAACCCTTTCATCAACCGAGATGGATCGGGAAAGAGAGGAGCTTGTACATGTCACAGAATCCCGCAGACGCTAAAACAGGGCTGCAAAGCAGCAATGGCAGGATTAATCTTGATCCGGATTCTGCCGAGCAGGGGCTTGCCCAGCTGGTCTTAACAGTCATTGAACTTCTAAGGCAGCTAGTTGAACGGCACGCCATCCGACGTGTAGACGGCGGCACTCTAACGGATCAGCAAATCGAGGATCTCGGAGTAGCGCTTGCAAATCTGGAAATCAAGATGGAAGAGATGAAAGACATCTTTGATTTAAAGGATGAAGACTTGAATATTGACCTTGGCCCTCTCGGGAATCTGATCTAAAGGGACCGCCAAAGAATCGAGGAGGAATAAAGGTGAATGAAATCCAGCATAACAGCCAGTCCAGTTCTATTGTAGATGTCCTTGAAAAGGTTTTGGATAAAGGAGTCGTGATAGCCGGTGATATTAAAATCGGGTTAGCGGATGTTGAACTCCTGACCATCAAAATCAGGCTGATTGTTGCATCAGTAGATAAGGCAAAAGAAATTGGCATGGACTGGTGGGAAAACGACCCTTATTTAAGCTCAAAAGCGGCAGCCGGAAACAGCGAGGCGCTCGAGGAAGAAAACAAACGTCTCAATGACCGGATCAAGCTGCTTGAAGAAAAAATGGAGAATCAAAGACTCGTATAACAAAAACTGTACGATTAGAATCTTAGGAGGAATGAAAATGGAAAAAAATAATCAGAACCAATCAGGTACGAATGCCAGCGGGAACAATGAGGAAAAGAAGCAGTCCAGAATGAAACGGCCATCCATTGACAAAAACTTTCTAACAGGCTCTATTGCAGGCGTGCTGGCAGGAGTTGGAGCAACCTTGCTTTTAGCTCCAAAATCCGGAAAGGAAGTTAGAGACTCCATCGGAAAGCAATCTGCTTCTGTTATGGACAGCTGCAAGCAATTTGGAGGAAGTACTAAGGAAAAACTGAACTCCCTTAAAGATAAAGGAACTTCCAAAACTCAGGAAGCTGCTGAAAAAATCAAAAAATCCACTCTGTACATTGTAAAAAGAGATGAGAAGCCTAAATCTGATAATCAAAAGAACCAAGAAAATAACCAGGAACAAGCAAAGGCAGAAACAGAAAGCCAGGAAACAGGCAGTGGAAATTCCTCTGATCAGCAAGCAAACAGTATAGCTCAGGAAGAGTCCTCTTCCGGCAAAAATGAAGCGGGTCTGGAAGAATCCAAAAGCGCTGCACCATCTTCTCAATCTCAGCAAGCAGATGATGAAGGGACAGAAAATGAGCCGTCTTCTAATAGCCCGGCAGAAAATGAAGCAGCAGCTTCCGTACAATTGGATACCGAAAAGCCCAAACCGGCTCCAGCCCAGACTGCTGCACGAACCAGGACAGCAAAGGCGAGAAAAACAGCGTCTGCGGCTAAAAAAGAAGCAGACAATGGCAGCGGAACTGTTATCAAGAGTGAAGATGATACGATGCAATCTTCAAAATAACAATCTGGAAGCCAAGGAGGGCCTGATATGAGTGCCAGTTCAAAGGACAGCATATTAGAAATGTTTGTACATGCAGCAAACAAACATAATTTTTCACTGGATATTACGCTAAACATGAAAGGATCTCTCATTACCGGGACCCTCATCTCAGCAAAAGAGTACTTCGGAAACATGAGTGAAAAGTTTGAGGGAGGCAGTGAGCTTTCAAAAGCCATCAGCGGCAAGCTGATGGACGCGAGCAGCCAAGATGTTGAAAGCGCAGAGGATGTCCTGTACATCCATTTAAAGGATACGAAAATTTACTGTGGAGACAGCAAGCCTACTCCTTCAAAAAGTGAATTTTTATGGAGAGGAAAACTGGATCAGACCGATGGGTTTTTCCTCGGCAAGATTTCAGAAGATGCATGATACAGTAAAAGAAGACCAATCGGGAGTCCCGGTTGGTCTTCTTTTACTTATCGGTATTATTAATCTTTGTTTTGCAGCGCCTCGCAGCCTTCATCACCTGTTCTGATTTTGTAGGCATTGGATAATTCATAGGTGAAAATTTTCCCGTCTCCCGGTTTGCCGGTCTTAAGAATCCTGCAGGCCAGATCCACTACATCCTGGACTGGAACTTTGCAGACAACAATTTCGATCTTCAATCGTTCGTACATATTGATTTCTCTTTTAGCCCCCCGGTAAAACTCCGTAAAGCCCTTTTGAAGCCCGCATCCTCTCACAGTTGAAACAGTTATCCCGCTGACGCCTATTTTACCCATTTCCTGCTTGAACTCTTCAAATCGGTCCGGACGGGATATGATTTCTATTTTCGTTAATTTTTCACTCATTTATGCTGCCCCCCTGCTTTTTAAAGGTTAGACTCCTGGTATGCTTTTTCACCGTGCAATGTAAGGTCGAGTCCCATGGATTCCTCTTCATCGCTTGCTCGGATGCTGACAATAAAACTTACCGCTTTTATAAGAATGAAGGTTGCGGCTCCTACGAACACGTAAGTGGCACCAATGGCTATCAGCTGCTTTAGCAATAGCACAGCGTTTCCATAGAAGAGTCCGTCAGCCCCGGCAGTGTTTACGGAAGTTGTCGCGAACAAACCGGTTGCAATTCCTCCCCATGTACCGCCGATTCCGTGCAATCCGAATGCATCCAATGCATCATCATAGCCAAGCTTTTCTTTTAGAAAGAATACTCCCCAGAAGCAAACGGCTCCTCCGATGAGTCCAATGACGATCGATGCTGCCGGTGTAACAAATCCGCAAGCAGGGGTAATGGCAACAAGTCCGGCTATTGCCCCGGAAATAGCCCCGAGCATAGTTGGTTTTTTATTAATAAGCCATTCAACGAGGATCCACCCAATAATACCTGTAGCAGCAGCTGTATTGGTGTTAATGAAAGCGGTCATTGCGACATCATTCAAAGTAAGGGCACTCCCGACATTGAACCCGAACCACCCAAACCAAATCAGCATGCCTCCAAGCAGAGTTAGCGGGAGATTATGCGGGGAAACAGAATTTTTGCTTTTTCTCGTACCGATGACAACCGCCAGCACCAGTCCGGCTACACCGGATGAAATATGAACAACATTCCCTCCCGCAAAGTCCAAAGCACCAAGTTCCCGGAGCCATCCCCCTACTCCCCAAACCCAGTGGGCTACGGGAGCATATACGAGAAAAGTCCATAAAACACTGAACAGCACAAAAGCTGAAAACCTCATTCGCTCTGCGAAAGCTCCTGATATAATCGCACATGTTAGAACGGCGAACGTCAGCTGAAACATCATATATAAGCTGTGGGGAATTGTGGCGCTGTAATCAGGATTAGGCTCAAAGGTGACCCCCTGAAGGCCAATCCAGTCAAGCCCTCCAATAAACGCGTTTCCTGTTGTTGAAAAAGCCAGTGAATAGCCTGCAATAATCCAAAGGACTGAAATGATGGCAATGGAACTTAAACTGTACATCGCAGTACTGAGAACATTTTTGCTCCGGACCATTCCTCCGTAAAATAAGGCAATACCCGGAGTCATAATCCACACCAGCAAGGTTGCTACGAACATAAGTAACGAGTCGCCCATCTGCATTGCTAATTCCTCCTTCAATATTCATTGTTTTTCTTCATGTTAGCTTATATGACATTGGTTGTTATATAAAGTATCATATGTGAAAGAACAAATAATATCAATAAGAATTTTCAAATAAATCAATATTTTTATATGTAAGCAGATACATTTTGTTAGAAAATCTAACATAAAAAATGCTGATCTTCTGAGAAGACCAGCATCGGATAAAATCTCTTAGAGTTTCGTTTTTAAATCTGCAAATCGCTTGTTCAATCCATCTTCAAGATTTTGAAGGAATGGGTAGCCATGTGCTTTTTGAATGGCGGCTGATTGTGTTCTTAGCTGTTCGTATGCCGCGATCTTCTGTCTTGCTCTTGAAGTGGCTCCGGATTTTATGCTCCGATCCATATAATTGAGCAGACGGTGCATAGATACCTGGTTCATCGTTCGTTCACGGGATATTTTAGCAGGTTTGATATACTGTGTTAGCTTAGCCTGGCGAATAGAGGCTCCAGGCACCTGGCCGATTTCTCTTTCCGTTGCGGAAATCGCTGAAACCAATGTTCCGTATTGCCTGTCAAGAGAAGTGATGCTTGATCCAGCTATGGCTTTATTGTAATCTCTAGTTCTGATTTGAAGAATCATCCCGTATAAATCAGCTTCCTGGCCTTCGAGGCTTGCAGAGATCGAGGCAGGCAGGCGCGGGTAGCTTCCGGATTTTTTGAACTGAATGGTTTTAGCTTGAAGCCTGTCCAGTGCGGCAAGCTGTGACTGAGCCTTTGAAATCTGCCCGGAAGAGATGCTTTGTTTTATTGAAAGCATCAATCTATGCTGGGACATTTCGTACATACTGCCTGCAATCGTGATTTTGGCAGGTGTCACATATTTTTTCAAAAGATCGTTTCTTTTGCTTTTGCCCGGAACTTTTCCGATGGCTTTTTCTGTTGCCCTCAGCTCTGAGGTTACCCCATCATATAGAGTATGCATTCTCGTTATGCTTCCGCTGCTGATAATGCTTTTGTATTTAGCGGTGGCCTGCATCAATTTTTTTCCTTGATTGCCGGCTGCTGAATAGGCGGAGTACTGGGATTTTAATGAATACCCTTTTTTCCGGGCAATCGTTTCGAAGGAATCTCCGGATTTCAAAATGATCACCTTTGTCATTTTCTCCACTTGCGGGTATAGCCACCTTACATCGCTGTTGTGCATCCTTACACAGCCGGAGCTTACGTATTTTCCGATTGAGCTTTCATTGTTATTGCCGTGGATGGCATAGGTAGTCCCGTATGTACCTCTTGCGTCAAGCCCAAGCCATCTGTCACCGAGTGGGTTGCGGGGATCGCCTCCGGGGATGCTATTTGTATAATAAGGCCGGTTCACAATCTTTGAAACAATTTTAAACGTCCCTTCCGGTGTCAGGCTGTCGTTCCGTCCTGTAGCAATGCGGAATGTCCGTATGAGTTTGCCGTGATCAAAGAAGGCAAGCTTGTTAATCGATTTGTTTATAATAATCAATTGATCCCCTGCAGCAGAAGCAGCAGGAACATTCCCTGCCAATACCAGACTGAACGCCAGCACAATCAGACACATGAGCTTTTTCATATTTCTCCCCCTTGGATTATCTGAAACTACCAATATATTGTAATTCAGGAAAAAATAGAAAATTGTAGAACCTTGTAAGGAAATTAAGCTTACTATAAATTTTGCAAACGCTGTGTTTAATTGAAGGGGATAAAAAGGTGCCGAGTTCATTAAAGAGACGGCAAGGGGGATTTAATGGGGCATTGCGACTGTCGTGAAAAGTGGAAATAAAAAAGGCACCTGAATAATCAGGTGCCTCTGCGTATTGCGGCGGGGGACCAAACGCCACATCGTTTGTACCTTAAAGGTGCGTCCCCCGTCTTATGCAACTCAGCTCATCGCCCTAGTACTATATCACGATTTAAAGAGGGATGCAAGGGGGGCAGGATGATTAACAGGCGTATGACAAGCCGGGAAGGACTGCGTGAAAGGGAACCCTCAGGCTTCAGGAGCAGGTGGAATTTCCCCTGTTTTTTAAAATTGGGAAGTGTGCTTTCAGGATAGGCAGTTTGACGGAATTGGTATATAATTTTAAAGAGATTATCGAAGGGGACGAATGAAAATCATGAAAATCGGAATTAGGAATAAAATCCTATTCGGCTATGCAGTCATTCTTATTTGTTTAATTGGGTCGATTTTGCTGATAAACAGCCAGATATCCCAAATGCAGAAACAGAGAAATTTTATTATAAATCACGATTTGCAGATTTTTAACCTGACGGGTCAGGCAGAAACAAATTTGCTTGAAATGCAGACCGGCCAAAGAGGTTTTGTCTTAACAGGGGATGAGGACTATGCAAATTCCTTTGAGACTGCCAATGATGAATTAGAAGAAAACTTCAAGGATCTTGGCGTGCTTTTGAGCGATAACCCTTCCCAGCAGGAAAAGCTGGAAACGATAAAAGGGAATATCAATGAATGGATTTCAGAAAGAGGTGAACTCCTCATAACTTTAAAAAAACAAGGAAAGGAAGAGGAAATCACCTCAATTTATGAACAAAGTCCCGATTCCGGTGAGATTCAGGCGGTCCGCGGTCAATTTGAATCATTTCGGAGCACGGAACTCAGCTTAACGAAACAAAGGGCAGAGCAATTGGATGCCCAGAACCAGGGACTCCGGCTGACGATGTACGGCCTTATGCTAGTGACAATTATTATTTCAATTGTTACTGGATTGGCCATTTCCAGATCCGTTGTTTCCACCGTGCAGCAGGTAATCAACAATATTAAAGCAATGACAGTCGGAGGCAGCCTATCCACTCGTCTGAAGGTAAAGACAAACGATGAGATCAAGGATTTAGCGGTAGCTACAAACGGTCTTCTGGATGTTATGGAAGAACGAAGCTGGATTCAGACAGGCATTAATAAAGTGAATACAGACAATCAAGGGATCTCTTCTCTCGAGCCTTTGGGAGAAACATTCCTTAAAAATATTGCAGAAATGACAGGTTCGGCAATGGGTGTCTTTTACGTGAAAGATCGCAAAGTGTTTGTTAAAAAGGCTGGATATGCATTTGACGAAGAGCTGGGAAAGACTTCATTCGGTCTTGGAGAAGGTCTTGCCGGACAGGCAGCACTGGATAGAAAAGTAATGGCTGTCAATGAAATCGGCAAAGACTATCAGCCAATTTCATCCTCTTTGGGGCAGATCAAGCCAAACAGTCTGTTAATTGCTCCAGTATTATACAAAGGGGATGCAGTAGCGGTCATTGAACTTGCAAGTGTTTCTGAATACTTGCCGAAGCACATTCAGCTGCTCGAAGCACTCGTCGAGTCAATGGGGCTGACGGTCAACAGTGTACTCGGCCAAATGGAAATCAAACGTCTTCTCGCTGAATCCCAGGCCATGACTGAAGAGCTTCAAACTCAATCGGAAGAATTGCAGACTCAATCAGAGGAACTTCAAATGCAGTCAGAGGAGCTGCAGATGATCAACGAACAGCTTGAATCGAGAAGCGAAGATGCTGAGGATAAATCCAAAGAGCTTGAACAGGCAAAAGAAGAGCTCGAAGCACAGGCGAAGCAGCTGATCGCTGGCTCTAAATACAAATCCGAGTTCCTGGCCAATATGTCCCACGAGCTTAGAACACCGCTCAACAGTATCCTGATCCTCTCTGAGATGCTTGCTGAGAATACAGGGAAAAAACTTGCTTCTGAAGAGCAGGAATTTGCAGAGATCATTCACTCTTCAGGCCAGGACCTGCTTAACCTGATTGATGAAATTCTGGATTTATCCAAAGTTGAGTCTGGCAAGCTGGAAATTCATTTCAGTGAAGTGAATGCGGCAGGAATTCCAGAGTATATCGAACGGAACTTTGATCACATAGCAGCCCAAAAAGGACTGTATTTGAATATTGAGTATTCCACCGACGTGCCGGACTTGGTTTATACGGACGAAAAGCGCTTGAATCAAATTATTAAAAATCTTCTGTCCAACGCGTTTAAATTTACAACCGAAGGCGGTATTACGGTTTCGATCAATCAAAATGGAGAAGGTCAGATCCTGATTGCCGTAAAAGACACAGGAATTGGAATCCCCCCTGAGAAGCAGGACGTAATTTTTGAGGCATTCCAGCAGGGCGATGGTGCGACTGTCAGAAAGTATGGAGGCACGGGGCTCGGTCTTTCCATCTGCCGTGAACTCGCCAAGCTTCTTGGCGGAGGGATTACCCTGGAAAGTGAAGAAGGAAAAGGCAGTATATTTACTCTGACGTTTCCTGCCCATCCGGATCTGGCAGAAATATCTGAGGAACAGCGGTCTCAATATGAAGCGGCTGTCGGAGCCGAAACCATTGCAGTCCAGGAAATGCCGGCACCGAATACTCCAGAAAATGAAGATGTATTTGCAGGAAAGAACGTTTTGATTGTGGATGATGATTATCGGAATATTTATGTTCTTGAAGCAGCCCTAAAGAGTGAGGGCATGAACGTCATCACAGCTGAAAACGGCCTGAAGTGCCTGGAGCTTCTCGAAACCGGGCAAGAATCGGTCGATTTAATCTTGATGGATATCATGATGCCGGTAATGGATGGCTATGAGACAATGAAAATGATTCGCCAGGAGTATAGCATGACGGATGTGCCGATTATTGCCCTTACAGCAAAGGCGATGAAAAACGACAGGGAAAAATGTCTTGAAGCAGGAGCCTCGGATTATATCAGCAAACCGCTTAAAATTGAGCAGCTTCTTTCTGCTATGAGGGTCTGGCTAACAAAGTAAAAGAGGTTGAAGCAAATGGAAGAGAAAGATCTAAATTATCTGGAAGAGTCCTCATCGGGTTTGCGTGAAGAAATAGAAATGGACTTGCTGCTCGAAGGCATCTACAGGCTTTCAGGATATGACTTTAGAGGCTATATGAGATCCTCGATTGGAAGAAGAATTCAAAACCGGATGAGAATGGAACAAATCAACCGCATTTCGAGCCTGTTGGACAGGGCGATCCATGAACCTGAAATGCTAAATACCCTGTTAAACGATTTTTCCATCAATGTGACGGAGATGTTCCGGAATCCTAGCTTCTTCCGTTCTTTCAGGGAAAAAGTCGTTCCGCGGCTGCGTGAACTGCCTGCAGTCAGAATCTGGCATGCCGGCTGTTCGACAGGAGAAGAAGTGTATTCTATGGCCATCCTCCTTGAAGAAGAAGGCCTTTCTGAACGAACCCATATTTATGCGACAGATATGAATGAACGGGTATTGGATCAGGCGAAAAAAGGAAAGTTCGCGTTAACCAAAATGCAAAATTATACTAAGAACTACCTCTTATCAGGGGGAACCCGCTCATTTTCAGAATTCTACTCTGCGGACGAGCGATTTGCCTATTTTCGCCCCGAGCTGATGAAGAATATCAGTTTTGCCCAGCACAATCTGGTGACGGATCAATCGTTTAACGAGTTTCATGTCATCATTTGCCGGAACGTACTGATATACTTTACAGGAACCCTGCAAAATCAGGTCCACCGACTCTTCCATGAAAGCTTGTGCGAGGGTGGATTCATAGGGCTCGGTGATAAAGAATCACTTAAATTTACAGAAGTAGCTTACGATTATCAGGAATTTGATCCTGCTGAAAAAATCTACCGGAAAATAAAATAACAGGCTTCTGGCAGCTAAGCATACAAATGAAAAACCCAGGAACGCTCTCTGCAGAGCATTCCTGGGTTTTTGTTTTTAGATGAAGGACATTTCCCCTTTATTAACATTGGGCAATGAAGGCCCGGGTGTACGATCGCTGCTCCCTTGAATCATTAACAGGCACATGTCATCCTTCTGAGGGCGTTCCTGATCCTGGAAACCAAGCATGTGGATAGGGGAATGGCCAGTTCCAGACCATTTCTGACTGGCCATGAATTTCAGTTTTTCAAGCACGGCCGCTTCATCTTTGCCGGAATTCTCATAAACCCCATCTGTGAACAGCAGAAGCTGGATATCCTCATCATAGGATAAAACTGTACTTGTAATTTGAATTTCTTCAAAAAAACCGACCGCGCAGCATCCTTTATCCAAAGAGATCACTTCAGAGCTGTCAACTAAGGCATAGCCGGGCGGATGACCGGCATTCACGTATTCCACAGTCTTTGATTCTGTATCAATCACAAGGTAGATGGCTGTAAAATAATAATTATGTTCCTTTGTCTGATTGGCCAGAAGTGCCATGTACCGGTTTAGTTCCTCAATCACCAGGACAGGATCGGCCAGCTGCTTGATGGAATCCCTCAGTACAGACGAAATGTACATGCAGATTAGAGACGAAGAGATACCATGTCCCATCATGTCAAGCAGGATTACACCATATTTGTGGTCGCTGAAACGATGCCAATAATACATATCTCCTGCCAATTTATTTGAAGGCAGGTGAGAAACATGGATTTGGATGTTTTTTTCATTAAGCGGTGGATTTAAGAGGCTTTTTTGAATCTGCATGGCTAAATCCAGTTCGTGCGAGAGCTTTTGCTCCTGTTCCGCATGCCAGTCCTTCTCCTGTTTTAACCTTAAAGCCACCCGGATTCTGGCAAGAAGCTCCACCTTATTAATCGGCTTCGTAATGTAGTCATGTCCCCCTACATCAAGAGCTTCTGCCAGCTTGTTCGAGTCTTCCAGGGCGGTGACAAATATAATGGGGATTTCTTTCAACTGCTCAACCTGCTGGATTCTTCTGCATGTTTCGATGCCGTCCATATCCGGCATCATAATGTCGAGCAGGATCAGATCAGCTTTCGGAGGAGCAGAACCGGGTGAGTCTATTTTCAAATAGTCAAATAATGCCCGGGCAGATGGAAGAGATACATTGTCTTCGTACCCTGCATTTTTCAGGATTTTCTCTACTACAAAAAGATTAACTGGGTGATCATCTACAATTAGTATTTTCATTTCCGGCTCCATACTTAGATTTAATACTAATAGTATACTAAAAGATGATCAAAAGCGGGAGTCAAGGTGTTTATGGAATGACTGAAATTTCACCAGCAAGCATATTTTCACAGCTTATAGGGAATGAAAAAATATAAGAGGAAAGGGAGGGTTTAGAATGGGGCAGGCTGAACTGGTGTATGATGCAAAAGCAATTCTGGCTGAAGGACCTGTATGGGATGACCGTGAGAATCTCTTATACTGGGTGGATATTCACGGTGAAGCAATACATATATTTAACCCGGAAACCAAAAACGATCAATTAGTGAAAATCGGACAGAAAATTGGAGCTATTTCCATTGCTGAAAAAGGCGGTTTTATTGCCGCATTAGAAGAAGGCCTCTATTTTATTGATCCGAACTCGGGAGAAAAAACCTTTATTATCAACCCGGAGGAAGACAAGCCGGATAACCGTTTTAACGATGGAAAGTGCGACCCGAGAGGAAGATTTGTTGCCGGCACCATGCAAAAAGAAGGACAGGGTAATAAAGGTGCCCTATACAGCATTGGCGAGGACCATCAGGTGCAAAAGCTGATAGAAGAAGCAGGAATATCAAACGGGCTTGCCTGGAGCAAAAGCGGTGAAACGTTCTATTATATTGATACACCTACACAGAAGGTTGTGTCCTATGACTACAATCTGGAAACTGGAACTCTTTCTAACAAAAGGGTGGTTATTGAAGTTCCGGAAGAAGAAGGGCATCCTGATGGGATGACAATTGATGAAGAGAATATGCTTTGGATCGCTCATTATAATGGGTCGAGAGTATCGAGATGGAATCCCGAAACAGGGAATAAGCTTGAAGAAGTTCATTTGCCGGTGACACAGGTTACATGCTGCACATTCGGCGGGACAGATCTTGATGAATTGTATATAACAACCGGCCGCGAGAACCTGGAGGATGAAGAGCTCGCAAAGCAGCCGCTGGCCGGCTCGATCTTTAAAGTGAAAACCAATACAAAGGGAAGAAAAACCTTCAGATATAAGGGGTAAACCATTTCTTTTCTGCCTGCAAAAGACACTCAATTCAGGGAAGGCGGGAATTCCGCCCTCCTTTTGCTGAGTGGCTTTTTTAGGTCTTTCCAAGGTAAAGGGTGAAGCTTCCAGAATTATGCTAGAATGAGAGAGTAAATTGATAGAGGGGGCTCGTGGAATGAATCAAATTCCTGTTTCTGTACAACTGTACACCTTAAGAGATGAATGCTCAAATGATTTTTTGAAAACGCTTAAAAGAACAGCTGAGATTGGTTTTAATGGAGTGGAATTCGCCGGGTACCATGGCGTGAACCCAGTAGAACTCCGTAAATACCTTGATGAAATCAATCTTCGCGCCTCAGGCAGCCATTTCGTTTTAAAAGAAATGGAGGCAAACCTGGAAAAACACATCGAGACACAGCAGATTCTGGGAAGCAAGCATCTGATCATTGCATATCCGTACGAACGGATGGAAAAAGAAGCCGAATACCACGAACTGGCAAAAAAACTGAATACAATCGGGGAAAAAGTCCATAATGCCGGTCTGACCTTAAGCTACCATCACCATGAATTTGAGCTGATGGATTACGAAGACGGCAAAACAGGTCTTGGGATAGTATTAGAAGAGACCAATCCCGAATGGGTTCAGACCGAGCTGGATGTGTACTGGCTGACACATGCCGGGAAGAATCCTTTGGAATGGATGGAGCGCTACAAAAACCGCTTGCCGCTCGTTCATATGAAAGACATGGAAAAGAGTGCGGACAAGGCTTTTGCAGAGCTTGGGACTGGCGTCATCGATATCAAGTCCATTACGGAAAAAGCGCTGCAGACAAAAGCAGAATGGCTTGTAGTAGAGCAGGATGTCTGCAAGAGGCCGCCTCTGGAAAGTATTGAGATCAGCTATAACTACTTAAAGGATCTGCTGGTAGAAGCATAATAAGAGCACCTATTTGACAGGGGGCGCTGACCACTCCTGGCTTTAGGAGTTCGAAGAAGGTGAAGAGGCGGAAAATCTTAGGGTCGGGGCGATGCTCCGACCCTTTTAATCATCTACTTAAAGAGCCGAGTACCGTAAATTTTTTGTCGAAAAGTCTTTATATCAAAAGTACGGACAATAAAACTGAAGTACGGACAATAAAATAAAAGTACGGACAATAAAACCAGAATACGGACAATAAAATAAAAGCACGGACAATAAAACAGAAAAACCAGTCGGTAAAAGCATAACCCGGCCTCCTGCCAGGGCCGAGTACCGTAAATTTTTTGTCGAAAAGTCTTTATATTAAAAGTACGGACAATAAAACTAGAATACGGACAATAAAACTAGAATACGGACAATAAAACTAGAATACGGACAATAAAATAAAAGCACGGACAATAAAACAGAAAAACCAGTCGGTAAAAGCATAACCCGGCCTCCTGCCAGAGCCGAGTACCGTAAATTTTTTGTCGAAAAGTCTTTATATTAAAAGTACGGACAATAAAACTAGAATACGGACAATAAAATAAAAGTACGGACAATAAAACCAGAATACGGACAATAAAATAAAAGTACGGACAATAAAACAGAAAAACCAGTCGGTAAAAGCATAACCCGGCCTCCTGCCAGGGCCGAGTCTGCGGACTTATCACTAATTCAGGGAGAATTCCTAGTGATTCGCTTAAAAAAATCTATAAATACCTCTGTTTTCTCAAGAGAGATTATTCCAGCTTTTTTTTAGAATTTTGAGGCTGCCCGTTCCTGCCACTACGCGACTAAACGTCTATATAACGTGTAATCCCAGCAGGGCAACAGAAGCAAACACTCTGTTTCTTTAAACAAAGAAAGCTCTCTCTCCAAATAAGATAAAAGGGCCCCGACTCCATTTATGTTCTCCAAGCCCCCATAAGAAACTGGAGCAGCAGTTCCAGCATCATCACAACAGAATGTCTCCAGCTCTTAATTAAACTGCCAGTTAACAAAAATTGAAGCGCTATGGGAAAGAATAATGGCAATAAAAAACAAAGGGAACTCCATCATTGTTGGAGTTCCCTTCCTCAATTTACTGAAAGAAAGGGCATCGTCCATCTTAAATAACTTCAAGCCAGTTAGATATTATTTCTCTGATTTTTTCTTCATTAGCTTTAACCTGATATTTGTCAGAAAATTTAAGTATAGCTCTGTCAGCTGCTTTCCATTCTAATAATCCACTTGGATCGGCAATCAGAGGTTCATAAGTCTTTCGTTCTTTTATCTTAGCACCGCAATGAAATATGAGTCGGAAAAATCCTTTTCCTTGAAGATTTAAGGTAATTCGGTCTTCGCCCTCATAACAGAAACTGGGTGCATTCCATTTTATGTGTTCAGTAATATTACGATCAGTGCTTAAGATGATAACTCGAACCTTTTCTATTTCTTCTTTAAGGGGATGTTCTAGGTTTTTCATAAATTCCTGCACCTGTTCAGGGCCAGATAACATCCCTCTTTCAACTGATTTTTTATTTTTTGTCATTATTGCTTACTACCCCCATAGATTTTTTGAAAATTCCGATAAAACAAGTTTACCATAGGGCGTATTGGCAGAGACCACGAATCTTTCAACCATTCTCTTGCTAACCGCTCCCCCGTCCTTTCAGGATTCTTCTGTCACACCACTAAACCGATTGATCCAGCCCTTTAAACGAATGTGATTACTAATGACATTCTAAATGGAGCAGTCTCCCCACCTTTTACCATCCGATTTATGCCCAGGTCCTTTTTTCCTTGCATATTGTCAAAAGTACCAGCCAAGCATAAGTGCCAAGATCATTGGAAGCAGAAAGCTCAGAACCGCAACTCCATCTAATCAGGTTTTTGGATGGTTGATTGCAGGTAGCAGGCATTCGCTTATCCAAGGGCGGGCGGTAAGCCTTCCCGGCACTTTGCGCCAGCAGGGCATCACCTGTCCCGCTGCTCTTAGCACGGAGTCTCTTGCCTTCCACTCCAGTCAACAGATGTTAATAAATCAACATCATACATGAACAAAGCCTTAAATAGTAAAAAAAAGGTTGCTATAAAAGTGTCTTACACATATAATACACTTATAAGTGTATGAACTAAGTGGTACACACAGTTGGAACACGGAGGTGCATAATGAATCAGATTTTCAACAGCCGAGACCCTGTTTATTTGCAGGTCGTACGCTATTTTAAAGAGAAGATTGCAACCGGAGAGCTGCAATCAGGACAGGAAATACCTTCAAGGAGGGAAATAGCAGCCATGCTAAATATTAACCCTAACACCGCTCAAAAGGCTTATAAGGAGATGGAGGAACAGAAGTTAATTTTTACAGAAAGAAATGTGCCAAGCAAAGTGACAAACGATGCTGCTGTTTTAAACAGTGTTCGTGACGAGCTGATTATGGAGGCGGTGGATACGTTTATTGAATCAATTAAGCCCATCCGTGTACCTGTAGAAGAATTAATGCAAATTATCCATGCTAAATATAATCAGGAATCATCGGGGGAATGAAAATGATTGAGGTTAAAAATGTCTCAAAGAAATACGGCCGGAGAACAGTACTGGACGGAGCAGCTTTTGAGGCGGAAAAGGGCGAGATTACATGTTTAATAGGGATGAACGGCGCAGGGAAAACAACCCTGCTAAAGACCATTATGGGCATAACGCCATTTCAGTCAGGGAGCATTCTGATCGACGGGGAAACTATGAGCCCGGCTATGCTTGAGAAGATTACCTACATACCGGATGCTCCGATCATGCAGCCCCGCATGACTATCCAGGAATTCATGGAATTTATGGAAGATTTCTACCCAAACTGGAACCGGGAGCGCGCTTTTGAGCTTCTTCATTTCTTTAAGCTCAGCAAAGGGGAGAAAATCTCAAACCTTTCAAAAGGGAACGCAGCAAAAGCGAGCCTTCTGATGGGTCTGGCTTTGGATACAGAATATCTGCTGATGGATGAGCCTTTTTCGGGGATTGACCTGTTCAGCAGGGAACAGATTGCGAGAGTGTTTACGAGCCATTTAATTGACGGACGCGGAGTCATCATTACTACACATGAGATTCAGGATATCCAGCACTTGCTCGATAAGGTCGTTATGCTTGAGAGCGGAAGAGTGGTTAAGCAGTTTAATGCGGAAGAAATGAGAATCAGTGAAGGAAAATCAGTCATTGATGTGATGAGAGAGGTGTATCGCTGATGAAGCCCTTTGTTAAGCTTTTGAACTTCGAAATAAACCGGTTTTCCAGGATTTATCTGGTCTTGATTCTTTTGACGGTAATCTGTCAGTTTACGAGTGTAGCATGGGAATCCAGCAATATGATGGATCGGGCTGAGACGGTTATGCGTGAAAAGGGACTGCAAGCAGATGATTTTCTTAAACAAAGCCAGCCCTTCTATTTTTCAGATATCCACAACAGCCTGTTATTTATGGCGCCTATCGTAATCGGTATTTGCGCTTTGCTGTTTTATAATTTCTTTATTTGGTACAGGGATTGGTTTACCGGCAGCCCCTTCATATACAGACTGCTAATGATCCCGGTATCCAGAATGAAAATCTTTTATGCAAAAACAGCCGCTTTGCTGTTAATGGTTTTCGGTCTGATCGCTTTCCAAATGATTTTGTTTCCAATTGAAGACGGTTTGTTTCATATACTCGTTCCAAGTGATTTTAGGACTTCAGTTCCATACTCTGAAACACTAAAATCAAGTCTTCTATTGTCCTTATTAGTACCTGAAACTTTTTTGGAATTTATCCTTTACTATGGGATAGGAATCATGCTTGTCCTTTTGCTCAACACGTTTATTTTATTTGAACGAAGCTTTAGATGGCTGGGGATTTGCATGGCTTTCGTTTTTGGTCTTGCTGCAGCTTTGATCCTCATGATTCCTTTTTTGCTGAATCAGACGGGAGCTAGACTCTATCCAAGTGAAATTATTTACCTGCAAATTGCAGCCGCAGCGTGTGTAGCCCTGATATCCTTTATGGCAAGCAGATATTTGCTTCAGAAAAAGATTACAGTATAGGGAGCTTAAACTATATGAAAAAATATTGGAAAACAGCGATACTGGCTATTTTGGCAATTGCCGGAATCAGTTCTTTTTACGCACAGTCGGCTTACACGATAAGCCTCCTTCCTGATTTTAAGATAATTCCGGAGAGCGGCAGCACAGATGAGGAGATGGTTGTCTTAGCCGGCTATACAAATGTAATCAGTGGAGAGCCTGATTACGAAACACAAGAAAACCTGAAAATTACGAATGAGGGTACTATATACGTAAAAGAACTGAATATTTTTGAACGGCAGGACGTAAGGTGGATACCTGAATTTGAAAGGATTCAGCAGAATTATAAAGATTTTATGCGAGGCTATTCCGATGATAACATTTATGAGGATAATCAATGGCTGGCTAAAGCAGCGATTCTTTCAAATGGAGAGGATCGCACACACCGGTTTGAGATAGGAGTTTTAGATAAAAAAACGAAAAAAGAAATGGCCTTTAAGGCTGATGTACCGAATGATGAAAAGGAGTGGATGACGATTGAAGATGTTCAAAGAGTAAACAATGAGATCAAAATACTCGCTCAAAGCATGAATAAGAGTCAGGATCTTATACTTTACACGTTCAGCATTAAAAGCCGTGAACTCGTAAATAAAAAAAGGGTTTCAGGCACTCCTGATCAATCGATGAGAATGAGGACTTTAGGGCAGGTGAACGTTACCCAGCCCAATTCCGGAGTAGTTTATCAAAAAATAAGTACGAAAGAAATTGAAAACAGCGGAGAAGGCATTGGAGAAGAAATTATTTCTGAAGATTACTATTTTTCTGACTATCAGACAGGAAAGGAAGTGAAAATCAAGCTCCCCGTGCCAGCAGGTGATATCCAATTTTCATTGTTCGGGGGATCTTATCTTTATATGATGTCATCTGCAGGAGAGAATTTTTCGGTGCTTCGCTATAACATGAATACTCAAAAAACAGACCGTGAAACGGAAATCCCTGTAAACAGCAAAAATGCTGTCCAGGCCATTCAATTTAAACAGAACACCGTATACTTTTCTTTAAATAAAGTAGTACCCGCTATTAAAGGATACGACTTAAAAACAGGGAAAGAAGTTTATTCCTCAAAAATTTCAAGTGACCGTCATGAATCAAATAAAAAGCTGGAGATTCATAGCATTCAGTTTTTAAAATAGAAAACAAGCACCTCGAGCCGGAGGTGCTTGTTCCTGTTTAACTCTATAAACCAAGTAACTGGAAAGCGCTGGCTAACCGGTTTGTAAATGGCTTACCTTATTTTTTAGAATCGGCAATTGCCTGGGAAAGGGTCGACTTAATATTCGTTTTATCAAACGACAGGCCCAGCTGCATCGCTGTCATTGCAATTTCAGGCCGTATGCCTGAAATCGTTGTTTTTACACCGATTAGATTCAGCGTATCAATCAGCTGGAAAATCTGCTGAGCTACCATTGTATCTACCATAACCACGCCTGAAAGGTCGATATATAAGTGTTCTACTCCTTTTTCGGAGCATTGGGTCAGTGTATTTTCCAGGATGATTTTCGCTCTCGAAGTATCGATATCCCCTACTAACGGAAGGAGGGCATTTTTATTTTCAAGGCTGATAACAGGAGAGCTAAGCTCATAAATCATCTCCTGCTGCGCTTTGAGCTGTCTTTTAGAATTATTTTCAGCTTCTTCCACAAACATCAGGACAGCCGTATCAAATACATCCAGAATCTTGCTCGTCCATCCATCTGCAAGCTCCCAAGACACCTCTGCTTTATGCTGGAGGATGAATTCTTTAATCAGCTTCATATATTGTTTTCTTACACGTTTAAATTCTTTAATCACAATATGATTCGGTGTTTTAATGTGAGCGGAATCTATTGCAATCTTCTGCACCCACTCATAAAAGTCAACGAGAAAAGTTTCCCGCTCCTCGATCAGTATATTAGGTGCTTTCTGGTGGAATTCAAAATTCTGCTCCTTCAGCCCGGCAATTGTCTCGGGGTCTTTCGATCCGTAAACAGTAGAGGGATCGTAATTATCCAATGTATTATACCAGTCCTCAGTCAAATTGCGGGCGTGCTGACTAAAATAATCCCGAAGTGCCTGATTCATATTCATAAGCTTCCCCCTAAATAGATGAACTCTTCTTTATTATTTTACCAGAAAAAAGCAAGAGTTACTTCAAGAAGTTTCTGTGGAGTGAGCTGCCCGCCGTGAAAGGAAAAAGCCTTGCACGTATCCCCGCAAAAATTCGTCCCTCTCCTGAGGGGCTGAGCTCTTTCCGTGCTTGAAGGGGAAGACTTCTTTCGGAGTTCAATTATAAAGGAATCATGGTGAATGTTCTATCAGAATAAGGATTTTTATCCGCACCCTCCTGCTTGGAAGTCTCACCGTCTTTTCCGTTTCAGGAAACTCCCGCTTTTTAAATGAATAAGCAAAGCTGGCAATGTTTTAGGAAAAAAGTTAATACTTTAAAATACTAATTTTCTTAATCTATGTTCAGAATTCTGAATTACAGCCGATTTAATAGGTGTAGCAATTATATTAGGGGGCAAACCAGTATGAGATTAAAAGGTAAAGTGAGCATCGTTACAGGCGGTGCTGAAGGAATTGGAAAAGAAACGGCTATCCGTTTAGCCAGCGAAGGCTCTAAGGTGGTTGTCTCAGACTTAAACACAGATCTTGGTGAGGCGGTTGTGAAGGAAATCACAGCAAATGGCGGAGAGGCTCGCTTCACCAAAACAGATGTAACAAAATTTGAAGAAGTGGAAGCACTCGTCAGCTTTGCCGTTGAGACATACGGCTCTGTTGATGTGATGTTCAATAACGCCGGCATTGGAATGAACAAACCGTTTCTGGATCACTCACCGGAGGATTATCATAAAGTTGTGGATGTGAATCAGCATGGTGTCTTTTACGGGATGCTTGCTGCAGCGAGGAAAATGAAAGAATTGGGAACAGGCGGAGTCATTATCAATAATGCGTCCGTGTTTGGTTTCGTCGGCACTCTTGGCATTGCGGGATATCAGGCTGCAAAGGGAGCCGTTGTGATGCTGACTAAGCATGGCGCTCTGGAGCTTGCACCTTACGGAATCCGGGTCGTCGGAGTGGGACCTGCTGCCGTTAATACAAAAATTGTACAAGGATACCGGGATGCAGGACTTCTTGAATACATGGAAAAGCAGCAGCTGACGAGAAAGCTGATTGAACCGGAAGAAATAGCCGCTATCGTCGCGTTCCTTGCAACAGATGAAGCGCGGTCATTAAATGGGTCGGTTGTCATGGCGGATGATGGATTTTCAAGCTTTAAATCAGATATCAGACCATAGCAGAATCGGGGACAAGCAGCATGAAAGCTGCTTGTCTCTTGCAAATTAAATTAAAAGGAGTCTTCACCATGTTAACTGTACAGCAAATGATTGAAGCCGATTTTAAAAAGAAAAATACACTGATGTACATTGCTTTCGCTATCTCGCTAGTTCTTGCTTTAGTAAAATCAATTGGGGCGAATGAAACAGAAACCATCATCCTCTTTGCAGCAGAATTGATTTCCTTTACAGCTGTTTACATCGTATGCCAGAAAACCCTCAAAAAATTCATCCTGTTTCCTTTCATTAGTGTTATTTTAGTCAATGTGTTTACGATGGCAGGTATCTACTTTACGGGCGGGGGCTGGACTGTCATTGTTGTCACCTTCTTTCTTGCCATTTTTGCCGTCGTTCATTTCCACCGGCTTATTTTTGCCATTGGATACTCTCTTGGATTCACAACGATTATTCTGACTGCCCTGTTCGGGGTGAAGGAAGCAGAATCCATTCAGGCTAACCTTATTACGATCCTATTAGCTTACGTCCTCTCCGGTCTGCTGCTCGGAGTTTTAATTCACTTGAATAAAAAACAAGCCGGGATGATCAGTCAGCTTGTTCTCGATACAGAAGCTCGGGCAGCTGAAGAAAAGAATAAAAGCGACAGGCTAAAAGAGAATATGCAGCAAATTTTAATCAGTGTTTCTGAAGCCAGTGAAAGAATCCAGAGCAACCTGAATGCTCAAAGCGATATGAAGGCTGGGCTGAATGAGATTGCATCAGGCAGCTATCAGCAGACTGAGCAAATCACAAATATCTCACAAAACACATCAGTCTCCCACGAAATGATCAACAAGCTAAGTGCTCAAATGGAAGAGTTGCGAAAAGAAGCGGGAAAAACAGAAACGGTCACGGTAGAGGGTGAAGATACTGTCGCTTATTTCACTAAAGATGTAAAAGAAATTCAGGAAACGATCTCGGATTTAAATCGTTCCTTCCATGTACTCAGTGAAAAGGTTAAAGAAACCAACACCTTCTCTAACAGCATAAAGCAGATTTCCGAGCAGACAAATCTGCTGGCGCTGAATGCCTCCATTGAAGCAGCACGTGCCGGTGAGGCTGGAAAAGGATTTTCAGTCGTGGCAGAAGAGATACGAAAGCTCGCAGAAATGACGAACCATACAGCAGAAAACATAACGGACAACCTGCTGCAGGTAAATGAGGACAATGTCCAGACCTTGAATAAAATGGAAGAAAGCGAAAAGAAAATCGCCGGTGTACTCGGGTCTTCAGATAAAGTGGTCCAGTATTTTTCCACAATGAAAGATATGATCATCAAAATGAATGAGAATTTTCTTCATACAGGCGCAGTTTACAGCCAGGTAGTGGGTAATAGTTCTGAGGTGGAAAAATCAACTGCAGAGCTTGCTGCAATCATTGAAGAAGCAAGTGCCGGGCTGGAAGAGATGAACGCAGCTGTAGAAACCTTGACGGATGACAATAAGAAAATATCAAACTTAATGAAAGAAACGTCCCTGAAAGCGCAGGAAATCATGAATTCAAATAAAAACCATTAAAAAAAGGAGTCCATCTGGGCTCCTTTTTGCCTGGTATGAAAAAGATGATAGAATAGACAATAACAATCATACTCAGAGAAGTGCGGGGATCATTATGAGCGACAATGTGAAAATAGAAATGCTTAATGAAGAGATCAAGATGCTGAATCAAAAAGTCGATGAATGCGAGCAGCTGATAAAGGATTTGTCTGCCCCGATCATACCGTCAATCGTCCCTGAAACAATTTTAATCCCCTTCAACGGTATTCTATATGCAGAACGGTTTGAGGCCATGATTGTAAAAATCATGGATTATACATTCGGCCATAATGTGAATACGGCCGTTATTGATTTTACGGCCATATCAAAAAAAGAGATTCCGGATCTCGTCCAATTTCAAAAGTGTATGGAAAACTTAACAGCTGCTCTAAAGCTAATGGGGGTGCAGGTTCTTTATGTAGGATTTACCCCTGCTGTTACTAAAATTTTAGTAGAATCAAGATTGGATATTCTAAAGGAAATGAAAACATTCTCAAGCTTCAGAACGGCTCTCCAATTTTTAATGAAGGAAAAAGGAATGATTTTTCAAAAAGCCGACCATACATAAGCTTTGAGTCATATACTTTGCTGCGAGGGCAGCAGGTCCGGCTGAAAAATCCTCAGAGAATAAAACGTAAGGGGTTTGATATGAAAAAACTTCAAGATAAACGAATTGTATTCGCAGGACAAAGAAAAGCAGAGGAAATCAGGAAATTAATTGAAAACCATGGGGGAACATTTCTTCACCGTCCGGCTCAAGGCACTGTGTTTTTGAACGATGAACAGCTGGAACGTGATGTGAGGAAAATCATGAGCGGTCATTTTGACTGGATTATTTTCACGACAGGAATGGGAGCGGACGCAATATTAAAGAAGGCGGATGAAATAGGCGAAAAAGATGGGTATCTATCTGCTTTAAAAAGAATGTCCATAGGAATCAGAGGGTACAAAACAGCCCAGTTTCTAAAAAAACTGGACCTCGAGGCTGCGGTCAGAGATGATGATGGCAGCAATGCAGGGTTATTGAGAGAACTAAAAAAACATCATTTCGAGGGGAAGAAAGCAGCTCTGCAGCTTCATGGTGAACAGGCACCGGAATTGACCGGTTTCTTTCATTCAAATAAAGCAGAGTGCTGCGAAATCCAGCCATACCTTCATACATCTCCAGACGAAAAAATAATGGAAAAACTCATTCATGAAATACTCGAGAGAAAAGTAGAAGCTGTTTTCTTTACAAGCAAGCCGCAGGGTAAATTTCTTATGGAATTTGCCCGTGTAAAAGGCGTTGAAGAAAAGGTGATCCATGCTTTTTCAACAGATGTCGTGGCTTTGGCTGTCGGGAAAGTAACAGCACAGACTTTACAAGAAACAGGCATTACCCGCCTTGTAGTGCCGGAGCTTGAAAGAATGGGAAGCGCGATTGTGGAGCTGGGAAACTATTATGAAGAGAGCCTTTTATGATTCTTTAATGATCAAGTCATGCGTTTACTAGAGTAAATTATCTAAACAGTCTTAGGACTGTTTTTTTAGTTTCGGGAAGGAACGTCACTGCAGAAGGTTTAATAGTTGATGGAACTGGCCTGGGCAATCAGTTCAAGTCAGCTATCTGCAGGCAGCTGAATATAAAAGACCTATACCAATTTTCTTATTCCTGTTTATCTTCACAAAACTGGGGAAAGGAAAAAGATAGCAAGTTTTATAGTATATGTATAGAGAGGAAGAGGAAAAATTGACCGATACCTTCACAGTAAAGATTAATGGAAAAGAAGCAAAAGCTGCCAAAAACCAATCCGTACTTACCCTCTTGTCCGAATCCTCAGTCGAAGTGCCAAATGTATGCTACCACCCGAGTTTAGGTGCCATCGAAACTTGCGATACGTGCATTGTAAAAGTAAACGGTGAGTTTGTGCGTTCCTGTTCAACGGTTATTAAAGAAGGAGATCAGGTGGACACCGAATTAAAAGAAGTGAAAGAAGCACAAGTGATCGCAATGGATAAAATTTTAACCAACCACGAATTGTACTGTACCGTATGCGACTACAACAACGGCGGATGCGAGGTACATAACACAGTTAAAGAAATGAAAATTAATCATCAAAGCACCCCCTTTGGCCAAAAACCCTATCCAGTAGACAATTCCCACCCTTTTTACCGGTATGATCCAGACCAGTGCATCCTATGCGGTCGCTGCGTGGAGGCATGTCAGAATGTTCAGGTTACAGAAACGCTTACCATTGACTGGGAGAGAGAAAAGCCCCGTGTCATTTGGGACAATGATGTGCCCATCAATGAATCCTCCTGTGTTTCCTGCGGCCACTGTTCCACTGTATGCCCGTGTAATGCAATGATGGAAAATGGGATGGAAGGCGAAGCCGGATATATGACCGGCATTGATAAAGAGACACTCCGTCCAATGATTGAAATCACTAAAAATGTGGAAACCGGATACGGATCAATCTTAACCATTTCTGATATGGAGGCCTCCATGAGGGAGGAAAGAATCAAAAAGACCAAAACGGTTTGTACATATTGCGGAGTCGGATGCAGTTTCGACGTATGGACAAAGGGACGGGATATTCTGAAGGTAGAACCTCAGGCTGAAGCCCCTGCCAACGGGATCTCTACATGTGTGAAAGGGAAATTCGGCTGGGATTTCGTAAACAGCGAAGAGCGGCTGACTAAACCGCTGATCAGGGAAGGCGACAGCTTCCGCGAAGCAGAATGGGGAGAGGCACTAAACCTGATCGCAGAAAAATTCACATCCATTAAAAATGATCATGGTCCGGATGCACTAAGCTTTATCAGCTCCTCCAAGTGTACAAATGAAGAGTCCTATTTAATGCAAAAGCTTGGAAGAGGGGTTATTGGAACGAATAACATCGATAATTGCTCAAGATATTGCCAGACCCCTGCAACGATGGGCCTGTTTAGAACAGTCGGGCATGGAGGAGACGCAGGGGGCATCAAAGATATTGAAAGATCTGAGCTTGTGCTAGTTATTGGATCCAATACATCAGAATCCCACCCTGTACTTGCTACACGGGTAAAGCGGTCTCACAAGTTGAACGAGCAGAAATTAATCGTAGCGGACTTAAGGAAGCACGAAATGGCAGAAAGATCGGATTTATTCATAAAACCGAATCCGGGTACAGATATTGTCTGGCTATCAGCGGTTACAAAATACATCGTAGACCATGGCTGGGCTGACAACACATTCCTTGAAGATAAAGTGAACGGTCTGGAGGATTATGTAAAAACGCTGGAGCCTTATACAATGGAGTATGCTTCAGAAGTAACCGGTATTGAAAAAGAAGATTTAATTACAACAGCGACAATGATTCATGAAGCTAAAACAGTTTGTGCTTTATGGGCAATGGGGGTAACGCAGCATCTTGGAGGAAGCGATACAAGTACCGCTATTTCCAATCTCCTTCTCGTTACGGGGAATTACGGAAAGCCAGGTGCAGGAGCCTATCCGCTGCGCGGACATAATAATGTCCAGGGAGCCAGTGACTTCGGAAGCATGCCTGATCGTTTTCCAAGCTATGAAAAGGTAACAGATCCTGCGGTACGTAAAAAATATGCACAAGCCTGGGGAGCGGAAATTCCAGCTGAACCAGGATTGAATAACCATGAAATGATCGCGGCCATTCATGATCAAAAATTAAAAGCTATGTATTTAAAAGGCGAAGATATGGGCGTCGTGGACTCTAATATCAATTATGTGCATGAGGCGTATAACAAGCTGGAATTCTTTGTTGTTCAGGATGTCTTTTTCACCCGCACGGCGCAGTTTGCGGATGTTGTTCTTCCGGCAAGCCCCAGCCTTGAAAAAGAGGGTACATTTACAAATACGGAGCGCAGAATTCAGCGGCTTTATCAAGTACTTGAACCTCTTGGTGATTCTAAGCCGGACTGGCAAATCATCACGGAAATTGCAAACAGGCTTGGAGCAGATTGGAGCTACAGCCATCCAAGTGAAATTATGGCAGAGGCTGCGCAGCTTGCTCCGCTCTTCGCGGGTGTAACCTATGAACGCCTTGAAGGTTACAAAAGTCTTCAGTGGCCTGTTGAGCCTGATGGGAAAGATACTCCGCTGCTGTTCACAGATGGGTTTCCGTTTCCGGATGGAAAAGCGAGACTGGTTCCGGTCGAGTGGACTCAGCCGCTCACCTATGATCCGGAATATGACGTCCATGTAAACAATGGCCGTTTGCTTGAACACTTCCATGAAGGGAATATGACCTATAAATCTAAAGGCATTTCAAGCAAAACACCTAGAACATTCTTAGAGGTATCCGCAGCATTAGCTGAAGAAAAAGGGTTTGGAACAGGCGCGGTTGTCAGACTGGTATCACCATACGGCCATGTTAAGGTACAAGCTCATGTAACGGACCGGGTACGCGGCAAGGAGGTTTATCTTCCGATGAATGACAACGGAGAAGCAGCCATCAATTTCCTGACAAGCAGCCATGCGGATAAGGACACCGATACTCCTGCTTATAAAGAAGTGAAGGCAAGACTAGAGGTACTGAATGCGGATGGAGTCGATCCGCTGCCTAAAGTCAATCACCGAAATGGGAATCCTCAGCCAAGAACCGGGGTAGAAGTTCATAAAAAGTGGGCAAGAAAAGATTATGTTTTCCCTGGAGACGCAGTAAGAAAGGGGCGCAAATCCAATGGCTAATGCAATCAATAAGATTAAAAAACTTGAACTGAGCGAAGAGGAGAAACGGAAAAAGGAATTGATGGAGATGCAGGAAGCTTTAGTCGATAACAAGTCTGCCATTCTTGAATCGCTAAAGTTAATGCGCCACATGGAGGATAAGGGAATTCTACCGCTTCTGAACGGATTGGTCGGACAGGGCGACAAAGTTTTGAACGTCTTCGTAAAGGCAACAGACAAAGAAGAAAACACGAATGCCCTGCGTAATCTTCTGTTAATGGTGGGCATGCTGGGCACAATCAATGTTAAAGAGCTCGAACCAATTCTGCTGAAAATGAACCGCGGGATAGAGAGAGTAGCCGAACAAAAAGATACAGACAAGAAAACCGGCCTGTTCGAACTTCTTAAATCGTTAAGAGACCCTGAAGTCAATCGGGCGATAACGCTCATGCTGACTTTGTTAAAAGGTGTAGGAGAAGAAACCGGGCCCAAAGAAAAAAATACCGGCCAAGAGTCTGATGAACGCGCTGAGATCAAGAACAGGTAGTCTGCGCATGAAAGACAGGCACTCTTAAAGTGTCTGTCTTTTTACAGCTGCGTATTCTGGTAAAATCCTCCCGCCTGCGTATAGAATGGCAGCGCATTTTATATGATATAATGAAATTAGAGAGGGAGTGTCCTTTTGAAAAACTCGAACAGCCAGTTTCACACCGGAGAAAAGGCAATCATAAAAAAAACAAGAGAGACCGTTACAATTGCGAAATCCCAATATGTTAAACATATGAAGAAGTATTCGTATATTGTGAATGAGAAACCAAGTACATTCTTTTTCGAGGAAGAACTTCAGAAACCTGAATAAGGGTGTTTCAAAACAGACAGCTCAGAAGTCGGCTGCCTGTTTTTGTTTTTTAGATGCCATTCTACCTGCCCGGGTTTTAGAGAAGCGCTTTGATTTCATGCTTTTCAAGGTCAAAAAGCATTCGATTATTCCGACGCCTTGATTTTTTCGGCATTGACTCTTCCAGAGAAAAATACGGCGCCACCGCCCATATCCGCAAGCCGGTCAGGCGTTAACGAATTAACGAGATGCTTCGTACCGGGAACGTCCGCCCATAATCCCTGGCTCACTAATACACCCGGAAGCACACTTTGTCCAATCGAAGCAGTGAGCTCACACTCACCCCTGTGATTCCATATACGGACAGAATCACCTTCAGAAATGCCCATTCTTTCTGCATCCTGTTCATTCATGTGAAGACGCGGCTCCTTTTCTAAAGCCATATGCTTAACCGAATGGCTGAACGTTGAGTTCAAGAAGTTATGATTCGGCCCCGGGACAAATAAAAACGGCCAATCACCCTCTGGTACAAGAGGAGTATAGTCTGGCAAAGCTGGAAACCCATCATTCTTCATCTGTTTGGAGTACAGCTCGATTTTTCCGCTCGGTGTTTCAAGTCTGCCGGGAAAAAGCGGTTTTACATCCGCTTTAACAAAATGATGCTGCTCAAGCTGTTCATAGCTGATTCCCTTCAAGCAGGGGTTTTCTGAATGGTCCACTGCCTGCTGAATCAGTTCTTTTTCTGTGATCTGGAATAAAGAAGGATCCATATTAAATGCATCAGCGAGCAGCCGGAAGACCTCAGCGTTAGACTTTGATTCCCCGTACTTATCAATCACCGGATGCTGAATTTGCATATAGTGGTGCCAATAAGAAGTATAGAAATCGGTATTTTCAAAGGATGAGGATGCGGGTAAAACCAAGTCCGCATACTTGGCGGTTTCCGTCATAAACAGCTCGTGCACAACAGTAAACAAATTCTCCCGGGCCAGCCCTTTTCTTACCTTGTTGCTTTCAGGCGCGACAAGTGCCGGATTGCTGTTATAAACAAAAAGAGAGCGAATGGGCGGGTCCAGTTCCAATAAGGCAGATCCAATCTCATTCATGTTAATCGTCCTCGTATTTTTCTTCTCGAGCAAATCCGTTCGGATTAACGCTGCGCTGTTGTGCTGCAAATAACCGGAATTTCCTTTAATCGCACCCCCGCCTTTATGCAGCCATTGGCCCGTTAAAGCGGGAAGACAGGCAATCGTCCGGACATTCATTCCGCCATTATCATGGTGCTGAATGCCATTTCCGATCCGAATAAAGGAAGGTGTTGTTTTTCCATACATTCTAGCAAGTCTTTGAATATCGTCTGCAGGGATACCGGTTATGCGGGCGACGGTAACAGGATCGTATGAGAGCACGTGTTTTTTCAGTTCTTCACTTCCAGCTGTATACTTGGCGAGAAAATCATGGTCTGTTAAATTCTCCTTAAACAGCACATGCATGATAGCCAGAGCCAGTGCGCTGTCCGTCCCGGGCTGAATAGGGATAAACCAATCTGCCATACGGCCGGTCTGATTTTTATGAACATCGATCACCACAATTTTCGCACCCTTTTTGCGTGCTTTTTGCGCCAATGTGATTTGATGCATATTGGTACTTACCGCATTGATTCCCCAGAAAATGATGAGTTTTGAATGAACAGTATTCTCAGGATCAATGCCGAAGCCGCCTCCCATTGTATAGTGATATCCGACAGCACCCGCTGCGGAACATATCGAACGGTTTAAAAGGCTTGCCCCCAGCTTGTGAAAAAAACGGCGGTCTAATGATTCCGAAGATAAAAGCCCCATGTTCCCATAAAAGCTGTAAGGTAGGATGCTCTCGGGACCATTTGCTTCAATGAGACTTGTCCAGCGGGAGTGAATGGTATCAATTGCCTCATTCCAGCTGATTCTCTCAAATCGGCCTTCTCCTTTTTCTCCCGTCCTTTTTATCGGATACATGAGCCGTTTTGGATCGTAAAGCCGCTCTGCCATATGCCTTACCTTATTGCAAATGCTGCCCTGAGTTACTGGGTGATCTCCGTCTCCCGTCACCCTTGCAATTTTCCCGTTCACCTTATGCACAAGAAGTCCGCACTGGTCCGGGCAATCCAATGAACAAACAGATTTAAAAATTCCATCAGGCTGGTGCACATATGATTTCATATTTGGTCCTCCCTGCAGCGTGCTATTCTTTTCATTGTAAAGAATTTGAATATTCTTTACAAATACAACAAAATGCATATATAAAGCAACAATACGAAAATTTCTGCCGTTAAACAATTGATGGCTAAACACAACCCAAAAAAAGGAGATGGAATCATGAATAAAGCAGCATCGCTAATCATGGCCGCAGGCTTAGCTTTTAGCGCAGCAGGCTGTCAGGCCGCTGCATCTTCATCAGAGGCAGATGCAGCATTTAAGCAGAAAGAAAGCATACCAAAAGCTGCTTCAGCAGCAAAAACAGAAAACGAGCCGCCAGCCGCCAATCCGTCAGCCGAAACTCCAGCCGCCTCTCATCCAGCTGGAAAGGGACAGGTATCCTCCAACTCTTCAGATGAAACGGCTAATGGTGTGAAAATAGTCAAGCACACATATAAGGATACGCCAGTAGAGTATGCACAGGTAAGCGGTTTGAGCAGCCGGGAAGCGGAGAAAGCCATTAACGGACAGCTGCTTGCGGAGGCAAAGGAAAACAGCCTGCAGTATCTAAAATTGATGCAGAAAGAAGAGAAGCATAAAGAAGACTGGGAAAAAGATGGGAAACCATATGAATGGACCCCATATGAATTTAAAACCACATACAAGGTATCCTTTAACAAAAATCATTTGCTCAGCATCATCTCCTATGACTACCAGTACGAAGGCGGGGCGCACGGAAGCACCATAGCCAAAACGATGAATTTTAATGTAAAAGATGGATCCGCGTTTAAGCTTCTGGATGTTATTCAAAACAAAAAGGAAGCAGTTAAAAACTACGCGGTGGAAGAGTTAACCGCTCAATCTGAGGAAGAAAATTCAATGATTTTCAAGGATACATTAAAAGACATCGAGATCAGCAATGACAGAGCCTGGACATTTGAGGAGAACGGTTTAACACTTATTTTTCAGCAATATGAGATCGCTGCCTATGCAGGGGGAATGCCGGAAGTGTCTGTACCTCTATCCGTCTATCAATAAGAATGGCTGAAATCCCCTGCTCAGCAGGGGATTATGACTTGCCTGTGGAATAGGAGATAGAGATGAGAGGAGCTGTGAAAAATGAATCACACGAAACCTGTCCACAACCAGATGAACGGAGTATTTGTCCAGCGAATCTGAAAAAATCAGTTCAATGGTACGCTGAGCTGCTTGGACTAAAAATTGATTTAGAAACAGTACGATCCCCTGTATACAATATTCCTGTTGCCGGAACCACGTCTCTGACTTTGGATGATCACAGCTTTGACCCGCACTTCGTACATAATCCAGGCACAAACTCAATCTTCAACTTCTACGCCCCCGATATAGAAGCTGCGCTTACCTTTATTCAGGGGCTTGGAATAGAAAAAGTGAGAGATCTAGAATGGGCTGGAGGAACAGCCTGGTTTCATATAAAGGATCCAGATGGGAATGTAATGATGATTTGTAATTGTTAAAGCGGCTGCGATGCATTGGACGGGTGTCTGTGCAGTCACTGCTCCTGCTCTATTGGCAGAGCGAGACTCCGGAGACGCATGAAAATATACGGAACAATTAATGCTCAGAGCACTGCTCTGAGCATAATTTACATCTTCTTCGGGCGGGATATGGGCAATACCTATACTAAGCCTTATCAGGGCAGGACTTGTGCAAATGAGTGCCGGAGCTTCAGTGCTTTAGCAGAGCCAGCGCCTGGGCAGATAGAGCAGGCCTGTTAATCTTTGAACCGGACTCACCACTTGCCGATACGTCAGCTTTTCAGTTAAAGCTCACTTGCCGGGCAAAAGAATAAGAACATCTCCATTCGCCGCATCAAGGTTCATCTTTGTCTCGTGATACATGCCTTCTGTCCAATTTCTCAGCTGATTGCTGTACCATTCGCTTCTAAAATGACCAGACTGGCCCGGGCTATTGCTGTGATAAGCCTTCGAGAGGTCAGACAAATCAGCCACAAAGCGCCATGGTGCTCCGTGATCGACAGTTCCATCTGCTTTATAGGCTGCTGCCTTTACCGTTACCTGGCTGCCCCCGGCTGGAATCGGCTTTTGACTGTTAAACACCCATTGCAGAACAGGTGAAGCCGATGATAGGGGGTGAGCAAAGTATACGCGGTGATAGTTTCCCCATTTCCATCCGGAGCGTTCATCCCCGTAGCGATCCCTTACATCAGCCATTACTTTTTTCAGCGTATGCTGAAGCACTTGCTCCAAACCGCCTTTATTTTCAATCCATACAGACTTTTCACCATTTAAAGCTTTCCGGAGCAGTTCATCTGTTGCTTGCTGTTTTCCACGGAATAATTCATTCATTTCTTTAGGGATTTTCTCACTGAAAAGGTGCTTGGGCAGTTCCTTCATCCACAGATGAAAAATGAGTGGAGCTGCAAAATCCTTGTTGTCCTCATAATTCCACTCTTCTAAAACAGCGAGAGCTTCTTTTTCTTCAGCAGTCAGGTTCTGCTTTTTTAGGACAGTAAGGAATTCAGGAACGAATTCTGCAGCATAGAGGTTTTTCTGATCCATTTGCAGCTCTTTCATATCCTCTGCAGAAAGCTCATCCTTGCTCGTTAAAAACTCTTCAATTCTTTTATAACGGTAGGGCTGTGCCCATTGATGGCTGATATGGTAAGGATAGCTGTCGTCAATGACCTTATTATTGGCCGTCGCTAAAAATCCTTCATCGGGATTGACACTGCGCGGAAGCTTATCCCATGGGATAAATCCAGTCCATTCATATTCATCCGTCCACCCTGGCACAGGCAGGAGACCGTCCCCTTTTTTCCGGATTGGAATTTTCCCGTTTGCTTTATAAGCGATCGTTCCGTCTTCACTGGCAAACACAAAGTTCTGAGTGGGAACATGAAAGTCTTCCAAAGCCTTTTCAAATTCGCCCCAATCTTTTGAACGGTTCATTTCAAGAACAGCCTGCAGCTCCGTGCTCGGCATTAAAGCCGTCCATTTCATCGCAAGGACGGTATCCTTTTTCTGATCGAGCGAGAATTCAGACATAACCGGACCATGTCTTGTTTCAGTCACTGTATAAAGAATGGTTTCCCCGCCTTTTACAGCGATGGGTTCATCGATAATTTCCGCTTTTTCATAGCTGCCGTTGTAAAGAAATTCCTCGGGATTATCAGGATTCCGCTTCTCGATATATAGATCCTGGACATCCGGGCCTGTATTCGTTACCCCCCAGGCTATCTTTTCGTTATGTCCGAGAATGATTCCCGGAACTCCAGCAAAAATGACGCCGCTCACATTTTGGGAAGGAGAGGTTAAGTGCATTTGATACCAAATGGACGGGGTGGCAAGACCGAGGTGGGGATCATCTGCGAGCAGCGGCTTGCCTGTTGTGGTCTTCTTTCCGCTCACTACCCAGTTGTTGCTCCCGTTAAATTCCCGGGGCAGCACCGCGTGCGCTAGACTTTCTTCTATATTGATCTCCAGATCCTTATAGGCGGCCAGGATCGTTGGAGCGTCTTTAGGATAGCTTGGATAAAGCTCCGTGGCTTCTTCTTTAGTCAGATGCTCGGCTGCCCAGTAACGGAAGGCCTGATCCTCCCAGTGTCCGCCAAGGTCAAAGGCCATATATTTTCCTATTGTCAGAGAGTCAAGCGGTGTCCACTCTTCAGGCTCATATCCTAAAAGAGTAAACTCCAAAGGCAGCTTCCCTTCTTTTTGTGCATCCTTTATATACGTGTTGACTCCATCTGCAAACCACTGCAGCACTTTTAGTGATTCAGCATCATAGGCAGAAAGCGAGGCTTCAGCAGCCCGCCTCAAACCCAGTGTCCTGAAAAATTTGTCCCGGTTCACCGTGGCTTCACCGACGACTTCGCTCAATCGGCCCGAGGCCTGTCTTCTGCTTAAATCCATCTGAAAAAGACGGTCCTGGGCCTGCACATACCCTTGAGTTATATATAAATCCTGATCACTTTCCGCTTTTATATGCGGAACTCCCTGCTCATCACGAGTGACAGACGTTTCTTTTAATAAACCGGGAATTGTAATTTCTCCCGCTACAACTGGCAGGCTTGATTTTGTGTAAACGTTTACAAAAATCCCGGCTGTGATGAGTGTGAAGACTAAAATGAAACTGGTGATAAGTAACGCTTTTTTTCTCGCCGCTCTCTTTCTAAACTCAGGCTGAATTGTTGGTTCCATCCCCTTTTCCCCCTTGATCTATAGGTCTATAGTTCATTTATATAGGAAAAGGGACTGGATAGCACGAATTATTTAACAGAAAAATCAAAAAAATAAGGATTTTGGAGGAAAAGCGACAATCACGTTCAGATTGAGCGGTTGTAAATCACATAAAAGCAGCTGGAATTCATTCTCATGGGCGTGAAACCTAATGCTTTCCTCATGGGGGATGTATGGCGGTGTTTCATCCTGCTCATTTTAGGGCTTGACTGATTTCTCCCAATCTTCCTGAATCATATCATCATTTAAAGCTACTCCCGCTTCATACCCTTCTCCTGCTGCACCTATGAGAGAGGTAAAGGCATTTTTAGCATCACCGATAACTAAAAGGCCTGCTGCTTCGGTTAAGCCGTGGCGAAGGGTTTCATAGCCTCCATTATTCTTTAAGCGGATGCCGAGCTGATCGGGGAGGCGGGCAGACTGGTGCTGGCCGGAGTTCTTTATAAAACCAAACTCACGTTGAATTTCCTCTCCATTCTTCAGAACAACGGATTTTAACATGCCTTTTTCAGACATAAGTCCGGCAATGGCTGTTTCTATTATACGGATACCGTGCTCATCCAGTTCTTTTTTTTGATTGGCAGAAAGATGGTCATCACCATTTGTAAAAACGATTAAATCCTTACTCCAATTCCAAATGACGGATGCAAACTTAACTAAATTTTCCCCCTGTCCAAATACTGCCATAGGTCTGCTTTGAAGCTCATACCCGTCACAGTAAGGACACATAAAAATGGATTTGCCGTAGGCATCGGCAAGTCCTGGAATATCAGGCAGGTCATCCTTCATCCCTGTTGCGATAATAACCTTTCTGCTATATACAGCTAGACCGCTCCTAGTGGAGGCAAGGAACAGTTTTCCCGCTTTTTCAATGGATTCCACACAATCCTGTTCAAAGTGCACATAATCATATTGAGAGATTTGCTCCCTGGCAAGCTGTCTTAGCTTCATCGGTTCGATTCCATCTCTAGTAAGAAATCCATGTGATTGCCTGACGACAGCATTTCTCGGCTTTTCGTCATCAATCAGCAAAACAGACCGCCTGGCCCGTCCAAGAACCAAAGCCGCACTAAGTCCTGAAGGGCCCCCGCCGGCTATTAAAACATCGACTTTTCTGGTTGCCATGTATTCTCCTCCAATCCAAAGCTCTTGCTAGTTTTAATCTTTTCCTTTTTATTTAAAATGAAACATTTACTGGAAATGATGGCAGCTTCCAAGCCCTTTAAACAGCAGGATTTCTTATTGCCATCAAACCGATTGATCCTATAAACTACTTTTAAGATAGTGGATCATGCGGAACTAATCGGTATATGAAATGGAATCAATTGTTTCAGCAGATATTGAAAAGAGGGACGAAGAGTGAATAAAAAACTAGAAGAAACCATCGTAAGAGCATTTTTTACGAAAAGAGTTCAAAGCAGGGTCACATTCGAATTGGCATCAGCAAAAAAACGCCAAGATGCTTTGGACCGGCTTTGCCATTCTTACAGAACCACTCTTCGTGAGGAATTTTTAATAGAAATACCGAAACCAAATTCAGACCCGGCGGATATAGCAAAATTATTGAAGCAGCATGGAGCCGGAGCCTCCTGCTATGTGATTTCCTGGGATGAAGAGATTGATGGCAAGGAGCTGCCGCTATCAACCGCACTTCATAAGGCTGTCGGGATGGGAATGCCTGCGATTGTATCCAGTATTCCCGGGAAGCTTGCTTATTTTGAAGCTGAACAAGAGTCTCTTCCTGCCCCAAGGTTCTTATTGAAGAGGCAGTAGGAACAGATTTTTGGATACGAGGACGTGAGCTAGGTAGGAAGCGGATGAAACGTTGAAAAAGGCAGCTTCGTAAAGACCATTCAGAAGAGTGTTCCTGGCTGCACCTCTCTACCATATGGCGGAACTGTCATGATATCTGAAATTCGACTACGGTAGCTGGTATTGAACCAGTCAGGAGTTAAAAAATTGTGTTAATCACACCTTCTCTTTGTCCAGTCACTTCTCATTGATGAACATACGATATATTGCATAACCGTTAAGATGTAAGAGCTGGTTATGGTTCATGCTTTTATCAGATTGATTTTCAATGACTGGGAGTGGTTAATATATCAGAAGCTAAAAAGCTTTCATATAAAGAATACAATGAGTTACAAAATGGACAAGTTAATCATGCTCCGGCGGATTCTCCGTGCGGTGCCATAAACCTAATCGCCGCTGACTGCTGCAGAAAACAAATCCCGGAAGGTTTCGCAGTAATCGGCCCAGAACGGCTGGCATACAACTTAAACCAGTTAAGAGTACTGAACGAAACTTGTGTAAGAAATGTTTTCGTTGAGGGATGCGGGAACGTTGAAGTAGAATTTAACCAATTGCGTGTGGTGGGCTGTATCCCTTACGTAATCAGTACTGTAATTCAAGGAGACTGCGGAGGGGAAGTAGACTCTTCTTCTTTGAACCAATGTGAGCCATTTTATACGAACCAGGACAATCGAAGCCATATGTGCTGCGAAGGAAAGATTTGTGTAGACAACGTTCTGCTTTGTTCAGCAGATGAAATTGGTGATTACGAAATAAATTGTGAAAATGTGCAGCTCACCGGATTTAATCGCTTTATTACTTCTGTATTTGGCGGATGTGACGTGCTGCAGCAATGTTTTACAAACAACTATTTTGTGGAATTCACTTTTGTCAACCTGCCAGAGGCCGGTACGAGTGTAAAACAAGAGAAGACAAGTCTTTTAATTGATCTGCTTACTGCCATTAAAGAAAAGAATTAATCTTTCAGCGGCAGGATGCTTTACCTTGGATAACATTAGTCTGGAGCCGAAATGGAGAATAAAAAAACAAAAACCCTTTTCTATAAAAGGGTTTTTGTTTATAAGGATGGAGCATAGCGGGCTCGAACCGCTGACCTCTACACTGCCAGTGTAGCGCTCTCCCAGCTGAGCTAATGCCCCGTAATATTTTTATGCTTTAGCGCATAATATAAATCATAACGATTTTTCAGGAAAAGTCAATAACATTTTTAAAAGTTATTTTGAATTAGCTTTGCTTCATAAAGGGGATGCCCACGGAACAATTAGAATAAGGCAAAATGCTAATAGTCCTTTACGAGTGTAAAAAGACCTGATAATTTACATTATATTTACATAAAACCCCTTTATTCGACAGCTTTGAGGACCGATAATAATAGTAGGAAGAAGAGCGGGAGGCTGAAAGGATGAAAGCGGCACAGGCAATTCTCGGATTAGGGCTTGCACTGTTTATGTTTTATGAATTTTTTGGAGAAGAATTGATCACTGCAGCAGGATTTAAGTCGCCATTGCAGGAAGAGGTCCTCGCTGACCATGAAGTAACAAAAGATGAGGCGCTCCTGCTTGTTGTGGATTCTCTTGAGCGCGGGGGAAAAGAAGAAGCGGGTGCTGAGTTTTTGCTGGAGACGGCTGAGGAGTATATTTGCCGTGCCTCTTGGATAGAAGGGGGAAATACTGCCTCCGGCGAACAGGAACTTTCTTATTCGGTAAACAGGACAACCGGTGACGTTAAACTGATTAAGCAATGAAAAGCAGCCGGATCCAAAGGGATGGCTGCTTTTACCATTTAGGCACTTATGCTTTCTTTAACTTCCTGAATTTGCAGCAGATGGCGTTTTTCGTGGTACCCTACAAATTCAATCCACTGCTTTACAGAAAGCTCACCGAGTACTGGATGCTTTAATGCTCTTTTTGTCAGATCAAAATCTTCCTTCAGAAGCTCTGTAAACTGAGTCAAATCACGTCTTGCTTCCTCGAGGGCGGTTATGGTTTCAACACGGTCAATGGGTGCAGACCTTGGAGCCACATAATCTGGAGCAGGTACTTTACGCGACCGATCGGTTACAATCTCGAGCTGCTTTTCCTCAACGACTTTTTCTTCAGCGTCAGGAATGGATTCTTTCAGGTTTTTCAATACGATATTTTCCATTTTTTGAAGATGATCAACCACTTGTCCAATGCTCCATTGATCTGATGCTGGCTTTTCATTGAATTGTTCATCTGTAACCGCATTTAAAGTGTTGAGCAATTCTTCTCGTACTTTCTGCATATGTTCAAACATGGCGGATTCCTCCTCTTTTTCCCCTTCATCATATCAAACCTGAAATAGGAAGTCGCTTTCCGAAACTCACCTAAACTTTTTCTTTAATCCAGACCAATGCCTGCTCACGCAGCTTGAACTTTTGAATTTTTCCTGAGGCTGTCATAGGGTATTCGTTCATAAAAAAACAGTACTCCGGAATTTTATAAAAAGCGATCTTGCCTTGGCAATACGTTCGGATCTCATCTGCAGATAAAGAGGCTCCGCTTCTTAAACGAATACAGGCAGCGGTCCTTTCTCCGTATTTTTTATCAGGAACCCCAATGACCTGTACATCTATAATGTCAGGGTGCTTATATAAAAATTCTTCAATCTCACGCGGGTAAATGTTCTCTCCGCCTCTGATGATCATATCTTTCAGCCTGCCGGTAATTTTGATATAACCTTCCTCATCCATCGTTGCCAGGTCGCCCGTATGAAGCCAGCCCTCTCCATCAATCGCATCATTTGTGGCATCGGGCATGTTATAGTAGCCCTTCATTACCAAATATCCTCTCGTACAAAGTTCTCCTTGCTCAAAAAGCGGCGATTCCTCCCCTGTTACCGGATTAATGATCTTCACTTCTACATGGGGATGGGGCCTGCCGACTGTTTCAACTTTGCGTTCGATTGAATCAGTAACTGTTGTTTGGGTAATCACTGGTGAAGATTCGGTTTGCCCATAGCAGATTGTAATTTCCTTCATGCCCATTTGATCTATCACTTTTTTCATCACTTCGACCGGGCAGGGGGAGCCTTCCATAATCCCGGTCCGGAGGGAGGACAAATCATAGGAAGGAAATGAATCCAGCGAAAGCTCGGAAATAAACATTGTTGGAACTCCCTGCAGGCCGGTGCAGCGTTCCCTTTCCACGGTTTCAAGGACTAAATCCGGACTGAATTCCACAATTGGAACCATCGCCGCTCCCACAGTGACGGCAGCCATTGTACTAAGCACACAACCGAAGCAATGGAAGAAGGGAACCGGTATACAAAGACGATCCTGACTGGTGAGATTCATGGCGCTTGCAACGAGGTATGCATTGTTTACTATATTGTGATGGGTAAGCATGACCCCTTTCGGAAATCCTGTCGTTCCAGAGGTATACTGCATATTAATGACGTCGTGCTGATTAAGATCCTTTTCTCTCATTTCCAGCTCTTCATCAGATACGCCGGCGGCCTGCATTAAAAATTCATTCCATCCGGACATTCCTTCAGGGCCGGGTCCGCTGCCTATGTAAATGACATGTTTAAGCTTAGTGAGTGGATGGCCGGGGGTACTCATTATAGATTGCAGCATATCGGTATAGGAGGTCCCTTTGAAGCCATCAATAAGGAAGAGGGCTTTTGAATCCGATTGCTTCATCAAGTATTCAAGTTCGTGCTCTTGGTAGCTCGTATTCACCGTGACGAGTACAGCACCCATTCTTGCAGTGGCAAATTGCAGGAGGAGCCATTCTGGGACATTTGTTGCCCATACAGCGACGTGATCTCCCTTTTTAATCCCAAGGCCCATAAGAGCTTTTGCAATTTTTGCTGTTTCCCCGTAAAATTCCTGGTAGGTATAGCGGACCTCCTCTTTTGAATACACAATCGCATCACAGTCTTTATACTCTCTAACCGTTTCAGAAAACATTTCTCCGATCGTCAGTTGCTTTAATGGTTTCATAGGACCTCCTTTTATTAAAAGATGACGCTTTCATTATACAATATTAACAGAATATTTTAAAAACTATCTTTCTACAATTCTCGCCCTTTTCAGGATAGGTAATAGGAGGAAGACGACCAGCATGAATAAGCATAAGACCTATTCATATATCGCTCTACTTATTGGAGTGGTTTCGGTATCGGCATCTGCGGTTATGGTTAAATTAACGACTACACCGCCGCCGGTTACGGCATTCTATCGGATGCTGTTTTCGGTTCTGCTTATGCTTCCGTTTTTTTTATTTACTAGAGGAGCAGGTTTGCGTACCATGACAAGAAAAGATTGGCTGTATATTTCACTTGCTGGAGTTTTTCTGGCCTTCCACTTTATTTTGTGGTTTGAGTCCTTGGCGCTGACCTCTGTTGCAAGCTCAGTTGTCCTTGTAACACTGCAGCCGCTGTTTGCTTTTGCAGGAACTTACTTCCTATTTGGGGAAAGGGTTTCGCGGCAAGCGGTTTTGAGTGCTGCTTTGGCAATTGGGGGAAGTGCGATTATAAGCTGGGGGGATTTCCAAATCAGCGGATGGGCGTTGGCCGGTGATATATTGGCTTTGGCCGCCTGCTTTATGGTGACGGCTTATTTGCTAGTTGGCCAGGATGTAAGGAAGCGCCATACACTAATTTTGTATACAACGCTTGTTTATGGAATAAGCGCCGCCGCTTTGCTCGTCTATTGCCTGCTTTTTTCCTACAATCTTAATCCGGGGAATGGGGAAAATCTGTTGATGCTTCTAATGCTTGCAGTGTTTCCGAATTTGCTTGGTCATTCCCTGTTTAATTGGGCCCTGAAGTGGACCAGTACGAATACAATTTCGATGGCTATTCTTTTTGAGCCTGCAGGAGCGATCATCCTGGCTTATTTTATTCTGAATGAAAATATTTTTTGGACTCAGGCAGCCGGGAGTATAGTGATCATCACCGGAATTATTCTTTTTATTGCCGGAGATGTAAGAATAAAAACTTCTCACTCAAGCAATATGGATGAATCAGGAAAGAAATCGGGTATAGAAAAGTAAAGAATTTGATTAATCAGGGGGAAGTCATGTGTTTAAGATCAGAAAAGCAGCCGAGGAAGATATTAAAGCGATTGCGAAAGTTCATGTTGACAGCTGGCGGTCCACTTATAGGGAAATTGTAGACTCTGACTATCTTCGTTCACTTACATATGAAGAAAAAGAGAAACAATGGGCTCAGGCTGATTTAAACCAGCTGATTCTAGCGGAGGACGAAGATGGCCGGATTGTCGGATTTTCGAGCTACGGAAAAGAGCGTTCTGAAAAACACGGGTTTGACAGTGAGATTTACGCAATATATCTTTACGAGGAGGTTCAGCGCAAAGGAATCGGCAGTGCTCTGCTGTTAAACTCAATTGACGATCTCATTCAAATGGGGCATCAGTCAGTGCTGGTGTGGGTGATTAGCGATAATCCGGCAAGGGGTTTCTATGAATCCTATTTTCCTGAATTGATTGCAGAAGAAACATTTTCAATAGGTAAGAAAGAACATGTTGAATATGCTTTTGGCTGGAAAGATATCGAACGCCTTAAATCCATGCTTCTGCAGGGAAAACGCTCATAAAAAAGGGACCTGCTCCGGCAGGGCCCTTTTCAATTGGATAGAATAAAGGGCTTCAGCTGATAGAAGGATTAATTTAACTGCTGATGAAAAAGATTTGCAAGAATCGCAAACAGGAATGCAAGCGGAACATTAAATACTAATGCCCAACCAAAAACGGGACCTTCCTCGTTGCCTAAACGAATGGCCTCTTTATAACTGTATAAAAAATGAAAAATCGATAATATAAAACTTCCAAGCATAAAATAAAAGGTTAAGCTCATCCGAACGTCCCCCCCGCTGATTTTTTCTTCTGCTCTATTAGATTCATTCCTAAGATTAAATAGAACGCAAAAAGTAATTTTAAAAATATTACACTATACATGACAAATTTTTCGGACTATAATCAATTTATTACAAATAGATTACAGGGGGATACTGCGGTGAAAAAATATTTCGCGGCATGTTTTGTTCTGCTTCAGCTTTTTGCAGCGCATACGGCAATGGCTGCAGATAAAGTTGATGCAGGAAGCGAAAGGTTTCAAGCGTATTTAGAGAGAGTGGAGTTGTCCCAGGAGGGTTTGGAGCTGTATCTGGAAGATTATGAAGGCTTAAGCCTTTCTGATTTTGAGAATGCAGAAGAATTGGAAAGCTATTTGGGTGCAAGAATAGATGTTCAAAAAAGTCTCTCTGATATATTGGCAGAGATGGGGCTTACTATAGAAAAAGCGACAAATCTTCTCGTTGAAAACGGAGACTTATTTGAAGAGGAAACGATTACTGATACGTTCCTGTTTGAAAATTTATTGATAGATTCTCTCTATATAGCTGGAGAATTTCCTGTTGAAATTAACGATGAATCATTGCAGGAACTATGGGAAAGCTACTGGTTTGAATCCCGTAAAGAATTTGATGATTATTTAATAGAACAGGATATCCGCATCGAAGATTATGCTTCTATTGAAGAACTTGATGAAGCAATCTATAACTCTATGCCAGAATTTGAAACTGGCTTTGAAGAGGCCTTTAATGAGCTTAGTCTGACTGAGGAAGAGGATGAACGCCTGGGAGCTCATTTTGAGAAATTATACGAAAACAATCCGAACCTCGACATTGAATTAGTAGAGCTTGCTGATCGCATGCTGGCAATAGGCGAATTCGAAAGCGTTGATGAAATAACGGAAGATCAGCTCCGTGAAATGATCTCAATCTATGGGGAAATGATGGACCTGCTTGAATTGCAGGCGAAGTACTATCTTGTAAAAGATGGCATCCAAAAAGAATTGGCTCTGGAAATGATGATGAACCTGGAAGATGTTGACGGGTCGGATCTATTAGTGGAACTATACGATAAAGAGAATCGCCTCATTCTTGATTTGCTGCTGACAGCAGAAATGATTGGATCTGATTTAATAGCTGAAACGGGCCAGGACATAAAAGAAACGGCTCAAACGGTAGCAGACGCCAAAAATAATCCTGCTAAAGCTGGCCCGGCGGTTTCTACAGTTAAAGGCGCTAAAATGCCGGAAACTGCCACTCCTTCAGCTAACTGGCTGATTGCCGGACTTTTAATGGCTGCTGCGGGAATCTTTGCAGTCAGAAAGCTGCGTCCAGCAAACCGATGAAATTAAGGATATTGTTAAAGAAGAAGCGGTGGCTTCTTCTTTTTACTGCCGCAGGTATTTTAATCGCCTCAGGACTGTTTATCTCGGGATCCAATGCGTTTAAACTGGCAAAAGCTTTTTTCTTTTATGAACAGCAAAAAACAGAATACAACATCGTTAGAGCGGAGCCGGCTCAAGCGGAAGAAAAAGAAAAAGTGAAGAATCAGTTATATGAAAAAAGGCCGAAAATTGGCGAAAAAATGGGTGAATTGACGATTCCCAAGCTGCATGCCGTTTTGCCAATCTATCATGGTACCGATGAAGACGAGCTCGAAAAGGGAGTAGGGCATTTTGCGCAATCTGTACTGCCGGGTGAAAAAGATAATACCGTATTATCGGGTCACCGCGATACGGTCTTCAGGGAGCTGGGCAAAGTGGGTGAAGGAGATTTGCTCATTATAGAAACAAGTGCAGGGAAATTCACTTACAAAGTGCGGAGAGTCCGGATTGTTGATGAAGATGATCGGACGGTTATTGTGCCGAAGCCCAGAGCAACGTTAACCGTTTCAACCTGCTATCCTTTCAATTTTATCGGTTCTGCCCCGGAAAGATATGTGCTGATCGCAAATCTTGTAGACAAAGAAAATCCGCGAGCCTTATAGGCTGGCGGATTTTTTATCGGAAGGTTTGATCAGACTGGGTGAATTTTGAACAATGAGCCATACAGATAGACCGCCCAAAATCCAGGAAGGGACCATCCAGGAAGCTGAATATCCGATTGAATACCACATAACTGGAACTCCTTCAGGCGCGAGGGAGCCGAAAAAGAAAACTCCTGAAATGATATGTGAGACTGCCCGAAGAACAGAACCAAACAATGCTGCAGCCATTACGGCAATTAAATTATTCCATTTGCCATTTTTGAGGGAATTGTGCACCCACCCGGCAAAAAGTCCGCTCATTCCTACCAGCATAAACGGCAGGGGATAGTCCAGAATGACCTGGACAGGGTGAACGTAATAGAGTGTGCTCAAAACAGGCTGGAGAATTCCTGTCAGCAAGCCTGTCAAAAGCCCGCCTTTTAATCCCCATCTAAAAGACATTAAAAATACCGGAATCATTCCCAGTGAGAGGGATCCCCCTTGAGGCATCTTGATAAAAAAGCCCGATAAAAGGTCAAGGATTAAAGCTGCAGCGGTTAATACCGCGGCTTCTGTCATAAATAACAATTTTTCATTTCTCATTCTTTTCTCTCCTTATAAGGGCACCGACCAAAAGGAGAATATAAAAAAAGCAATGCGGGGAATGCTCACTTGTTTCCACGCACTGCTTTAATCACTTAATAAACGATCAAGCCACATCCCTACGCAAGCATTATCCAACAGGTTCAAAGGGTCTAGAACAGAACGTTCATTCTCAGCCAAAGGCTCCCCTTGTGGTCGTATACCGAAATATTTAATTATTTTCAATATACACTAAATAAGCCTATTCGACAATACTTTACAAGAACTTTTCATTCTCTTGTTCTTATTAAAATTGAATTTGATAAGATAATGGGGAATAACAAAGGCTGGTTCCAGAACAATTGCTGTAAAAGAGGATGGAATTTAAACAGTTCCTTCGATAAATCTTGAACTGGAATCGGGACAAAAGGAGAATGATCATGGAGCCGTTTACTGAAAAAGTTATCGGGATTATTAAAAGCATTCCTGCAGGAAAGGTTATGACATATGGTCAAATTGCTTATGCTGCCGGAAGTCCGCGCGGGGCAAGACAGGTGGTTAGAATTTTGCATTCGATGAGTAAAAAATACAATCTTCCATGGCACAGGGTTGTTAACTATAAAGGAGAACTATCTATTAAGGATAAAGAAACACTTCAGCATCAAAAAACGGCATTAGTTATAGAAGGAATCCGGATAAGCAGGAACAACATCATTTCGCTTAAAGATTATCAGCATCAAACTTTCACTTAAATCCTGTGAAAAACTATTGTGCTAATCAAGATATAGTGATATATTAATATTCGTCGCTGAAGCAGGCGAAACACTTTTTACTGCTTTTAAAAAAGATGTTGACTCCAAAAGGGCGGCATGTTATATTATTTAAGCCGCTAATTGAAGCGGGGTAAAAAATGATCTTTGAAAACTAAACAAATCGAAGTGCCAACGTTAATTCTAAAGTTTTAAACAAGAGCTAGTCAAACTACTTTTTGGAGAGTTTGATCCTGGCTCAGGACGAACGCTGGCGGCGTGCCTAATACAT